>JAZKFT010000019.1:0-109581 GCA_040386335.1 Bacteroidota bacterium
GTACGGTGGTGTGAGAGGACAGCAGGGGAAATAATCCCCTGCTTCCTACTCGATTTCCGGTGAAAAGCGGGTCATTAGTCATTTAAATCATTGATCAACGATGAGGTTGCGTGTAACTTAATGACCCATTGACCTAATGACCCAATGACCATTGCTATATACCAGCCCCACTTACAGGCAGTTTAGGCCCTGTGTAGATCTTCTCTTTCTCAAACATTTTCATCATGGGCACATGGTATTTATCCATGATGGATTTTGCAGATTCCTCTTTCTTTTTCAGTTCCTCTTTCAACGTGGTAATTCGTTCTGTCTGCATATTGCTAGGGGCAGTCTCATTACCGGCCACAGCACTGTACACTTCGCTAATTTCTTCACGCAGTTGTTTCTCATCAGCAAAAATGCTTTTTTGTTTCGTGGCAAGTAACGTACTGCGAAGTTCCTCCAGTTTGTCAAGATATTCCTGCGCCAGCTTCTTATTGCTTTTGTTTTGAATCTTTTCCATATTGTCTTTCAGCAATTTCTGCACCTTGTTAATAGAATCCACCTGTACTGCGAGGTCTTCCTGCATTTTATACAGAACCATCGAGGCATCATATTGCTTTTTCCTGTCTTCTAAAGTCATTTCTCCTTTATTATCATTCTCCACTGTTAAAGGTTGGGTGTATTCTTTATCACCAACTTTAAGCTTTACGGTATATTCCCCGGGTAAAATCATCGGGGCTGTAAATCCACTGTAGTCCAGTTTTGTACCACCTTCTGCCGTTTTAGGTGGTGTTTTGCGAAGATTCCAGAAAACCTTGTTGATTCCTTTGCGTTTACTACCCGGTATTTTTTGCACCAGTTTTCCGTCCTTATCTAAAATTTCAACATTTACTTCGCCGCTCATTACCCGGTCTTTCAGGTAAAACTGGATGGGTTGTACCGCAGGCGGGTTGCCGCCGTTCCATCCGCCGGCACCCGAGAAACCGCCACCGCCAAATTCGCCATCCCTCAGTATCATAGAGCGGTTCTTAAATAACACGACATCCTTATCCATTACGTCCTTTGTCATGCCGCGCATGGGCGAAATATCATCAACCACCAATATCCCGCGACCATGGGTGGCTATCACCAGGTCGTTGGTGGCTTCCTGTATCTGTATATCCCTTGTAAGGGCATACCAGGGGATATTGTTCTTCAGCCTGAACCAGTCAGCGCCGCCGGTCAGTGTGGCAAAAAGACCCAATTCTGTTCCGAGGAACAGCATGTCTTTATTCACCCGGTCTTCTTTTATCTTGTGTGCAAAGCCTGTAAATTCATCGCTTTTCCACATGGTCCATGTTTTTCCGAGATCGGTGCTCTTACCTGCATAAGTTTTCATGTCACCATACATATGGTTGTCGAACGTGGCGTACACGGTGTTTTTATCGTGGCGGCTTGGTTCAATACTGCTTACCCAGGTTTGTGCGGGTATGCCGGCTGCTTTATAGTTCGCTGCCACATTGGTCCAGTTTTTACCACCGTCCAGAGTATACTGTAAATTTCCATCATCGGTTCCTACCCATACCATATTGCTATCCAGCGGGCTTTCGGTAATGGTAAAAATGGTGCAATGGTTTTCGGCAGACGTATTATCGGCACTCAATCCTCCACTTTTATCCTGCTGTTGTTTTGCCTTGTCGTTGGTAGTAAGGTCCGGGCTGATGCGGGTCCAGTTGCGGCCCTTGTCTGTACTCTTAAAAATGTACTGGGCACCCATATACAGGTTCCTGGGGTTGGCCGCTCCGTTATGTAGCGGCGTATTCCAATTCCAGCGCAACTTTTCATCTGCCGGGCCTTTGGTGGGTTGAATGCTTACGGCTTTATTATTAGTGAGATTGATACGGGCCACATTTCCCCCCTGGTATTCAGCATAGGCTATATTGTTGTCAGTGCCATCAGGGATGGTCCAGAACCCATCTCCACCATAAATATCTTTCCAGTTGGCATTGGTAACGCCGCCGGGAGAAGCACTTGGGCTCACCCAGCTGCCATTATCCTGCAAACCCCCGTAAATGCGATAGGGTTGGTTGTTATCTACCGCTACATGATAAAACTGGCCCACAGGCAGGTTCCCTTTAAAGGCCCAGGTAGCACCTCGGTCCAAACTGTAGTACACGCCGCCATCAGTGCCCAACCATAATTCGCTGGTGTTTTGAGGATTGATCCACAATGCATGATGGTCAGCATGTACTGAGCCTCCATCGCTGCTGGCATCGGCAAAGCTATAACCTCCATCTGCACTGTAACTAAACTGGTAGCCCGGCCGGTACACCCTTTTTGCATCTTTTGGGTCGATAACCAACGTGGAGAAATAGAAGGGGCGGCTCACTACGTTCATGGTAGCACTCTGGCTTTTCCAGTTTTCACCGCCATCGTCGCTGATAAAAAGGCCTGTTTTTTCGCTTTCTACAATAGCTACCAGGTTTTTTGGGGATGACGGGGCCAGTGTAAGCACTACACGACCGAAAATGCCGGTCGGCAGGCCACTTTGGATCTTACGCCAGTTTTTGCCACCATCAACACTTTTATATACGCCGCTGCCTGCCCCGCCGCTATTAAATTCATACGGCTTGCGGCGGAACTCCCAGGTTGTCGCATAAATGATTTTTGGGTCGGTAGGATCAATGGCGATATCGGCGCAGCCTGCTTTTTCACTGATGTACAGGATCTTGTTCCAGGTTTTGCCTGCGTCTTCGCTTTTATAAAGACCACGGTGCTTGCTGTCGCTCCACAACGGGCCGGGGGCAGCTACGTAGATCGTGCTGCTGCTTTTTGGGTCGATTAAAATTTTGGAGATATGCTCCGTGCTGTCCAGTCCGATTTTGGTAAAATTGTCACCGGCATCGGTGCTTTTATAGAGCCCGTCGCCGATCGAAACTGAGTTGCGCATATTGCTTTCACCTGTAGCTACATACAGGGTTTTAGGATTCTGCTGATCGATGGCCAGCGCACCAATGCTTTGGCAATATTTATCAAAAATGGGTTTAAAGGAAGCGCCTGCATTGGTGGTTTTCCAAACACCGCCACCCGCTGTGCCTATGTAGATGGTTTTAGGTTCGGTATCTACCCCTTTAATATCGGTAATGCGACCACTCATAGTCCCGGGGCCGAGCCAGCGGGCCTCGAGCATCCCAAAGGTGGCGGATGTAACTTTGGTTTGACCGTAAGAAGACAGGCCGGCCGACAATACTGCCGCCGTAAATAATAGTGTTTTCATTGCAATTAGTTTCTGGTATAAGAAAAAAATCCTGCCGTTATGAAGGGCAGGATAACACTTTTAGATCAAATGTTATTCATGGGTAAATAACTTTTGGTCGATGTTTTGATTCGCTTTAATGGAGCTCATCACTACGGTTCCAAATTGTTGGGTAACGCTGTGCGCCATCTTAACGCCTTCCACGTCTTTGTAGTCAGAAAAATCGACGCTTAAGTCCATTTCCTGGCCGTTGAACTTCTTCTTCTCCTTGGCACGTACGATCAGGTAAGAAGCCGGGTCAAGGAAAAAAGTAACTTCTTTTCCACTAGCCAGTGTAGCCTTTATTTTAAAGCATTCTGTCCCTTCTACATCTTCTTTACCCAATAATTCCACCTTATGGCCTTTGGCTGCATAGTTATAAAGCGGGCCCTGAATATCCAGGTCGCTTTGGCTTTCTTTCACATCCTCTGCGGTTTTTGGTTCCGGTTTTTGCATACCCTGGAAAGGCATAAAAGTCCAGCCTTCTTTGTCTGTTACAAAATCGTAACCTTTCATACCCATTGCATTAATATCCTGGCGTGATAATTTACCCTGTACCTGTGTTAGGGTCACAGCTATCGGCGCTCCCTGTATAGTAAGGCTACCTTCCATTACTACATTCTGGATCTTTTCAATTTTCTCTTTTCCACCCATGGCTTCAATGTGTTTGGTGATCACCTCGTCTGCCGTTTGAGCCGATACAAAGCCTATTGAAAACAAAGACGCCAAAGCAATACATAGTTTTTTCATTGTTAAGTTTTTTTAGATCGGTAAAAATAGACGCAGAATCGATTCCAAAAGCTACCGTTGGTAAAAGTTTTGGTTAAAAACGCCGGCACAGCTTTAATACCAGAAAACACGGACAGCTCTTTAGTAATCCGTCCCCACAATAGCAATATTGGTGTAATTAATTTTTTCTGCAACACGTGGCGCCTATATTCGGATTAAATTTCTATGATGAACCGTATTTACGTTCTTACAGTCTTTTTTTTGCTATCCATATCTGCGAATAGCCAGGTGTTAGTTAAAGGACGGTTAGTAGATTCTTTGACAAAAGTGACCCTGCCCGGCGCATCTGTTACAGTCAGCAGCCAATCCGGAAAAGTGCTGGCGACTACATCCACTTCAAAAGACGGCTTGTTTAAAGTTTCTCTACCCGAAGGCAGTTTCCAACTCTCTGCTTCTTACACCGGGTATATACCTGCTGTGCAGACCATCAAAATTGCCGGAGAAGACATTGATCTAAAAACAATTTCAATGTTACTGGACATAAAGGGCTTGAAAACGGTAAAGGTGGTTGCCACCAAGCCATTTATAACTATGGGTCCGGGCAAGCTGACAATGAATATTGCAGAAAGCGGATTAAGTGCGGGGAACACTGCCTGGGAAATGCTCCAACAGGCTCCCGGTGTACAGGCAGAGGATGAAGGGTCGTTAAGTTTAAACGGGAAATCAGTTACCGTATACATAGACGGCAGGCGCCAGTACCTTAGCGGCGAACAATTAAGGATCATGCTCAGCGGCATGCAGGCAAAGCAAATAGAAAAAATGGAATTGATCAGTAACCCGTCTGCCAGGTATGATGCAGCCGGTGCCGCGGTGATCAATATTAAAACCATCCGTTTAAATAAGCCTGGCTACAATGGGACATTCATATCAGGAATCGGCTCCAGCCGGTATTTGAAATACAATGCCGGTGTGGATATGAACTACAAATCCGGCAAAGTGAATCTATATGGAGGCTACGATTACAGCCACAATGCCAATCGCTACCTGCCACTTTATGAAAGGGTGACCGGTACCAATAAACTCATTTACATCAATGAAAACGAAACGGACTACCGCAGCCGTAATAACAATAGTTACCGAGCAGGTATGGATTGGAATATTAATAAGAGAACTTCTTTTGGTCTGCTGGTAAGAGGCTTTACCAATTACCGTTATCGTAGCGTAACCGCGGAAAGCAAAATGGGGAGCAGCAAGTCTGTTGTAGATTCAGTGACTTCTACCAGGACAACGGGTGATGCCACTTTTAGCAGCCCATCGGTTAATTTGTTTTACAAGACAGCTTTGGATACCAGTGGCGAAAAGGAACTGGTATTAAATGCAGATTATTACAACTACGAACAACAATGGTCTGATGATTTCTTTACCGGTTTTACCTCCAACGGTACGAGTTACCAGCCGAATCAATACCGCAGGGACAATTCGCCGACCATCCTCAACATTTATTCGTTTTCAGCAGACTATACCCAGCCCCTGTGGAAAGGTAAATTGGAAGCCGGTTTTAAAACCTCTTTTGTGCGTACCGATAATGATGTACGCTGGGAGGTGGGTGATGGCAGCAATTGGGCAAAAGACCCTTTGCGAACTAATTATTTTAAGTATAACGAAGACATCAATGCGGTTTATGCAGGATACAGTAAAACCTTCGGCAAATGGGAAACCGAAGCCGCCCTGCGTACAGAAATCACCCATGTGAAAGGGCATTCCGTCACCATCGATAGCACATTCAAACGCGATTACCAGGATTGGTTCCCCAGCCTTGGCATTACCTATAAACCTGGAAAAAGTAACCAGTGGACGCTTAGCTACCGCAAAAGCATCGACAGGCCGGCGTATGGTTTTGTAAACCCATTTGTAGTATTTCGCGGGCAGCTTAACTATTTCAGGGGCAACACCAATCTAAGGCCTATGTACAGCAACAGCTGGGAATTGGGCTATGGGTATAAAAGCATGTTGTTTGTAAACTTTGGGTATACCAAAACGAATGACTTTATGTTGTCTTTATACCAGCAGGACAATGTCACCAAAGTTATTTCTGAATATTATGATAATGTAACTACCAGGCATCACTATCGGCTAACGGTTTCGTTCAACAAGCCGGTTAAGAAATGGTGGAATACCAGCAACTTTATTTCCACTTCGTTGACGGAGTTTGAATCAGATGAACTGGCCTCTTCCACAGCATCCACTATCAATTGTTATTTAAATACCAGCCAGTCTTTTACAATAACCAAATGGAGCAGCAGGGTTGACATAAGTTATTTCTATAATTTACCTTACAGCACTGGTGTTTATAAGTATAAAGGCTTTGGCCAGTTAAACCTGGCTTTTAGTAAAGATATTATGAAAAAGAAGGGGAGCTTAAGGCTCAATACAACCGACCTGTTAAAAACTTATGTGACCCAAAAAACCACGCTTTACAATGGTTTGCAAAACACCACAACACTAGCCCTTGACAGCCGAACAATAAACCTTGCCTTTACCTATCGTTTCGGCAAAACGCAGATACGCAGGGCAAACCGCAGGAGCAGTATCGAAAGCGAAACGGGAAGGATACAGTAAAGGATGATTAAGCGTTTGATTTGTTAGTCCGTATACATGATAAGGTGTGCAGCCGCTTAAAAAACCAACTTGATTTACTATGCTCTATTGCAGCACTTGCGAAATTGACGCAGCGACATTGCGGCATTATTCCCTGCTGGCGGGGACAGGTTTTGCCGCAGGCAAAACCAGGGGTGGGATGCGGAGGGGACACCCTGTACTTACTTGTATTTACTGGGCATGGAGTATCTGTGTAAAATCTTCGGTGTCACATGTAGTTCTTTGATTTTTATTTGTCGGTTTAATCTGCCCATTGGTGTATCGCTTTTGCAGCCGGTTAATTTGAAAAATACTTTAGTGCAACAAATTTCAGTATGGCCATTCTGATAACAGGAGAAGCTGAAAACCTGCATTAAAGAGTAAGCAAAATTTCAAATTAATTATTACAACCATGAAAACCACAACCATTGCCTTTCTACTGGTGACATTGTCAGTATCGGGCTTTTATTCCTGCAGGAAAACCGTATCCGGAAACCATGATCAGATAGCACAGGAACCAGGCCAGGCCGCTAATAGCGGCGGGGGATCCAATATTGGATATTCAGTACAAAATGACTGGATTAAGTTTCACACCGTTCAGGACTGGCTGACCTTGTTACAAGTTAGTGAAGCCGATAAATATGCCATATACGCGGCAGCAAGAAATACGGGCAACTATACGTCAACCATGGATGTATGGCTGGACACTTTGGGTACCACACAAAGTATTTGCGCCAACTACCAGGATACCAAAGACAATGCGGACTCTGTATTTAATACAGTGCTTGCAAGCTTCTTAAACCAGGATGGTATCGTACAGGTTGGAAGTTTTATCTGCAAGATAGACCAGGTGCAGAAGCGTTGCCTGGTGCTTAATGAAACAGATATTTCCGAAATCTCTGACTTACGCAATGGAATTGAAACAGGGAGTGTCCAAAAGTTTCTGCCTGAATCGGATATGATGATGGCATTATACGGTGTTGGCGAACCCGGCCCGTCACCCGATTTACTATGTGATCCTTATGCACCAGACGGTGGCAAGGTAAAAGAATACGAACTTAATTATGCTGACAAGAGAAGGATTAAGTATGGGGCAAAATACCAGGACAATTTCCTGGTAAAATCCTTGTCGGCAAGATCTGTTTCCCAAAAAAAGGGACTATTTGGAATTTGGTCCTGGGTGGATAGGAATATGATATTTAAAGTGTACCACAGAAAAGGGAAGCGGGCATGCGCATCGTCCGGTTTCGAGTATAGTACCCGGTACCCGTACACCGTTGGACAGAATCCCGTTTTATGGCCATGGAGGCGGGCAATTATTTACGATGATGCTTATAATTCTTACGGTGCCGGTGGGCAACTGAGTAAGTACTGGTGGGACGGACAGGTGGTATTACTGGATTGGAGCAATATTACGACTGCTCGTTTTGAAATAAAGTATGGCTATTAGTCATACACTACGAATATCAAATACAGGTGCATTCCACTCAATGCACCTGTATATTTTCCTGATTTTAAATACTTTGAAATGAAATTATTGCTGTTGAATTTGGTATCAATGCCCATCCTGGCCTTTTCGCAAATAGCCTCAGTTAAATTGAGCCCGATAATTTTTTTTGAAGGCGGGGTTAGCAAGTATTATAATAAATCTCCTGACCAGGACGGTTTAAAGAACGCATTTTTATTAGACTTTACTTCACCGCTTGTTGGGGTGTCTGCTGAACTTGCATTTAGAAATTCCAATTTCCTGCAGGTAAACGTTCATGAAGCAAATGCTGCCTGCAATTTTAAAAATAAATTAAAAAATGATGTTTGTTCTCCAATTATAAAAGGGGGGCAGTCGGCAATCAATTACACACTTTTTTCACTCGATTTTGGCAGGTATTCAACCATAAAATCCAGCCGGTTATTTTGGTTGCGATTTTCCAGCAGTTACAAGTATTCATTGGGTGTTGGTTTCGGCCATCTTCAAACAATGGGGATTAACGTAAACGGAAGTCTAAACCTGGGTTATTCCGCATGCTTCAATGGAGATAATATTCTGTTGTACGATGAGTATCAAAAGTATATTTCAAAAAATGTTTTTCTTATTTCACCCAAGTTTGGCGTTAGCATTCTGAATAAAAGAAACAAACCTGTGATTAATATAGACCTGTTTGCCCGGTTTGGTTTAATTAAAAACTTTGGAGTTGATTGGAAATACAGTAGACAAATAGGCGGTGTCACCAAAGAATACAGTGTAACTGCAGTTTCCAGAGGTAGTTGTTTTGGGGTACAGTTTAGCTACCCCTTTACCTTATATAAAAAGCGTCAGTAATTACGCAAAAGGCAGCAAGCCAGCCTTTCCTTAAAAAAACAGGGGAATTGAAATGAATTCAATTCCCCTGTTTTTTCTAACGCGACATTCTATGGAGCCGGTTGGTAATTGCGCCCATGAATCAACTGCCGCTTCCATTGGCTGCTGCTGTGGCTTTGCCGAATAAATTTCCGAAGCCGCTCATGCCCTTATTTAGAAAATCTTTGCCCTTATCCATAATGTCTTTCCTTTCTTCAGGTGTAAGTCGGGTATAATGGTAATATGCGTATGCTGCGGCCACAGCTATCAGTAAGCCTACTTTTTTTTGCATGATGCTTTTTTTTGTTTTTATAAAATTGGTTAACACCCGGTAATCTTTTAAAAATCATGCCATAAATATTCACGCAAAGCAGGCGGAACATGGCTATTTAACGGGGAATATTTTCTACAAATGCCGGGGAGATGCCCGTTATTTCTTTATCTTTTCCGAAAGATGGACTACCAGGTTTATACACCCATACAAGAACTTCAGCCATTTGTAAAATGCTTTTGGACACTGGAAGATGAGAGCCATTCACAACCGGAGCGGCAACGGGTGGTTCCGGATGGCTGTATGGAAATGATTTTCCATTATGGTGATGATTTCCGGCAATATTTTGAAGACGGTACTTCTATTATTCAGCCAAAGAGTTTTGTGTTTGGGCAAATAACAAATTATATAGAAATAGCACCAACGGGTGTTAGCGGTATTGTTGCTGCCCGGTTCAATCCCGACGGATTAATGCCTTTTTTACAAATCCCTGTATCTGACCTGGAAAACAAGGCGGTGAGCCTTTCCGTTCTTTTTGGAGACAAGGGAACGGTGCTTGAAGAAAGCGTATTGGCGGTAACCGATAACCAGGAAAGGATTAAGCTAATCACCGCTTTTTTATTATCCTTTCTTTCCGATCCACAAACCATAAGCAATATTACAAAAGCATGTGTCGACGTGATCCTGCAATCGCAGGGACAATTGACAGTGCTGGAACTGGCCGATAAGATGAATATCAACCGGCGGAATATCGAAAGAAAATTTACGTCAGCCGTGGGCATGAGCCCGAAGCAACTGTCACGTATCGTTCGTTTGCAGGCTGTCATTAAAATGCTGGATCAAAATAAATTTACCAGCCTTACCTCGCTGGCATACGAAAATGGCTATTACGACCAGGCCCATTTTATAAAGGACTTTAAAGAATTTACGGGGGTTAGCCCTAAGCTGTTTTTTTCCGGCAACCTAAAATTCGCAACATTATTTGCGGCGGCTGAATGAGCTGTCGCATTTTTACAATTTTGGTGGCGATGATCCGGCTACTTTGCGGTCAAATAAAATAAAGCCACCAACAATGAGTTCCACCCAACAGCTGTACATGAAAAAAGCAATTCTTGCTTTTGCGTTACTGGTCTGCATTTCGGCCTGTAACACGCCGGAGAACAATGCGTCAAATACCACGGACCCGGTTGTTCCGGAAGTTCCGAAACAATTAGTGTTTGAAAAACTAACAGGCACCTGGCAAAGCGAAGACGGTAAAAGTTTTGAGCAATGGACAAAGAACGAAAACGGCACTTACCAGTCTGTCGCTTTTAGTGTAAAAGGGAACGATACTTCATGGAACGAACAGGCAAAAACCTACCCTGAAAACAATAACTGGGTTTTTGAAAATACCGTTAAGGGCCAAAACGATGGTAAGGCCGTTAAGTTTGTATCATCATTATTAACCGAAAAAAGCGTTCAGTTTACTAACCCCGAACATGATTTCCCCACGGATATAAACTACACCCTCGCAGATGCCAATACGATTCATGCTTTTATTATTGGGCCAAACAGCAAGGGCGGAAAAGATACGATCCCATTCAATTTCACGAGAGTGAAATGACAAGAAGGGAAGATGCCTGATCGACTAAAAAAAATTGATGAAAAAAATCCCACAATGCAGGTCAGTTGCAATGCGGGATTTTTTGTTTACAGAACATTGGATTGAGCCAGTCCGCCAGGCCTTCTATAACCCTGTTGGCAGCGGATTACAATTGGCAGTTACCAGTAATGTATGGTTAATGCGGAGGGTGATCACCCCGCCATTTTTTACCTGGACACTTGCCGCAAAGCCGTTCCCATCGGTTATTTCACAGCTACGTACTGCGGATCCGGGAACGATGATGTGGGTTTTTTCAGTAGGTATTTTTAAGGTACTCCAGTTGGCGGCAAGATGCCAGTTGGTACTTACCACACCGGTCCAGAATGAGACATCCTGCCGGACTGTTGCAATTGCAGAGTCCCGGCAACCATAGATGTTGGTTACAATCAACTGGTGGTTGCCAGAGCCTGCCTGTGAGGGTGTAACAATGCTCCAGTTGGAAACAAGGCCAGTCGTATTATACAGTGGAAGCAGGTTAAGCGTTTCGTTGGCACATACTATAAATACGGTGGTGTCATTACCCAGTTCCGGGCGGTCATGTATGTTTACCGAATCGAGACTGGCTACGCCTGTAACGGCTGTATTACTGCTAATGACCCGCAGCCGGTAGCTGCCACTACTGGAAAGGTGTGCCGGCAGCTGACAACTGACGATGCTGCTTTGTTGAGCGGTAACCTGGCCAATATTAATAGGGGCACCGAATGCTCCACTGCTATCGCTTAACTGCACAGTAAACTTATTATTAGGCAGATAATTTCCGGTGGCATGAAACGATATCCGGAACTGATTCCAGGTGCAATTCTCTTTGTTGGTAATGCTGTTGATGTTAATGAAAGGCGTTGCTGCAGTCGTGTTTACATCAAAAGGAAGAATATTGGTGATGCTCCAGCCGTTGGACGATCTGCTGCGAATATACATATTGTGCGGGCCTACAGTTAGGCCCGTAATATTAACGGGAACCAGGTAGTCAGCAAGGTTGTTTATTTCGTTGATGGCTACGGGTATGCCCTGGCCAAAACCGGGTTCGCTGTCGTAAAAATATTCGATGGCAGTTATGCCACCGGGCGCAGGGGGCTGTTTGTAGAAAAGCAATTGATTGTTTACACTCCATTTGCCCTGTGCATTGCAGCTACGCAAATTTAAAATATGCAATCCCGTGGTAAGAAATTGTAGGCCGGGCGCAAATGAAACGTCTTGCAAATCTACCCCGGCAGTTACCGGGATATTGGTGGCATAGCCAAAGCCGGGGTCATTATCAACATAGTATTCTGCTTTAGTGATATTGGGTGCAGTAATGGTGGGGTCTTTTTTAAAATACACCAACTGGTTGGTAACACTCCACTTGCCAATAGCATCGCGGCTCCTGACAGATAAAATATGAATACCCACAGAGAGCGCACCAATGGCCGCATCAAAATTAATATCCTGGATATCGGCACCGGCAGTTACAGGAATATTGTTAGCAAGGCCGAAGCCGGGATCGTTATCAAAATAGTATTCGGCCTTTGTAATGTTGGGCGCTACGGTGATAGCCGTCTTTTTAAAGAATACCAATTGGTTGGTTACACTCCATTGGCTATTGATATCGCGGCTGCGGACAGATAATACATGTATGCCTACCGGTAGTGAACTAATGGCGCCATCAAAATTAATATCCTGTATATCGGTACCCGCTGCCAAAGGAATATTGTTGGCAAGACCAAAGCCAGGGTCGTTGTCAAAATAATATTCTGCTTTGGTAATATTGGGAGTGGCGCCTGTTGCTGTTTGCCTGTAAAAAAATAAAGGGTTGGTAAGACTCCAGATTCCACTGGCATTTTTACTACGGATAAAAATGGCGTGTAAGCCCACTGGTACAGTAGCAAGCGAAACAGGAAAGGTTTGATCTGCAACATTTATAACTGCACTAACCGGGATATTTATGGCAGACCCAAAGCCCGGATCTGTATCAATATAATACTCTGCCTTTACTATGTTGGGTTGTGCAGTTGCCTGCATATACCCACACCAGCATATTATTACAACAAGCATCTTGAGCATGACGGTAGTTATATGGTTATGAAAAATTGCCGGAACACAAACGCGTCCCGGCCAGGGTCGGGGTCTATGAATCAATTATTGCTTTTAGTGCTAAAGGTTACATTCATAGTACTACCTGCCGGCACAAAGGGTGCTGTAAGTTTATAGATGGCAGGTATGGCAGGTTGCAAGGCCAGCTTAAAAGGTGTAGTGCCACCGTAAGCACCCATGTCATCTCCGGCATTGCCCGAACCGATTGCAGGACTGCCGGCTTTCAGCACAAAAGCTGCATCATCGGTACCGCTATTGTTTACAAAAACATTGGCCATGGCCACATTATTCTGGTTAAAATTGCCTGCTGGCAATACACCACCGGAGCCACTCATATTATATTGTACGACACAGTTAGTGAAAGTGTATCCAGCTACTGCTTTATTAAAAATATTGTTTTGGAGTGTACAGTTAAAAATGGTTGATATGGAATAGTTGTCAATGGCATTAAAAACATTATTTTGTATGATAGCGGACGCTGCGTCAGTTAAGAGTAAATAAGACGTAACAATGTTGTTCGAAACAAAATGATTAGTACCGGTATAAAAGATCATATAGCCGTTGTTATAGCAATTAATAATGACGCAGTTATTAGGGATGGGATTGGCGATTTGTACGGTTATTCCTCCACCCGCAGTATAGCATCGGTCTAAACGTATATTCGATGTATAGATGTTTGCGCCACCTTCAATATATAGGCTAAGAACCGAGTTTTCACTTCCTGCATTTGTTCTAAGCGATCCTATTTTTCCCGGTGTTTGAGCGTATTGATCGCCTGGATGTACTCCTATAAAAGCGCCGGTACTGAGCCAAACGAGGCGTTTGTTTGTGATAAGGTTGCCGTAAGAATTTGGAGAAGGTTCTATATGTATCGTATCTCCCGGCTGCGTCGCATTATCGTTCGCTGCCTGTGCTGTGGTAAAATCACCGCCACCGCCGCCGTTGTTATTTACCCGCCATATTTTGGCAAAGGAGGAACTGCCACATAATAGTATGACGCAGAGAATGAAAAGTTTACTGTTCATAATAGATTTTTTTTAGATTATGCTAAGGAATTTGATATGCTGTGTTGCAGTAAGATTATGCTAATTGCGATTAGAAAAAAGTGTGAGATAAGTAGTATGGATGAATAGAAATGGAATGTTGTGTAGACCATTATTTGCACATGTATAAATATATAGATGCACCTGTATAGCCTAATTCAATTGCCTTATTTAGATCTATACATCCACCTTTTTTATCACCGGCTAAGTTCTTCGCCACTCCCCGATAACAATAACTTTCACCATATTCGGGATCAAGTTCGATGGCCTTATCGAAATCTTTAACGGCACCTGCATAATTCTTAAGGTTATATTTTGAATAGCCCCGATGTCCCCATGCCTCATGATTCGCCGCGTTGAGGTTAATCACTTTGCTAAAGGCAAGAATAGCTCCATTGTATTCGCTGGCTGCCTCTTTCTTTACTCCGAGTTTAAAATAGGTGTCTTCTTCTTCCGGCTTCAATACAGTTAAATTCTTAGCCGGCACCTGGGCGACAGTGTTTTTTCTATCAACGACTGTGCTACCGGTATTATTTTTTTTCAACAACAGTCGTTTCCTTGCGACATTCCTGTTATTCATTGCCCCTTCATCTTGCGGATTAAGTTCAATAGCCTTGTTATAATCCTCGACAGCCCCCTCAAGATCGTTTAAGTTTAACTTTGCATTACCTCTTGAATAGTGTGCGCCTTCAAAGCCGGGGTTTAGTTCAAGCAGCTTGGTAAAATCTCCAATTGCTTCCTGGAAAGCGAAAATTTTTGATTTTGACAGTGCCCGGTTATAGTATGCTGTCTCATTAGGCTTGATTTGAAGTGCCATGTCATAATCCCGAATTGCAGCCCTGTATTCCTTAAGTTCCTGTTTAGCAAATCCCCGATCAATATACACACGAGCATCCTTTGGATCTTTTTCAATCACTTTATCAAAGTCGGCAATGGCTCCGGTGAAATCCTTAATGCTCAATTTTGAATCACCCCTGGACCCGTAAGCATACATTGCAGAAGGGTCGATTTCAATTGCCCGGGTAAAATCCAGGATTGCGCCGCTATAGTTCCCGAGTTTTTGTTTTGATTTGCCCCTGTACACGTAAGCCACCTTGGATTGGGCGTTAATTTCAATGGATTTGGTAAAATCACGAATAGCTCCTTCATGATCGTTGGCTAAGGATTTTGTAAGTCCATCAGAGAAATATTTTGCATGTGTTTGTGCACCGGCAGAAACAATAAGGGCAGATGCTGCTAAAAGAAGAAAGGCGTACTTCATTGTACTGGTTTATAAAACAAGGTGAAAACAATTAATCGTAAACCTAAATCCAGGATTCGTAACAATTAATGTGTAAAAAGTAGTAGGGGAAAGTGCCAATAAGCTTAGAATAACTAACGTAGCCCCGCTTTTCTTAAAGCTTCTATTTTATTAGAAGCGTGTAGTTTTTCATAGATGTTGCGGATATGCGTTCGAACCGTTTCTATGGATATAAATAACCGGGAAGCAATTTCTTTGTAACTAAATCCCTTTGAAAGCCATTGTAGCACTTCCTTTTCTCGGTCGGATAAGTTTTGTTTGGCATCTATATATAATACTTCCTCCTGGAATGCATTTACTACTTTGCGGGCTATCTGGCTGCTCATGGGGCTGCCGCCCTGGCGCAGGTCATGGAGCGATTCTAATAATTTTGTGGCTGGCGTGTTTTTTAAAATATACCCCGATGCCCCCGCTTTTAATGCTTTAAATACATTGTCGGCATCTTCGTACACACTTAACACCATAAACTGTATATCGGGTCGCAATGGTTTTAGCCAGGCTGTGAATTCAATACCCGTTTTACCAGGCAGCTGTATATCCGTTAATACTATTTCAACCTGGTTACCCAAGCCTTTTTCGAAGTAGAGCATGGCATCTTCAGCGTTTTCAAAACCTGCGACTAAATCGAACTCCCCGGATCCACTAATCAGAGCGGCAAGGTAATTGCGTATTTTGTCGTCATCCTCAAGTATTAATATCGGGGTCATTGGATTTTAAAGGTAGTTTTTACCAATTGGCTTATAATGTGAAATAAGTAGTAGTTGCCTTTTATTGGGGCAGGCAATATACCACCGTGGTTCCGCCCATTTCCATTTTCCACTCGATGGTGCCTCCAATGATCTGCATCCTTTTTTTCATGTTTTTAAGCCCGTTACTACCCGTTTTTAATGTAACTGCCGACATGCCAATGCCGTTGTCTGATACACAAAAACAGTATTGGGTTGGCGTGATGGTTACGCTTAAAAATATGTTTTTAGAACCGGAGTGTTTCAAGGCGTTGTACAGGGCCTCCTTGCTTACTAAAAAGAGGTTTCTCCGCTTCTCGTTGCTAAGAATAATATCAGGCACTACCTGCGGAAAGTCAATAACGAAAGCAATTTCCATACCATCGAAGTATTGCTGTGATTGTTCGCGGATGTAAGCAAGCAGGCTTTCGAGTGTATCGTTTTGAGGGCTTAATGCCCAAATAATTTCACTCATGGTTTGTACCAGTTTTCTGGCCGACAAGGCTATTGTACTCACATCCTTTTTTATATCATCTACATTTTTTTCTCTTGTTTGTATCAGTTCACTCAGCAGGGCTATATGGGTAATCCCATTTCCAATCTCATCGTGCATATCAGCGCTTATCCTGTTTCGTTCATTATCCACGGCTATTTGTTTTTCCAGGAGTTGCAGTTTCCTTTTTGCCTTAGCTTGTGAGATGACATAGGTAATTAATATGATGAGAGAAAGCAGTAGCAATATGGATGTAACACGAAACCATAGCTGTTGCCAGAAAGGCGCTTTTATGATCAGGAAAATGCTTTCTTCATTACTCCATACGCCTTCGGCATTGCATGCTTTTACCCTGAAAGTGTAGTGCCCCGGCAGTAGATTGGAATACCGTACAGACTTGGCAGCAGTGGTAATCCAATTGCCATCCCAGTTTTCCAGCATGTATTGCATCTTGTTTGCTTCAGGCCTTGTATAATCCAATGCGGCAAACTGGAAATTGAAGTCGTTATGATCGTGCGTCACAGTTATCGTACGATAGCTTACAAACCCACTATCTTTTTCAAAAACAGCATCTCCAATCTCAATTTTTGTGATAGCCACGGCCGGCTTTATATGGTCGATGTTTACGCCGCCGGTCTTAAACCAGTTAAATCCTTTTATACCGCCGAAATAAAAAGTTCCTTTGGGGCTTTTATAAAATGCCTGCGTATTAAACTCATTGCTTTGCAGGCCATCCTGGTAAGTGTAATTTTCAAATTTTCCTGCCTGCTTGTTATAGTAGCTTAGCCCGCCATTGGTGCTAAGCCAGAAACCTTTCTTACCATCATCCAGCATGCCATATACATAGCTATTGGCAAGCCCATTCTTTTCATTCCAAACCGTGTGTTTTTTTGTTTTGGTATTAAAGTGAATCAATCCAATGCCCGTGGCCACCCATAACCATTCAGTATTTTCTTCATCCATCTGAACACTCCGCAAGTCAAGACCGGCTAAAAAAATGTTCGCTGTCTGATACTCGTTAACCCGTGGCGTCATTTCATGAAATCCCACGTTTGTGATGGTGCAATAAATGGTTCCACTGGGTAATTCCACTACGTCTGTGGTCGCTCCCCGGGTGCGGGGATCATCATTAAAATGAGCGCCTTCATAGCTTCCATTTTTTTGTTTTGTAATCCTGACCAGCCCGATTAAAGTGGCAGCTAGCAAATCACCGTTTTTTAACTGAATCATTTTGTAGACAAAAATATTCCGCTCCGGAAAAAGCAACGGCAGTCCATTTAGTTCTATGGTATGAAAGGTCCCTTTACTTTCATTAAATATGGAAAATCCTCCGCTGCCTCCAACCCAGATATTTCCATCCCTGTCTTTTAGTATGGCAGAAATGATATTACCGGGAATGCTTGTCGGATCGTTTTTTTTGTGTTGGTAATTGACCAATGTACTGCTTTCATGATCAAGAATATTTAACCCGTTGGTATGTGTACCAAACCAGGTTCGTCCTTTTTCATCTTCGTAAAAGCACTTGGTAAAATAATCTTTGAGTATCGGGTAATCGCCTTCTGATAAAGGAAATAGATTAAACTTAGGTTGTTTTAAATCCAATCTCGCCACACCACCGCCATCCATGCCAATCCAAAGGTTTTGGCTACGATCAATGAAAAGGCAGGTGGTAAGATCGAATGGCAGCGATTTTAATTTTGAGTTATCGTGATGATATTCCTGGAAGCGGTTGTATTTCTCATCGTAGTAAAATAAACCATTACCCTGGGCGGTCATCCACAGCCTGCCGTAGTTATCTTTTATGCCATCAAGCGAGTAGAAAGAAATGTTTTTGTGATTGATCAGTTTGGATACGGTATCAGTTTCACCGGTCTTTATATCATCGTAAATAAGCCGGTCATCAAATGCCTGGATCATTTTATAATTGGTGAAAAAAACGGCATGTGGCGGATTTTGTGCTAGTTGAATGGAGTAGGAGTGCGTGGTGGTGTTAAAAACAAAATAAGGTTCATTATGAGAAACAATCCTTAGCCAGATATTTCCTGTTTCATCAACCGCACTGGTGGCAATTTTAAACGTCAATGTATTTGTAGCCACGGGTAGGGGATAGCGTTTTAAGCTACCGGTAGCAACGTCAAATTCAAACATTCCGTAGATCACATTAAAAAGCCATAGGGAACCTGTTGTATCTATATATGTAGCTCTAAAGTCGACGTTCCCAAACTCATCTTTTTTAAATGGCCGCACTTTCATCACCTGTTCTTTATACACATCCCATTTATATATACCGCTTTCGTTGCTATACCAGATATTTCCTTCTTTGTCTTCGAGCACGAGGCCTCTTACAAAATTGTTGATGACATCACCTGCCCTTGTAGCATTGTATTTATAGGAATTCAATTCGTTTCCGTCGTAGCGGCATAATCCATCGGGGGTGCCGAACCACATAAATCCTTTTTTATCCTGGATGATGCTGTTCACCGAGCTATGCGGTAATCCATCATTAACACCCAAATGTTCGAAGCGGGGAATAATGGTTTGTGCAAAAACACCGTCACTAATAAAATTGAAGATGACACAAAAGAAATAAAATATGAGTGGCCTGGTTTGCAGTTACTAAATATAGGGAAATAACCTGCCCGGGAAATAAAGAACTAAGGCACATTAAAAAGCCCCACCATAAAGAAGGCGGGGCAAATGTTTTTAGTGAGATGTGCTGGTGTGCAGGTGTGGGTCTGCGGGTGGGTGGGGGCGAAACGTGTGTGTATCAGGCCAGTAAACTTGCAATGCCGTAGAGGGCTACGAGGAGCAAGGCATAAACCGGAATCAATACTTTCATGGGTTTGGTGGTGTTCGATGTTTGCGGTTGCATGATGTTCTTAGGTGTTTCTGTTTTTAATGAATGGTTTTTGTGTGATACCGTGTGGGTTGTTTTGCATTGACAGTGTAAACATACTACGCCAAATTGCGTGCCGGAAAAGGAATTTACAAAAGGGCTGTTTGAATGAGTATTCGGGAGCGGGCAGGCTAAAAATGGTCAACATCCTATAAAATCTGGGCAACGCTGTTACTTTGCCGTGGAATTAGTTACTCATTTTTAATCCCGGCGATATGGCACATTATATTCAAACCAACCTCAGTGCCATCTCCAGGCTTGCCGAAGAGCGGGAGGAAGAGAACCAAAATTTCCGCAGTTACCTGAAACTGAATGACGGAAACGAAGTGGACGAAAGGGTGCAACGGCTCAATAATCAAATATCGCCGCAGATCGATTGCACAGCTTGCGGTAATTGCTGCAAATCATTTATGATTAGTGTTGAACCGGAAGAACTCGAACCTTTGGCAGCTTACCTTGGAAAATCTGTAGCCGAGGTGAATGATAAATATGTGGAGCAAGGCAGTGCTGGTATTTGTATCATCAACACCATCCCCTGCCATTTTCTAAGCGAAAATAAATGTACCGTATACGAAAACCGGTTTCATACCTGCCGGGAATTTCCTCACCTGCATAAAGATGGCTTTAACCAACGTCTATTCAGCGTTATGCAGCATTATGCTATTTGCCCGATTGTATTTAACGTGGTGGAGGCTTTGAAGGAGGAAATGGATTTCCGGTAATTGCTTCCTGCCCGGCAATCCACATTTACTTCAGAAAAATAACCAGCGCCCCGGCCATTGTTAATACCATGATCACTTTCCGGTAGCCGTCGTCTTTAATCAGGGCCACGCATTTGAGACCAATAAAAAAGCCCAACAGCATGGCCGGCAGTAAGACGAGGTCTGTTTGAAGGGTATGAGCTGTAATGTTTTGCCAATAGAAAACCTGGAACGGGAGTTTGAATAAATTAACCACGAGAAATATCCAGGCAGCCGTGCCAATAAAATCATTTTTGCTCATGCGCATGCTTAGAAAATAGATATTGGCAAATGCCCCGGCCAGGTTGCCGAGCATAGTTGTAAATCCGGATGCAAGGCCCAGGGTGGAGGCAAACAGCATATTTTTTGGAACCAATGGATTGCGCCTGGTTTCCAGGTACACCATAATAATAACTGTAAGGATAATAATGATCGCCATGATCCTGCGGAACAATACCTCATCTATTTCTTTTCCAACAAATACACCTATTAATATACCCACAATCATCCAGGGTATCAGTTTTCGGAAATGTGGCCATTGAACATGACGTTTGTAATACCATACCGCCAGGATATCGGCCACGCAAAGCAATGGTAAAACCACGCCTGTAGAGGTTTTGCCACCAAATACCAGGGCCATGATCGTGACATTCATCATGTCAATTCCCTTGAGCCCCGCTTTAGAGAGCCCGATAATAAAAGCTGCCAGTAAAATAGCCAGCCATTGGCTAAGGCTGTATTCGGAAAGTAGAGATAACATGTGCTACCAGGGAAGAATGAGTTGAAATAATTTTTATTATCATTATCGCTAAATACCTCAGGCGGAGGGGTCGCAAGATAGCATCTCATCATTTTTTCCAGCGGCAAAACATTTAAACATCAGTTTTTGATCATCTCAATTTATCAATGGCACATATCGCCTTGGTAAATATTCTGAGCTGGTTTGTTTAAACCACTTTTATGGCATTCAAAACAGCAACCATGAAAAAGGTTTTCGTTCTCAGCACTTTTGTTTTTATGGCCTTTTGCGGCTTTACGCAAAATGTGGGCATTGGCACCCCAACGCCCGGCTTCCCCCTGGATATAAACGGCCGGGTAAGGGTACAACACAAAGGCAATCAAACTGCGGGTATCTGGTATGATGGCGTTACCCAACCTGCCAGGAGCTTTATTGGTACAATCAACGACAGCACAGTCGGTATATTTGGAGCTGTCTCGGGGTGGAAATTTTCAATGAATGTTCTTAATGGCAATGTTGGGGTCGGGACCCTATTGCCCACCACAGAATTAGATGTCAACGGAGCATTGCGTTTGCGTGGTAACACACCTGTGGCGGGCGCATCGCTGGTAAGTAAGGATGCATTGGGAAACGCTACCTGGCAACATCCGGTGGCCTTCAAAGCGGCTGGTCTCAAAGCAGCAACCAGTTTCAATAGCTCGATTGTGAGCCAGCTGGAATTCAATATAGCCACTGTTTATAACAGTTCGCTGACCCATTATGACCCATTTGCATCAATGTTCTATGCACCGGAAAATGGCATTTATCATTTCGACTTGCAGGCGATATTGAACATCGCCGCTGCAGAGGATAGTAAAATATATCTCAGAATGTCGATCATACGCGGGACTGAAAGCTTTATAGCCGCATCAACCTACCAGACTGTTCCGTATGTAACCGGTGCCACGGCCGTGCTACAAACCAACCCTACCATCCGCCTAAGCACAGATATTCGTATGGTAGCAGGCGATAAGCTATTTGCCGAGATCTACAAAGATGGGGCTACTTCTTACGACGTTAGCACAGCCGCTGCTGATACCTGGTTTAATGGTCACCTGGTAACCAGGTTCTAGAATTTTGCGATCCTGTACACATGTAGGATTTCTCAAAAAGGGTGAGGTTCAGGTGAGTTATTTTTTTACCTCGTACGCAGCTGTTGTAAATAAAATGGTGGCAAAAAATGAACGAATGGCAGTGGACATGGATTTAGTAAATTAAATTATTGAAATGTTAGATCGACAGCATTAAATTGATATCCTAATTAGGTAGTCCTGATATGAAACTATTTTTTCAAGTTGTCAGTTATTGTGAATGTTAAATCATCGGCCTTATGCATGTTACCATTATAAAAGCGGCCTAAAATGTTATAGAAAACTATAGTTGAACCCGGACGAAGAGTTTGCAATTTGGTGATATTTGAAGCTTGCCATTGAGGGCCTGCATTCCCGAAAGTGAAAACGGAGCTGTCATTGAAGAATGCTTTTGCTGAAAATGAAACAATGAGAACAGGACTTTCAGTACAGTAATCCGGAAACGAGGTTGCACGCACTCCCCCCATTGCGACTAGAAATGTATTAGTGACATAGCCACCAAGTGATGATCCGATCATAGCTTTTAGCGGAGGAGGCTTATGTATTCGGTAAGGGTATGTGCCTATTTTCTTTTTTGCTTTTAAAGTGAGAACCCATACTGTAAGAATAGCAGGACCAGGTTCTTTCGATACAAATACAAAATCCCCCGATCCGTTATTTTTAATGAAACCATTATCTGCGGTAAGCCCAACGCTTTTCGAAGGATAACCATTTACAACACATCGTAAATAACAAGGAATGCCAGCATAAGCAATATTTTCACGTGTATTTTGAATGGCAAACTCCTGCGAAACCGCCGAAACCGATAGGTAAGAAAATACAAACGCAACAAGAATTTTCATTAGTAAAATTGATTTTGTCGAACCGTTGCCAGGCACAACTGTTGCATAGAACGCAAAATTTATTACGAAATTGCCGCTGGAAATTTGATCGTAGCGGCAGTATGGAATTCCATGCAAAACGCTCCCTTGCTTTCGCTGAGAACCTATGCCGTCAATGAAAACACAGGGCAGATAACAGCTACTCCAGCCCCGGGCTTTTGATATAAGCTTTATTGTTGGATGGTCGACCCTGGAATACTTCAACCGCTTGTACAATATCTCTTTGTGTGCTATTGGCAAGAATCAATTCGCGATAAGGGGTGCCTGTCCTGGTGTCCCGGAGGCCATTCTTTTCATATTTCTAACAAAGGCTCAATGGTATAGATCCGTATAATTGTCTCATCCATATATGATATACAGGGTCACCCCAAGGGATGATTTCCCCACAAAAATCACAACGTTCATTTAACCCATTTTCGTAAACTGCTATTCCTTACCTTTGCGGCCTGAAAAAAATGGGTATTGGATAAACTATGCCCATCTAAACCGGGGGATAATACCAATGGAAAATTCATAACCTGGCGGAACACCGTATCAACCAGGGATTAACAACAGCAAGGCTAAGTGCTGAATAGCAGCACTTTAGATGAATCCCCACAGTAGTGTGGGGACCAATGCAGCCCAATCAAGGCACAAAAGCCGGGCTCCAAAAGAAAGAAACAAACTAGTAAACAATTAAACCATTTATAAAATGGCAGACTTAAGGTATCAGAGAAATTTCGGAATTGCGGCACACATCGATGCCGGTAAGACCACTACTACAGAGCGTATTCTGTACTACACAGGCGTTAACCACAAGATTGGTGAGGTGCACGATGGTGCAGCTACCATGGACTGGATGGCACAAGAGCAGGAGAGGGGTATCACTATCACTTCCGCTGCAACTACCTGCTTTTGGAATTTTCCAATGGCGAATGGTAAGCCTTTGCCGGATACCAAGAAGTACAAGTTCAACATCATCGATACTCCCGGCCACGTGGATTTTACCGTAGAGGTAGAGCGTAGCCTTCGTGTATTGGATGGCTTGCTTGCTTTGTTTTGTGCCGTAAGTGGTGTAGAACCTCAATCAGAAACCGTTTGGCGCCAGGCCAATCGCTATAAAGTACCCCGTATCGGTTTTGTAAACAAAATGGACCGCAGTGGTGCTGACTTCCTGAACGTGGTAAAACAGGTTCGTGAAATGTTGGGTGCCAAAGCCGTGCCTTTGCAATTGCCGATCGGTGCGGAAGATAATTTTACCGGTGTGGTAGATTTGATCACCATGAAAGGCATGGTGTGGGATGAAGCCGGACAAGGTATGACTTTCAACGAAGTGCCGATTCCTGCTGACATGATGGATGAAGTGAACGAATGGCGGCAGGTGTTGATCGAAGCTGTAGCCGAATACGACGAGAAATTGTTGGAGAAATTCTTCGACGATCCGAATACAATTACTGAAGATGAAGTGCATGAAGCAATCCGTAAAGCAACCATCGACCTGAGTATCATCCCGATGATGTGTGGTTCTTCTTTCAAAAATAAAGGTGTACAAACAGCACTGGATGCAGTAGTTCGCTACCTGCCTGGTCCGCTGGATATTGAGGCCGTAACCGGTACCAACCCTGATACAGGTGAGGAACTGACCCGCACTGCTGACCCCAAAGGTCCGTTTGCAGCTTTGGCTTTTAAGATCATGACCGATCCTTTCGTGGGTCGCCTCGCGTTCTTCCGGGCTTATAGCGGTCGTTTGGATTCTGGTTCTTATGTTCTGAACACCCGTACGGGCAAGAAAGAGCGTATCAGCCGTATCATGCAGATGCACGCCAACAAGCAAAACCCTGTTGATTATATCGAAGCCGGTGATATCGGAGCAGCTGTAGGTTTTAAAGACATCAAAACAGGTGACACGCTTTGTGCAGAAGAGTTTCCGATCATCCTGGAAGCAATGACTTTCCCTGAGCCGGTAATTTCTATCGCAGTAGAGCCTAAAACCCAGGTTGACGTTGATAAAATGGGTATGGCCATTGCCAAGCTGGTAGAAGAAGATCCTACGCTTCGTGTACGTACCGATGAAGAAACAGGACAAACCATTCTTAGCGGAATGGGCGAATTGCACCTGGAGATCATCGTGGATCGTATGAAACGTGAGTTTAAGGTAGAGATTAACCAGGGTGCGCCGATGGTGGCTTACAAAGAAGCCTTCAGAACAACCGTGAAACACCGCGAAGTGTACAAGAAACAAACGGGTGGTCGTGGTAAGTTTGGTGATATTGATTTTGAACTCGGACCAGCCGATGAAGAATGGGTAAAAGAGAACCCAACCGGTGGTTTACAGTTTGTTAACGAAATACATGGTGGTAGCATTCCAAAAGAATTCATCCCGCCAATCATCAAGGGCTTCACAGCTTGTATGACCACAGGGGTACTGGCTGCTTACCCGATCGTAGACATGAAAGTGAAAGTGATCGACGGTAGCTACCATGATGTGGATAGTGATGCCATCAGCTTTGAATTGTGTGCCAAGAGCGGTTTCCGCGAAGCTGGCCGCAAAGCCAAGCCCGTATTGCTGGAGCCCATCATGAAGATCGAAGTAATTACCCCCGACCAATACATGGGTGATGTTACGGGTGATTTGAACCGTCGTCGTGGTATGCTGGAAGGTATGGATAGCCGCAACAATGCACAGGTCATCAAAGCCAAAGTGCCGCTGAGCGAAATGTTCGGTTATGTAACCCAACTGCGTTCATTGTCATCCGGCCGTGCCTCATCTACCATGGAGTTCAGCCATTATGCTCCTGCTCCGAATAACGTAGCAGAAGAGATCATTGCCAAGAGCAAGGGTAAGGTGAAAGTGGAAGATTAAAAAGCCCCCTCGGTCCCCCGGTGGGGGATGACGAGGAGTAACAAATAGAAAGGATCCCATCTCGTGTGAGGTGGGATTTTTTTTTTGTTTATGGGCCAGGGGTTGGCGCTGTTATTAGACTGCGGCGGGGTCGCACTCTTGTGCCGTATATCTTTATTGCGCATTTAGACAAAGGATTCCAACATCTAATTGAAACACCCCATTGGCGCCAGCTTGAAAAAAAGAGCACGATGGTTCAAGCGTCTCCGCTTGGACCTTTAATATTGCAGCGTCCGCTGCCGTATGAAACTATCAGGCAAATTCAAGTTGCTGTAATTCCTTACCCAAAGACTTGATCCCCGCAAGAATCTTTTCAATTTGTTTTTGCGATGGCTTTTTAATGCCATTCACATACTGGCTTAACAGGGTTTCGTTCATGCCAATACGTTTTCCTATCGCCTTGGCATTAATTTCTTTATAGTATTCAAATGCCTGTGGCAGGTCGATGGTGATTTTAATATCCGACAATGTAATAAGGGGCAAATTTTTATGCTTACGCCAGGTATTGATAGCGTCAAGCATATTGACTTTTAATTCGTCCATGGTGTTTCCTGTAGTATATACTGGAAGATTTTCTTCGTACGCTGAAAACCCGGTTCCAGTTTTTTCAACGATAAATGAGGCATTTTGCATAAACTAACAAGAATAGCCAATTTAGTGAAATAAAATGGCAAGGAGCATGCTATGCCGATTTTACCACACGCCTTTCAATTCCTCCACCTTCGCTAGCGCTACCTTTCTGAGGCCAATGCTATCTGGCGCCGTAACGATTCTTTGTCGGAAGGGTCGTGATAAACTTTTTGGTAGACATTGATTTCACATGCGACCCCGTTGGGGTCGGCCCCCACAATTTTTCAATCTCGTCTATAAACATGTGAGCCCATTGGGCTCATTCCTCAATGTTATAGTTCTGCTGGCAGCTATTCTCTCTTCGAGCTAATTATAGCAAAACAGCAATTCTAACTGGATTAATATGTACTCAAAAGCGCCGTTTTAACCTGGTCAGCTGTTTCCCTATTTATTTGGAAACACCATCTCAGGCTGACCCCAACGGGGTCATATGTTTATAGCAAAAAGGAATCTCAAGAATGCTACGACCCCAACGGGGTCGCATGTAAGTCTGCCGGGTCTATAAATTCAAACAGGTATTTTTCTTCGAATTCTATTTCGAATTTTTTCAACAGGGATATGTACTCCTGCCGGAATGTGTGTTTCTGATGCCGCTGCTTTTGATTCATCACATACTTCACCACCTGGTCAATCTGAGAATGCCCGTAGGTGAAGGCCCCAAAACCATCCTGCCAGGAGAACTGTTTTGCAAAGCCTTTTTCTTTAATGAAGCTATGGGATGATTTTTTGATCTCCATTACAAGGTCGGATAGACAACAAGCTGGCTTCATACCGATGAAAATATGGAGATGATCCGGCATGCCATTAATGGCGAGCATTTTTTGCTTCTTGGTTTGTATGATGCCCGTTATGTATTTATACAGTTCTTCTTCCCACGGGCAATGGATGAGCGATTGACGGCCCTTGACAGCAAATACAAGCTGGGCATACATTTTTGAGTAAGTGGATGACATATTATTATAGTTTAATGATAATATTTTCAGAAGGTGTCATTTCACATGCGACCTCGTTGGGGTCGGCCCCCACAATTTTTCAATCTCGTCTATATACATGTGAGCCCATTGGGCTCATTCCTCAATGTTATAGTTCTGCTGGCAGCTATTCTCTCTTCGAGCTAATTATAGCAAAACAGCAATTCTAACTGGATTAATATGTACTCAAAAGCGCCGTTTTAACCTGGTCAGCTGTTTCCCTATTTATTTGGAAACACCATCTCAGGCTGACCCCAACGGGGTCATATGTTTATAGCAAAAAGGAATCTCAAGAATGCTACGACCCCAACGGGGTCGCATGTAAGTCTGCCGGGTCTATAAATTCAAACAGGTATTTTTCTTCGAATTCTATTTCGAATTTTTTCAACAGGGATATGTACTCCTGCCGGAATGTGTGTTTCTGATGCCGCTGCTTTTGATTCATCACATACTTCACCACCTGGTCAATCTGAGAATGCCCGTAGGTGAAGGCCCCAAAACCATCCTGCCAGGAGAACTGTTTTGCAAAGCCTTTTTCTTTAATGAAGCTATGGGATGATTTTTTGATCTCCATTACAAGGTCGGATAGACAACAAGCTGGCTTCATCCCGATGAAAATATGAAGATGATCCGGCATGCCGTTAATGGCCAGCATTTTTTGCTTCTTGCTTTGCGTGATGCCGGTTATGTATTTATACAATTCCTCTTCCCACAATGAATGGATCAGGGATTGACGACCCTCAACGGCAAATACAAGCTGGGCATACATTTTTGAGTAAGTGGACGACATAATATTGCAGGTTTAATAATAATATTTTCGGATGACACTCATTTCACATGCGACCCCGTTGGGGTCGATTCTCCGATTTAGCCGTCACGTCTATAAACATGTGAGCCCGTCGGGCTCATTCCTCAACCTTGGGCTGCGGGCGATTTAACGTACCGTCTTGTTTAAAGTAAACGCAGTTTAGGTTGTTTTCGAAATTTGGTGTACCAATATCCTTTTGAACTATACCGATACTGTTTATGCGAATGTCAAATGAAGCCAGACGAAACCATCAGGAGCATAGAACAGTTGTTTTTCATTCCTTCGCATCCAATAAATTTTCTTCCCCCATTAAACATTTAGTTTTATCCTCGTCCATGTTCCAACTAAAACTGCTGTTGATGAAACCATTTATTACACTGCTATTAGTCATAGCCTTTTCTAATACCCGTTCCCAACCATTATATTTCCCGCCCACTTCAGGAAATGCCTGGGCCACCATGTCTCCCGATTCGTTGGGCTGGTGCCAGGAAGGCATCGATTCATTATACAGTTATCTCGCACAAACCCATACCACTGCTTTTATGATTTTGAAGGATGGTAAGATCGTGCTGGAAAAATACTTTGGCAGTTTTACACAGGATTCAATTCACTACTGGGCCTCAGCCGGCAAAAGTCTTACCGCAATGCTGATCGGCATTGCGCAGGACAAGGGCCAGGTAAATATTAGTAACACGGTGTCTTCCTATCTCGGCAACGGATGGACGGTGGCACCGATCGAAAAAGAAAGTAAGATTACGCTTCGCAACCTCCTCGCCATGACCAGCGGACTGAACGATAATCCCACGCCTCCCTGCGATAATGAAGATCCATCGGTGGCCTGCCTGCAAAACCTGCCGGGAGTAGATACCGGGCAACGCTGGGCATATCATACCGGCGCCTACCTCCAGCTGCAGAACGTGATCAGCGCGGCCAGCGGCCAGAATATTAATGTCTATACCGCACTTAATATCAACAACCGCATTGGGATGACGGGCCTCTGGGTCAACGGTGTTTTTTACAGTAAAACAAGATCGATGGCACGGTTTGGATTGCTGGCACTCAACAAAGGCGTGTGGGCCAATGACAGCCTGATTCGCAATACCAATTATTTTAATGCGATGACGAATACTTCCCAGGTTTTTAACCAGGCCTATGGCTACCTGTGGTGGCTTAATGGCAAAACCTCTTTCCTGGCTCCGGGCCTGCCCTTTACTTTTAATGGCAGCCTCATACCCAAGGCGCCGGATGATATGTTTGCTGCTCTTGGCAAAAATGACCAGAAAATTTATGTAGTGCCCAGTCAGCGTTTGGTGGTGGTGCGTA
Organism: Bacteroidota bacterium; assembly: GCA_040386335.1. Taxonomy (GTDB): domain Bacteria; phylum Bacteroidota; class Bacteroidia; order Chitinophagales; family Chitinophagaceae; genus JAZKFT01. The sequence goes on from JAZKFT010000019.1 coordinate 29,501, forward strand.
CCGGGGAAAGCTCCTATGGCGTACCAGTGGCATTTTCACCTTTTGACGATTTGCTCTGGGGTAAAATAGACAGTCTTAGTTACCGTTGTAATTACACCTTCATTGGCAATGGCGACTGGAGTATTGCTGCCAACTGGGAGGGTGGAAGAATTCCGCCCCCGCAACTACAAAAGATGGCAACGATAACTATTAACCCGCAACCAAATGGTGAATGCATTTTAAATGTGCCACAAACCATTAACTCAGGAACTAACCTGGTTATTAAGACAAATGCCCGCCTCCGGTTGATGGGAAATCTTGAGATCCTGCAGCATTAAGGAATGGAAATCAGTAATTGCGGCTGAAATACTATCAATTACAACAATCAGAAACTTGTGAACCGTTGAACAGTTTACTTGCTTTTGGCGATAAAATACCGAACCAAAGGCAGCTTACAGCAAATAGCAAAGGCCTGTTTGCTCCGCTTTCGGCACAGCGCAGGAGCATCCATTGGTCATACAACCTATGTATCAACAGGGCACTCATCAATGCCAGGTTGCAGAAAAGCACGATGGTTCAATGCGTCCCGCGCGGGCCGCGACCATCATCCCAACCTTTGAGAAATACGTTACAACCATGTAAACATTCGCTTGAATGTGATTGATCTTTCATTTGCTATACCGGGAGCTACATTTATTAAGTAAAACAAAAACATGAAAAAGCTCACGACACTAATGGCATTTTTCCTGGCTAATCATTGCATGTATGCTCAAAATGTGGGTATTGGCGCTACAGCACCGAATATGAAATTACATGTGAGTTCCCCCGATACAACTTTGCTTCAATTGGACAATAGCACAATGCTGGCTAATAAAAGCAGCGTTGGGTTGTATCTCAAAAATGGAAACTGGTTCACTGGTGCTTTAAAGACAATTGGAACCGGTATCAATTCATCCCGACTTGGCTTGTTTACCTATGCAGCATTGAACCAAAGCGGTCTTATAGAAAGAATGACCATTCTTGATAACGGCAACACGGGCATTAACAATACAAGCCCGCAGGCAACACTAGACATCCATGGATCCTTAAAAATAAGCGGAGCAAATACCAACCCCACCGACGGCGCCGTATTAACAAGCGACATGTATGGTAACGCCACCTGGAAAAGATCCAAAATTGCCTGTAGTGTAACGGGTGTAGAGCCAACAAATATGGGCTTAGCGAATAGTTTGGTTTATCATAACAGAATACATTTTCTCACAGAAAGCTATGATTATGGAGGCTCCTATGTGAAAAAGAACATTGACAGTTCGGGTTACGGGAGCTACTTTTTGGTCCCGGTTTCGGGAGTCTATCATATTGATGCAGCCGTGTCATTTGTCCATTCTGGTCCAGACTGGGTTCGTTACATTCTGGGCATCTATTTGTCTCAAAACTCCATCCCCTACCCCGCGGTAAGGGAGGTCTATAATTCCATTGGCCCGGGTTATGTTGCATCAGCAACTATCAATGCAGATGTACACCTTACAGCTGGTCAACGAATTTGCATTGCAATTGCTCAATCAAATTCAAGCAATGGTACACTTGCTTTAACCTCCGACTACACTTATTTCAATTGTCACCTGCTTTTCCCAAACTAAATAGCTTTATTTTATTAAGTGGTTGCAAAAAGACATTAGCGTTCGGACGTCCATGGCTGCTGCACAACCCGGAACGATGAACCTACGGACAGACTTATTGAGAATTGGCCAATGCAGCTTTGTCTATCATCAGCTAAAAAATAATCTTCAGATATTCAATTCTTAAAGGCTCCGAAGAAACTATTCACAGCATTTTGACTTGTGTAACGGCACGGACAATTGAACCCCGCTCCGTCTCAAAAAATACCTGCACCTCCGGTACAGTACAGGACAATCAGCAGTTCATATCAGGATACATTTACTGCAACGTTTAATGATTGCCTTATGAACCTTTTTTCGTCACCCCTTCGGGTTGTCCTTGTCATTCCTGCGCTGCTGATTCTTGGCTTTGTAAAAACATCAGCCCAAACCACAAAAGCTGATACTGCTGCAAAAAGAAATGCCGGCAAGGTTTTAAAAATGGTGGCTGAACATAATGGTCCTGTCATCAATAATAATCATTCTGATGTTATTGCAAGCTCCAATCGCTCCGGTTTTGAAACCGGGCAGGTAGTGAAACTCAGCAATGTGTATCACATGTTTGTGAATGAAATGTTCGACCGGCCGCACCGTGACTTGCGTATTGCTTACTGGACCAGTACAGATGCAGTAAACTGGAAGCGCCAATCCACCATAGTCAATAGTATCCCGGGCCGGACACACACCAACCCACGTGCTGAAGTGTGGGTAAATGCAGTCGTCTTTAATGAGGGGGAGAACGCATGGAATATTTTTTATACGGCATACCGGGCAGGCGATAGTACCAAAGGAGAGATCCAGGGCAGTGATTATGCCGGAAGAATATGGCAGGCTACATCAATTGTAAAAGGACGGGATGGTATTGCCGGCCCTTATGCGGATTTGGGCGTGGTACTACAACCAGATGCAAGCTCCCAGGCCTGGGAAGGACAGCAGGCTGTGGCTTCATTTTTTCCATATAAAGCAGGCAATACCTGGTACAGTTTATTTGCGGGGCATAATCATGTGCCAAGAGGTGGATGGCCTGTGGGTACGGCTTTCTCCAACAAATTGAATGGCCCGTGGACAAGAATGCCTGAAGAATTCAACCCGCTGACTGTAGCGGATACATTTATGGAAAATCCAATTGTATCCGTGATAAAAGACGGTCGCTATATGATGGTCTTCGATTCTTTCGGCGACCAGGAAATTGGCTATAGTCTTTCGGATGATGGTGTCAACTGGGGCAAAGAAATCAGGGTGAAAATTCAATCACCAAATAAAAAATGGGCAGAACCCGGCGATCACTTTACACGAACCCCATTGTGTGCTATTGAAGAAGCAGACGGTACATTTACGGTAGTGTACACCGCCATGAAACTGGCCGATGGCAAGAAGTTTTATGCAGTGGGCAAATGTTCACTTGGATGGCAGTAGCAATAATTCATATTCAGGTTTTAAAAATATTCTTAATGTTTAGCAGGTCCATTATTACATCGTTGATGTTGTTGCTCTTGCTTTTTTGCTTGAGCGGAACCAATATCCATGCGCAACAAAAAAGAGTCAATGCAATTTACTCCGGCGTACCCTGGTATGATAACAGCGGGAATACAGTGAGTGCCCATGGTGCAAATATTGTGAAAGAGCATGGAACCTATTATCTATTTGGCGAACGCCACGACGACACCAGTAATGCATTTGCCGGGTTCAACTGTTATTCTTCTTTTGATCTCTACAACTGGAAATTTGAAAGCATTGCATTGCCGGTTCAGCCGCAGGGCAAGCTGGGTCCAAAACGCCTGGGGGAGCGATGCAAAGTGATGAAGTGTCCATCCACAGGCGAATACATCATGTACATGCATGCAGACACCCTTGGTTATGTTGACCAGTTTGTGGGATATGCCACAGCAAAGACTATCACCGGACCTTATACATTTCATGGGCCATTACTCTTTGATGGCAAGCCAATAAGAAAATGGGATATGGGCACGTTCCAGGACAAAGACGGCAGTGGCTATGTGCTACTCCACGGAGGTGATATTTACAGGTTGAACGACGATTATAAAAGCATCGTTGAACAGGTGAATAAGGCCCTTGAACGCGGCTTCGAATCGCCGGCGATATTTCACAAAGATAGTTTGTACTATTTCTTAGGTTCTGATCTCACCGGTTGGGAGCGCAACGACAATTATTATTTTACTGCCAACACTTTAAAAGGCCCGTGGTCAAAGAGAGGCTTCTTTGCGCCACAAGGCACACTTACCTGGAATTCACAAACAACATTCGTGTTGCCAATCGAAGGCACGAAGGAAACCACCTACATGTATATGGGCGACCGCTGGTCGTTTCCAAAACAGGCAACTGCAGCCACTTATGTTTGGCAGCCGCTCACCATTGCCGGATACAACATTTCTTTACCCGAATACAAGGAAGCATGGAAAGTTGATCAAAAGACCGGCGTAGTTTCACCGGCAGCATTAAAAGGAAAAACGATTGTAGCTACTGATCAGCATTTCATTTATTCAGGAAACTGGAAGCAGGATACCTTAGCTGTAAAAAGTTCCGATGAAAAAGGCGCTTCATTTACTTTTACGGCAAAGGGCACAAAGATTGGTATTTACAGTCTTGCCAGGCCGGATGGGGGTTATGCTGGTATTACAATTCGCAACAGTAAAGGAATGAACGTACTTGAATCTTTCATTGATCTGTATTCAAAGTACCCGGTGGTGTTACTAAAGTTTCTTAGTACTGAACTTAAGAAGGATACATACAACATCACTGTTACGGTATTGGGCGAAAAATGGTGGTGGAAAGAAAAGTCAGGGAGGCTTTCTGGAAGTAAGGGCCATTATGTTTCACTGGACAGGATTGTAGTCACAGAATAAATATATTTAGACGATTAAAATATGCAAAAAAGAATGAAGACCATACTCGTAATGACCATTTGGTGTTTGATACAAACAGGGGTGTTGAATGCTCAAAAACCAAAGCCGCCCATTATGGGATGGAGCAGCTGGAATCATTTTCATATCAATATCAGTGAGGAAATGGTCCGCGGCCAGGCTGATGCAATGATCAGTTCAGGTTTGTATGATGCCGGCTATCGTTTCATCAATATTGATGATGGTTTTTTTGGCGGAAGGGATTCATCAGGCAAACTCTTTTCTGATCAAAAGAAATTCCCTTCCGGCATGCGGGCGCTGGCTGATTATATTCACAGCAAAGGACTGAAAGCGGGTATCTATTCCGATGCGGGCGTTAACACCTGCGGTTCTATTTACGATAAGGATCCCAACGGTTTTGGCGTAGGTATTTACGGCCATATTGAACAAGACTGCAACCTGTTTTTTAACGACTGGAAATACGATTTTCTGAAAGTAGATTGGTGTGGCGGAGAAAGAATGAAACTGGATGAACAAACAGAATATACAAAGATCATCAATGCGGTTAAGGCTATTAATAATGATCTTGTATTTAATGTTTGCCGCTGGCAATTCCCTGGTGAATGGGCAATCAAAAAAGCAGACTCCTGGCGTATTTCGGGCGATATCAGGGAGAATTTTAAGTCGATTTTAAAGATCATCGATTTGAATGCTGATCTCTATAAACACGCATCGCCGGGCCATTACAACGATATGGATATGTTGCAGGTGGGCCGTGGTATGAGTTATGAAGAAGATAAAACACATTTCTCGATGTGGTGCATGATGAACTCGCCATTACTCGCCGGCAACGACCTGCGCAACATGAGCCCGGAAACAATAGCGATACTCAGCAATAAAGAACTTATCGCCATTAACCAGGATATAGCTTTTGTACAGGCCCAACGGGTGCTGAAGGAAGGAGATATTGAAGTTTGGGTAAAGCGTTTGGGTAACGGGAAGAAGCAGGCAATTGCTATCATGAATCGCGGGGACAAGGAACAGGCATTCACAGTTTCTGCAGCAAAAATGGGCATTCGTAAAAAAGCTACACTAAGAGATCTTTGGTTGAATAAAGGTCTTGGCAAGATCGGAAAAGGAAGAACATTCACCATACCCAAACATGGAATAGTGGTAGTGGAAGTTGACTGATAACCATTTTAAACCAGCTACTCGTATGAAAAAGCTAAGCCTTCTTGTTACTGCTTTTCTGTGCATTGTGTTATCTGTGTTTGCACAGGTGAAAGTGGATCATCTTCGTACAGAAAACCTGAATAACCCCATTGGGATTGATGTGATGCAGCCTTATTTCAGCTGGCAGTTGGTTTCCGGTCAGCGCAATGTGTTGCAGGCTGCATACGAGTTAAGAGTAGGTACCGATGCGGCAGCTTTGGCAAAAGGTAGCAGCAGTTGGACGACTGGAAAGATCAATACAGATCAGTCGATTCATGTGCCATACAAAGGCGCTGCGCCGGGTTCGGGAAAAAAATATTACTGGCAGGTGCGGGTATGGGATACCAAGGGATCAGCATCGGCATGGAGTGACGTAGCTCATTGGCAAATGGGCCTGTTGCAGCCGGCAGATTGGAAAGCGGCATGGATCGTACCCGGTTACCAGGAAGACAGTTTGTTTGCTTCGCCGCTGGTTCGTAAAGAATTCAACAGCACAAAAAAAATACAATCTGCCACAGCCTATATCACCGCTCACGGATTGTATGAAGCACAGATCAATGGCAAAAGGGTAGGAGACGACTATCTCACCCCAGGCTGGACGAGCTATAATAAACGGCTGCAATACCAGGCCTATGATGTAACCGACCTTTTGAATAACGGGGCAAACGCCATCGCGGTAACACTGGGCGATGGTTGGTATCGTGGAAATTTTTCATTTGATCACAGGAGGAATATCTATGGAAAAGACATCGCCTTACTTTTCCAACTCGAGCTGGTGTATGCCGATGGAACCACAGCAACCATTGTGTCAGATGGAAGCTGGAAATCGGCAACAGGTTCCATCCGGTCTTCAACTATCTACGCCGGTGAGTTGATAGATGCAAGGCAGGAGAAAAAAGGCTGGACGCTTGCAGGGTATAAGGACCAGGACTGGACGCAGGCAAAGACTGCTAATTTTTCAAAGGAGACATTGATAGCAACCTATAACGAACCGATAAAAAAACAGGAAGCCATTCAGCCTGTAAAAATATTTACATCACCCAAAGGTGAGCAGGTGATTGATTTCGGGCAGAATCTTGTTGGTTGGGTAAAACTGAAAGCAAAAGGAAAAGCGGGTGATAAGATCACCCTTTCCCATGCAGAAGTCTTGGATAAGAATGGGAATTTTTATATCGAAAACCTGCGCAAAGCAAAGGCGCAGGATCATTTTATTTTAAACGGAAATGGAGAAGAAAGCTTTGAACCCCATTTTACCTGGCATGGATTCCGTTACGTAAAAGTGGAAGGCTATCCCGGCGAACTGGCTGCTGATGACTTCACCGCTGTTGTCTTGTATTCAGATATGGAGCAAGCCGGCAGCTTTACATCGTCCAATGCAAAGATCAACCAGCTGCAACATAATATTGAATGGGGGTTGAAAGGCAATTTTTTAGATGTGCCAACTGATTGTCCGCAGCGGGATGAACGCATGGGCTGGACAGGGGATGCACAGGCATTTTTTCGCACGTCTACCTTTTTACGTGGCGTGAATAATTTTTTCGCAAAATGGTTGAAAGACCTCGCAGCCGACCAGGTAAAAACCGGAAGTGTGCCGCATGTAATTCCTAATGTTCTGGGGGAAGAGGGATGGGCTGCCGGCGGAAGTGCAGGATGGGCCGATGCCTCCACCATTATTCCATGGGAAATGTACCTGGTGTATGGCGATAAACGCATACTCGAGAATCAATATGCCAGTATGAAGGCATGGGTCGGTTACATGCAATCGCAAAGCACCAATCATTTATGGAACAAAGGCAGTCATTTTGGCGACTGGTTGTTTTATAGTGTTACGGACGACAACGATGGAAAGTCAGCGATCACGAACAAGTACCTGATCGCCCAGTGTTTTTATGCGTACTCAACCCAATTGCTCGTTAATGCCGCAAAAGAGCTCGGTAAAACGGAGGATTTGGCAACCTACACTGCTATATTGCAAAAAGTAAAAGCAGCCTTCTTACAGGAATACACTACACCCAATGGCGCCACCATGTCGAACACACAAACATCCTATGTGTTGGCCTTGCAGTTCGACCTGTACCCCGAAGCATTGCGCCAGCAGGCGGCAGACCGGTTGGTAGCAAATATTAGACAATACGGTAATCATTTAACCACAGGATTTTTGGGAACACCTTATTTGTGTCATGTGCTAAGCCGCTATGGCTATTCAGATATGGCATATACGTTGTTGCTACAGGAAACCTATCCTTCCTGGTTGTACCCGGTAACAAAAGGCGCTACTACTATTTGGGAACGCTGGGACGGAATCCGCACCAACGGAGATTTCCAGGCCATAACGATGAATTCATTCAACCATTACGCATACGGCGCCATCGGCGATTGGATGTATCGTGTAATGGCAGGCCTGGATATGGAAGACGGTGCGCTCGCCTATAAAAAGATCCGTATCCGTCCGCATATCGATGGTAGGTTCACCCACGCATCTGCTGCCTATGAAACACCCTATGGTAAACTCAGTTCCGGCTGGAAAATACAGGATCAGCAATTAACACTGACTGCCGAAATTCCTGCAAACACGACAGCAACAATTTATATCCCTGCAAACGATGGCGCAGATGTATTGGAAAATGGCCAGCTGCTCGCCGCATCCAAAAACCTAACGATTGTTGGTAAGGAAAAAGGTTACCTGGTGGTAAAAGTTGGCTCAGGAAAGTATGAATTTAGTACGGCTTATGCTGCGAAGTAAACTACCGTTCAGACAATGTTCAGACAGCCTTATATTTCTTATTGGCTAGTCGCTTAAAATTAAGGCTGGGCTCTCCAAAATTTATCAATAACCCTATTTCCAGGTTGTAAGCTTCCAGGTAATTAATGCCTTGCGCAAGGTGGTCGTCATCCAGTTTTGTAGTGGCTTTTAGTTCAACCGAAATAATGCCTTCCACTAAAAAGTCTACCCGTCTTGTTCCTATATGCTCATCCCGGTAAAATATAAGCATATTCTTTTCCCTGGAAAATTGTATACCTCCGAGCCTCATTTCTATTGCCAGTGCCCTTTGATAAATCACTTCCTGGAAGCCATTTCCCAGCGCTTTATGTACGGTCATGGCGCAGCCGATGATCTTTGAAGTGAGTTCTGAATATTTGTATTCTGTTTTAATCATAGTGATATTTTTTATTGAATTGAATCCCGCCTCAGTTCTGAACCCGATCTGTATTTTCATGGTAATCATCTAATCACAATGTCTGGACTGTGATTTTTGTGATTATTGTGATGAGTGTGATTTTCCGATCTGTATTTTCATGGTAATCATCTAATCACAATGTCTGGACTGTAATTTTTGTGAATATTGTGATGAGTGTGATTTTCCGATATGAATTTTCATGCTAATCACAATATTCACAAAAATCATAGTGCAGACAATTTTCCGACTCATGAAATGAATGTAGGGATGACGGTAATTCCCTACAATTAGAATACACGGATTCCTTCTTTTGATGCATGGTTGCGAACGAAGCAGGATGGTCAAAGTGGGTCAGCTGGACCAATTATGAGCCACATCGAACAATCCACTGGCGCAAAAACTCTATGTTGACGAAAAACTGATAGCATCTGGCGAAATCCTGATAGCCAGGCAGGCCCTCCTACTGGTAATTTTATACCATACAAAATCATTAACGCACCCACGCTACACTTCGAACTCGAGGGGTAGCATGGAAATAAACCTTGTATACTATGAACTTTTCAACTGCTTACATCATGCGGAGTACCCTGGTCCTGTTCGCTGTTTTGCTCCTGGCCACCAACACCAGCAGCCTCTATGCCCAAACCACCTGGACGGGAAATCTCAACAACGACTGGAACAATGCCGGTAACTGGTCGGCCGGTGTGCCCAGCGCGGCAGACGACGTCACCATCCCGAGTACAACTAAAGATCCGGGAATCAGCGTTGCCGGGGCTGTCGCAAAATCAGTTACGGTGCTGGTCGATGGGCGCCTCGCGGTCAGCTTTGCGGGCACACTCACCATTAACGGCGCCACCACGCAGGGCATCCTGAACCAGGGCATTATTGTAAACAGCGGTAGCATCATCGTTGGCAACACATCGGCAGTGGGACCAACCGGCATCCGCAACGAATACCTCATTACCAACCAGTTTGGTGGCCAGATCCAGGTCGAACGCGCAACAGCTACGGGCATTTACCTTACGGCCACAGCATTCATCAACAATGACGGAACCATCGGTGTTGGGGCAACCGTGGCCAGCGGATCTACCGGTATTTACAATGCCGGTGCATTTACGAATAATGAGGCCGGGCAGGTATATATTGACCGCGTGTCGGAGGGACTGGAAAACACCGGCACCACGGGTCTCTTCAACAACTTTGGAACCCTGAGTATTGGTTCCAAAGTTGGCGGATCCAATATTCCCTACGGCATCAGCAACCACGCGCCATTCAACAACAAAACCACCGGGCAGGTACATATTAACCGCGTCACAAAAGGAATAAACACCGGCACCAGCACCTTCAACAATGATGGCACCGTCACCATTGGTGCATTGACCAGCGTGACGGAACTGATCTCCGCCGATGAAACCGGTATGTTCAACAACAAAACGGCTGGGACTTTCAACGGCACGGGCATGATTGCTGCCGCTCGTTTCACCAATATCGGCGGTACTCTGTCACCCGGTTATTCGCCGGGCAAAATAACTTTCAATGCATCGGAGAATTTCGACAGCAGCATGATGGAGATCGAAGTGAATGGAACGGGCACGGCCGGCGTGAATTACGACCAGGTGGCGGTAACCGGCACCGCCACGCTGGGTGGCAAGCTGGCCGTTTCCGTGAATTATACCCCCGCCAATGGCAACCAGGTAACCATCGTCAGTGCCACCGCCATTTCCGGCACTTTCAGCAGCGTAACCGGCCTGCCTGCATTCTGGCGCGTCACCTATACGGCCACCGCGGTGATACTTGTCTATGATCTTACCAATACCTGGACCGGCGCCATCAGCAACAACTGGAGCACAGCCGGCAACTGGTCGGCCGGCACAGTGCCCACTGCCACCATCAACGTGGTCATCCCCAACGTAACCAACGACCCCATCATCACCACCACCGGCGCCGTAGCCCGAACCATACATGTAAAACCCGGCGCCTCCCTCACCCTCAACGCCACCGGCAACCTGACCACGAGTGGCGTCCAGAATTTTAATGGCGTGAATGCAGGGTTGTATAACCAGGGAACGGTGACGATTAAAGGTCCGCTGATGGTGAAACCGAATTAGAAGATGCATATCGACCCGCAAACGCAATAGGTATGGCCACCTCATTTTCACCCTTGCACATGCTCACATTTCCACATTTTTTAATTGTGATCAATAAAAACGCCCCACAATTTAATGAAGGGCGGTAGGGCGGGCAGCATTGGTTTTACCGGGATTGGAGTGTAATTAAGCGGTCATTCATTCCAGTTTTTGATTGTTGAGCTGTTCCTGCTTAACGTGATATTTCCGGGGACGGCTGTTTGGTAACCAAAGGCAGTGAAAGTGACATTTCCACATTCTCTCATTCTAAAGTTTTGTAATCAGCTGGCCTGAAAAAAAATACTAATTGGGATTACTTGTGCCTAAAATATTGGCATCCAAAATATAAATCGTTATCCAGATAACATCACCCGTTTCAAGCGCCACATCGGTTGACAGGCCCATGGCATTATTGTTTTCAATAATGGGGGTATCACCGGGAATGGAAATGGTAACATAGGTTATATTTTGATATGGTAACAATAGTGTATTGCTATTCCGGCTGGCAGCCAGTCTTACACCACCTACTCTTGTAACATAGTATAATTCCATTAGCCCATCAAAATGGTAAATACTTTTATAGCAACTACAAACTGGGAGCCCGGGACTGATAGGCCAGCCCGATATTATGGGAAATAAGCGATGGGATCGTACTCAAAAAAGTTACCTCCTCCCGGAACGAGTGTACAATCATCAACTTCTCAGGCGAGGTCTCTGCCCTGGCTCTGTGTGTGGGCCGCAGGACCTCGCCAAATTTAATCGGACCATCCCGCCATCCCCCGCCGTTGTTCGTGTCCTCACAAAACAAACTCAGCGCCGATAAAATATGCACCTCCGCGAGTCCGGCACTATTACCATAAAATGGATCCTTAAAACCGTTAAATAGATAACAGCAATTGAAAGTTTTGGACAACAATATTTTCATACCAGGGTGAAGACTGCCTGCGGGAATAGCCCCCTATGAAAATAATTTTTGATCACTTTCAAAGTAATGTTGTCATGAAAAATATTAGTATCCCCTTCTTTTTGGCATTGGTAATTTGTGTGACCAGCCAGGCACAAAACGTAGGCATTGGCATATCCGAACCCCGGAATAAACTGGAAGTACTTGGTAATATGCTTGTAAATACACCACTTACCATTACGGGTACGCCCCCTGTTGCAGCACAAACTTATACCATGGTCAATGGTACAACGATGTACACAGCATTTGGTGATTCTACCGGCCGCATTTATGACCCCGGGGGACCGGCTGGTAATTATGTGGGCAACCTGAATGCCAACCTTGGCATCGAAGACCCGGGCGCAGCTGGGGTTGCGTTGGAAATTACGTTTGAAAACATTCAATTAGGCACAGGCGACTCATTGATTCTACGGGCACACGGTCCGTCAGGCATCATTGTATTAGCCATAGGGAATGGGTACACCACCCCCGGCAAGTGGATATTTAACAGCAGTGACATATATATAACCTTTAAAAGCAATGCGGATGGGAATAATGGAACGGGTTTTTCGATCCTTTACAGGCGGCTTTTTAGTAATCCGGGCCTGAGCCCTGAGATTACCGGTTTTGCCGGACAATCACTCTTTTTTGAAGCAAAAACAGGCGCCTTGCGAAGTGGCTATATAGGTGTTGGTGCGCGGGGAGAGAGTTCATTTGCGGCGGGTGTAAATAATACAGCGTCGGGTAAGGCATCTATTTCTTTAGGGCAAGGGAATGTATCAGGTGGCCAGGGATCTGTTGCAATGGGGTATATCACAAAATCCACGGCATTCGCCAGTACTGCCATGGGATTAGTTACAGTTGCGAGTGGTGAACATGCCACCGCTATGGGGGGGCATACAACTGCCAGCGGGAACAATGCCACTGCAATGGGTCATGGTACCTTGGCATCAGGCTATGCCGCAACGGCTATGGGTAATGATGCCATCGCATCCGGCGGTGCAGCTACGGCGGGAGGGTATCAATCAATAGCCAGTGGTGATTACTCCACTGCCTTCGGCGATCATGCCTATGCCACCGGGGATCAATCAACAGCCCTGGGCAACCACATTTCTTCAAATAACCAGGAAGGTTCCTTTCTAATTGGTGACAATTCCACGGACGTTATGATGAACGCACCTGCCACCAATAATTTCAGGGCAAGATTTGCCAATGGCTACCGCTTGTATACCAGTGCCAATTATGCCACGGGTTGCTCGCTGGGCGCTGGAGATAATGCCTGGACCACCGGCAGCAGTGTATATACCAAAGAAAATTTTGCGGCTGTGGATGGCGAAAGTTTTTTACAAAAGATTGCCCGCTTTGAACTAACCAGCTGGAATTATAAAACCCAGGATGCCAAAACATTCCGCCACTACGGCCCCATGTCGCAGGATTTTTTTGCCGCATTTGGAAAAGACGCCTACGGCACCATTGGTAACGATACCAGCATTAACTCAGCCGATTTCGCCGGAGTAAGTTTTATAGCCATCCAGGCCCTGGAAAAAAGAACTGCAGCGCTGCAATTGGAATCTGAAAAGTCAAAAGCAAAAACTGGAAAACTGGAAGCAGAAAATGCGGCTTTGAAAAACGAGCTCGTGATTTTAAAAGCAGCGTTGCAATATCAAAATGAAATCCTTGCGAAGCGGATACAGCAACTGGAGACTTTGGCAGTGCATCAAAGTTCCCAGGCAGTAGTTGCAAATCAATAGTGCAGTGGACGCTGCCATATTTTGGGTCCCGGCGGGATGCTGGAACCAGCGTGCTTTTTTTCGAAAGCTTGCGAAAAGTTAGGAGTACGTGGGAAAAATATATAGTTGCAATATAATTTGATGCATTATTTTTTTTCCAACCTTGCTGTCCGCTCTTCCAATAGCTTCAATTGTGCCTGTTGCTCCTGTAGTGCTTTGATCACAATCGGCGCAAAACCACTATAGTTGAGCGTATGAAAGTCCTTAATATCATCATAGCCGGTGTTGGCGTTTTCCGTTACATGCACCAGCGATGGAAATATTTCTTTCACCTCCTGTGCGATAAATCCAAACGTTTGATCGTGGTTGAGATTATGGTATTTCATTTCGTAGCTACAAGGTTGCAATTGCATTAGCTTTTCGAGCATGGGTGGCAATGGTTCAATTTGTTTTTTTATCCTGCGGTCAGATCCAGGTGAATATTGACCGGAATTATAATCGAATGAGCCCCTCTGGCTAATTACATTATTGGAGGTAGTGGACCTGAAAAAAAACTTCAAATAATATTGGCTCGGGGTGATGATCCATTGATTCAGGCTGCCGATGCGCATAAGTCCGACGGCAAGGTCGGGGGCGTATATCTGGAGGGGATAAACCGGGGCTTCATAGTTATTGGTGTTAATGCTCACCTGCGTTTCGTCAACCCCGATAACAATCTTTGAATTTTGTGCATAATAATTTAGTTGTAGCCTGGTTGAATCGTCACCACCCCGGATATATGTGTGTTCTAAAGCCGTATAGTTGAAAGCACTAAATCGGGGTGCAGCAAAATAAGCAGAGCCGGCTTTATCTGCGTCCTTGCCTACGTTTAGCTGTGCATTAAATCCGGTGTTAAAACCAATGCCCACACGGCCATTGGTCACAATGGCCAACGCAGCTTTCTGACCAGTTGCCGGCGCATCTTTAACACCACTTGCATAGGGTTCAAAGACCATACTTCCATTATCGGTGCTCAGGTACTGTACCAGTGCAAAGCCATTGCCGATATACCGGTAGCCGCCATTATAATAGGCGTTAAATTCCACCGTGGGCCAATTGGCGCCCAGTCCGACGCCATTGGCATCAGCGCCGAAAATGGCAGTTGTGTTACCTACCGAACCATGGAGTTCCAGCCTGGCCCTTGTAGTTGGCGTGGTGCCAATACCCACATTTTGCGCGGCTAACCCGGCAGGGATGGCGACAAGCGCCCCAATGATGATCAAAGATTTTATGTACATAGCTGCCGTTTTTATTGGTTTGATTGTTCAAGCCTGATGATCTCTTTATTCAATGCGGCTATCTGTCCCTGTTGTTCCTGGATCGCTTTAACAGCCAGTACAAAAAACTGGCTATAGTTCATCATATGCAGGTCGGGCAAGGTTTTTTTGCCCGGAGTACTATCGTTAATGATGAGCACCAATTCGGGAAACAGCTTTTTTACATGCTGCGCAATAAAACCTTTGACAGGCAGTGATCCGGGATCTGCAGTTTTCATCCTGTATTGCACCGGTTGCAACTGCATAACGTCGTCCAGCACTGACCGCAATGGCCGGATATGCTTTTTGAGCCGGCGATCGCTTGTCGTACCATGTTCACCGGTTTCGGGATTATAGTCCCCGATGAGTGCGCCGTTGAATTTTTGACCCAGCCAAACCAGGGGAAAGTCATTGCTCACATACCATTCCCAATTATTGGGAGTGGTTTGGGATTGATCCCTGAGTAATAAACCGTTGCCTGCCTGTGCATGCCGGATGCTCAATGTGGTGAGGTATAATGGCGCTACATTGATCCCTACTTTTGTTCCAATGTTTCCAATAACAACGTTGTTTCCACCTACATCGTTAATATAGGTGACTCCGTTGTCTTTGCCGGGCCCTATCTGGGTAGGCATGGAGGTGGTGCCGCCATGGATAAAGCTGGCATACTGGGTGCCGTAGAAATGAATGGTGCCATTGGCGGTGTTGGTATTATTAAAATTGAGGTAATCGACGGTAAAATTTGTATTTGCAGTTCCTTTTCCAAAACTGACGGCGCCACTGGGGAAAATGGTAAATGCCCGGTGGCGTTCGCCCATGCTTCCGTCTTTTACACCCGCTACCGATTGCATATCGAGTGCAAAGGTGCCGCTGACGGGATCCATATACTCCACAGCGGCGTATCCGCCATGCATATAGCTGCCATTTCCGCTTGCTGTACTTCGATATTGGTTAAACCCTACTGTAGGCCAGTTTCGCTGGAATGAAATGCCTGCCCCATCACTTCCAAAAACGGCACTTGTATTGCCAGTGCCCGCTATGCCAAATACTTCCAGCCGGGCACGGGTGGCATCGCCGCCAATTCCCACGTTTACCTGTGCACCAGGCAAAAAAGGCAGCTGGGTGAAAGTGATGAGATAAAAGAAATATTTTTTCATTTCCGGTATTTTAGTTCATTAGGGTAATGGGTGATTTTTTGTTGCTTTTTTAAGTGTCTCCAGCCGTTTTTTCAACACCTCAATTTTTTGCTGCTGCTCCTGTATCAGTCTGATGGCATATACCGCCAGCCCGTCGTAATTGAGCAAATGCATATCAGGTATGGTGGCCCCGGGTATTGAATCCTTTTGGTGCGTCACAAGATCCGGGAACACCTGCAATACATCCTGCGCTATAAACCCTGAGTGTACATCCTGGCCGGCCTGGGGCAGATCCATTTGGTATTGTACCGGCTGCAACTTTTGTAGCTGCCCGCTTATTTCGGCCATTGGCTTGATGTCTGTTTTTACTCTTTCGTCGGAAAGTGCGTAGTAGGCAGCGCTTCCCGGGTGCCAGGACCCGGCCGGGTTTGGGGATTCATTAAAATAGATATACTGATGTGCTCCCGCCAGGGCAGTCACGTGCGGCCCTACCTTAAAATGCCAGTTGCCGAAATTGCCTGTGTTGATCATGATGAGTCCCCTGCCACTTGCCTGTCTTACTTCCAGTGCATGATTGGTATTGGGGTTGTTAATGCCCACCTTCACCAGACTCAAATCACTAGCAACAGGATTACCCATTAAAACTTCGCCCTTGAGAATGTCGTTCAGGTACACGTAGCTGCCGTCTTTTCCGCCGCGGATATAGGTGTCTTCATTAATGTTATAGTTGATATGAGAAGCATAAGTGCTTCCCCTGAACATGGCGGTACCATACGACCCCGTACCACGCGCTACTGTTACTCGTGTATTGATGAGTGGTGTAGTTCCGATACCGACATTGCCGGTCCGGGAAATAGTGATGGCCCTTGTGATCGTGGTATAGGGGGCGCCGGCTGAACCGCTACCAAACATGTCAAAAAACATTTCACCAGTGGCAGGGTTCAGCCACTGTACTGCGGCATAGCCGGTGCCAATGTAGCGGCTGGTCGAGCCGTCGTAATACTGGTTGAAGCCTATGGCCGGGTTACTGCGCTGGATGGAAAGGCCCTTGTTGTCGCCGCCAAAAATGGCCACGGTATTGCCGGTACCCTGCACTTCCAGTTTTCCGCGGAACGGGCTCAGCAAGCCAATTCCAACGTTTTGCGCCGCTGCATGTATCGTGGCAAACAAGAAAACTAACAGGGGTAGAAATTTCTCTTTCATGGTTAGTTGTTTTAGCTGGATATAGTCACAAATCATCGGGGTGTATTGCATCGTGATTTGAAATTGTTTTGCGACAAAAACTATTAACAAGGTAACAAAAAACCAGCCATTTTGATGATATAGTATTGAATGTGCAGCGTGTAAGGCTTTCAAGTGCTGCCTTATAACGGGGAAAATGTTCAGGCCTCGAATATGTCCCACACCGGCGAGTGATATATGCGACGCCGGGGCATTTTTTTTGGGCACGAGGAGGTCAGAGGTTCCGGGCCTCAGGTTGCCGGCTTTGGTTGGACATTAACCAAGGTATCAAAAAATATGTCAGACAAAAAAGGGCCGGGCGACAGGCCCGACCCAATAGAAACAGTAAGCAATCCGGAAATAAGTAACGCACCGGCACAGGAAGGCCACCCTCAAGGCTACCGCCTTATTCCTGCGCCTGATCAAGCTCCTGATCAAGGCTGATTACAATGGAATCTTGTTGCTGTATTTCGCCAGCCATGCTTCAAAATCCAATAGCTCAGGGTTGAGATCTTTGGATCGGCTTACATCACGAAGCTCATTCAGCGGCTCCGCAAATTCATCGTAGACCTGGAACATATTGCCGAGGTCTTCGGCACCCGGGAAACCAAAGCTGCGGAAAACGCCTGCGGGAATTTTATTATACGTTACAGGTTCTCCGAGGGCTTTATCCAAAGCGTCGGCCATCTCATCGCCTGTTAGTTGTTCGCCGGCGATACCTACTTTTTTGCCAATATATTCCGGCCCTTTTTTAAAGATGCCATAGGCGCATTTGCCGATATCTTCTGCGGCTACACCGGCCATTTTTACATCACCGATGGGGAGGGTCAATGTAAGCTTGCCATCCTCACCTCTCTTGGGGCCGGAGCCGAAATAGATGAAATTGTCCCAATAAAAAGAGGCATGTAAAAATGTGGTGGGCACCCCGGCGTCAATAAAAAATTGGTTCCCTTCGCCCTTCGCGTCAAAATGCGGCACTTTGTATTTGCCCATCAGGGTTGGCATGCGGTCATCGTCCAGCGGCACCAGTTCACGGGTATCTTCCAGTGTAGACCAGATGGCATGTTGGAGGCCCGCTTCTTTTGCAGCATCGGCAAAAAGTTTGGCTTCGGCTTTTTCCTGGTCGGGTGAGAAATGCGCCCAGAAAAAAGTGACAAAATAAGCGCCATAAGCACCTTCGAGTACTTTGTGTATTGAGGCGGCATCGCTGAGGTCGCCCTGCACCACTTCGGCTCCAAGGGCTGCAAGGGCTTTTGCGCCGTCAGAATTCGGATCGCGGGTTACAGCACGGGCAGTGAATTCGCCATCAGGATCTGCGGCGATAGCACGTACCAGGCCGCCGCCCTGTGCACCTGTGGCACCAAATACAGTAATGATTTTTTTTGTTGACATGGTATTAGTTTTATTGGTGGATGTTGTGGAAACCTAAAACTAATGTTTAAACAGCAAATTCGGAAATGGTGATTAACTGGTTCACAATGTCAGTAGTGGCAGAAGCTCAGTAAGCTTTGGGCATTACCGGATCACCATCACAGTTTGTTTGGCGGTTAAAAGCTTGCCCCGGTAATCAAGCGCCTCTGCTGTTACTACAAATGCTCCGGTGTCTACCGGCAGGCCGCCAAACCGTCCGTCCCAGCCTTTGGTGTAATCTTTGGTATGAAAAACAACCTGGCCCAGGCGGTTGTAAATGGTGAAATGGTGGAATGATTTGATACCCACCGGGAACACTTTCAGCAGGTCATTTTTGCCATCGCCATTGGGGGTAAATCCTGTTGGAATATAGAGCTCCGGCCCTTTGAAGCGCTTTACGAGGATCTTGCTGTTATTGTCGCAGCCTTCTTTTGTAATGCTGTATAAATGATACAACTGATCCTGATCGAATGTGGCTACTGGTGCTTCAATCGTATCGGTACTAAGACCTGTTGCAGGGGTCCACAAGTATTTCTGTAAAGGCACACCATTAGCGTTCAATTGTAAAGGCTCGTCTCTTGCTACCACCGTGTCCCGCCCCGCAAACGCATAATTGGCGTAGATAGTAAATGGCCTGGAAAGGGTATCCTTGCAGCCATTGGGCGTTTTACCCACGAGGGTCACCGGGTTGTAGCCTTCCCGTTGGTAGACTTTGGTTAACTGCGCCCCGGCACTATAGAAACCTGCGCCGAAGTTCCAGTACCAGGAAGTTCCCGTGTTGGAAAGATCGCTGGCACGATAGCTGATCAATTTAGTCGCACAGCTGTCACTGATATCCAGTTGAATATTGGGTTTGGAATGAATGGTGAAAATGCTATCAGTCATCGCACTCTGACAGCCGAAATTCGTTTCAACCACCAATTGGCCATGGTACAGGCCCGGCGCCAGGATAAGTCTGGGGTGTTGTCTTGAGTCGGCCAGGCTGTTGAATAGCCAATTCCATTTTACGATCGTTCCTGTGCCTGATGCTACGACAGATTGATCCGTGAACCTGATGATTTCATTGTCGCACAAAGGGCTGCTGGATGTGTAGGCCGCCTTTGGCTGCGCCTGAACAGTAATAACCCTGGTGACCGTATCCGACCGGCAGCCTTCTGTTGTGGAGGAAACCAGTTTTACTGTCAGCGGCCCTGCGCTGGCCGGCATAAATGGCGCAGGATTTTGCTGCGATGATTGATTGCCATCAATGCTCCACCACCAGCCATTTACAGCCGAAAGATTGCCGGGTACAAAAGAGCCGTCTGACAGTTGCACGGAACTTTGATTTTGACAAATAACAGTTGGGGGAGTAAAGGCCGCCACCGGTTTTGGTATAACAGTTATAACAACTGATTTTTCAGCCGTGCAGGCAGAATCATTGGTGATTCTAAGGTTTACAGTATAGACGCCAGCAAGGGCAAACACATGCGATACGACAGAATCTGTTTCAGAAGCAATTGTTTGGCCGTCGCCGAAATCCCAGGCATAACCTGGTTTATAGCGGTTGGGAGTTGTGTCGGTAAACACAAACTGGTTACCCGGTTCACATTGTTTTAATGCATTTACCCCAAAAGCCACCAGCGGCACAGGCACCACCACTACAGTGATCATACTCCGGAAACTTTCGCACCCGAAGAGTCCTTTTTGCGAAACATAATAACGAAAGGTTCCCGGCACATTGGTTTTGGGTACAGGGGCGCTGGTACTCGCCGTGCCACCAGTGGGCGTGGTGTACCATAACAGGTGTTTATCCGGAAGCGGAAAGGCGGCTAATGGTGATGAAACTGCCTGGAACTGGCAAAACTTATATTCAGGCACCGCTTGCGGCGAATCAGGAACAGGCATTGGTGTCACCATCGCCTGGAACGTATCCCTGCAACCGTAGCCGGGGTAGGGAATGGCATCCACATGATACCGGCCAGTTGTAGCGGGTGGCGGTCTAAGTGTCACCGATTGCCCATGGCCCATAACTGCCGTAAAATCGCTATTATACCAGGTATAGCTTTGAAAACCGTAGGGTGCATTTAGCAGCAGCGAATTGGTTTCAACGCAATAGGGCGCCGTGGAGAGTATATTCGAGCAGCCGGCACCTACATCCAGGTAGGCATAACCAAAATGACCGCCTCGGGTGCAGTCGGCCGTCTTAAATTCCAGCCTAACCTGTTTTCCGCCGAGGCCTGCAAACTGGAGCGAAGCAGGTGTCCAATCCCTGAATAAAACCGTACTGTTGTAGGGAGCCATTTGAAAGCCCGGCAGTGAGCCTGTAGACACATAATCGAAAGAGGCACAACTGACCACGTTGCCCGTAGCCACTTCATAAGCTGTTACAAAAAACCTCGGTTGCTCCGGCTCTGAGTGTTCGGGGTTTTGAAAAACCACGGCATAAAAATAGGTAAACGTAAAAGTGTCGGTGGTTGCAGGTACGGTGAATGTATACGACAAACCCTCGGCCTGGTTGTTGCTAAGGTTATTCCCCAGTTTTACCGACTTGGAGCCACCAAACGGGCATAGTTGCGGAAACAATCCATAAGGATCTTTTGCAGTAGTGGAGCTAATGATTTGATGCCTGTCACTGATAGGTACACTGCGTGACAAGGTGATCACATTTTTGTTATTTACCAGGCGCACCCTTCCGGTGTCACAATCCCAGTTGGAAAAATCACCCGCCTCAAAATCAATATTTGGCGGGCATCCCTGTGAGAACGCACATGTTGAAATAAAAGACAACAGGAATGTAAAAAACAGGGTTTTACGCTTCATGGATATAGCGGCTGCCTCGTGTTTGTTGTAAGGATTTGCAAAAGTACCCCGTTCAACATGTAGTAGTCGATATGACGCTGGAAACTGTTGTAAAATGAGTATTTATACGGGTATAATTAGGGGCGTTTGCGGGTAATTGTGCCTGTGGGCAAACGGTATTAAGGTCAATGTTGTCGTCCGGGACGCTAATAAAGCGATTATGACCCATTTAGCAAACAAGAGAAATGGGAATAAGCTGAAAAGAGTGGAGCATAATAGCCCCGGCACCGCCCTGGGCTATTATGCTCCACTCTTTGGGACTATGCCTGCATTTTTTGATGGCTGAAAATCATGTATCAGGTGCCTGTCGTTAGCAGCCCGGTAATACGTGCCTTTGTTTTTAGAGTTGCCTGCTTTTTATATCTCTTAAATCACCTCTTCCAGCCTTTTAATAAATGTAATTATGCTTTCTTCTCACCACAATTAAACATCCATTGCACACCGAATTTATCAGTACAACTTCCGAAATAATCACCCCAAAACATATCCTGGAGTTCCATGTCAACCTTACCGCCATCAGAGAGTTTATCGAACAATTGTTTTGTTTCGGCCCTAGTATCTGGCTGCAGATTGATATAACTGTTGTTGCCAAAATTGACTTTAAATCCCATCGACTCGGGGGCATCGGTTCCCATTAAACTATGGACTCCGAGAATTTTGAGTTCCACGTGCATGACCAGGTTCTTATCTGCTTCGGCCGCAGGCGGACAATCCGGTGCCGGCGGAATATCTCCAAATCGCATGATGCCATTCCCAAAAAATTCACCGCCAAAAACGGTTTTGTAAAAATTAAATGCCTCCTCGGTATTTCGGGAGAAATTTAGATAGGTGCTTACACTTGCCATTGTTTTTTGATTTTTATGATTAAGAATGATGAAGCCTGGTATCTCCAGGATTACACGATAAAGGTACCAGCTGTCAAAATTTTGTACAATGTGCAAACCCGACATTTAAAGGGGTGATTGCGACAACCTGCCAAACAGGTCATGCCAGCCCCTTTTTCTTTTTCCCCTATTTTTATAGGCATGGAAAAAGTCGCCGTCATTATCCTGTTATTATTCGGTATTTCATTTTTAGGCATACTCAGCAACAGATTCAAATTTCCGTTCCCGATTGCGCTGGTATTAAGTGGCGTATGCATCAGCATCATCCCCGGGCTGCCGGTTGTTTCGCTGGACCCAAATGTCGTTTTCATCATTTTTTTGCCACCGCTTTTATATGCTGCTGCATGGAATACCAGCTGGCACGATTTTAAGGCCAACCTGCGCCCCATTGGCCTGGCTGCTATAGGATTGGTGCTGGCTACCACAATTCTTGTTGCTGTCGTAGCGCATTGGCTGATACCAAACCTCAACTGGCCCACGGCATTCCTAATTGGCGCCATTGTATCTCCGCCAGACGCAGTGGCCGCAACATCCGTAACCAAAGGCCTGGGGCTCAATCCGCGCTCTATTACTATTCTTGAAGGTGAAAGCCTGGTGAATGATGCCAGTGGTTTGGTAGCTTATAAGTATGCACTGGCGGCCATCACCGCAGGTAATTTTGTGCTATGGGAGGCCGGTGTCAATTTCCTGGTGATGGCCCTGGCTGGTATTGCCCTTGGGCTTTTGATTGGCTATATCATGTACCTCATACATAAAAAATTTGTATGCGATCCGATCATAGAGGTCACATTTACCTTTCTTACGCCTTTTACATCTTACCTGCTTGCGGAGCATTTTCATTTTTCGGGTGTGCTGGCGGTGGTGACCACAGGTCTCTACCTTTCTTTCCGGTCGGCAGAAATATTTACACACCAAAGCCGTATCATGGCTTATTCGGTATGGGAAGTCGTGATATTTATATTGAACGGGCTCATATTTGTACTCATCGGTTTACAATTACGCACGGTAATGAGCGGCATCAGTGAGTACCCGGTTAAGGCGCTTGTGTTGTATGGTTTGGCGGTCAGTTTTGTAACGATTATTGTGCGGTTTATCTGGGTGGTGCCTGCGGCCATGATACCCCGTTACCTGAGCCGGCGAATCCGCGAAACAGAACCTTTTGATGTTCGCAATCTCGTGGTGTTTGGCTGGGCTGGTATGCGTGGTGTAGTATCCATGGCTGCCGCATTGGCGCTGCCGCTTTTGCTGCCTGATGGCAAGGCATTTCCGCACCGCAACCTCATCATCTTTCTTACATTTTGTGTCATCCTTTCCACCCTCGTATTATTAGGGTTTACATTGCCCTGGATCGTTCGCAAATTAGGGATTCAGCCCTATTCCATTGCGGCCGAAGAATACCAGGTACGTACCAACGTGGTGTCTGAAACCATCGCACATATAGAAGAAAATCTGTCACTGGTTCAGGATGAATTGCTGCATAATATTAAAAGCAAATATGAGGTAAAGTATAACCGGCTTCAGAAAACCGAATTGCCGAGTAATTATTTTGGAAAAGGGCAAACCCTTACCGGTAATGTATTTAATGAGTTTACCCAAATGCAGATCGACCTGATCGGCATAGAAAGAAAAACCCTCGACCGGCTTCACCGCAAGGGCGAAGCCAGTGAAGAGATCCTGCGAAAAATAGAACATGAACTGGATTTGGAGGAAACGAGATTGAAGCTGGAAATGTATAGCGGTTAAGTCAATGGTGCCCGAATTTTCTACCTGGTTCTGGCGGATACATTAATCGTGCAACAGGATAATATAATAATAAAGAAGTATTGTTTCAGGCAACGATTGTAGCATGTTTTTTGTTGTCATTCAATAACTTAGCACCTGTGTTATTCCCGATGCTGGCAAAATCTAATAACTAACGCATAAACAACAAACAGCATGAAAAACATTCTCTTATGGTCACTTTTTACACTAATAATTGTTAGTGCACACACTCAAAATGTAGGAATAGGTATGTCGGCACCTATTTATAAATTAGATATTCTTCATGGTGGCAGCACAGGTATCCGTAACAAATCCACCTCATCATTTTCTTCGATTGATATAGATGGCTTTACCGGCGATGCAGCCATACGTTTATACAATAACGGGGTTAGTCAATGGAATGTACGTAATCAACCTGGTACCGATAATTTCCAGATAATTGAGTTGGGTGCTGGCGGTGAACGTTTCATGATTGAAGATGCAACAGGTAACATTGCAATTGGAAATGTAGTTCCTACACACAAGGTACATATATTACATCCAGGCAGTTCCGGTATTAAAATTGAATCTGCCTCAAGTTTTTCCTCTTTAGATATTGACGCCTTCAGTGGTGATGCTGCTTTACGTTTTCAAAAAGCAGGAACAGGAATGTGGAACACCCGTAATAATCCCGGTACAGATGATTTCGAAGTATTTGAACTAGGCTCAGCTTCCCGTTTTCGCATACAGGATGGTACCGGTTTTGTTGGTATCAACATTGCCAACCCAACAGAACGCCTGCATATAGGAGGCGACATGACCGCCACCGGTACAAAAATGTTCACTATCGATCACCCGCTTGATCCTGCAAACAAAATGTTACACCATTTTGCAATAGAAAGTAATGAAGTATTGAACAGTTACAGTGGTACCACTACAACCGGTACCAATGGTAAAGTCATCGTTAACCTTCCTGATTATTTTGAAGCGATCAACAAGGATTTCCGGTACCAGCTAACCGTTATTGGCTCTTTTGCACAAGCTATTATTTCCAAAAAGATCAGCAGTAACCAGTTTGAAATTGCTACCAGCCTGCCAGGTATTGAAGTAAGTTGGGAAGTTAAAGCTGTACGCAACGATGCTTATATGCAAAAAGAATTCGCTGTAAAAACAGAAGAAATGAAGCCGCCAAAATTGAAAGGCAAATATTTTTCACATGTGGCTTATAACCAACCTGCCGCTAATGGCATGAATAATGAAGAAGATGTGAACACTTCTGTCGGCCTGCCTACATTGAAAAAAACCACACTTAAAGCAGCTGTTGTTGAGAGCGGGGGAAGTCTTGCGCCGTCTAAGGCGCAATGATACAAAATGAAGGGTACTAAGCCTGAATTAAAATAGCGTATTCCAATTTGATGCAGGTTTACTGATGGAGATATTATTTTATATTATGGATTCTGATCATAATAATACACACCGTCCTTGCGGTACATGCAGAAATAATTGCCATTGTCGTTCATAAAATAAAAGCCGGCAGGGCGGATACGGTAAAAATCCTTGTCGTACACATCGATGACCAGTTTCTGTGGTTTAAACAGGATAGCGCCGCCAGCAGTTACGATCCCTGTAGAATCGCCTGGTGTAGTAACGATATAATGGCCAGGCAACCCGGCATTTATGTTCCTGTATTCTAGTGGTAGCACCACCTGCCCCAACTTATTAATCAATCCCTTTTTCTTATCCTGGCCTACCACCGCCAGCCCGTTTTCATCAAACGAAGAAACGGAGGAGTACCCTGTTGGAAAGACTTTGTTGAGCGACCGGTCGTAGGCATAGTACTGGAAAGATGGTGGCCGTTGCCTGATCCAGACGATGCCCTGCTTAAAACTATAGTTGAGATCGCCATTTGCAACAGTACCCGCTATTTTTCCCAGGCTATCAATCACATCCACTCCGCCACCAATATGCTGGATCAGGGCCAGCCCTTCGTTAAAGGAGCTGATATAGTCAAACTGGGGCTGTATGGCAACCTGTCCGCGGCCGTCCAGGTATCCATATTTTCCGTTGGGTCCTTTGAAACTGGCCCGGTTGTTTTTTAATTCGCTTACATAACCAGAAGGATAGGAAAATATCAGGCGGCCATTGGCATCAAACAAATCGTATTGCCCATCATTGGCGGCAATAAAATGTGATATGTCCGAATACACCAATGTTTTATACCATTTGGCGGTCAGCATTTCGCCTTTTGCGTTGGCCAGCGAACGCAAATCGTTTTTAGTAAGCGCCACAGCATTTTTCCGCGCTGCGGGATCTATGTCGTTGTATTCATGTGGCAGTAATTGCGTTCCCTGGAAATTGTACATCCCGGCCAGGCCTGTGAAATTGGAAGGATCCTTTGTATCTCTTACCTTGGCCACTATTACCCCGGCATCGCCATACACGGTAGCATCCTGGAAATCAAAGGGCAGCACCGTTTTGCCGGTTTTGTCAATGACCCCGTAGAGCACTCCTTTTTTCACCGCAATCAATCCTTTGTTAAAGCGATACCGCTTTGCTTCAGGGAATTCAAACGGGATCACCTCCCTGCCTGCTGCATCTATAAATCCCCAGAGCCCGTTTTTCATTACTGCAGCCCTGCCTTCGTAAAAAGGATAAGCAGCCTCATAAACCGGGGCGATGCGGAACGTAACATTTGTGGCATTTCGGGTGATAAAGCCCCATTTGTTGTTTTTGTTATAAGATACCAGCGTATCGGCCTCGTCTTGTGCCAATAGTGTCACGCAATTTAACAACACAAACAAGCCAAGACCCATTTTGATAAAAAAACCTGGCAGAACTGAACCTCTTTTCATTAGCGCAATTTTTTAGAAGCTTTAGTTCTCTGGTGCGGAACTTCGCATTGGTGCACAAAATAAATTATTAACTGCAGGCAAGGAAATACCTTGTGGGTGGTATTTATCAGTCCGTCTTCATGAAGCCTGCACACCCAAAGGCCTGTTAGTTTTTCCTGTTTTTGGCCTTATCTTATTTTTAATTGTAAATTTTACACTTATATTTTTACCTTAGTGCCGGGTTTACGAAAAACGCTTAAACGATTGCTGTATGAAACAAATGGATTGTCGCCTGTTTAAAGTTGTTTGTTGTGATATACATGGCCGTACATGGCCAACCCGCTCGTTGGCTCAAATCATCTCCTGATCAACTCCCATCATCAAATATGAAAACTGTTATTATTGCATTAGCCGTTGCGTTTTTGCTTGTATTGCAAACCACTGCGTTTGGACGGAAAACTGATCCCGACTCCGTATATCTTTTCTCCTATGCCACACTTAAAAATAACAGCCATAACGGCCTTCATTTCGCCTGGAGCCGTGATGGCGACAACTGGGTAAGCATTGGTAATGAGTTTAGCTATTTGAAAAGTGACTACGGCAGATGGGGATCTGAAAAGAAGATGTTCAGTCCCTATTTGTTTTTGGGAGCTGATGACTTGTGGCATTGCATTTGGAGCCTGAATGCAACTGACCAGGTGTTTGCGCACGCTTCTTCTTCCGATTTGATCGAATGGGGACGTCAGAGTTATCCTGCTATAAAAGCAGGGGCCAATTTCCTGGAACCGGTTATCAGCAGGCTGGCTTCGGGCAGCGACTATTTCATTAGTTACCGCGACAAAAATCATAACTACTACCGGACAATTACAAGGGATTTCAAGGCCTATACTGCTGCCGTAAAAATGGAGCCGGTGGAATATGCTAATCCTACCATAACCCGGGAGATAGCAGGCGGCAAACAAGCAGGGCAAATTCACCGCGTATCATGGGAGCTGGTGGAAAATTTAATAAAGACTTTTGAGGTAAAACAATACAAGCAAAATTTGTATGGTGAAAACCCCAGGCAAGACGGCGAACGGTTTAAGGACCTGAAGCCGGTAACCGCGACCATTACCCTGCAACCGCAAAAAGCCAAACCTATAAGTGATTTGTTGCTGGGTGTTTTTTTTGAAGACATTAATTATTCTGCCGATGGCGGCTTGTATGCAGAGTTAATCCAAAACCGCGATTTTGAATATGAACCTGGCGATAAAGAGGGGAGGGACAGATCCTGGAACAGCAGCCATTCCTGGTCGCTGAAAGGTGATGGGGCCTCTTTTACAATTGACAGTGCAACGCCGGTTCATTCCAATAATCCGCATTACGCGGCGATCAAAGTACAAACGCCTGGTGCAACTTTTGCCAACTCCGGCTTTGATGGTATTCCTGTAAAAAAGGGGCAGGTTTACACGTTTTCGATCTTTACCAAACAACTTGCAGGTACATCAAACCGGCTGCAGGTGAGCCTCGTGGATACAACCGGTAATGTCCTGGCACAAACGATACTGGGCGTCGGATCCGCCAACTGGAAAAAAGGAACCGCCACATTGATTCCCAATGCAGACAATGCATACGCAGTGTTAGAGCTGAAGCCCGTGGCTGCCGGTAGCATTGGCCTGGACATGGTTTCACTGTTTCCACAAAACACTTTTAAGGCCCGTAGCAATGGCCTCCGCGCCGACCTGGCACAAACCATTGCCGATATACATCCACGCTTTGTGCGTTTCCCCGGTGGCTGTGTGGCGCATGGCGACGGCCTGGGTAATATCTATCGCTGGAAGAATACGATTGGTCCATTGGAAAGTCGCAAGCCACAGCGTAATTTATGGGGTTATCACCAGAGTGCCGGACTTGGTTACTTCGAGTATTTCCAGTTTTGCGAGGATATCGGTGCAGCGCCGGTTCCGGTATTGGCAGCTGGCGTTCCCTGCCAGAATTCAGGTACTGGTGGTGCAGGTCAGCAAGGCGGCTTACCGTTGGATGAAATGGACGAGTATATCCAGGATGTACTCGATCTCGTGGAATATGCAAACGGCGACATCAGCACCAAATGGGGCAAACTCCGCGCCGCTGCCGGGCATCCAAAACCTTTTAACCTGATGTATGTTGGTATTGGCAATGAAGACCTGATCACAGATGTTTTTGAAGAGCGTTTTACGATGATCTACAATGCGATGCGAAAGACCCACCCGGAGATCACGGTGATCGGAACAGTAGGGCCGTTTTACGAAGGAACCGATTATGAACAGGGTTGGGACCTCGCCAATAAATTAAAAGTGCCCATGGTGGACGAGCATTATTATGAGCAGCCAGGGTGGTTCATTCATAATCAAAATTTTTACGATAGCTACGACCGGAATAAATCAAAAGTGTATTTGGGTGAATACGCCTCGTGGGGAAATAGCTTTTACAATGCATTGGCCGAGGCCGCCTACCTCACTGCCCTTGAGCGTAACGGTGATGTGGTTACGATGACATCTTACGCCCCACTTCTGGCCAAAGAGAAGCATACGCAATGGAGTACCGATTTAATCTTTTTCAACAATACGGACATAAAGCCCACACCGAATTACTATGTGCAACAACTATATGGTCAGCATTCGGGCAACGAATACCTGCCATCGTCCATATCGCTTTCCGATAGCCGGGATGCAGTGGCAAAACGTGTTGCCGTATCCGCGGTTCGTGATACGAAAAACAATTGGCTGGTAGTTAAAATGGTAAACCTGTTGCCCGTCGCCGTTCGTTCGTCCCTGGATCTTAAAAGCCTGAAGCTTGCCAGTACAAAAGGAACTAAATTCTTATTGCAGGGTAATCCCGCGGATAAAATAGTAACACCTGTTGAATCATCTTTCGAAATGAACGATGGTTCGGCGATTGAATTACCGGCTTATTCGTTTACGGTATTGAAGTTTAAGCTACTTTAATAGGATAAATCCCGGGCACATAATAAATAATGTAGCCAGTGTTTGCAGCATCCGGTTCTGTTGCTGTCGATAGTAGCTGTAAATGCGTGACATTCCCGTCAATAAGCGTTTTTTCACCCTTGTGGAACCGCATTATAATAGCGAATTTGTTGCAAAATTATTCTTATGTCAATTTTATCCAACCCGTTCGTACTATCTATTTTGATAATCGGCCTTATTTGGCTGTACATAAAGTATTTTCATAAGTACGTAGAGCAGTTCCTTCAATGGTTAGGTGCAATACCAAAAAGTAGTAACGGTAAAATATTTGTTACCCTCCTGCGGGTGCTGTACCACAACTGGTATATTGTTTTTATGCTACTGCTATTATGGATACTATTGTTTCGCCAGGCTGTTGGGGACGATATCATTGACGATTATTTGAGCAATTTACCCCTTTATCAAATTTGGGAGAAAGCCCTTTCCCTGCTTAGTCTTTCTTCTACTCTGTTTCTAATGAGTGCGGCGATATGGATTATTCCCTTTTTTATGTATAGTCCCCAGAGGCAGCGCCAAATTGAGAGTGCACCCAGTAGCTATTTTTTAGGAACTAAAATAATGGCTTTACTTGCCATGGCACCTTATGGAATAGTAGGGGGTAAGTTTTTAGCATTCCTGTCAGAAACTTTACATTTAAATATTGCCGACTGGGTCATTAATCTTGCGTTTATTGTACTGTTCTTTAGCATTCAATTTCTTATCTCCCGGATCAGTAATTCCTCTATTGGAGAAATTCGCTTTTTTAAAAAGGTATTTGGGAAAAGCAGGTATACGAATATTTTAGCCTGGATTCTTATTTGGCATATTGCGCTAATACTTGCTACAATATTGATTTTAAAGGTGCTGGATACGACTTCGATTATGTGCTGTATTGTTCCCATTTACATGTTGTTTAGCAGTTCCGTAGTATTTCGGCTTCTTTACTATACCAATGACACAAAACTGAGCAAAGAAGAAGTGACGGGCTTAGTGGCAGAAATGTTGAGTGTTAAAAACAGAAAAGCTTCAAAAATTATATATACTCTCCTGGCTTTACTACTCTTATCAGGTATCTTTTATTACTTCATTGTTCCATCCCTAACCGCTACTAATTCCCTGTACATCCTGCTGGTTGTTTTCGGGTTCATCATTCTGTACCTGGATTACATGCGGTATTTGTTTAACAATTCTAAAAATCCTCTGGCTAAAATATTTGCAGCTGTCGCAATAATTGTCCTGGTTATTATGCCTTTTATTACCCCCTCCAAGCAATTCAATGTCAGGCTGTTAGACTATGCCGGCGATATAGATTCTAAGATATCGCTGGACACAGCGTTGAACATGCGGCTCCGGTTCATTAAGTCAAAAGATACAAGCGGCCGCGGAAATATCTATATAGTTTGTGGTATGGGTGGGGGCAGCCGGGCGGGGTATATAACCGCAAGTGTTTTAAAAGTATTGGATAGCCTTGACGGTACTTTTTTGGATAGAACCCTTTGTTACAGCACCATTTCAGGGAGTTCACCCGGCGTGTATCATTATTTAAAAACCAGGGACAGCAATAATAGTGACCCCCGTTTTTTATCGCACATTTATCAGCAGAATTATAACTCCAGCGGGGTGTTTGGCTTGCTGTTTGGCGATGCTACCGAGGCTTTTTTTGGAAGCTTACTTTCGAAGCCTCTTTCATGGATAAGCGATAGCGCGGCACCAAATGGGTTTTACGACCGCAATGTCCGGATAAGGCGAGAGTATGAATTTGCCTTGCAGCAGGCACTTGGCGGTAATTATGGTAACGGATGGTGGGATAAGACTTTTGGTCTAAATACAAGGAATGGAAACAATAGGGCTGACTATTTTGAATCATATTTTCAAAAAAAGCCAGGACAGATCCCAATACATTTTATTAACACATTTGAAGTGAACAGCGGCCGGCGGGCTGTTTTGTCGCCCTTTGCTGTAAAAGATTCCAATGTTTTTACAAATGCCATGCTGCCACTGCAGGATTCATCATTCGCTAAGGATATCCGTAAAAAGGACATTATGTACCGTGATGCTACCAACCTGTCCGAATTGTTTCCATTTCTAAGCGGCGCATCAAAAATTGGAGATAGTAGTAACGCGCAGTTTGTAGATGGCGGATATTTTGAGAATTACGGGTTGGCTACAGCACTTGATATTTTTGAACACATTCAACGTATTGATACTTCATCCGCGCGGCGGATCAAATTTATTTTAATTAAAAATTCGCTACAGGATGCCAAAATTGATAAAGCAGCGATTCAGCTGGTAGCTCCGCTTGCGGGTGCAATAAGCTCCCCATTTACCGGCCATGCTAACCATTTTTTGAAATTATTTGACAATAGATTTGGCAGCTCACGGTTTCACAAAATTCTTTTTAATGGTGATAGCTATAAAGTCCCACTCACCCGGGCTTTAACAAAAAATCATATCGATAGCATGAATGTTTTTTTGCATGTAACAAAATTGGACAAAGCTGATTCGTTGACAAATTTTCTTAAGTAAGGAAAATGAAAAGGGAGCTAAAAATTTTACCAAATTTGCGTCCTGTCTTTTTTCTTCTTAAACATCGCATGATTCTTTTTTACATCAAATGCATCGTACCAGCTATCCATATTTACAATGGGCCCGTTGGCGCGGTGACGGCCGGGGGAATGCGGATCGGTGAGGATCAGCTGCGCCTGTGTTTCGGGCAGGGCATTATTGCGCCAAACCTGGGCCCAGCCAAGGTAAAAGCGCTGGGCGGGTGTAAATCCATCGATTATTTTACCCTCTTTAAATTGCTTGGTTTTGGTAAAGGCTTCGTAAGCAATGTTCAGGCCGCCGAGGTCGGCAAGGTTCTCACCCAAGGTTAATTTACCATTTACATGAATGGTGTCCAGCACGGTTAGGGCATTGTATTGCTCCACCACTTCGTTGGCTTTGGCGGTAAATTTATCTGCATCTTCCGTGGTCCACCAGTCTCTCAGGTTGCCATCAAAAGCGAACTGTCGGCCCTGGTCGTCAAAACCATGGGTTATTTCATGGCCAATCACCGCGCCAATGCCGCCGTAGTTAACTGCATCATCCGCACCAAAATCAAAGAAGGGGAATTGCAGGATCCCGGCCGGGAAAGTGATATCATTGTTCGAAGGGTTGTAGGAAGCGTTAATGGTAGGAGGCGTCATCCGCATTTCAGTACGGTCTACCGGTTTACCCATCCGGTTCACCATATCATTGTATTGCCAAACGGCAACATTGCGAACATTCCCGATAAAATCATTTTTGCTGGTCACCACCCCTTCATAGGTTTTCCATTTGTCAGGGTAGCCGATTTTCTTTACAAAAGCATGCAGTTTTTCGAGCGCTTTGGTTTTGGTCTCCTGGCTCATCCAATCGAGTTTGGTAATGCGGTCTTCAAAAGTGGATTGCAGGTTATTTACCAACTCCAGCATCCTGGCCTTGGCTTCTGGTTTAAAATATTTCTCTACATACAATTGGCCGATAAAATCGCCCAGCGTGCGGTCTATCAGGCTGCTCATCCGCTGCCAGCGCGGCGTTTGTTCTTTCTGGCCGGTTTGTACTTTCGTAAGTTCAAAATCAGCGTTTACAAAAGCGCTGCTTAAATAGGGTGATGCGCCACTTACAAGGTTCCAGCGCATGTAACTTTTCCAATCGTTTAAAGGAACATTTGCCAGCAACGAATCTGCCGTTTTTAAAAACGCGGGGTTCATGACCAATACGCTGTCGGCACCTTTGATCTTCAGTTCGTTTAAAAACTGCGACCAGTTGATATTTGGCGTGGTAGCGCCAAGATCTTTTACTGAAAACTTATTGTAGGTTTTATAGGGGTTCCGCATTTCTACCCGGCTAAACTGGGCCCTGGCCAATGCCGTTTCAATTTTTAATACTGCTGTTGCACTGGCTGCTGCCGTGCCTGCATCTTCGCCTATTAGCATAAATATTTTATTCAGCTGTGCTTTATAGGCATTCCGGATGGTTGTGCTCCGGGCATCGTCCTTCAGGTAATAATCGCGGTCGGGCAGGGAAGTGCCACCCTGGGAAATGGATGGAATATACACCGTGACGTTTTTGCGGTCCGGACCTACGCCAGTACCGAGAAACCCGACGCCTATACCCGCTGTACGCAGGGATGCGATTTCGTGCAATATGTCTTTTACAGAACTAATGGTATTAAGGCGGTCAAGATCTGCTTTAATAGGTTGATGGCCTTTTGCTTCGATAGAGGCGCTGTCCATACCGCTGCTGTAGAAGTCGCCGATAACCTGTGTTTTACGGTCGCGGCCAGAATTTTTTACGGCATCATCCAGCAAAATCTGGAGGCGTTTACTGCTTTCTTCCCGCAGCATATCAAAACTACCCCAGCGGGTTTTGGAAGGAGGCACGGGATTGTTCCTTGCCCAGCCGCCATTGGCGTATTGGTAAAAATTATCGCCGGGATGAACGCTGGGGTCCATATTGGCAGGATCAATGTATTTCACAGGTGACTGTGCAAATGATGCGGCCGACAACAGCAGGCTAAAGCAAACAAATCTGATAGTCATGGTCATTTTTTACTCAAATGTACCAACAAGCTTTGCTTAAAATATGCAGTGCACAAAGTTTTTACAGGTACGAAATTTACGCGTAGCCTTATTTACAAGTGGTAATTACGAACTGTTTTCTATCCATTAATTTTAGCCATTCTGCAATCCACAATGCCATTTTTCATGCGTAGCCCGATCGTTTTAGTGCTCCTGCTCCTCGGTAAACTGGCATTGGCGCAAGAAATGGTTTCGGGTACCAATAATCCGTCTCCAGTAAAACCGGTGGTTTCCAACCCTGTTCCGTCGGAAGCAAATAGCCTGGCCCAAAATACCAGGGTCATTCCTTTTATACGCGCTGGAAACCTGATTGTCATCAAAGGCATTGCCGATACCACCGAAGGCAATTTTATACTCGATACCGGCGCACCCGGACTTATATTGAACCTTACTTATTTCCGGCAATACAAACAAGCCGATACCGAGGGGCGTGGCAGCGTGGCTGGTGCGGTGGTAGGTGCTGTTCAAACCCTGGTGGATAAATTTAGTTTTGGTGGGCTGGAATTTAACCGGCTGGATGCTGATATGATTAACCTGGGGCATATTGAAGATAAAAGAAACATCAAGATACTGGGATTGATCGGGGTGTCTTTTTTTAAGGATACTGAGATGATCATCGACTATGAAAAAATGGTGATTCATTTGCATCGCATCAGTAAAAAAGAAGCGACGACTTACAAAAGCCCCATGCTGGATTCGGGTAAATACACCATGCTTAACTTTGATGTATTGGATAATAAGATCATTGCCAAAGTAAAGCTGGGGGAGAGGAAGATGAAATTTTTTATTGACACAGGTGCTGAATCAAATGTTTTGGATAGCCGCCTGCCCAATAAAGTGTATGAAAATGTAACCATCACGGGTCGCTCCAAAGTGGTAGGTGCGGGAAATAAAACGATTGAGGGACTATTTGGCAATCTCAAAAATCTGAAAGTAGGAGACAGGGACATGGGTAGTCTGCCATTTGTAATTACCAACCTGGAAAATGCCTGTATTTCGGAAGTCTGTTGTATTGATGGTATTTTGGGGTTCAATTTTTTATCGGTGCAGAAAATCGGTTTTAATTTTATAAAGGGGGAGATGTATTTATGGAAATAAAAGGGAATATACGGTTGACCATAACGCGGTGCCTGCAGGCCTTGCTGCTGGTAATTTTTTGTGTATCAGCGAATGCCCAGCCTGTAGTGCCGCCTGCAAAATGCGAATTCCGGGACAATGAATTTTTGATTGACATCAATAAAAAGACAAGTAATGCACAATTGGAGCAGTTTATTATAAAGTATGACCTGAAGGAGCTGGACCTGAAAAATGTGCTGCGAACCAACAATATTGATACATTGAAAATGCTTGGCTGGGAGGTGAATGTAAACAACCGCGAAAGGTTGATCATCAAAAGAGCTTTGAGCGGATCCAGTAACCTGGGTAGCCTGGGACAGAATATTGATTTCCCCAACATCAGTGCAGATATAGCGCAGCGATTTCCGACTTCGGGCAATGGTATTCTTTATGGCTACAATCGTTTTAGAAACAAATATCTTTTTTGGGTAAAAGATGGCGCAACAACTTTTTTTCTTCGTAATCATCTCAATGCTTCAAAGGTGATACTGGCAGGCAGTTTCAACAACTTTTCACCGGAAGCATTGCGGATGAAGAGAACTGACAGCGGTTGGGTTGCTACTGTCAAGCTAGCACCTGGTAAATATTGGTATAAATTTATAACTGACGGCAACTGGATGGTGGACGATGATAATTATGCCAGGGAAAATGATGGCCAGGGCAATACCAATTCTGTATATTTTCAGCCCAACCATTATTTCAGGATCAATGGTTTTGGCACAGCAAAAAAAGTGTATGTGATGGGTAGTTTTAACACATGGCGCAAACAACACATGGCGATGACGAAAACGAATACAGGGTGGGAGTTACCGGTAT
The DNA here is from genome assembly GCA_040386335.1 of Bacteroidota bacterium. Classification (GTDB taxonomy): domain Bacteria; phylum Bacteroidota; class Bacteroidia; order Chitinophagales; family Chitinophagaceae; genus JAZKFT01. The sequence goes on from JAZKFT010000019.1 coordinate 66,064, forward strand.
ATCTTGCCAATGGAACACATACGTACCAGTTCCTGGTGGATAATGTTGTGTACCTGGACGCAAACAACCCGGAAAGACTACCCGACGGAAACGGTGGACAAAATGCCGTGATCAGGTTGGGGAACAGTTATACTTTTTTATTAAATGGTTACACCAACGCAAGGCAGGTATACCTCGCAGGCTCATTTAATAGCTGGAGGGAAAGAGAGTTATTGATGCATAAAACGTCTACCGGCTGGGAACTGCCTTATAACCTGGGTGCAGGCAATTACCAGTATAAATTTATTGTTGATGGTAACTGGATACTGGATCCCGGCAACCCGTTAACAGCTGCCACAGACGGCATAACAAATTCTTATCTCATTATCAGCGCAAATTATACGTTTCGTTTAAAAGGAATGGCTGGAGCCAAATCCGTTTTTCTTGCCGGCGATTTTAATAATTGGGCGCCTAATATCCTGGCAATGAAAAAAGACGGGCAAGACTGGATATCAAGTGTGTACCTGGCCCCGGGCAAGCATAAGTATAAGTTTATTGTGGATGGCAAATGGATTACAGACCCCAACAACAAAACCTGGGAACAAAATGAAGAAGGCACTGGCAACTCCGTGATTTGGATCGATAAATAGGGAGCCTCACTACGCAAAAAAAAGCCGCCACGAAAATTAACTTCCGTGGCGGTAAATAATTATATAGTTGCCAAAATTATCAAGGCAACATGTATTATGCTATTACCGATAGTTTTCCATACCATGCAGTATTTGCTGGCAAAGCCTGGATAGCATACAATTCTTCTGATTTTATAACCTGGTTAAACATAGCTGTTCTCTTACGTTTAATCTTGTACTTGCCGGGCTTACGCTTTTTATTATAGTATCGTGCATGAGGCGGCATCGGTGGGCGTGGTGGTGTAACCCGCTGTCCCGGAACAGGAGGATGGGGCGGGCGGGGCGGTAATTTAATCTTAGGTTTAGGCGGTAAAGGGGGACGTGGAGGTACTGGTGGCTGGGCCACAGATGTAATTGCCGCCAGGATAAATAACGCAAACAGGAATCGTAACTTTTTCATGCTAATTTTTTTGATTAGAAATGTCAAACACAGTGATGTGATATTGGAAATCAAATTCTCCGCCAAAATTGTTGAATAGTGAAACAGCATCACTAAACATTTAAAATTCTTTATTCACAGGAGACTGTTTAAGCTCATAACCCAATTGGATCAAGGTTCGGTAGGTTCAAGGCACATGATACAGGGGGTGAAAAAAATGGCTAACCCTTAACTAGCCTAACTTCAGCCCAACCTTATCTCCCATGGGGAATAATATACTCAGTTAGCGAATTTTCAACAACTCGGCCAATGGGTGTGGTGCGTGTAGGATAGCACGTTGCGAAAGTTTCAGATAAATTATAGCCGTGTCTATTAAAGATGTCTTTTCAATAAAAAACTTTTTCTCGTCACCTAAGCGGAATCTCCTTGCCAAAATCCTCTTCTATATCTTTCAGCAAAGCGACCTGCTTCTCTTCCATTTGTGCCTTGTTTTTTATCGTGCGTTTGTTATCCAGCCAGCGTATAAGTTTACCATTGTAAAAATAATATCGCTGTTCGTTTACAGATGCTATCACCACCTTGCCGGAAAACAGCGGATTTTTATAGCTGGACTCTTTTTCAAAAATGAAATACCTGCCCGGGGATATAAAATAGTATTCAATAGTTAGTTGCCCTGTTTCACCATAATAAGTGGCTACTACTTTACGCAAACTGTCTTTCAGGTAGTATTTTTTCATGGTACCACCTTCGGTGGATTCACCTTCAATATCAGTTTCTTTCACCCTTAGCTGTTTGCCTGCGGTATTGATTTTCTGATACCCTGAGCGGATAAAAGTGATCTGCTTTTCGATGCTATCAGAACTGGCAGGCATTTGTGCAACCGCTTGTAAAAACGGTAACACCACTAAACAAATTACCACTGTGATCTTGCTTATTACAACAGGGCTCATGGTGTGACGTTTTTTTATTGGATAAAATTAGCAGCTCTCTTCACCATATATCTTAAAAGTTGAAAGACGGCTGGTATTGGTTTAATATTGGTAATGGCTGAATTTTCAATGTCATGGCCACTTACGGGGTGGCCTGTCCATCGGCTTTCCATCAAACAAAACCCTTCCAATCCGCATTAATCCTTATTTTGCTTTCTAATTTTTTACCATGAAGAAACTGGTTGCCGGACTATCCGTTGCTGCATTGGCGACAATTATGATCGTGGTATTAAGCCCTGCTTTGAAGAAAGGCAAAACCATTTCTGATTCGGAAACTTCTCTGGAAGAGGCTTACGAAGACGATATGGATAAAGCCATGGCACAGGAATTTGAAATGACCAAAGACCCTGCCCTTGGTTATGTGCCAAGAGAAAGATTGGTCACTGCCTGGCAAATGTCGGCACAGATAAGAAATACCAGATCCACTTTGTTGCAAGCTCAGGCATTGAACTGGGCGGAACGCGGACCCAATAATGTAGCTGGCAGGGTTCGCGCTATGTTTATCGACAAAAGAGATGCTACCGGAAATACCATTTTTGCTGCAGGCGTAGGTGGTGGTATCTGGAAATGCACCGGGTTTAAGACCAGTCCTGTCTGGTCAGTGGTAAACGACTTCCTGGCTAACCTCTCCGTTTGTGCATTAGCGCAGGACCCAAACACGCCCAATACCATGTATGCCGGCACCGGTGAGGGTTGGTTCAATACTGACAATATTCGTGGCAACGGCATGTATAAATCCACAGATGGCGGCGTTACGTGGAACGCATTAGTCAGCACGGACGTTAGCGTACGTAAAGATTTTGAATTCGTAAATGATATAGTGGTTACCAGTGGTGGCGTTGTTTTTGCGGCATGCCGCAGCGCTACATTTTGTAATAATGGCGGAATCCTTCGCTCAACTGATGGTGGTAGTAACTGGACAAGGGTGATCGGCAGTTTTCCCGTAGGTGGTACCGATTGTGCCATGGCATTAAATTACCGCGGTGCCGACCTGGAGATCGCAGCCAATGGTGATCTTTATGCAACCACCGGTTATAACAGTACGGCCACCGCTAATACAGGGCGCATTTGGAAATCTACCGCTGCCAGTGGCGGAGTGGCGGGCAGCTGGACAGATATTACCCCCGTTCCTGCTACGGGCACCTGGGGCAGGATAGAGCTGGCCTGTGCGCCTGGTGACGCCAATAACCTGGTTATCTTAATAGCAGGTAGCGATAATGCCATAAAGTCAATTCAGCGCTCCACAGACGGCGGTACCAACTGGACGGTGGTGAACAATCCTCAATGGTGCGACCAGGGTGTAACCAAAGCTGATTTTACCCGTGGCCAGGCCTGGTACGACCTAAGTGCTGCTATTGACCCGAACAGTGTCAACTCATTTATCATAGGTGGCGTAGATATGATGCAAACCGCCAATTCCGGAAGCAGCTTTACACAAATATCGCAGTGGGCATCTGGGTGTACCGGATCATTGGTGCATGCTGATATCCACAATATCCTGTATTACCCCGGCAGCAGTTCCGAAATAATAGCTGCCACAGATGGCGGCATTTTTTATAGTGCCAATGGTGGTGCAACTTTTGTTTCAAAAAATGCCGGTTTGAATATTACCCAATATTATGCGGTGGCGTTGCATCCAACGGCTGGCAGCAATTATATGCTTGCTGGAGCACAGGACAATGGCACACAAAAGTTTCAAAGTGCCGGCGTTAATACTACCACAAACGTGTTGTCGGGTGATGGTGCGTTTTGTTTTATAGACCAGGATAATCCAAACATCCAGATAGGATCGTTTACCAGTACCAGTTACCGGGTTTCGAGGGACGGCGGAACCAGTTTTCCATTCAACACCAGTAATGGAACGGGCCGGTTTATCAACCCCGCCGATTATGACAATGACATGAATATACTTTTTCATGCTACCGGGGCTGGCTCGCTCGGGTTTATAAAAAACATTGATGCCGGCACGCTTACTCCTGTTCAAACATTTATTGCGGAACTAAACAGCCAACAGATTTCAGCCGTGAAAGTGGATCCGAATGTTCCCAAACGCGTTTGGGCTGCCGCCAGTGGATCAGGCGCCCCGGTTTTATTAAAGATCGACAACGATACTGCACTTGCTCCTACGGTAACCACATGCACAGCGCCGATTACAACTGCTGGTGCATTTATTTCCAGCGTCGATATCGAAGGTGGAAATAGTAATCATGTGCTGGTAACCATATCCAATTATGGCATGGGCAGCGTTTTTGAAAGTAACGATGGTGGCATAAGCTGGGCGCCTATAGAAGGGAACCTGCCTGATATGCCGATACGATGGGGCATATTTTTACCGGATGGTCTTACTTTTTCAGTAAGTAACGTAAGCGGCATTGCACTGGCTACGGAAACAGGCATATGGACAACCAATTTATCTAACGGAACTGGTACTGTGTGGGTGCCAAATAATGCCGGAATGGCCAATGTGAGTACACATATGCTCCGCTATCGCCCCAGCGACCGGACCCTTGCTGCCGCTACACATGGCCGCGGGCTTTACACCAGTATCCTGGGAGTTGCGACGGCTATAAACACCATCCAAAACAATAAGGAGTTTGTCTCCCTGGTTTACCCAACATTAACTGCCTCCTCTGTAAAATTTATTACTGGTGGCGCAACCGGCATTAAACAGATGACGATCCAGGTTACAGATTTGCAGGGCAGGCAGCTACAGCAAAATACGCTGGCGTTTAAAAACGGGCAGATTTCATTAGGTGCGGTGCCCGCAGGTATTTATTTTGTAAAATTCACAAGCGACAATCGTAAATACATCCATTTGCAAAAGATTGTGAAACAGTAATGTGCACTACCAATTTCATTCCCATCTGCGGGCTAAATAACCGAACATGAAAAAAATTATCTGTGTTTCACTGCTGTGTTGCTTTTTTAATAGCCTGGTGGCGCAACAACAGGGAGCCATTATTAAGTCTTACGCTTATTCGCAGGAATTTATGCCCGGTGTACAACGTGTGGACGAAGAGGTAAAGCCCATCACCAACTATTTTATGTACGTGGAGATTTTGAAAAAAACGAAGATCGATGTAAAGTATATCTGGATAGGAAAAGCATGCAGCATACCCACAACAATTTCCGTTGAGAAATTGCCTGTAGTGATTATTAACAACGGCAGCAGGACTATAAAAGAAGTTGCTTCGGAGGAACTGGTACCCAAAACAAAGAATGCCGTTTTACAGGTGATGCCGACTGAGCCCATTGAAGATACAAAACTCACTACAGGTAAAAAACTGGCGGCCAAAAATGCATTTGTAATTGCCTATGTGTACCGTGGAAAATGGTATTACTACACGGGTAAAAAAATTAAACAACTGGAAAAACAGTTTGGCATGTAGCAAAGCATCCGCCTATTGAGGGCGGATGCTTTTTGCATGAATGAGTTTGTATTTTCAGGGGTCATTTATGCATATGAAGTCTGCAAAACGCCACCGACTTCCGCGGTGAGTTTTTTTAATTTACCTGAGATAAAAGCAATTAGAATAAGCCCGCCAAACATCGCTCTTACTAAAGTGGAAGGAATGGCGCCAACGACGGTTATTTTGTTGTCTTTCAACCTAATCCAGGCACCAATGGTGGCACTTTTCCTCACTTCCACATAGCTAAATTTTAAGAGCTTGTTCCGTTTTAAAGTAACGGTGTACTGCGGAAATTTTGACTTTACGGTTTCAAATATTTCCTCAATGGTAACGGGTTTAACAGCGACAACGATCATGAGTGTATGTTTTAGGTAAAAAATGTTTTATTGTTGCTAATTACGGCCTTGGTAAGTCCTCCTTTTTGAAAAATTAAATCCGGTAGCTTCAGGTTTATATCTGGCCGAAAACGAAAGGTGAGAATCCTTCTATTTTGCCAACGGTAAGATAATGAGCCTTTTTTAGAAAAAGAATATGTACCCTGCTTTAAAAAAATTGAAAGCCTGTTTTGTTGCCACTTGCCTGTTGCTTTTTGCCTGTTGTTTATTGCCGGCAACCGGACTCTGTCAACTTAAATGGGTAAATGTAGATTCCCTTTTTCAACCACTTCCGGCTTCGGTACATGTGTATACCACCACTGCTACCATTGATGAGAAACCCAATATTGCCTATTATGTATCGGCTGAACTGAAAGATAAAAGCCTGGATTTTACAGCAGACACCAGCTTAAAAAGAAGATTGACCCCGTCGCAATATTTTCAACGGAACGAGAACCCATTGCTGGTGGTAAACTGTACTTTTTTTGAATTTGTTCAAAGCCGTAATTTGAATGTGGTAATAAAAAACGGTAAGCTTTTGGGGTACAACAATGGCTCCATACCTGGCCGTGGCAAAGACACATTTACCTACCGGCATCCATTTGGCAGCGCCATAGGTATTAGTAAAAAGAGAACGGCCGATGTGGCCTGGTTGCTAACGGATTCTGCCAAAAAATTTGCTTACGCCACCCAACATCCGATTGGAGCCATTAAAGACTCTATTGTAAAACCTTCTTTTGATTACCTGGACGAAAAAACATCGGTGATGCCATCACCACACTCGGGGAAACTGGTTTCAGGGTTTAGAAAATGGAAGATGCAGACTGCAGTTGGTGGGGGGCCGGTGTTGGTTCAAAACGGCAACATCAAGATCTCCAACAACGAAGAATTAAAATTTGCAGGCAAGGCGATAGGCGATAAACATCCCCGAACTGCAATGGGCTATACCGGCGATGGCCGGGTCATTGTGTTATGCATCCAGGGGCGTTTTCCCGGAATAGCTGAAGGTGCCACACTTACACAGGAAGCACAAATATTAAAAGACCTGGGTTGCGAAGAAGCGCTGAACCTTGATGGCGGTGGGAGTAGTTGCCTTTTAGTAAATGGAAAGGAAACCATAGCGCCCAGTGATAAAGTACAGCGACCGGTGCCTGCTGTGTTTATCATCAAACAAAAAAAATAGCTGCTGCAAAATGTATGGTCTTTGTCAATGCCCACATCATAAATCATAAATCCATCTCAACTTCCCCCACTACAAATACACTTCCGCAAACTACTATCAAATCATCTTCGGCGGCTTCCTGCATGGCCTGCTGCAATGCCAGGTTTACATTTTCAAAACTATTACCAGCAAGGCCAAAAGTCCCTGCTTTAGCCTGTAATTCCGCTGCAGGCAGGGCTCTTGGTATATGAGCATTGGTAAAATAAAACCGGAACCTGCTGTCAAACAACCTGAGTACTTTATCCACTTCTTTGTCTTTTACCATACCCATTACGATCTTAACGGATGATGGGGGAGTGCCGGTTTCCGACAGCTGGCGCATGATTTGTTTTACGCCGTCTTCGTTGTGGCCCACATCCAACACAACAAATGGCTTTTCGTGTATTAGTTCCCAGCGGCCATGGAGGCCCGTTAGTTTTTTTACCTGGGCAAGCGCTTTTACAACTGTTTCATTATTTAAGTCAAATGCCTTTTCTCTTAGTGCCTCTATCGCTGTTAAAGCGGTCCTGATATTTTTTTGCTGGTAGATGCCGGGCAAATCGCACCGTATTAGGAGTGTTTCTTTATTGGCATTTAAAAACTCACATGCCAGTTCATGGAGTTCTAATTTGCAGTTTCTTGTTTCAAACAATTCCTCTGCAAAGAGCACGGGAGCGTCTTTTTCTGTGGCTGTAGCTACAAAAACGGGTTTTGTTTCGGGTAAGGTCTCACCCACTATTACCGGAATATTTGGTTTAATGATACCGGCTTTTTCCCTTGCAATTTTTTCCAGCGTATCGCCCAGCAGGTTCATATGGTCCCAACCAATGTTGGTGATAATGCTGAGTTCGGGTAAAATAACGTTCGTACTATCCAGGCGGCCGCCGAGGCCGGTTTCTATGATGGCAATATCGACCTGCTGCTGTGCAAAATATTCAAAGGCCATTACCACGGTCAGTTCAAAGAAACTTGGTTCTATTTCGGCGATCAGGGATTTTGAACGGTTCACAAAATCGATCACAAACTGCTCTTCTATCCATTGCCCATCTATTTTAATGCGCTCCCTGAAATCTTTAAGATGTGGCGAGGTGTACAGACCTGTTTTGTAACCTGCCGTCTGAAATATGGCCGCCAGCATATGGCTGGTGCTGCCTTTGCCATTGGTGCCGGCGATATGGATGCTCTTAAATTTTTTTTCAGGATTATCGAAAGCCTGGCATAGGGCGATGGTATTGTGGAGGTCCTTTTTATAAGCTGCTGCCCCTATGCGGGTAAACATGGGCAACTGGCTGTACAGGAAATTGATCGTTTCGGTATAATTCATGGATAGCACCAAAAGTAAAATGCAAAACCATAAGGTCTTGCATTTTACTAAGAAGTTTTAATGTGCGCTTAATTTACCTTGAACACGATCTTTATCACAATGTTTTCTTCGACACCAGTTGCATTAAATTGTATATCCCTGCTAGCCAGACGTCGTTTGATAATGTCTGTGTAGACTCTTTCATTGATTCCTGACTTTACACTAATGAAACTACCTGTTCCATTTCCATCCACGCTTACATTGACCAATAGAGTGGCATTATTTTGAAAGTCCCCTTCCAAACGTGTTGCTCTGACTACGGTACGTTTATTTCCGACAACAGTTACACCCTCTTTTCCTGTGCCGCCATTTCCTGTGTAGCTATCACTATTTGGGTTGCCGTTTATCTTTCCCTGGTTCCCGTTGCCGCCGGCAATTCCCTGGTTTTTTACACCGTTGAAAGCATCCTGGTTATTTCCGCCGGGGCCATTTCCACCGCTGTTTTGCCCCATTTGTGCCTTGGGTTTTGGCTGCGGAGGCGCCGGTTGAACCTTGGTTACCACTGGTTTTACAACTGGCGGGTTGTTGTTGGGCTTAATGGTCGCTTTTGGCTTTTCCGATTGTTTTACGATGGCAGGTTCCGGATCGGTTTCATCTGGCTCCTCGGTTTCTTCGCTTACTGCCTGCGAGGCAGGAGGAGTGGCGGCTATTTGTTCCGCTTGTGCCGGAGCTGGTTCACCAGGACTGGTGGGTTCAATATCGCCACTCCCAAAATCGCTGTTGCCGAGATTCACTTCTATTCCCTGTTCCAATAACGGCTCTTCTATTCTGGGTATTTTCCAGCCGATAAGCAGCAGCAAAAACAGCAATGCACTTGCAATGGCGGCAGTGTAGCCACCGGCTTTAATATTTTTCTGTTGTTCAAATTGATCGGCCACGGCGTAACTATAATTTTTGTTTAGCATTTCAAAAGTACGTTTTGTGCGGGTATAACGATGTGAACGGGTGGATGATTGCATAAATAGTGTTAACGCTGGTACGCGGGACGCTTGACGCCGGACGCTGAACGCCTGATGCCCGGGACTTGTAACAGGTAAAGAATTTCAAAAGAAAATAATCGTAGGTACAGATGCCCGGAGCGTGACGTCGGCTCTCTATCAACCAGATGCCCGTTTCCACGCTATTGGCGTTAAGCGTCTAGCGTTCAGCGTCAAGCCTTCTGCGTTAAGCGTTCCGCGTACAGCGTCCTCCGTTTCCCTACATTTGCACCCAATTAATAAAACACTATGGGCTTTGATCGTAATACCGTGATCGGTTTTGTACTGCTGGCAGTCTTGTTCTTTGGATATTTCTTTTACACTTCCAGCAGCCAGAAGAAATATGAAATGGAAAAGAAGAGGTACGATGATTCTGTCAAGGCTTTGCTTCCAAAGGATACTGGTTTTATAAAACAAAAGCAAGATGTAGCGGTCCTTCAAAAAGCTGCAGATTCCACAGCCGCGGGTGATTTCGCCGATGCCATTAATGGTACGGAAGAACTTACAATCGTCGACAACAATGTAATGAAACTCACTTTTAGTAATAAAGGAGGGTGGCTTAAAATGGTGGAGCTCAAGAAATACAAAGGCCCGGACAGCCTGTTGGTGAAAATGGGTGGAGCCTCAGGTGATGTATTTGGATATGGGATCAACACTGGGAATAACCTGAGTACCAGTACAGATAAACTGTTTTTCAACAAGGCAGTTGTTAATAAAACTGCCGATGGGTCACAAACATTGAGCTACCAGCTTCCATCCAAAGATGGCGGATCTATTACCCATTCTTTTGTGATTAAGCCAGATGATTACCTGTTGGATGCAAATATTGGACTGGTTGGTGCCGATCGGCTATTACAGAACCAGGCACTAAACATTAACTGGCAGGTGAAAGCGCGCCAACAGCAAAAGGATTTGAGCTATGAAAGGAAGCAACAAAAAATGGTTTGTCGCACCGATAACGAATTTGATTTTTTTACTGCTATTGGCCCTATTTCCCAGCAGTTTGATAAGCCCACACAATGGGTTGGTATTAAACAGCAATTCTTTAATTCTACCCTGTTAGCCAAAAATAATTTTAACTCCGTTACGGCGAATATTACCATACCAACCGATTCGAGCCTCGAAGTAGGGACGCTTAAAACTACTGCAAGAATACAGGTTGCCCCTGGTAGTAACACCACTACACCGCTGCAAATATTCTATGGTCCAAACGAGTATAAATTACTTAAGGCATACAACAACGAAATGCACAATATCGTGGACTTGGGAAGCGGTGTAACAGCATTTGTAAAATATATCAATCGTGGCTTTGTAATGCCTGTATACGGATTTTTGGATAGGATGGTAGGCGGCAAAACTGGTTGGGCTATTTTATTGCTTACCATAATAATTCGCTTGCTAATATCGCCGCTGACCTACAAAAGTTACCTCAGTGGTGCCAAAATGAAGTTATTGCAACCCGAATTAAAGGCATTGAAGGCTAAGCTTGGGGACGATCAGCAGGCATATAGCATGGAGCAGATGAAGCTCTTCCGACAGGCGGGTGTAAATCCATTGGGGGGCTGCATACCAGCGTTGTTACAGATACCGATCTTCTTCGCTTTGTTTGCTTTTTTTAATAGTTATATGGCACTTCGTGGGGAATCGTTTTTGTGGGCACCTGATTTAAGTATGTACGATTACCCAATCACCTTTAAGAATATACCCTTGTTAAGCTGGGCACTCAATGGGCATTTGAGTATTTTTTCCCTGATGGCCTGTATTACCAGCTTTTTTATATCGCTTTATAGTATGAGCAGTACGCCGGATCAGAGTAACCCGATGATGAAGTACCTGCCCTATATTTTCCCGTTTGTAATGTTGTTTATATTTAATGACATGCCTTCGGCGCTTACATGGTACTACACGGTTTCCAATATTATTACGCTGGCTATTCAGTTCGTGATCAATAATTATATTATAGACCACGACAAGATATTGGCACAGATGGCCGAGAATAAAACCAAGCCAAAGGCCAAAAGTAAATGGCAGGAACGGCTGGAGGCGATGCAGGAAAGCCAGAAAAAAGTACAGGATTTGAAAAGTAAAACCGGAAAGAAATAAACTAAAAAGTCCCGCAGAGAGCGGGACTTTTTAGTTTATTGGAGAGGTTTATATTCCGGCATCTGCAATCAATTCGACTCCCTCCGCATGCCACCCCTGATTTTGCCTTTGGCAAAATCTGTCCCCGCCAGCGGGGAACAATGCCGCGGTGCCACTACTTGAATTTTAGCTTTGCCGGTGTATCATTTGTCCGATTTATGATTCTTCGTCAAAAAACAGCTTGTAATATTTCTTCCCGGTTTTTTCATCGATGCCCTTTTCAATCAAATCCTGGCGGCCGTGGATGTAGACATGAAAGTTTTTGTCAAGCTTTAAGATACTTTTGAAGACTTTGGATTGCTTTTTTACTGCTGCAATATGGATGGCAAAATCATCCAGTATTTCCACGTCTTTACCGGCCTCGTAGTTATTCCTGAATTTTGTAAAACTCTCTGCAACCTCGGCATGATGGATCACTTCCTCTTTAAATTCATCCATGTTGAAATGATCCTTTGTTTTAAAATAGTCCAGCGAACGATTCATCAGGTCTATCTGGTCGCTTTTGGCGACGTCGAAGTTTTCAGCAAATTCATTGGTTACAAATAGCCGGCACATCTGCAGGGTATCATTGGTATTGTGGTAGGCATCCGCATAGGGCACTACCTGCAGAAAGTCTGTTACCCAGTATTGTGTGTCGTTTTGCTTGTTGGTGTGGTCCACGATACACACCACGTAGCCTTCCTCTTTATTGGTCTTAAATATAAGGCAGCCTTTGTCCAGTTTGTTGATATTGATCCCTTGTTCCTGTGCTATTTCCAGACTCTGGCCATGTGGGAAAACCTTTAAAAAAGTCTCCTTGGTTTCACTCTTGAAAATGCCGACGGCCTGCAGGTATTCACCATTTAGGGGCACTTCGTCAAAGAGGGCTACGTACATTTCGCCTTCTTTTACCCGCGCATGGGTGCTTTTGCTGTAGAGAAATTTTGCCAGCAAATTGCTTTGCTCGGCAAATGATTTATGATTGCTGAAAATGGTGCTCACATAGCTAAAGACCTCATTCAGCCCGATGTCGCTGATATGCGTAAAATGGTACTGTTCCTGTTCATTAAACGGCCCCAGGAAAAATTTATTCAGCAGTTTTTGAACATCCTTATCGTTGAGGGTCAATGGATTTTCTGAAAGTTTCAGGTCTTCTCCGCGGCTGGGATTGCCTACTTTATGTGCTATTACCTGTTGCAGTTGTATGCTGTCAATTCCTGTCATGCTGCAAATGTGGGGGAGTAGGTGTTTAAAACCTAAAATGCCGGAAATACTTTCGGTTGGTTGCAGGCTTACAGCAAGATTTTCAAAAAAAATAATTCAAACGTTTGTTTTAATTCAAACGTTTGTTTTAATTTTGTCCTCTCAAAAGCCAATTATGGAATTCAACGACAAACAAATTGAAATTCTGGAGACAGCCGAAAGGCTTTTTGCAGCCAAAGGTTTTGATGGCACTTCTGTAAGGGAAATAGCAAAAGAGGCCAATATCAACCTGGCTTCCATTTCCTATTATTTTGGTTCGAAGGAGAAACTGATGGAGGCCATTTTTAACTACCGCATCAATAATGCGTGGTTTGCTGTTAAAACATTGGTGGATGATCATAGCCTGTCGCCCATCAAAAAAATGGATATGCTGGTGGACTCTGTGATAGACAGAATTTCTGAAAAAGAGTGTTTTCACCGCATCATGGTGCGGCAACAGATCATTGCCAAAGATGATATTGTTACCAAACTGATCAATGAATCAAGGGCCCGGAACATTGAGATCATCAATGAAATTATTAGAGACGGCCAGCAGCAAAAGCTATTTAAAAAGAAGATTGATACACCGCTACTGGTGATTACCATGATCGGCACCATCTACCAGATGATGAATACCCAGGATTTTTACCGCCAGGTACATAAGCTTGAAAGCCTTGATGAGACTGCGTTTCAGCACCATATCAGGCTAGTTCTGAAAGCACATTTAAAAACCATTTTCAAAACCATACTTATTAATGAAGCATAATTTTTATAAACAGGTGAGAAGGGCTGCAATGTTACTGGCTGCAGGACTGCCCTTGCTTGTAACAGCACAAAACAGTAACCGGAAAATAACGGCAAAAGAGGCAGTGCAGCTCAGCCTCCAAAATAATAAGCAACTAAAAATTGCAAAGGCAAGAATAGACGAGGCTTCTGCAACAGTAAAAGAAGCAGAAGAACGCCGGCTGCCGGAAGCCAGTGTGTCTGCGATGTACATGCTTTTAAATAGCCCCAATATCGACCTGAAAATTATGACTGGTGGTAGCGATAGCAGCTCGAAATCTTCTTCTTCAGCAATATCGCAGGTCGCATTGGCCAATATTAGCGTTTCGCTCCCGATCTATACAGGGGGCCAGATTAAATATGGTATTGAGTCGGCCCGCTACCTGGCAGAAGCTAAACGGCTGGACGCGGAGTATGATAAAACAGGCGTGATTCAGAATACACTCAATGCCTGCCGCAACCTGTACAAGGCAAACCAGACAGTGAGTTTAGTGGAGGAAAGCCTGAAACAAGAGCAGGAAAGGGTAAAGGATTTTACCAACCTGGAAAAGAATGGATTATTGGCACGTAATGATCTTTTAAAAGCTTCGTTACAGGCTTCAAACGTAGAACTGGCTTTACTGGAAGCACAAAATAACCTCAACATTGCCAGTACCAATATGGCACTGATGCTGGGCCTGCCCGAAACCACCAAACTGGAACTAGACACCACCGGTTTTAAAGTGACCTACGACAAAAAAGGATTGGCCGATTGGGAAGCGCTGGCCCTGCAAAACCGTAAGGATATCGCTTCTTTGCAATTGCAAAAAAAGGCTACTGATGCCGGTATTAAAGCCATCAATGGTGAAAAAATGCCAAGTGTGGCGCTCACCGGCGGCTATATCAATGCCTATGTTCAAAACCTGGCTACCATTACGAATGCCATGAATATCGGGGTAAGCGCCAAATACTCTATCAGCAGTCTTTGGAAAACCAATACCAAAATAACGAAGGCCAAAGCACAGCAGCAGCAATTGCGCTACACACAGGAAATGCTGGATGAAAATATCCGCATGGAAATTACCCGGGCGTACGAAGATTATTTCCTGGCACAAAAGAAAATTGAAGTGTATACCCGTGCCATTGAGCAGGCCGGTGAAAACTATAAAATCACCAAAAATAAATACAACAATGGCCTGGCAACGTTGACCGATTTATTGGATGCCGACCTCGCCGATCTGAGGGCAAAATTAAACCAGTCGCTGGCAAAGGCCGATGTGGCACTGGCTTACGTACAACTACAGAAAAGTGCAGGTGTACTTACCGAAAATTTCTAATACAAAATCAATAAAAAAATTAATCAAGCATATCATGGCAACTGAAACAACATTACAGGAAGACCCAAAAGCACCGGTTGAAACGGTTCCTGCAAAAAAGAAAACCAATTTCAAATTCCTCATCGGTTTTTTCGTACTGATGCTGGCCGGGGGATTTTTTGGCTTCACCAAGTACCAACATTCCAAAGCACATGAAGAAACAGATGATGCACAGGTGGATGGCAATATCAGCCCGGTGATACCAAGGGTTTCCGGTTATTTAACCGATGTACGGATCAAGGATAACCAGGTGGTAAAGAAGGGAGATACATTGATGATACTCGACGATCGTGATCTTAAAATAAAATTGGAACAGGCGCTGGCAGCATTGGAAATTGCACAAAGCAATCTCGGAGTGGCACAATCTGCCACCAGCACTTCACAAACCAGCGTGTCGGTAGCTCAAACAGGCGAACTGGTAGCAGACGCCCAGATAGACGCCGCCCAAATTAAAGTGAAACGCACCAGCGACGACTATCTCCGCTATGCGAACCTGATACAGGATCACAGCGTTACCCAGCAACAATACGACCAGGCCCTGGCCGAAAAACAAACTGCTGAAAAGCAATTGCAGATATTGCTGGAGCAGCGCAAAACTGCTGCGGCCCAAACCAATGTGGCCGCTTCGCAAAGCCGTACTACCGGGCAGCAAACCCATGTGGCTAATGCTACGATACACCAACGCCAGGCCGATGTGGATGCCGCAAAACTCAACCTTTCTTACACCGTAATTACTGCGCCAACAGACGGCACTATTTCAAAAGTGAGTATGCAGCCAGGACAGTATATTCAGCAGGGTCAATCGCTTTTCAACGTAGTGCTGAGTAACGAAGTATGGGTGGTGGCTAATTTTAAAGAAACGCAGTTCGACAAGATGCGGATCGGTCAGAAGGTGACTATTTCTGCCGATGCATTCCCCGGCCATCCTTTTGAAGCAACACTTACATCCTTTTCGCCAGCCACCGGTTCCAGGTTTGCTTTATTGCCACCCGACAATGCTTCAGGCAACTTTGTAAAAACAGTTCAAAGGCTCCCGGTGAAAATTGAATTTAAAGGCGGCACAGATCCATTGGTAAAAGAACTGAGACCGGGTATGAACGTGGCAGTGGACGTGCATTTGAATTAAATAGAACCAGCATATTTTTTAGTTGAAGCGGGCGCTATTGGATAGCGTGCTTTCGCCCCCGTGTGAAAGGTATTTTGTGCCCGCCATCATTACATATCATTTTTTATGAGCAATCAAAACCCGTTATTGGCTAACCAGGATTCTTTAATAGAATTTGGCAGCCGCAGGGTCATCATCACCATTACAGCCATTATTTGCGCCCTCCTGGAAATTGTGGATACGACCATTGTGAATGTAGCCCTCAACGAGATGAAAGGCAATATGGGCGCCACACTCAACGAGATTGGCTGGGTAATTACAGCTTACGCCATAGGTAACGTTATCATTATACCAATGACAAGCTGGCTCTCCCAGCAATTTGGCCGTCGCAACTATTTTGCGGCATCTATCATCATTTTTACGGTCTGTTCTTTTTTATGTGGTAACGCCACCAATGTATGGGAGCTTGTTATTTTCAGATTTATACAAGGTGTAGGTGGCGGTGCCTTGCTGGTAACTTCTCAAACTATTATTACCGAAAGCTACCCGCCAGAAAAGCGTGGCATGGCACAGGCTATTTATGGATTAGGCATTATTGTCGGCCCCACACTTGGTCCACCATTAGGCGGTTTTATAGTGGACCATTTTAGCTGGCCGTTTATTTTCTATATCAATATTCCCATTGGTATTATTGCCACTTTACTCACCATTAAATTTGTCCGCAGCCCTAAATACGGCGAAAAGAAATCAGGTAAAGAGATTGATTGGCTTGGTATCGGGCTGTTGGCTATAGCGGTTGGTTCGCTGCAATATGTGCTGGAAAAGGGGCAGGAAGATGACTGGTTTAACAGTGGCATCATTATAAGCCTTACCATAGCCGCTGTTTTTTCGATGTACTTTTTTATATGGAGACAAATGACTTTTAAAAACCCGATTGTGGAATTGCGGGTACTTAAAAATGCAAATCTCCGAGTAGGTACCATACTCTCATTTGTGTTGGGCTTTGGACTCTATGGCACCACGTTTATCATTCCATTATACACCCAAAGTAATCTCGGCTGGACGGCCACACAGGCGGGCATGTTGCTAATACCTGCTTCACTAACCACCGCATTTTTGATGCCGATAATGGGCAAATTGCTTTCAAAGGGAGTCAGCACACAATACCTGGTATCTGCCGGAATGTTTTTGTTTGCCATCTTTTGTTTTTGGGGTTATAAGATCATTACCCCCAATACCGGTAAGGACGACTTTTTCTGGATGCTGATCATGCGGGGTATTGCCATGCCGTTCGTTTTTATTCCTATCACCGCCCTTGCGTTGTCATCCCTGAAAGGCATCCAGATAGGGCAGGGGGCCGCTTTCACCGGCATGATGCGGCAATTAGGCGGATCCTTTGGCATCGCCATTATCACGACCATCATGAGCCGCAATACGATTCTTCATACGGCTGATATCGGCAGCCATTTGCAGGCGACTGACCCCAATGTACAGGCCAGGCTGGCAGGTATGCAGCAGATGTTTGTGGGAAAAGGAATGACTACCGATATGGCCGCACAAAGCGGCTACAAACTGATGGAACTAAATGTGCTGAAACAAGCTTCGGTATTGAGCTATATGGATGTGTTCATGTTTGTAGGAACGGTATTCCTGCTATGCGTGCCCTTTGTTTTATTGACAAAAAGCAGGAAAAAAGCAAAGGAAAAACTGGACCTTGCCGCGGCCATGCACTAAGGAGAAAATCGGCGGGTTCCGGATTACGACATAGTATTTATTTGTGTGGACAGCTTCATAGGGGGCTTCCGACTGAGAGTGCGAAGGTGAACCATCGTTTGTTTCGTTTTATAAACGGCATTCAACGGTAGGCTCATTCACCTAAATTCGCAATTCACATTTTTTACTATGAAGTTCATCAAGTCTTCCGGGTTTACATTTTGCTTATTATGTATTGCGTGTTGCACATTGCCAGTTGCTACGTTTTCCCAAACCCCCAAAACATATAATTCGTCGGAGATCCTGCTTCAGCTAAAAAAGCTGAAAGTGTTGGGTAGCGTACTTTACATAGCTGCCCACCCCGACGATGAGAATAATACTTTACTTCCCTACCTGGCCAAAGAAAAACTGTATCGCACCGCATACCTGAGTCTTACCCGTGGTGATGGCGGTCAAAACTTAATTGGCGATGAACAGGGCATTGAACTCGGCCTGATGCGTACGCAGGAACTCCTCGCTGCCCGCAGGGTGGATGGGGCTGAACAATATTTTACCCGGGCCTACGAATTTGGATACAGTAAAAGCGCCGAAGAAGCGCTGCGTATCTGGGACCGCGAAAAAATTCTCAGCGATATTGTTTGGGTCATCCGGTTTTACCAGCCGGATATTATCATCAACCGGTTTCCCCCGGATTCAAGGGCCGGACATGGCCACCATGCCGCGTCGGCTGTTTTAGGTGCTGAAGCATATGCTGCTGCCGCGAATCCCAACCGTTTTCCTGAGCAATTTAAATATGGTGTAAAACCCTGGAAGGCCAAAAGGCTGCTTTGGAATTCTTTCAATTTTGGCGGCAACAATACCACCAGCGAAGACCAGTTTAAAATAGATATCGGGGGCTTTAACCCGTTGCTGGGTAAGAGCTACGGCGAACTGGGTGCAGAAGCCAGGACCATGCATAAATGCCAGGGTGAAGGCCGGCCAAGAAGACGCGGGCCTTCGATCGATTATTTTACCACGTTAAATGGTGATGCTCCTAAAAATACGCTGATGGACGATGTGGACATCAGCTGGAAACGCATTGAAGGCGGCGAAAAGATCCAGCCGATGATCGATGCCATCATCAGTAATTATAAAATGGAGCAGCCGGAACTATCAGTACCCGCTTTGGTTAAAATGTACCAGGCTATTAAGGCATTACCTGCCAGCACCTGGACCCAAAAGAAGCTGGAAGAAACACAGGAAATGATAGAGGCATGCAGTGCATTATTTGTGGAAGCCACCAGCAACCAATCCAATGTGGTGCAAGGCGATAGTTTAAAAATGAGTTTCTTTTTAAATAAGCGTACCAATATAAACGCCACCCTTAAAAACCTGAAACTGGAATGGCTTGATTCCAATTTCTCTACGTCCGTTGGTCAGAACCAGAACATCGTCATCAATAAAACAATCGGGGTAGCTGCCGATAAAAAAATATCACAACCCTACTGGCTGGAAAACCCAATGGCTGCAGGCATTTTTGTGGTGGATGACCAGTTGCTTATTGGAAAAGCGGAGAATGATCCTTCTTTTGAAGCCAGCTTTACATTAAATATTGAAGGGGAAGATTTTGTTGTAAAGCGACCGGTACAATATAAGTACACCGACCCTACCAAAGGTGATATTTACCAGCCCATACCCGTTTTGCCCAAGCTGGAGATCAACTATGTAAAAGACAACTATGTGTCAATAAATGGTGCACCGGTAAAGGCGCCCATACATTTTAAGGCCAATGCAGGTGATGGTGCTTCGTATAGTATTACACAGCGGTTTTCAAATGCCTGGAAAAATGACAACCCGAATGTTACCTACGCATCAAAAGGCGTTAAAGAAAGCAGCGCCACGGGCAGCTTTGCGGCACTGAACAAAGACATGAATACCACCGAAGAAATTAAGCTGGTAGCAGGTTCAGGAAAATACGACGGCTATACCAGGACGATCACTTACGACCATATCCCGACCCTTACTTATTTCGCTAAAGCCAAGGCCAACCTGGTAAAAGTAGATATGAAAACTGCTGGTAAAAAAATAGGCTATATCAGTGGCGCCGGGGATAAAATACATGATGCATTGGAAGCCATGGGCTATGAAGTGACCACCCTGGCAGAGGCGGATGTGAACGACGATAACCTGAAGCGTTTTGATGCAGTTATTGTAGGGATCAGGGCCTATAACGTGTACGAATGGCTAACCAATAAAAATGATATCATGAACCGCTATGTGGAGAATGGCGGCAACCTGATCGTGCAATATTTAAAGAGTAACGAAGTGGGTTTAAAAAGGGTAAAAGTGGGACCTTATCCATTTGTAGTAAATGCTCGCAGCCGGGTTTCGGAAGAAGGCGCTAAAGTGAATTTCCTTTTGCCAGAGCATTCTGCACTGAACTACCCCAATAAGATCACCGAAAAGGATTTTGAAGGCTGGGTGCAGGAACGCAGCACCTACCAGGCCGAGCAGGCAGATAGCCATTTTGAATTTCCGCTGGGAATGAACGACACCGGCGAAAAGGAAGCTAATGGCAGCCTCGCTCTTGCCAAATATGGTAAGGGGAATTTTGTGTACCTAAGCCTTGTATTTTTCCGGCAGTTGCCGGCTGGTGTGCCCGGTGCGTATAGGATGTTGGCCAATTTGATCGCATTACCGAAGGTTAGTAATTAGTTGATTGGTTGGTTAGTTGATTGGTAAGGCCACACTTCATAACTCATCACTGATCACTCATCATTCATATTCGAGGCTGACCACTCACAGGTAAGGAATCATAAATCACAAATCATACATCATAAATCCAAAATCAGGTAATGTTTAACCCAACCCGTGCACAAGTAGCCTTTTTTATTGCAGTTGTAATTGGGGTTGTGTTAGGCAAACTGATAAAAAATTTTAAGGTCGCATTTGCCATCGCTATTATACTCGGCCTGTTGATTGCTTTTGGAGCCGGC
Organism: Bacteroidota bacterium; assembly: GCA_040386335.1. Classification (GTDB taxonomy): domain Bacteria; phylum Bacteroidota; class Bacteroidia; order Chitinophagales; family Chitinophagaceae; genus JAZKFT01. The sequence goes on from JAZKFT010000019.1 coordinate 86,719, forward strand.
AAAAAGAAAAGAAGATAGTCATACATAAAATGCCATACAGAAATGAATAATTCTAAACTAAAATGGGGCATACTCTACGTAACGGTGCTTGTAGTGCTGGTGGCAGAAGTATTCTTTTTTTTGTGGCTCACGAATATATTTAAATGATTCAGGTTTAAGAATGGTCATTAGGTCAATAAGTCAATGACCCAATGACCAATGACTCAATGACCAATGACTCCATGACCAACGACAATTGCCCATGACAAAACTCGACTGGATAGTTTTAGCCCTTACCCTTACCTGCATCATCTGTTATGGGTTGTACAAAAGCAAGCACAGCAAGGACCTGGACGGGTATTTTTTGGGGAACCGAACCATGCCATGGTGGCTGGTAGTACTTAGTATTATGGGAACGCAGGCAAGCGCCATCACGTTTTTGAGTGCCCCCGGCCAGGCTTATACAGATGGTATGCGTTTTGTGCAATACTATTTTGGTCTACCGATTGCCATGGTGGTGATCAGCATTGTTTTTGTACCCATTTTTCGGAAGCTGAAAGTGTATACCGCCTACGAATACCTGGAACAGCGGTTTGACATGAAAACAAGAACGCTGACGGCATTTTTGTTTTTGCTTTCCCGGGGATTAAGCACCGGTATCAGCATTTATGCACCATCCATTATTATCTCTTCTTTACTGGGCTGGAATATTTATCTCACGAACCTGGTAATGGGTGGTTTGCTCATCATTTATACAGTAAGCGGAGGCGCCAAGGCAGTGGCGTACACGCAACAATTGCAGTTTCTCATCATCATGGCCGGGATGTTTATCGCAGGCTATATGGTGGTGCATTTATTGCCGCCGGGTGTTGGTTTTAAAGAAGCCCTGCAAACCAGCGGCAACCTGGGTAAAATGAATATCATTACCAGTGGTGTAACCGACAAAGGCTTTAACTGGAACGACCGCTATAATATGTGGAGCGGTGTCATCGGGGGCTTCTTTTTGGCACTCAGTTATTTTGGCACCGATCAAAGCCAGGTGGGCCGTTACCTTACTGCGAAAAGTAATCGTGAAAGCCGGCTTGGCTTGCTGGCCAATGGCCTCATAAAAGTGCCCATGCAGTTTGGCATTTTGTTGGTGGGTGTACTCGTGTTTGCCTTTTATCAATTCCGCAACCAGCCTGTTTTTTTTAACCAGACATTGGTAACGCAGGCTAAAGAAACATCCTATAAAATTCCATTGGAAGAACTGGAACAGAAGTTCCGCGACAAGATGGAAAACCAGCAGGTGTACCAGGTGAATATCGTAAAGGCAAAAACGGTTCCCGGCGCCGAAAATATGATTGCCGTGTACAAAGATTCTTTGAAGGCCGGCGCTATTCAAATGGAAAGCCTGCGGAAAGAATACAAAGCCGTTTTAAAGCAGGCTGTGCCGGCAGGGGAGAGCAATGACACTAATTATATCTTCCTCTATTTTGTAACACAGAACCTGCCAAAAGGCCTGGTTGGCCTGTTGATAGCGGTAATAATACTCGCCGCCTGGGGGAGTATTGCGGCGGCACTAAATTCGTTGGCCAGTTGTACGGTAGTGGATATCCATAAAAATATTTTTAAGAAAGATTGCAGCAGTGAAAAATCGTACAGGCTCAGCTGGCAGTACACGTTGGGCTGGGGTTTGTTCAGCATTTTCGTTGCGATGTTTGCCACTAATATGGGCAGCCTTATCGAAGCGGTAAATATTCTCGGTTCCCTTTTTTATGGGGTGATATTGGGCGTTTTCCTGGTTGCATTTATGTGGAAAAAAATCAAAGGGAATGCCATTTTTTGGGCGGCGGTTGTAAGCCAGTTTTTGATCATCGGCTTCCATTTGTTGCAGAACAGTAAGATCTACCATGGAATCAAATTTGAGTTCTTGTGGTATAACCCTGCCGGCGTGATCCTGGTATTCTTCTTTAGCTTTTTATTTACTCTTATATTCCGCAACAAGACCCAGCCTGTAGCACTTTCTGTAAAATAACAGGGTCCGTTCGGAAAAACTCCGGGAAGTATTTGCTTCAAGGCAAATGTCAGGTAGCGTCATGTTTACCGAAACCGTAATTAACATTCAAGCGACAGCTGGGCAAGAATCATGGCTGCTACTGAAAACCTTGGTGGGCATTGGTTTGACAATGAAACCGAAATCTCCGACGCGTATCAGGTGAAAGAACTAAAGGGTAATCGAAAGTATTGATCTGAGTGTAAAAAGACGTAGGAGCGACCATTGTGTACAGCTCCTGCTTCCTGCAGGGCATCTTCGCCCTGATACGAAAATAAATGGCGGGCCAACTAAATAAAAAAGTAGATTTATCACCTTTATTAAACCATTGCATTCCTCTATGAAATCAAAGTTTTTCCTGTCCTGTGCAGCCCTTGTTTTTAGTTCGGTATTAGTTGCGCAATCCTCAGAACAAGGCTGGCAAAATCTCTTTAACGGCAAAGACCTTACAGGCTGGAAACGCCTGGCAGGCAAGGCAGATTACAAGGCAGAAAACGGAGTCATTGTGGGCACAGCCGTGGCCAATTCAAGAAACACCTTCCTGGTTACGGAAAAGGAATACGGTGATTTTATACTGGAAGCCGATGTGTGGGTGGAAGATGAGGAAGGCAATGCAGGATTGCAAACCCGTAGTCATTTTGATGCAGCAGCTTTTAATGGCGACGGAAAAGTGTACGGCCGCCAATGCGAAGTAGACCCCACGTCCCGCCGCTGGACTGGTGGTATTTACGATGAAGGAAGAAGGGACTGGCTGTACCCCATGCAGCTAAATGCCTCCGGGCAAAATGCCTATAAAAAAGGTGTTTACAATCATTATAAAGTTGAGTGCATTGGATACGAAATGAAAACCTGGGTGAATGGCGTAGCAACGGCGTATGTTGTGGATACGCTCGACCCGAAGGGCTTTATTGGCCTGCAGGTGCATGCTATTAAAGATGCCAGCCATGCGGGTAAAAAAGTGTGTTTTAAAAACATACGGATCAAAACAACCGGGCTGGTACCGACACCGTTTCCAGCTAATGTTTATGTGGCAAATTTTGCAGTCAATAATTTAACCCCTTACGAAAAGAAAGATGGCTGGCGTTTGTTATTTGATGGTAAAACCAACAACGGTTGGAGGAGTGCAAAAGGCAATAGTTTTCCTGAAAAAGGCTGGACAATTAAGAACGGCGTTATTTCTGTTGACGATTCCGAAGGAAAAGAATCCACCAATGGCGGCGATATTGTTACCACGGAAAAGTTTGCGGCCTTTGATCTCTCGTTTGAGTTTAAACTGTCGCCCGGGGCCAATAGCGGGGTAAAATATTTTGTTACGCTGGATGAAGATAGCAAGGGCTCGGCGATCGGCCTGGAATACCAGGTGCTGGATGACACACTGCACCCTGATGCTAAGCTTGGACGTGAGGGAAACCGCACCCTTGCCTCTGTTTACGATATGATAAAAGCCGACAAGCAAAAGCGGTTTTTAAGACCAATAGGCAACTGGAATTTCGGAAGGATCATCGTGTACCCGAATGATAAAGTGGAACATTATCTCAATGGTGTAAAAGTGCTGGAATATATCCGTGGTTCCAGGGAATACAAGGCGCTTGTAGCCATTAGTAAGTACGTGATCTGGAAAGAGTTCGGAGAGGCACCCAAAGGACATATCCTGCTTCAGGATCATGGCAATGCGGTGTCGTACAGGAGTATCAAGATAAAGGAACTGCATTGGTAGGAATTTTTTGGAGCCGTAGAAAATTCCAGTCCTTGCGAGGGTTCTAGCCCGAAGCAATCTCCAGGGGGCGGAACTTTCAAGCTTGAGAATCTTTCACACCATCTCCTGGAGATTGCTTCGGCCGGGCAAGAACCCGGCCTCGCAATGACTGGCAACAATAAATCATAAATCATAAATCATAAATCCGAAGTCATGTCAAAATCACGCCGGGATTTTATTAAAGAAACAGCCATGGCTACTGCAGGTGTGTATGTAGCATCGTCGTTTTTTAGTGCCAAAAGTTATGGTCGCATTGTGGGTGCCAACGATCGTGTAAGGGTTGGCGTAGTGGGGTTTTCCGACAGGCATAAATCCTCGCACATTCCGTGCTTTATGAATCACTATAAAGAACTGAATTTTGATTTGGTAGCAGTGAGCGATATCTGGAATAAAAGGAGAGAAGAAGGCGCGGCTGTGTGGAAGGAAAAAATGGGACATGACGTAGTAGCTTGCCGGAACAACGAAGAAATGTATGATAAGAAACTGGTGGATGCCGTGTTCATCAGTACCGCCGATTTTCAGCATGCACTGCATGCAATAGAAGCCGTAAAGGCTGGCTGTGATGTGTACGTGGAAAAGCCATTTGCGGAAACGATGGAAGATAACAGGGCAGCACTCAAAGCCATTAAAGCCACCGACCGGATAGTGCAGGTGGGTTCGCAAAGAAGGAGCGGAGCCAACTATCATGCAGCCAACGATTTTATTCGTTCCGGTAAATTTGGTGCCATTACAATGGTGGAATTATCCTGGAACGTAAACCAGCCCGGCCGCTGGCGTAGACCCGCGTTGCTCGGACAGTTAAAGCAGGAAGATACCGATTGGAAGCGCTTCCTGATGAACCGGCCGAACGATTCTTTTGATCCGAGAAAATATTTGGAGTACCGTTTATTCTGGCCCTATTCATCGGGCCTGCCGGGTCAGTGGATGAGCCACCAGATAGATACCGTGCATTGGTTCAGCGGCATACAGCATCCGCGTAGCGTGGTAGCTAATGGCGGTATTTATATGTGGAAAGACGGCAGGAAAAACTGGGATACCATTACCGCCGTTTTTGATTACGGCCCTGCCAATGACCCCGCCAATGGTTTCCAGGTAAGTTTCCAGAGCCGTATGCATAATGGCGATGAAAGCCCCGCCGAAATTTACTACTCCAACGGAGGTGAGTTGAACCTCAATACCAACAAAGTTTCGCCCAAAGGTGGCCTTACAAAAAGAATGGCCGAAGCCATGGGCATGGAGGCGAACCTGTTGCCGGAAATGGGTTTGTCCGAAGTGGAGAAAGTGATCGCATCAGCCAACACCGGCGGGGACAGATTGACCAGCAACCATGTGCGAAACTGGATGGAATGCATCCGCAGCCGCAAGCAACCCAATGCGCCCGTAGAAGCCGGTTACAGCCATTCCATCGCCACCATCATGACCAATGCCGCAGCCATCACGGGTCTTAAAGTAACCTTTGATGAAAAAACGCAGGAAGTAATGGCGGGAGGGAAGGCGTTTAAATACTAAAGCTTTTAACGGTATTGCGAGTCCCGGACGTCCGGGACTTATAATGACGTCATTATTTATGCCAGTCCTTGCGAGGGTTCTTGCCCGAAGCAATCTCCTGCTATTAGTCAGGTGGCTTACTGAGCCGGGTTTAGGCTGATAAATAGCAGGAGATTGCTTCGGCTGGGCAAGAACCCAGCCTCGCAATGACCGGCTGCAAGCCCGACGTCATCAATATATTTTGCCGAATCACTGGCTCAACCCTCGCAATACCGTTCATAGATCTATAATTTCTCATTATGAAAACACTTACTCTTATCCTCGTTAACTTATCTCTTTGCCTTTCGGCCCTTGCCCAAAAAGGTTTCGCCATAACAGAAAAAACTGACGGCAAAGGCATGGACATTTTGTTTAATGGCAAACTGTTGACCGCCTACACCTATCCCGACTCGAACAGGAAGCCGGTGCTGTTTCCCGTAAATACGATAGACGGAATCACAGTAACCCGTAGTTATCCTTTTAAAATGATAGCAGGCGAACGAACAGATCACCCGCATCATACCGGTATCTGGCTCAACTATGAATCAGTAAATGGACTTGATTTCTGGAACAATTCCACAGCAATTGCGCTGGATAAAAGAGATCACTATGGTACCATCGTCCACCAAAAAATTGTGAATAGAAACAGTAGTGGCAACAAGGCTTCTCTGACTGCTACGGCCACCTGGATAAGACCTGATAAGAATGTATTGCTGAACGAAAAAACCACTTTCAACTTCAGTGTTAGCGGTAGTAGTTTTATCATCGATCGTACCACCACATTGACGGCTACAGATACCATCGTTCTTTTTAAAGATGTAAAAGATGGCATGCTGGCCATTCGTGTGGCAAGAGAACTCGAGATGCCATCAAAAGAAAAAAGCAGTTTTGTAGACGATAAGGGAAATGTCACCATCGTTCCGCCATCCACTTCGGCAGATGTAAGCGGCATGTACTACAATAGTGATGGCATTAAGGGCGATTCGGTTTGGAGCACCAAGGGCAGATGGGCCATATTAAATGGTAAAAAAGACGGGCAGGATATCACGATTGGTATCATTGACCATCCGTCAAATGTCGGTTATCCCGGCTATTGGCATGCCAGGGGTTATGGCTTGTTTGCATTGAATCCATTGGGAAGAAAGATCTTCAGCAATGGCAAAGAAGAACTCAATTTTTCATTGCAGCCAAAACAGTCAACGACTTTCCGGTACCGCGTCGTAATTCATTCAGGGTCATTGCTTTCAACCGGCAACATGAATAAGCTGGCGGATGAATTTGCAAAAATGAAATAGCCGGTTATGAATACGCCATCTTCCAAAAAATACCTGAGCCTGCTTTTTGTTTTTCTCTCTGGCATCGCAGCTTTTGCCATCGCTATGGCAAATCCCAAAGCCGGCAATATGGAAATGGATGCACTTTTTTTAATGTATGGACCCATTGCCTCCACGGCGTCTTTCCTTGTACTTTGCTTTATCGGCCTCTTGTTCAAAGTCAACTGGAAATGGCTGGCAGTGATACTGTCGGCCCTTAACATCGGGGTGGGTATTTGGTTGTATTTTTTCAGGCCGTAAAATCTGGTTGTGATTTCTCATTGAACACACTAAACTAACTATCTTCTAAAAAAGCAGTCATGGACACTCAATATACTCGTAAGACAAATTTTTTGCTACTGATTTTTATTTTGATGGCCGGTATTTCAAAATCGCAAACTGCAAGCGACTTTAAACTGATCAGCTCAGCTTTCAAAGAGGGGAAGCCTATCCCAGTTAAATATACTTGTGATAACGACAATATATCACCCCAACTAAGCTGGACTGGGTTCCCTGAAAAAACGAAAAGCTTTGCCATCATTATGGATGATCCGGACGCACCGATGGGTACTTGGGTACACTGGGTCGTTTACAATATACCAGCCACTGTTATTAGTCTTGATGAGAAAAAAAATGTTACAGAAATTAATGCCATAGACGGTTTAAATAGCTGGAATGAAAAGGGATACAATGGTCCTTGCCCACCGGGTGGCACGCACCAGTATCATTTCAAATTATATGCTTTGGATCAGGCCTTAACCACAAAAGAGGCGATGACCAAAGATGAACTACTGGAGGCGATGAAAGGTCATATACTGGGTGAAACTACCTTAACCGGATTATTCAGGATTTGATAAATTGATGAATATTGGTCGGTGTGGCAGACGAATACTGGTATAGTAGTGAGCCCTACATCGTAAACCATCAATTTTAAACGACAATATATTATGGGAATGTTTCTTTCTCTTACCAGCGTTGTAGGTAAGACACAAAATGAAGTTGAAGCCAGCTTGGCAAGCTATGCTAAATTTGCTGGTGGCGGACTTGAAAAGGAAAATATCTCAATCGACAATGACAACTGCTGTGTAATTAGTGAAGCAAACGGTAACACAACAATTTTTAATCCTTATGCTCATCTTGAGTGGGACAAATCTTCAGAATTTATATCAAAAGAACTTAATGCACCAGTGTTTTCTTTTCATATCCACGACAGCGATTTATGGATGTATGTGCTTTTTGCAAATGGTAAGGCAGTTGACCAGTTTAATCCAATACCAGATTATTGGGATGACAACATGAGTGAAGAAGAAATAGAAAGCTGGAAAGGAAATACAGAAATAGTTTCAAATAATTTCAAAACTGTTAAACAGGCTGACATCGAGAGATATTTAGTTCGTTGGGATTTGGAAGTGGAAGGAAATAACAAAGCTTACGCTGACGATGAATATACAAATGAAGATTGGCAATTGCTTGACTTTATGAAAAAATTGCACTTGCCTTACCCTCTTGACGAGAATGGAAATCCGAACGGGCAAGTATATAAACTTTGGACAAAAGACCTTAAATTAAAGACCCAGACTCCCAACCTTACAACAACACCAGCAACACATAGATACAAGAGACCTTGGTGGAAATTTTGGTGATTTTCGGTCTCCGGACGAGTCTCAAAAAGTTTCTGCGACTTTGAATAGAGCAAATATTTCAACACCACTTTAAATGGCTGGGAAAGAAAAGAAGGAAGTTGAAATTTGTTTTGGTTATTGTAATGCCGTCACTCGTTAGCTCCTAAGCATTTGACGCTTTTCCCTATAAGCGATTGATTAGACAGGTGCTTTTATTTATTGGAGTTCGGTCTGGAATGGTGGTGAGGGACGGCTATATTTGATTAAGGTGCAACCAGGTGACACAGCCTCAAATTCAACGAGATGATTGTGTCAAAAAATCTAATGCTGACTATGCTATTGGACATTTGCGGTTATCTTTGGCTGCAACAAAATCAACCTTTTCTATCAGTTAGTCTGAGTGCAATTATTCTGCTGTTGCAATTGCTTGAAGGATAGGGATAATTTTGAAAAAAAACTCTTTTAAAATGAGAACGACTAAAATCCTTAATATAATTTACTACTTAAATAACACAGTTTTTTCTTTTCTTTTTCTATTCCTGGTAATAAATCTTGTCAATGTTGCAATAGTAGTTTTGAAAACCTTAGGTGTTGTATCCATTAACGTTTCATTTTCTACAAGCATTTATAACGTAATAAACGGGATCATTACAGAAGGTTGCCTGCTACATGCACTTTACCAATCATTTTTGGCGTTGAATATTTTAAAAACAGGGACAGGCAATTTCCAACTACTACCTAAGTATTTTTACAGAAGCGGAATCTTTTTTTGTTTAGGCAGCTTAATCAATTTACTTAGTATAGGACATATTCGCACCAATGCTGATGCGATAGGCAAAATTTACACGTCAGAAAACTTCTATGTAGGTGTAAAAAGCTCTTCCTTAATGCTCTTCGCAATTGGTACCCTTTTAGTCTTTATATCTACTTTGAAATTGGTAAGCGATAACCGACCAAGCGCCTAACAGCGGTTTTGCAATAGCAGGGCTGAACGGCTGCTCCCAAGTCATGGCACATGCTGAAGACCTTAATCAACTTTCACCGGCCGCTCCGTTTTAACCGATTTCCATTTGATAGCAAAATACACCGCCTGCGTACTGCCCACATTTTTAATATTGTGCATAGTATTGGCCGCCTGGAAAACCAGCGAACCCGGCCCGACTGTTTTTAATTCGCCATTTACCAGCACTTCTACGGTGCCATCTTTTACAATCGTCATTTCTTCTTCGGGGTGCTTATGTGGCGGGTGTGCCGTTTCGCCTGGGTTCAGGGTGCTTACATGGCATTCCAGTTCGTCCAGCGTTGCGGTGGGGGATTGAAAAAATTGCCGGCGTTCGCCTGTTTTGGTGGGTGTTACTTTGATAGTAGTCCAATCAAATACGGAGGAAGGGAGGTTTACCGACTGGTAATATTTACGGGCAATAATAGCCACGGGCAAACACATAATGGCGATGGTAATAGCCGCTACAATAGCATCTCTTTTTTTCATAATTGGCAGTTGAAGTGTTCACAAAATACACCATCATTTTTAAAGCCTGCCTATCCGGTTATTTTTAGTCATGTATCAATTTGAACTTTCGGTATCATTTAATTGCCAGCCATTAGGCCTGGAAGAAAGTTGTGATTAATCAGGTTGTGATTAATTAATTAATCACAACCTGATTAATCACAAAAACTGTAAAAAATAGCACTGTAAAAAATGAATTAATCACAAGCCTATTTATCACAATACCAAACCTGGCTTGCATGGTAAAATGAAACGCAGACATAATCATTAAGGAGGATGATACTGGAAATTCAAGCTGAGACACAACCTTATTTTTATGGTAGATCCGGAAAGTGTAAGAAAGTCTTTTTAAATTACGACGCCTCTACAGGAGATGGCGGAGGGACATTAACTGCAGCAAAACTGCCAATACTAAAATATGACAGACAATAATCATTTCAGGAAAGGATATGCCGATGTCAACGGATTGAGCATGTATTATGAGATCCATGGAGCAGGTAAGCCGCTGGTACTAATACATGGCGGCGGCTCTACCATACAAACATCGTTTGGAAGAATCATGCCGCTATTGGCAATGAACCGCCAGGTCATTGGTGTTGATCTGCAGGCACACGGCCACACCAAGGACCGCGACACAGATCTTTCATTTGAGCAGGATGCAAATGATGTGGCGGCAGTTTTAAAACATCTAGCCATACCAAAAGCCGATTTCCTGGGTTTCAGTAATGGCGGTAATACGACCATCGAAATTGCCCTGCGGCACCCGGAACTGGTTAATAAGATCATCCTGGCTTCTTCGTTGTACAAGCGCAGTGGCGTCATTCCGCAATTTTGGGAAGGGTTCGAACATGCAACGCTTAAAGATATGCCGGCGGTTCTGTGTGAAGGTTACCTGGCTGCAAATAATAGCCAGGAAGGGTTGTTGAACATGTTTAATAAGGATGTTCAGCGCATGAAGCATTTTAAAGATTATAGCGACGAACAAATGAAAGCCATACAGGCGCCAACACTGGTAATCAGTGCTAACCACGATGTGGCAAGCCCGGAGCATGCGGTTGAAATGTATCGTATTATTTCCGACTGCGAACTGGCCATTTTCCCGGGTGGGCACGGCACCTATTTGGGCGCTATCGAATCGCTGGAGAATGGCAACTGGCCACAGTTTAATGCCACCAGTTTAATTGAAGCCTTCCTCGATAAATAGTAAGGAAGCTTCTTGTTCATAACGATGCACGGTGGAGACCACGCCGACTGTATTAAGCAGGCGGGTTGATGTTGTACTTTTACACTACATATTACAAAACCGCTAATGAAACCTGCTTTCTTTATTCTAATCCTTATCTCATTCCGGCTATGCCTGTTTGCACAGCCGGGTCAATTTATAAACGAACAATACAGGCAGGATTTTAATTATTTCTGGAGCACGATTAACGATGAGTACTGCTATTTCGATAAAAGGAAAACCAACTGGCAAAAAGTAAAGGAAATATATGCACCGGTTGTAGACACCATTACATCAAGAAACCCATTCGTATCAGTTGTAGAAAAGGCATTTTATGAGATTTACGACCATCATGCTATTTTAAATACCAACACCAATAACTCTCAAAGATTGGTACCCTCCGGGACGGATGTCTGGGCGGAATATGTTGCCGGAAAGCCTGTGATAGTGGAGCTGCGAAAAGGTTTTGGTGCAGAAGCCTGTGGAGTGGTAGCGGGGATGGAAGTGGTAGCAATAAATGATATTCCGGTTGAAACAGCGGTAGCCGGTTTTCTACCAAAGGCATTGCAGCCTGGTACCAATGAAGCAAAAAGTTTTGCACTCAGGTTGCTGCTTGCCGGAAACCATATTCAACAGAGAAAATTTACGTTGAAATACAACGGGGCAATAAAAGACTTTTTCCCGGACAAAGCCGGGTTGCTTTTGGAACATATCAGCTATCCTTCCAAAATCGAATCAAAACTTATTGGAACGGTCGGGTATATCAGGATTAATGATTGCCTGTACGACAATGCCTTGATTCCCGCTTTTGACAGTGTAATGCAGCGCCTTGAAAATGCCCGGTCGCTGATACTTGATTTTCGTGAAACGCCCGGTGGTGGCAATACTTCGGTTGCCAAAGCCATTTTAGGATGGTTTATTGACAAGGAACATTTTTATCAAAAACATGAATACTATGCAGAAGAAAAAGCCTCGGGAATAAAGCGAAGTTGGGTTGAAATTGTTTCACCCAGGAAGGGGCAGTATAGTGCGAAACCATTGGTTGTTTTATGTAATCATTGGACCGGCAGTATTGGCGAAGGAATTGTTATCGGGTTTGATGCCATGAACAGGCCGAACACAAAGATCATAGGAACCCAGATGGCCGGGTTATGTGGCGCGGTCTACGGTTTTGAAATGCCCAATACTAAAATACGATTCACATTTCCGGTGGAGAGATTGTACCATGTCAACGGGTTGCCCAGGGAAGCGTTTACTCCCCGCGGATTTATCGATTGGAAAACAAGCTATGGAAAACCGGGCACTGATATATTTATGGAGCAAGCCCTGCAATTTCTAAAAAATAAATAATCGTATACACCACTAATAATCATTTGTAGCCCGCTATTTCGCCCTTACCCCGATTGCATTCGCAACCAGCCGACCGGCACCACACTTATTTCAGTCGGTAAGCCGCCACTGTTTTGGCATTGAAAGTGGGCACGTATAAAATTCTTTTTTGCTGATCGTAACCAAGGTCGGCTGTGTTTCTTTTTTGCAGAAATGTGTCGAGCAAGGTTTCCACACGGCCATCCGCATGTACATACCATATATAACCACCCCAGGCGGTGAGTAAAAAATCGCCATTACCAACAGGTTCAATACCATCAATACCCTGCGGTACTTCAGCAATTTTTTTAATGACTTTATCCTGGCCGGCTTTTACGAAGCTTTTGCCGGCACCAATAAACAACTCATTACCTATTGACTTCAACCCGTTGATGCCTTTAACATCGTCGATATACAACGTGGGCTTGTCATTTTCTATCTTCCAAATTTTTGCTTTTTTCGAGTCAGAAACATACACGATGCCTTTGGTATCGATCGTAATATCATTCAGACCAGTGGCACTGTCGACCGCGATCTTCTTTTCGATCTTTCCTTTTTTGATATCAATTACCACCACTTCAGATATATCGGCCACATAGAGCCGGTTACCATAAATGCCAAGACCCTTGGGCGCCTGTAAACCTGTGATCCAGGTGAGGTTTGTCAGCTGGCCATCTCCACCAAGTTTTGCCACACCACCTTTTCCATCAGCATCCCAGGGAGCGCCATCTATTAACGAAACATAGAGCAAACCGTTAGTTGCCAAAACAGATTCGGGGATAGCTACAACAGAATCTGTTTCCCATATTTTTTCAAGTTGATGGTCTTGCGCATTTATTGCAGTGAACATCATCATCATTGCCGCGGCCAGGATAATTGCTTTCATGTTTTTGGTTTTGTGATAGCAAATTTAGCATTCTGTCTTTTCATAAACAGTACAGTTTAAAGGTGCAACCAGGTGAAATGCTGAGAGACCAACAGGGCGAATAGATTTCACAACAATTGTTATATGTGGCACGGATCCGTGTGGGCAATGCCTGGATAAATTGTGTACCAACTTCTAAATGGTCATTTTACGGGCCCCGATTTCAACCGCAATCGTATTATGTGGAGAAATAAACAGTCAATCAGTAGACTAATTGATAGCAGGAGCATTAATTTCCGCTTATTGATTCACCAACCTTAATGTCCCATATGCAAACGATTGCTTCCAATGGTGTCCCGTCTGCAAAAGGCGGTGCCAATCTTTTCGGCATTTCCCTAATAGCAGCCCTGGCCGGTTTTATTTTCGGATTTGATACGGTTGTTATTTCGGGAGCCAACCAACCTATAAAAGAAGTATGGCATACTTCCCCCTGGTTCCATGGCTTCTTTATTATGTCGATGGCATTATGGGGTACCGTTATCGGCGCCATATTTGGCGGAAAGCCCACACAGGCCTGGGGCCGGAAGAAAACACTGTTGTGGATTGGCATCTTATTTAGCGTTTCGGCCCTGGGTTGTGCGTTTTCACCCAACCCGTATATCTTTTCATTTTTCCGGTTTATTGGTGGGTTGGGGATTGGCGTGTCGTCAGTAGCTGCGCCCATTTATATTTCAGAAATTTCTACTGCCAACACCCGGGGCAGGTTGGTGGCTATGTACCAGTTCAATATTGTATTTGGCATCCTTGTGGCATTTCTTTCCAACTATTTTTTACAAGGCATGGGCGGGGCTAACGACTGGCGGTGGATGCTGGGCATTATGGCTGTTCCATCATTAATATATACTGTCATGGTTTTTGGCATCCCGGAAAGTCCGCGTTGGTTATTAACCGCCAAAAATGATCTTGCCGGTGCTAAGAAAACACTGAACCGGTTGGGGGTGGCAGATGTGGATGCGGAAGTGAACCTGGTGTTGGAAAGCTATAAACAGCAGACTGCCTCTAATCATTCCACAGACCTCTTCAACAGCAAATACAAAAAGCTGGTGGGCCTGGCATTCTTACTGGCATTTTTCAACCAATTGTCGGGCATTAATTTTATTCTATACTATGCCCCTGAAATTTTGGAAAGGGTAGGGTTGGCCGCTAAGGATTCTTTAAAAAATTCTATTTATATCGGGGGAACTAACTTGATCTTCACGTTTGTGGGTCTGTACCTGATCGACAGAATTGGCCGGAGAACCTTGCTCTTGCTGGGTTCTGTGGGTTATATCGTTAGCCTCGCACTGGTAGCTTATGCTTTTAAAACCGGGGCCAGCCCTGTGTTTTTATTATCGTTCCTTTTAATGTTTATTGCTTCCCATGCCATTGGGCAAGGCGCAGTGATCTGGGTGTATTTGTCTGAAATTTTCCCCAACAATATCCGCAACAAAGGAGCGGCATTTGGAAGCAGTGTACATTGGGTTTTTGCGGCGATCATTACTTTAATTACACCTGTATTTTTAGACAAGGATAATGGTATTTTTAAAGAGAATCCCTGGCCCATTTTTGCGTTTTTTGCTTTTATGATGCTGTTGCAGCTGATCTGGGTTTTATTTAAAGTGCCTGAAACAAAAGGTGTTTCACTGGAAGAACTGGAAAGGAAACTGGTGAAATAATTTTCAGGGTAAATTGAATATCCGCGCCATTTTAAGTCCTTTCATAAAACGATAAACACGCATAAAGCTATGAACCAAATCCTGCGTATCCAGCTTTCCGCCATGATGCTGTTGCAGTTTTTTATCTGGGGCAGCTGGTATGTAACACTTGGCACTTACCTGGCCAACAGCCTTAAGGCCGATGGCGTCCAGATCGGTGCAGCCTATGGCATGATGGCCATCGCTACGATCATTTCCCCGTTTTTTATCGGCATTATAGCCGATCGTTTTTTTGCGCCAAAAAAGTTGCTTTGTTTATTGCACCTGGCTGGGGGGATCATATTGCTTTTTATTACGAGGCTTACGGATATAGCCAGTTTTAACTGGGTGTTGCTGGGCTATTCGTTACTGTATGCACCCACTTTGTCGCTTGCAAGTGGCATCGCTTTCGATGGGCTGCAAAACACGGGGCAGTCTTTTTCAGGCATACGTGTATTTGGCACTATTGGCTGGATCGTGGCAGGCATCAGTATTGACAAGGTTTTTCATATCGATCCATCCGCTATGGGACTCACTTTTACTTTGGCCGGTGTCGCTTCGATTATGCTGGCAGCACTTGCACTATTTCTACCCAAAAAGCCAGGGCCCGAAGTGGTAGAGAAGGTTTCGCTTAAAGAGACGATCGGTGGTGGTGCATTCGTATTATTCAAGCAACGACCCTTTACCATTTTTTTTATTGCGTCCATTTTGATTTGCATACCCCTATCATTTTATTACAGCCTCACCAACCAGTTTTTAAATGAAACAGGCGTAAAGGATGTTACCAGCAAAATGGCCTACGGGCAATTTTCCGAAGCTGTGTTTATAGTACTGATACCTTTTTTTATGAAACGGTGGGGTATTAAATGGATGATCATAGCAGGCATGATCGCCTGGTTGCTTCGGTTCATGCTGTTCAGGTACGGCGATTCGGGCGCCAATTACTGGATGCTGTTCACTGGTATTTTATTACATGGCATCTGTTACGATTTTTTCTTTGTGACAGGCCAGATGTACACCGACAGTGTAGCTGGGGAGAAGTACCGCAACGCCGCCCAGGGCATGATCACCATGGCTACATATGGCGTAGGTATGTGGATCGGCAGCATTATAGCCGGCTATGTCGCTAAGCAAGCGGCCATTGCTGAAGGTGGGCATCGTTGGGCGGATGTATGGCTGGTACCTGCTGCCATTGCCGTAGCTGTTTTGCTATTTTTTGGATTGTTTTTTCATGATAAAAAACATAGCCAGCAATTGACCGGGCAAATGGATTGAAATGAAACAAGCACTAAAAAACCTCACAGATTTTGTGAGGTTTGAAGTGTGACCCCTCAGGGACTCGAACCCTGGACCTACTGATTAAGAGTCAGTAGCTCTAACCAGCTGAGCTAAGGATTCAAAATATTTGGGGTGCAAACATTGAGTAGGAACTGCAGCAACCTTTCCTACATAGAGCTGGTACTTGTTGTTAAGTCCTGGTTTTCCGGCAAATAACTATAAAAGTCCTGGCAGTTTTTGATTATATCTTATTCAGTAATTCTGCTTTTACAAATTGATAGGCATCCTCAATGTTATACGAAAGCCCCGGTCTCAACAGCCCTTCCATATCACTTAAGAAATCTTTATCAGAAATTTTCTTTTCCATGTTTTCCAGAAATTCCCTCTGCGTCACATGGCTATTTTCTCTCTCCATATAGAAGGTCCACGCTCGAATGATTTTACGTGGATCGACATTGCTTTGTGTCATTGCAAACCACATGTCAAATAAATCTCTTCCTTTTCTCCTTTGGTACAAGGCACGCATCTTGGTTCCCAGTATTTCTGCTAACTCATAAGACGGTATTGAAACTTCACCAGTGTATCATTCTGATTGCATAGTGTGTTTTACATCCTGAACGCCGAAAATAGTATGGTGTTCCCGGCAATTAACCTCAATTTTTAATTTTAACGGAATGCCACCCTCTGAGTCGAAACGGTAAATCAATGTGTTGTTATGTTGTTTCTGTTTACGTGCAGGCTTGTCACCCAAAAAAGATAATGCCTCACGAAGTGTATCCATAATTGGCCCGAATGGCTCTGCCGTAATTTGTACTAAATCTATATCTTCAGAATACCTGGCTGCTGGTGGAAAATATAATTTGTGTAACGCTGTCCCTCCTCTAAACGCTAATCTCTCTTTTAAATATGCATTACTATACATCGCAATTAAAGCCCGCTCAATTACCAGATCTTGTTCTACCTGGAAATCTTCCTGCCAGGGGGCTTTTTTTCGCCATGCAGTGATATACGCCTGTGGAATCATAGGTCGGTTTCTATTTCTACATTTTGTACAACCTTCCAGTCATTGCCGGTTATCATTTCAGATTTTTCCTTTTGCGGACTTAATAATACCGGAAAATACTTCAGTGTTTGTAAATAAGCTTTTATTGGTTCGCTTAAATTTCGAATGTTCAGAATTTCTTCAAGCAAAAAGCCTAAGCGCTGGATAACGGTTATAGGTGAGAATCTTTTGACAACATCAAGCAATTTGTTAGCATCTATGTTTTCCACGAGTTCTTCTAAAACTGTAGCAACCCGGTTAAGGCCGCCTGCGTGTTCAAAATAATACACCAAATCCAGTGAGGTTAATTCCGGCGATGAAACGTTTATATATCCTGTATCAACCTTCTTTTGAACGATGTCGTTGCTGTCCCATTCCTTTTTTATGTAGAAGTTTATTTTCAGATTGTCATCATTGATATTTCTTAAACCCGGTTTCATTATTATTACAGAGAAGGATTGAGGTTGCTGATGTGCGGCGCCATAATAGGCGGCTGCATTTAGCAGACCAACATAATAATCCTTCCCCAAAAATTTCATCAACTCTGCAATAAATAAGGATGGTGGCAGGCTACCTTTACTCCGATACTCTGGCGGAATAATTACATAGAATCCATTTCTTATCAAGGCAACCTCTCTCTTCTTTTTAAGACGTTGGATTGCTTTCTTAATAGCTTCGTCTGATTGTTTGAATTGGTTGCGTAATTCCTGCAATGAAAAAGCATACCTTCCATTGGAACGTAGTTCATTAATAAAGTCTTCTAAATATTTATATTGCCTCATTGTTTAAGGTATTGTTTGCAAAAAGGGATGATTTTTAACCCCTTTTGCAGACGTAAACTTAATGATATTCTACTAATTTACAGATAATGTAGGGCTATTACTTAAATCTTTCCGGTTAGATATAAAATCCATTAGCCTGTTAAAAATAAAAAAGCCCTCAAAATCAATAGACTTTGAAGACTTTTTCTGTGACCCCTCAGGGACTCGAACCCTGGACCTACTGATTAAGAGTCAGTAGCTCTAACCAGCTGAGCTAAGGAGTCAAAATATTTGGGGTGCAAACATAAAACATGAGACTCTAATCAGTGATTTTTATTTGAACCGGTTACTGACAATTAAATCCTTGCTGCCTGGCGTATAAGTATAAAACCCTTCGCCGCTTTTTACCCCCATTTTTCCTGCTGCCACCATATTTACCAGCAACGGGCAGGGTGCATACTTTGGGTTGCCAAACCCATCGTGCAGCACGTTTAAAATACTCAGGCATACATCCAGTCCAATAAAATCGGCGAGTTGCAGCGGCCCCATGGGATGAGCCATGCCCAGTTTCATTACGGTATCAATAGATTCCACACCGGCCACACCTTCGTAAAGGCTGGAGATGGCTTCATTAATCATGGGCATTAAAATCCGGTTGGCAATAAAACCAGGATAATCGTTTACCACACAAGGCACTTTGCCCAATGTTTTGCTGAGTTCCACTATTTGTTCGGTAACAGCAGCATCTGTGGCATAACCATTAATGATCTCCACCAGTTTCATTACCGGCACCGGGTTCATAAAATGCATACCAATCACCTTGCCGGGTCTGCCTGTAACGCTGGCTATTTTAGTAATGCTGATACTGGAGGTGTTGGTAGCCAGGATGCAGTTGGCCGGGGCTTCTTCGCCCAATTGCTTAAAAATTTTCAGCTTTAATTCGATGTTTTCGGTGGCTGCTTCGACTACCAGGTCAGCTTCAGAGATTCCTGCTGTAATGGAGGTGAACGTAGTTAGATTTTCTAAAGTATTTTGTTTGACGCCCGCATCTATGGCGCCTTTCGCCACTTGCCGGTCCAGGTTTTTGGCGATGGTGGCAAGAGCACTATCCAGTTGCGGCTGGCTGATATCGATAAGATGGGTCGTAAAACCATTTTGAGCGAATACGTGAGCAATACCATTGCCCATCGTTCCAGCTCCTATCACGGCGATTTTTTTCATACAGTTCGTTCGTTTTTGCGAAAGTATGGAAAGGGGTGGAGATGGGCTATGCGATCCGCGCATTTGCCTTCTTTTTTGACCCGGCGATAAAAAAAGCAGTTGAAATAAGGGCCATTCCGGCCAGGATTGTAAGTGCCAGGTTTCTTGTTTTGTTGCTGTAATCTTTGCCTTTTACAAAACCATAGTTTTCGGTTTTAATGGCGTTTAGTTTGGCCGTGTCGTATGTAAGAATCGAAATTGTCTCGCCTGTTACATATCCCCTCACACGCAAATATTTCTGTTCATCTTTGATCGTTTCGATATTCCTGATGGCGAAATTTACAATACTTAGAATTCTATCGTGACCGCGGTCATCCTTGGTTGAATGGTATGGGAAAACAAATCTAATAATAAGACCCGACGGTATTTTATCTCCGTAAACAGTACTTACAACATCATAAGGATAGTAGTTACTAAATGTAGTGTCCGTTTTATTCTCATACTGTCGTTCAAACCCAAAAACAGTGTCGCCAATTTCAAAATTCGAATAAGAAGCTCCGACAGCATCTGCATCGCAATAACAAAACCCCCGAAAGATTAAAATTTGAAGGTTATCATCTTTTCTTTCGATATGCTGAAGGATAAAGTCTAAAAAAGATTCCAGTTCTTGTTTGCCAGCTAATGTATCTCTGCAGTCGAAGTAGTCATAAAACGTAACACCTCCTTTACTTACAAAGTGAAAACATGAAGTGTTTGCAAATAAGGTGATAGGTCCAAAAACAAATAATGGAAGGAGAAATTTGAAAAGGGATTTTTTACACATAGCAGCAAATCGGCAAGGTTTTGTCTTGCAAACACGACGCCAAAGAGCAGCTATATCACATTATTCCATACCCCCGGAGTTCTATTATTTCCACACTTCCACATTTCCCACATTTCCACATTAAGAAAACTACTTCTTCTTCTTAAAATCCCCTCTCTTCCAGGCTTTGATAAATTCAGCCCAGGCAAATGGATTCATAATGTTCATCGGGGGAACTTGTCCGGCGTAATAGGCTCTGTTGCCGGTCTGTTTCAGGGAGTAGGTGGCTGCTTCGCGGCCATCGCTGGGCAGTGAGCTCATCAATATTCTCCTTTTACTTTCTTCGGTATTTTGGCGGGCTATTTCATATTGGTCAAAGGGGATATCGGCATTGATAAAATCTCTTTCAAACTGCGCACGGCTGGGTCTTGGGCGGATAACGGTGCCGGGGAGGTAGGCCGTATCATCTACCAATAATTGAACAATGCTAAATTCATTGCCTTCCAGGTTGGTAGGAACAAAAATGGTTTTTGATTTGAAGCCAACAGTTGAAAACTCTATCTGGTCGCCTTTCATTACAGCGATGCTAAATACCCCCTGGCTGTTGGTAATAGTACCACGGCCCTTGCCCACAACAACTACACTGGCGTCTTGTAAAGCACGAAGGCTATCGGCGGTCATCACCACACCATAGAGTTGCACTACCGAATCCGTATAGTTTTTTACCGGCTGAAACAGTTGTGATTTGGCAGATGCTGTAATGCAAACCGTGAGGAAGATGAGTAAGAGTTGCTTCATTAGTTTTTATTGCTCGTTTTCAAATGTAGGATTCAATTTTTAACCCAAGAAAAACAGTATTGCTCCATCCCATCCGTGGCATCAGGACGCCATTCATCCAAAGGCTATCAAAAAAAACAAAGTTGCCCGTTCAGCGGTTACTTTTGCAGCGAATTTTTTCTTTTAACTAAAATTTGAGTGATGACCGAAGCGGAGATTTTAAGTGCCTTGAGCAATGTACAGGAGCCCGACCTGGGAAAAGACCTGGTGACATTGAACATGGTAAAAGATATAACCATCGACGGAAACAATGTGGCTTTCACGGTGGTGCTGACTACCCCGGCCTGCCCCATGAAAGATATGATCAGCAGTGCCTGCGTTAATGCCGTCAAGCTGTTGGTGAATAAAGAAGCGGTGGTGCAGGTAAATTTTACCAGCAACACCACCAGCAAAAGATTAAAGGGTGATAATGTATTGCCCAATGTTAAAAACATCATCGCTGTTATCAGCGGTAAGGGTGGGGTTGGCAAAAGCACCGTAGCCGCCAACCTGGCGCTGGCACTGAGTTCCGGTGGCGCCAAAGTGGGATTGATGGACGCAGATATCTACGGCCCGAGCGTACCCATCATGTTTGGTGTTCGTGGCGAAAGACCGATGATGAAGGACGGTGGCAATGGCAAGGGCCTGATTGTGCCGCTGGAGCGCTATGGCATTAAGCTCATGAGTATCGGCCTGCTGGTAGACGATAAGAGCGCCGTGGTTTGGCGTGGCCCGATGGCCAGCAGCGCTATCAAACAGTTCATCACTGACGTAGAATGGGGCGAACTCGATTACCTCGTGATCGACATGCCGCCCGGCACCGGCGATATTCACCTCACGATGGTGCAAACTGTGCCGATTACCGGTGTGGTGGTCGTAACTACCCCGCAGGATGTGGCCCTGGCAGATGCCAAAAAGGGTATCGCGATGTTTGGCCAGGCACAGATCAAAGTGCCGATCATTGGCCTTGTGGAAAATATGAGCTGGTTTACGCCCGCCGAATTACCCGATAACCGATATTATATTTTTGGAAAGAATGGTGGCAAGAAGCTCGCTGAAGAGTACGATCTGCCGTTCCTGGGACAGATACCACTGGTACAAAGCATCCGCGAAGGCGGCGACATCGGCATTCCTGCCATGGTGGGTGATGACCGTATTACAAAGCACGCTTTTATGGATTTTGCCAGCAAAGCCGTGCGCAGCATCGCGATGCGGAATGCGAATGTGGAGGTGACGAAGGTGGTGGAGATCGTGGAGTAAGAGGCAGTTGGCAGTTATTCAGTTGGCAGTTGGCAATTATGATGCAGCCGGCCCAAGTACTGATAAACCATTTAACTAAGAACAAATTCCGGTTCAGACATGTACAACCTACCCTACTTTAAAGCCAATAACCCGCAGGAAATAACGGACTTTATGCATGCGCACCCGTTTGTGATGCTGATCGGCAATGGCAGCGAATACCCGGTTGCAACCCAGGTGCCTGTGTTATTCGAGGAACGGGATGGCAAAATGATCCTACGGGCGCATATGATGCGGAAGACGGATCATCATTTGGCATTCGAGAAAGATCAACATGTGCTGGTGGTCTTCAGCGGCGCCAATACTTATGTGAGTGCCAGTTGGTACACCAATCCAATATCGGGGAGTACCTGGAATTACCGGTCGGTGCATGCAAAGGGCAAACTACGTTTCACGACTGAACCGGAATTGCTGCAATTGCTGACGGATCTTACCGACAAATTTGAGAACAACCCCGATTCGCCGTCGCTGGTAAAACATTTGCCTGAGGAATATATCCAGTCAATGATCAAAGCGATTGTGGGTATAGAAATAGAGGTGGCAGATATTCAAAACGTGTTCAAAATGAGCCAGAATCGTGACAAAGAGAGTTTTGAAAATATCATTCATAAATTGGAAGAAGGCGACGTAAATGCCCGCGAAGTCGCCGCCACCATGCGGCACGCCCTGTAGAGACGCCATGCATGGCGTCTCCATCTTGCCGATCAATAAAATGGGGACACCGGGATGTTTGAATAT
>JAZKFT010000020.1:0-108608 GCA_040386335.1 Bacteroidota bacterium
TGGCATCCGTTCACCACTTCGTAATGACCCGATGCTGTGTATGCCTGTCCGTTCACAGCCCATGTATAGCTATCACATCCGGTTGCGGTGGTTGTGTGGCTTGTTGAAGTGGTAATAGTCAGATCAAGCTTTTCTGTATGGCATCCGTTCACCACTTCATAATGACCCGATGCTGTGTATGCCTGTCCGTTGACAGGCCATGTATAACTATCACAAACACTCAATGTAGTGGTATGTGTTGTGGGTAGCGTTACTGCAACTGCTATAGCTGCCGAAGCAGCACTGAGGCATCCGCTTGCATTTCTAACCTGCACGCTGTAAGATCCTGCCTCAGAAACAATAATAGTTTGGGTGGTGCCTCCATTTGACCACAGGTAGCCGGTGCCGGCGCTTGAAGTTAAAGTTACGTTACCGCCATTACAGAAAGTTGTCGCACCTCCTGCGGTGATGGTTGGTGTTGCAGGCAAAGCATTTACTGTAACACTTGTACCTGCAGATGCAGCACTGAAACATCCGCTGGCATTGCTAACCTGGACGCTATATATTCCTGACTGCGAAACAACAATACTTTGGGTGGTGGCTCCATTTGACCAGAGCCAACCCGTACCGGCACCGGAGGTCAAAGTAACGCTGCTGCCACTGCAGAAAGTTACTGGTCCGCCTGCGGTGACGGATGGCGTTAAAGGCAACGGGTTCACCGATACTACCGTAACTGCAGAGGCATCACTAAAACAACCATTGCTATTAATAGCCTGAACGCTGTAACTACCAGAAGTGGTTACGGTTATACTTTGTGTATTAGCCCCGTTACTCCATTTGTATCCTGTAGATGGAGATGAGGTAAGTGTAACACTTCCGCCAGCACAAAAAACAGTGGCACCATCAGCAGTAATGGTTGGAGCTGAAGGGCGTTGATTTACGGTTACCGTTACAGAACCGCAAACGGTATTTTGCGTACAACCACCTTCTCCCCTTACATAATAGGTGGTGGTTACTGACGGTGATACAGTGATGCTGGTGCCGCTTCCGATACTGGTTCCCCCGCAATTGTCAGCATACCATTCCCAGGTTTTTGCGTCATTTAAACTACCGGATTCAATACTGAGCGTAGAATTTTGCGATTGGCAAATAGTTGCCGGAGACGTACTTAAGACTGGCTGGCCGGGGGCTACACAAATTTGGCGAAACACCGAAAAGTACATCCCGTCCTGCTTTTGTGTGCTGATGTCAGGTTTGTCGTCGCCATCAATATCAACAATTAAGGGGTTAATCGGATAATCAGCCGCGAAATCATTGACAAAAGCGAAGGATACGGAGCCCTGCGTTGAATTGTTTTTGAAAATAGCGACCCGGTTGTGTTGATAAT
This sequence comes from Bacteroidota bacterium, assembly GCA_040386335.1. Lineage (GTDB taxonomy): Bacteria > Bacteroidota > Bacteroidia > Chitinophagales > Chitinophagaceae > JAZKFT01. Next base: position 1,367 of record JAZKFT010000020.1, read on the forward strand.
CACTATATGCTAAATCAGGCTTGCCATCGCCATCTATGTCTCCAAATGAAAGGATGTATGGATCATAGGCTGTGATATATTTGTAATAGAAGTCGGTAAATTGAAAGGTAATGGCGCCGGGACTGGAGGTATTTCTAAATAGCCTGATAGAACTGGTGCCATGTATAGCAGCCAGATCGAGTTTATTATCCCCGTCAAGATCAACCAATGCCAGATCGTCTATCAGGCTTGATACCGGTGGGTTTGATCCTTCAAATTTAAATTGACCGGGAACTGAAATATTTCGCAACACTGCAATTTGGCCGCCGCAGTCCTGGCAAACCCTGTTGCTGATACAAATATCTTGCTTGCCGTCTTTATCAAGGTCTGCTATAACAATGTCAGTAATCCATGGAATAAAGGCAACATCCACTGCCGCTGCAAAACTTATACTACCAATGACAGAGGTGTTTTTATAAATGGAAACCTTGCCGCTCTCCGAGTTTCCAATTACAAGGTCTGGCAGGCCATCGCCGTCGATATCCTGTACATTAATATTTTGGGGCCTCACTTGTGTTGTCAGTTCCTGGCCAGGTGCCAGTAAAAAAGTTCCGGTTGTAGTTACGTTTCTATAAAGCTTTATGGCCCGGTTAGGGCGATCAATAATAATGACATCGGGTTTGCCGTCCCCGTCCAAATCGGCTTGATTCATCTCCGTTACTGTCTGGCTTATTGCCGTATCTTTCCTCGTAGCAAAACTTACTGTTCCGGGAGTTGATGTATTTCCGAAAACGGATATACCCCTCACAAATCCACTGGGGCTGGTGCCCCGCGAAGCTGCTAAAACCTCAGGTTTTCCATTATTATCCATGTCGGCGATACCCAGGGAAATGATGGGCCCCTGGGCCGCAAAATCAACTTGATTATCATACGAAAAACTTCCCTTAAAAGTGACATTGAAAGGCGTTGCCGAGGTTGCAGAATAACCGGTCTCTAAATTAGTTACCCTAAAATTTTCATACGATGTACTCTGTGGAACTGTAACCGTGATGGTTTCCCGGGTCGACGTTGTTACCACGCCTTTCACCGTTCCAAATAAAACAACGTTGCTACTGGCTGTGGTACTGAAGCCTTTGCCGCTAATGGTCACTATTGTGCCTACCGGGCCCGATAAAGGCGAAAAAGAGCTGATTACCGGTATTGGCAATTGGGCAAATACCGAAATATTGTCGCTGCCGGAGTTTGCTGAAATAATGTCCGGGTGGCCATCACCATTAACATCACAAATGCTGCCCTGGTAAGGCGATGCCAGGCCCAACATATCGAATCTTGGTTCAAAACTTACCGTGCCGGAAACGGAAGTATTCCGAAGCACGACAAGGCGGTCGTCTTGCTGCTGGGCAACAACCAGTTCCGGTTTACCGTCGCCATCTATATCGCCAACACAAACAGTACGGGATTGATTCCCCACGGGAAAATCTACTTTGCCGGCAACGCTTATGCTGCCAACAGTGGAAGTATTGCGCAAAACAGAAGCCACCGTACTGTTATAATTGGCAACCACTATATCGAGCTTATTATCGCCATCTATATCGCCCAACTTAACGTTATTAGGCCTTTGGGCTGTGCCATATGATAGCCGGGTTCCAAAGCTGATGGTTCCCGGTGTGGAGGTATTGGGGAAAATGGAACCTGTAGTCAGTGCCTCATGGGTGGCTACCATATCGGGTTTACCATCACCATCCAGGTCGCCAATTGCTACACAGGAAGGATTTGAACTGGCCGGCGTTGCAAAATCCTGGCTTGCATCTAAAGAAAAATTACCGCCGGTTGTCGTATTTCTGAAAACAGAAATAACGTTCGTATTCCGCACTGCAACAGCAATATCAGGTTTACCATCCAAATCAAGGTCGCCAATAGTAATGAAACGTGGATTAGCTCCGGTTGTGAAATTTACCCGTGCCGCAAAGCTAATGCTGCCAACGGTGGACTCGTTAATAAATACTGAAAAAGAAGTTTGAGTGTAGTTGGTTACCGCCACATCTGGTTTGCCGTCGCCATTTAAATCGCCAATGGTCATCGAATAGGGACTGTTTCCGGTAGCAACGCTAACCGGCGCGGCAAAACCAATCGCCCCGGGTATGCTGTTTGCGGTATTGCGCAGCACAAAAAAACTATTGCTGAGGTTGTTGAGCGTAAGCACTTCCGGTTTGCCATCACCATCAATATCACTTGCTTCTACCACAAAAGGGGCGTTACCAACCGCAAAATCTGTCTTTGCTGCAAACTTGATACGGCCACTAACGGTAACGGTGAATTGCTTGTTGCTATAAGCTGTAAGTGCTGTGGACAGATTGGTGGCCGAGATATAACTGTAGGTACTTCCTATTGGAACTGTAACCGTTAAACTGGTACTGGTAGCAGCTGTGACCAGGGCTTTAGTTGCTCCAAAAAATACCACATTTTGTGCGGCAGTTGTATTGAAGCCGGTACCCGTTAAAACTACGGTTGTACCAATCGGGCCGCTTTGCGGTGAAAACGAAGCAACAGAAATTGTTTGCGACGAGGCGCTCTGAAACGAGGCCAATACCAGCATGAATACCAGGAAGGTGTTGCAGGAGTTGCGTACAATTGGGTTCATTGCAGAAATTTTTGGAGGGTTTTAAGGTCTCCAAATATTGACCAATTAAAACCCTTATACCATCCCTAATCTTAGGGATGCCCTGGAGGAAGCCGGCAGGTAATGTTTTAAAGGAGTGCTTAGTGAGGCTACGCTGTAACAGGCCATTATCAATATCCTTTGCAGCAAAGGAGTGGTGCGGAAGATGGCAAGCCACAACAATAATGGTTATGCCAAATGAAACTTAGGAAGATAGTCAGGTGTATTTATTAGTTTTATCCCAACCCTTTTTACCAGGTTGCCATACCTGCAAACCCTTTTACCCCTTGAGCCGGCAAGAAATAAAACCATACCAGGTAAATGCATTTTTAATGCACCTGTACTGTAAGCATAAAAAAATGGTGCCATGTGTGCTTGCCTGTTTATGGCTTACCCTTTCAGCTTACCATGGTATTGCCCAAAGCAATCACCTGGAGAATATTCCCTTCCAGGGCCTTACTATTAACGATGGGCTTTCACAGGGAATGGTAAATAAAATAATACAGGACCGTCATGGATTTATGTGGTTTGCCAGCAAGGACGGGCTTAACCGTTACGATGGGTATCATTTCAAAGTGTACCGCCACGATCCGGAAGTTCCGTCTACTCTAGCCGACAGTCATGTGCAATCGCTGCTGGAAGATTCAAGGGGCCGTATATGGGCGGGGACCTCCTTTGGTAATCTCGATTTGTTTGAGGATGCTTCAGGCAGCTTTGAGCATATCATGCTGGAAGAGGACAGTGCTGCCGGTACTGCTATTGGTGCGATACAGCAATTGACTGAAGACAAAGAGGGCAATCTCTGGGCGCTTTCCAACAAGCGGGTGTATGTGCTGATGATGCAAAAAAATAATGCGGGCAAAGGCAAACCCTGGCAGGTAAAAAAAATAGACCTGCCAAAACCCAGGCCGGATCATAAATTGTTTGTTTCAAAAGCAGGGACCATTTATCTATTCAATTATTCAGATACGACCGTGTATACCTGGGGTGGGGATCGGGGATGGCAGCGCTGGAATGCAGCCAGTAGTTTTCTTTCGAACACCATAAAAAAAAACGCACTTGTCGTGTATGATTTGCTGGAAGACAGCATCCCGGGCCGGTTGTATATGATAAGCTCCAACGGTATTGTACAACTCGATGATGACAAACCACCGAAGTTGATTTTGGCACTCAACCTGCCAGGCATCACCCGCAGCTTTTTGGACAAGTCGGGAAATATTTGGTTTACACACGAACGGCAATTGGCAATTTACAACCTGGCCTCGGGTAAATTATCCTTTGTAGGCTCAGGGAATGTGGACATGCAATACCACCTCACACTTATTCAAAGCACTTATGTGGATAGGAGTGGCCTGATCTGGATGGGTACCGGTGGCTACGGTATCATCACCCTTAACCCCTGGATAAGACGCTTTCATCACTTTGACAACACTTCCATTTTCAATTTTAAAGAAAGGGCAGACGGGCAGGTCATGGTAAATAATGGTTGTGGTTGTTACAAAACCCTGGATAGAAATGCGGTGGCTTACCTTGACTCCAATGCCTTTCCAAACGCAAAAGTTATCTACGAAAACTTCAATGATTATTCCATTCCCACTTTTACCGATAGCCTGCATCGCCGGTGGTTTGCCGACGAAAAAAGAGTATTGTGTTATAATGAAGCAACCAAAGAAGCCATTACTTACCCAATCCCTCTTGAGCATATTTCTAATAATTACGGACTTTCGCTGGCATTATTAGGCACCGGGCCGGACCTGGTGTGGCTGGGTGGCTCCGAAGGGTTGCTCTGCCTGAACGTAGCCACAAAGACCTGGAAACTGTACCGGAATAATCCTGCTGATAAAACCTCCCTAAGCTTCAATGTGATTTTTAGCCTGTGTGCAGATCCGGCAGAGCCACTGCGGTATTTGTGGATAGGAACCAATGGTGGGGGTCTTAACAGGCTCGAAATTAGCACGGGGAAATTTAAACGCTATACTACCAGCGAAGGCCTGCCCAATAATGTTGTATACGGTGTTTTACGCGATGATGATAAACGATTGTGGATGAGTACCAATAAGGGGCTCGCTTGTTTCGATCCGGCTACAGAAACCTTTAAAAATTATGAAGACAAGGATGGCTTGCAAAGCAATGAATTCAACCACGATGCATACCTGCGGGCCAGCGATGGTACGCTATTTTTTGGAGGGGTAAACGGTTATAATTATTTCAACCCAAGGGAGATAATATCCAACCCTGTGATTCCGCAAATTGCATTGACAGACCTTAAGATCCGCAATGAATCGATACAGCCCAACCCGGGTCAGTCGCCGCTTTCGACAGCTATTTATCTGTCTGATAAGATTGTATTGCCCTACAACGACAACATGATTTCGTTTGAGTTTTCGGCACTGGATTTTGCCGCTCCCCTCAAAAATATGTTTCAGTATAAATTGGAAGGATTTGACAAAGACTGGGTAAATTCTGGCAATATCCACAGCGCCACCTATACCAATCTCGATCCGGGTACTTATACTTTCAGGGTAAAAGGCAGTAACAAAGACGGCGTTTGGAACCATGAGGGAACCTCTATCGTGTTAACCATTCTTCCACCCTGGTACATGACCTGGTGGTTTAGAATACTGGTGGCCTTTCTTATTCTTTCAGCGGGTTATGCTTTGTATAAGTATCGGCTGAATAAGGCCCTGGAGTTAATGGCCGTCCGCAATCGTATTGCCAGCGACCTGCACGATGAAATAGGAAGCAACCTGAGTAATATTTCCATTTTCAGTAATGTGGCCCGGCAGCAGAATATACCTGACCCCCGGCATATGGGTATGCTGGAAAAAATAAGCGAATACTCACAGATATCAATGGATGCCATGAATGATATTGTGTGGATGATCAATGCCCGCAACGATCGTTTTGAAAACATTATGGTGCGGATGCGGACACTGGCATCAGAGATTTTTGAGGCAAAGAACTACCAGCTGCATATCCGGTTTGATGAAAGATTAAACGATGTAAAGTTGAACATGGATAAGAAGAAAAATTTCTACCTCATTTTTAAAGAAGCGGTAAACAATGTAGCCAAGTATGCCGATGGCACAGATGTGTGGATTGAACTGACGTTAATAAATAACAAACTGAAGTTGCTGATAAAAGACAATGGAAAAGGCTTTGATCCCCTCCAGGCGAAACATGGTAACGGCTTGGTAAATATGAAAAGCCGTGCCGCATTACTTAAAGGAATGCTTGATATTTATAGCAGCACTGCAACAGGTACCACCATCGAACTTAACTTTCCGGTGTAGCTTATCGTGTGAACACGATTTTATAAGAACACGGATGACACGGATTAGACGGATAACAACGGATTTTTTATATTACGAAGCAGAATCAATCTGTTGTAAACCGGGTTTTGGAAATTATTAATCAGTGTAACATCCCTGAATTTTGTATTTCCTGGTTTTTATCCGAAAAAATCCGCCTCATCCGCGTCATCCGTGTTCCCATCCTTGACTGCAAAAGATGTGTCACACGATAGGGTGTATCGCAGCAGGAGAGGGGGTTGCTACCGGCATGCAGGAGACAGGGATCTGCATAAGCCTTACCTAATATTAGGGATGAGCCAACTTATTACATTCAATAGTTTTACCAAATGGGAATCAGCATATTCGTATACGATGATAATGTAGGCAGGCAGGAAGCATTAAAACTCCTGATCAACAATACCGACGATATGTACTTTGCCGGGGCCAGGGAAAATTGTAATACGGTAGAGGCAGACATCGCTGCATTTAGGCCGGATGTAGTATTGATGGATATTGATATGCCCCTGGTAAATGGCATTGAAGGGTTAAGGCGGATTAAGAAAGTGGCCCCCGGTATTTTTATTATTATGCAAACAGTATTTGAGCATGAAGGGAAAATATTCGATGCCATACACGCGGGGGCCAATGGATATTTTTTAAAGAAAACACAGCCGGATAAATTAATTGAAGGCATTCGCGATGTATTGGATGGGGGCGCACCTATGACACCCTCGGTAGCAAAAAAAGTGCTGGAAATGTTTCAGCAACAACCCTCCAACAAAAAAGAAAACCAGTTTGATCTTACCAGTCGTGAAGTGGATATATTGTCAATGCTAAGCAAGGGCCTGAGCTATAAAATGATAGCTGATGCAGGTGGTATAAAATTTCATACCGTTAATGCCCATCTCAAAAAGATCTACGAAAAACTGCACGTCCATTCCGCCACTGAAGCAGTGGCGAAGGCATTTGATCATCGTATTGTGTAATGCGACGTGTTTCCCATGCCTGGACCCGATTTGTTTCAGCACCAATAAGTAGTGTTAGACAACCAATGATAACTATAGAACTGCGCTCCCTTTCATATACTAACAGCATGCTGATATTTTTTCCCGCTGCCTGCTGGTTGTTTCACCAGGCTGGTTTTGCCAATGCAATGCTGGTAGCATTTTTCATAGGCAACGACTGTGTTACTAATGTCATGCGGCAAAATGATTTCCAGTGAGCGCCTTTTCATTTGATGATAGAGCTGATCATCACTGAAGATCGTTTCTATACTCCTGGTTAAGGCGTCTATATCGCCGGGTTCAAACAGGAAGCCATTTTTACCATCATGTACCAGTTCTGCTAAAGCACCTGCATTTGCTGCAATTACAGGCAAGCCACAGGCCATGGCCTCCATAGTGGCAATACTTTGTAATTCAGCTACGCTGGCGGTAACATAGCAGCGGCTGATACGGTACAATTGCGGCAGATCTTCATTGCTTACAAAGCCCGTAAAAACTACCTTGTCTGCAATGCCCAATTTTTTAATTTGTTTTTCGAGGGTAGGTCTGATCGTGCCCTTTCCGGTGATAACAAAACAGAACTCGTTTAGTGATGATCCGGCTACGGCATTCAGAACCTGGTCTATATGTTTTTCAGGATCCAAACGGCCAACAAACAATAATATGGGTTTGTCAGGAATGCCATATTTGTGTCTCAATGCTTTGCCATTGTCCCCGGGGTGAAATTCCTCCAGGTCTATTCCGTTGGAAACCGCCAGTACGTCTACATCTAATTTTGGGCGTATCAGCCTGGCCCCCGTGTCGGTAGGAGTTGTAACAAGGTTTAGCTTGTTAAATACTTTTGAAAAAGCTGACCACATCATTTTTTCTATGGTGGCATTCATGTGCAGAAAACTATAGAAAGGTGTAAAGTTTTCTGTCATAAAATGATTGGTGCCTATCACCGGCAGGCCGTGTTTTTTATTGACCGCAAGCGCAGCTTTATTAATGGTAAAATGATTTTGAAGGTGCAGTATATCCGGTGCAAAGGTTCTAAAGATCATATCCACCCTGGCTTTCAAAGCAAGGGGAACGGGTATGCGGATAGTCTTGTATAGCAGCAGCGACACAGATGGTACGCCAAAAACCCGGATGCCGTTGATCGTTTTGTCAGTGTATAATAATGAATCAGATGGAGCCAGTACGGCCACTTCATGGCCATGGGCCTGGAGCCTTTCAGCGAGGCGATGGATAAAATAATAGATCCCGTTTATATGGGGATAATACGTGTCTGAAACAAAAAGGATTTTCATTTTATTTTAGTTTTCAATTTTGAACGAATAATAAAAAACAAGGCTAGCAAAACAGCGATCACAATACTGGTGGCTGCCACATAATTAAGGGCCTCATTTATTTGCAGGTATGCATAGCCAAAAAAATAGCCCAGGCACATATAAATGCTACACTGTACCGCCGAGGTAATGGCGCATATAGCAATAAACCTGTAGTATGGAAATCCTGATCTGCCGGCTAAAAAAAGCCCGGCGACTCCTACACCTAAAATCACTTTTGACAGTGGTATGGCCTTATGTGGATTGGAACTGAAATATGCCTCTGCCCGTTCCAGTTTTTTGTCTGTTAAGCCCAGTTTGTTACTGATGCGGTGGAGCCAACCGGTCCTTCCGAAACGACCCAGGAAATAATAAAGTGTATCGCCGGTTATATCGCCTGGCACGATAATGAGCAGTGCAAGGAAGGGATTGATAGTGCCCATGCTACTCAAAAATCCAGCTAACACAGTCACGATCGGGCCTTCAAAAATGGCAAATGGAAACAGGATTGCGTACTTATATTTTAGTAGTAAGCAGACAATATGCTCCATGCCTTTTTTTGCTTTATTCGAATGGAAAGGTGATAGATTATCACATGTGTGAAATGGCTGCGAACCTGATTTAATAATTAATTGATAGAAAAATTGCAATTAATTATTCTCCGCCAGGCAATTCAGTTTACACCAAAATGCTTCTATACCCTGCCTTGATTAAATGAGGCTGACTCATGATTTTGATAGCCTCCTTTCCCGGTACTTTCCGAGGGATAAAAGAGTTTACAATTTCTTCATAATAAGTTTACTTTTTGATAACCTTAAAACAGGAAACTGAAATCTGCTGCGTAGCACATTTGCAGCTTAAACCGCTGTAAATGATTAAAAATATTACCTCACCTGTTTTATGGGCTGCATTCCTGTTGTTGACTGCGCAAAACGCACTCAGCCAGACCGTGATCTCCCAATGGAATTTTAATTCGGTACCGCCAGACGCGTCCACCAGTACAGGTTCTCTAAGCCCATCAACAGGCGGGGGAACATTAGTTAGTATCGGCGGAGTTACGGCGAGTTTTGCCTCAGGCGCTTCAAATGGCGGCTCCTCAGACCCGGCTGCTACAGATAACACTGGTTTGGGGCTTACTGCGTTTCCTGCCCAGGGTATGAATGATAAAACAGCAGGCATCCGTTTTGCGGCTTCCACAATGGGCTACACTAGTGTCATTGTTACTTTCGATCTGCGTCACAGCAATACAGGGCCACGCCATTTACAATTCCAATACACCACGGATATCAGTGCTACTACACCTGTTTGGGTAGATTTTGCAGTAGATTCCGGCACCAGTGGAGATACCTGGTTTCCAAGGGCGTACAATCTTTCTGCCGTTACAGCATTAGACAATAACCCTAATGCAGGCTTCAGGGTTCTGGCTACTTTTCGGCCGGCTACCAGTGCCTATGCCGCGTCCAGCACAGCCAGCAACTACGCCACTACCGGAACCTGGCGCTTCGACATGGTAAGTGTAAAAGGGACTTCAGGTATCGGTGATGTAACGCCACCTGTGGCCCAATCTCTCCAGGTTACTGCTGCCTCCAACTCTTTTATAAAATTCAGCGAACCGGTAACAAGCGCCACAGCTACGAATATTGCCAACTATGTTTTTAACCCGGCATTGACTGTTAATTCGGCTTCTCTATCAGCCACAAACGACACCGTGTTTTTAACCCATTCGCCACTGGTGGATGGCCAGCCATATACAGTATCAGTTTCTGGTGTAAAAGATGTCGCGATGAATACGATGGCGAATACCAATTTCAATACTGTTTTTAACGGATCAATTCCCAATCTGGTTATCACTGAGATTATCCATTCACCAAATACCATCGAAAGTATAGAAGTGTATAATGCAGGCGCAGTGCCCGTTAACCTGGGTGGTCTGAAATGGACCGATGGTACTACCGGAAGTTTTCCGCAGGTAAGTCTGGCCGCAGGTGCTACTGCTACTTTTGCTACGGCGCCGGCCACCACCTCCAGTAATCTGAACATTAGCCCTGTTTATACTATTTTAAACGGTCTTGGCGGTTCAGATGATATTTTGGTGATTCGCAACTCGCTGAACCAGGTAGTGGATTCTGTAAATTATTTTGTGGGTACCAATGGCTGGCCTACGGCGCCCGGTGGCGTTGCCGGCTATTCTTTTGAATTAAATGCCGCTGCAAGCGACAATAACCTGGGCAGCAACTGGTTTGCACCACTCAACCCGGTAACACCTCAACCGGCGATTGGTGTGGTAACTGCTACGCCTGGAGTTTGGCCCACACCGCCTTACAATCCCGGCACCGCTACTATCAGTTTTGTCGGCACTAAAATCTCCGTTTCTGAAAACGCCACAACTGTCAATATAATAGCCAATTTACAGGGAGGTGGCCCAACGGCAAGTTCTATCGATATTGAAGTGCTTCCTATATCCACAGCCACGGCGGGCAGCGATTACACATTGCCTTCGCCGCTGAGGTTTGAATGGGCTGCCAATGCTAATAATGTGAGAGATACCCTGGTGGTGGTCATCAATAATGATGCACTGCCGGAAAATGCGGAACACATTATCGTGCGGTTTGTGAACCCGGTCAATATCGTTTTACCTGCTGCCGCTGCTAATCACTTTACCATTGGTATTACCGATGATGACAAGCAGGCCCCCACAGCATCGCAGAGCATCACCCTGAATTATATTGCCAGTTTTAGCAATGCGGTACCGAACACCAACTCCGCCGAAATTGTGGCGCATGATCCGGCTTCACAACGGCTGTTTATTGCAAACTCCATTGGCGGCAAAATAGATATCGTAAATTTTAGCAATCCATCTGCTGCTACCCTGATCAGTTCTATTCCAATGGCGCCTTATGGCAATATTAATTCGATAGCAGTAAAAAATGGTATTATAGCCGCGGCTATTGAAAATGCTGTTCCTGAAAATCCCGGAAAGGTTGTTTTCTTCGACATTAACGGAACATTCATCAGCCAGGTAAACGCAGGTGCGATGCCCGACATGATCATGTTTACGAATGATGGCACCAAAGTGCTTACTGCCAACGAAGGCCAGCCACGCACGGATTACGTTGTCGATCCCGAGGGTTCTGTTACCATTGTGGATATTTCCGGCGGTGTAGCTGCAGTTACCCAGGCTAACGTTTCAACGGCAGGGTTTGCAGGTTTTAATAATGATACCGTGACTTTACGGGCCGCGGGGGTCCGCATTTTTGGCGCAAACTTTCCATCTGTTGCAAAAGACATGGAGCCGGAATATATTACCGTTTCCCCTGATGGGCAAACAGCTTATGTTACCTGCCAGGAAAACAATGCAATTGCCACCATCAATTTGGCAACCGCTACGGTAACAGCCATTCGAGCGTTGGGAACAAAAAATCATACTGCTGTCCGTAATGCATTGGATATAAGCGACCAGGGCGGCGTTGTGGAAATAGCCAACTGGCCGGTAAAAGGCGTGTACATGCCGGATGCCATCGCTTCGTATTCTGTTGGTGGACAAACATACCTGGTGACTGCTAATGAAGGTGATGCAAGGGAATACAACGCATATTCTGAATTGGCAAGGGCTGGTGACGCTAACTATGTTTTGGATTCAGCTACATTTCCATTCAGGGAGGCATTAAAAGCGAATATTGGGCGGATCAACGTAACAACCGGTTCGGGTGATACAGATGGCGACGGGGATTTTGACGAGATCCATGCTTACGGGGCACGTTCCATTTCAATCTGGAATGCAACCACGGGAGCTTTGGTTTGGGATAGCGGAGATGATATGGAAATGATCACCTCCAAACACCCCATCTATGGTGCCATTTTTAACGCCAGCAATGCGAATAACAATTTCAAGAATCGCAGCGACGACAAAGGCCCTGAGCCGGAAGGCGTTGCCCTTGCCGAAATCAACGGACGGACATTTGCTTTTGTGGCACTTGAAAGAATCGGAGGTTGCATGGTTTATGACATAACCGATCCGGCTGCACCGATATATGTGGATTATAAAAATAGCCGCACGGTAGCTTCCTACGGTGGCGACAATGGTTCGGAAGGAATTGTTTATATCACCGGGGCTAATTCGCCCACCGGCACACCAATCGTTATTTTGGCAAATGAAGTTTCTTCTACACTTTCCTTCTTTTCTGTAGATGGATCTGCGCTGGACATTGTTCTCGCAGGTATCAAAGCCACCAATACGGGTAACAGCAACCGTATAGAATGGACTACCGCAACTGAAGAGACGGGTGATGTTTTTGAGATACAAAAAAGTAAGAACGGAACTGCTTTTTCTTTCCTGGCCACATTGTCTTCAAATGGCAGGGCATCTGCATACAGCGTTACAGACAATCAGCCTCATGAAGGTGTTACTTATTACAGGCTTAAATTAAGACATGCTTCCGGCAGAATTACCTATTCGCCGATTGTTTCCGCTTATATGAAAGCTGGCGGACCCATCTTACAGGCATACCCAAACCCTGTAAAAAGTCAATTGACTATTTCTCTTAATGGAACACAATTGATAAACACAGAAGTCACCATCGTAGATATGAAAGGTGCCACGGTGAAAACAGTTCGGTTAAAAGGACAGCAATCAACTATTGATATGAGTAATTTACCAGCAGGTATTTACACTTTAAGGTACCTGGAGAATAACCAGCCACAGACTATCAAGGTGACGAAGGAATAAGATCCATTCCATGGATTGCACACGAACAAGTTGAAAATTTTGAAGGATCCCGGTCGCAGAGTCGACCGGGATTTTTTTTTTGCTTAGAAGAGCGTTTGGCCACGGGATATCCTGGCATTGACGATCAATTTATATCTCATATGTCACAACAGCTTACCTGGTTGCTTCTTATTGTAGTTTGATAAATTCCACCAGTATAAATTAGTTAATAGTAAAGTCACAATTTGTTTAGTATTCCTTTACTTAATGTTAACCTCATCGAAACCCTGCCTTAACATTCGCCCTCTAGTTTCGCGCATCATAACCAAAACTTCCACCATGAAGCAGCCAACTATTTTTAGCCCTGCAAGAGCATTTTTCCTTGTAGGGCTTTTATTTTGCCTCAACCTGCAGGCGCAGGTGAAAGGTAAAGTCAGCGACGCCGGCAGCAAACAGGCAATAGCCGGCGCCAGTATTTCCAACGCGAAATCTGCCAAAGCAACCACCTCAGATGAACAAGGTAATTTTAGTATCGATGCAAAAAAGGGCGACAAAATTACGATCAGCTATGTCGGTTTTCAAACGGATGCGTTTGTAGTAGCCGACAAGTCATTTTATGAGATACAGCTTACTATAGATAATAAGCAACTGGGAGAAGTGGTAGTAACCGCATTGGGTATTAAAAAAGATAAAAGGAAACTTGGTTATGCGTTGCAGGAAGTAAAGGGAGATGAACTAACGACCGCCCGTGAAACCAACGTGGTGAACCAGCTTGCCGGCAAAGTGGCTGGTGTTACAGTTGTAGGGAGCAATTCCGGGATTGGCGGTTCGGCCAGGGTTACGATACGCGGCGAGCGTTCAGTAGATCTAAATAAAAATCAACCGTTATATGTAATTGACGGAGTTCCGGTGAGCAATGCCATTACAGGCGCTTCCGGCCGTAACAACCTGGAAGTAGATTTTGGCAACGGTGCAGGTTTTATTAATCCGGATGATATTGAAAGCATTTCTGTTTTAAAAGGACCCGCAGCGTCTGCATTGTATGGATCCAGGGCGGCAAATGGTGTTATTTTGATTAAATCCAAAGCGGGTAAGGGTGGTAAAAAAGGGATTGGTGTAGAATTGAATTCTAACGCCACCTGGGAGAATGCATTAAAACTGCCGGAATACCAAACGACTTATGGACAAGGTAATGGCAATGGAGGCGCATTCGCATTTGTAAATGGCGGTGGCGCCGGTCTTACGGATGGTACAGATGAAGGCTGGGGACCTGCTTTCAGCGGACAGAGTTACCCTCAGTATAATTCACCCCGCACTTTGAACGGGCAGGCAATTCCTTTTACGGGTGCCGATTTGAATGCACCAGCCGGAAGCGTTATTACCGCCACACCATGGGTAGCAGATAAAGACAACCTCAAGAATTTTTTGCAAACCGGTACGACTTTTACCAATAATGTGGCGCTTACGGGTGCCAATAGTAATGGCGAATACAGGATCAGCTATACCAACCTCGATCAGAAAGGCATTGTGCCGAACACCGATTTGAAACGAAATACGGTATCACTTTCCGGCAGCTATAATTTCAATAAAAAATTATCGGCCCGTTCTTTTGTTAGCTACATTAATAGCAAAAGCGATAACCGCCCATCTATCAGTTATGGTACAGAAAATATTATGTACCTGTTCAATTGCTGGCTTCCCGCTTCGGTTAAAGTAAGCGATATGAAAAGGCTTTGGATGAACGGTGAACAAGGAAAACGCCAGTATAGCTGGAATTATAACTATCATGATAATCCTTATTTGACCGTGATGGAAAATACCAACGGCCAATACTACGACCGCCTGATCGGCAACATCCAGTTGAAGTATGATTTTACGGATTGGCTGAACCTGCAGGTGCGTACAGCAACCGACTATAGCAACGAACGCCGGGAATACAGGAGGGCTTTTAGTACACAACGTTTTCCTTTTGGCGAGTACCGCGAAGTTAAGATCGTAAACGAAGAGCGCAACTCCGATTTCCTGCTTTCCGCCAATAAAAAAATCAATGATGATTTTGCGTTCACTGCCAATGTAGGAGGCAACCAAATGCGCCAGACTTCAAGATATAATGAAGATGTTGCCGGCCAGTTGAATATCGCTGAAATATACAGCCTGAACAATAGCCGCATTCCATTGGTGGTAGAACAATCTAATGTAGGCAAACGCATCAACAGCCTTTATGCAGCTGCCGGTGCTTCGTATCAAAATAAAATATTTTTAGATGTAACAGGCCGCAACGATTGGAGCAGCGCCCTGACGCTTCCGGAAGATCTGAGAGCCTTTGGTACTGAAGACAACTCTTATTTTTATTCTTCCGTGGCCCTGAGTGCTATTATCAGCGACATCGTTACCCTGCCAAAGGTGATCAGTTTTGCTAAAGTACGGGCAAGCTTTGCACAGGTGGGTAACGATACCGATCCCTTTACTTACACACAAACCTACAGCCGCAGCGATCCTTATGGTGCCGCACAAGTGTATGGCGAAACCAGCCGTTTAAGTAACCTGAACCTGAAGCCCGAGATTAGCTCGGCTTATGAAATTGGTGCCGATATACGCTTCCTTAAAAACAGGATTGGCCTGGATGTTACCTACTACCAGAGCAAAACTGTCAACCAGATCTTAAATATTCCTTTGACCATCACATCAGGTTACGATAGCAGGGTGATCAACGCAGGTTCTATCAAAAACTGGGGCGTTGAAGCGATCCTGAACATCAATGGTATTAAAGGCAAAGATTTTACCTGGAACACAGATATTAACTTTTCAGCCAATAGGAGCAAAGTGCTGGAATTACGCGATGGCCTGACCAACTATGTAATGGCAAACCGCAGGGTAACAGTAGAGGCAAGGGTAAATGAAAGAATGGGCGACCTGTATGGCATTGGTTTTGCCAGGGTGCAGAATACAGACCCCACCGCGCCTTACTACGATGCCAAAGGAGATTTTGTAGGCCAGCAGGTGTTTGACGCCAATGGCCGCCCGGTGCGTACCACAAACCGGATCAAGTTGGGCAACTATAATCCTGATTGGTTAATGGGTATCAGCAACAGGTTTACCTACAAGGGCTTTAATTGCAGCTTCCTGTTTGATATACGCTCCGGTGGCGAACTGTACTCTGAAACCCAAACGGTGGGCAGGGAAGGCGGTATCATTATTGAAACACTCGAAGGTCGTGCAAGCGGTTATGACCTGGCCCAGGATGGCAATGGTGTCATTGGTACAGGTGTGGTAGCATCAGGTAATTCATTTGTACCCAACACCAAAAAAGTGAGCGCCAGGGAATGGCATACAGCCTACACCGGTGGCCGTGGTATTGCAGAGGGTGTGATGTATGATGCATCTTTTGTAAAGCTGCGCGAATTACAGATCGGGTATTCTTTACCTGCAAGATTTTTAACCAAACTTCCTTTTACAGCGGTGAATATTTCTTTCGTGGGCCGTAACCTTTGGCTGAGCGATAATGTGCCACATATTGATCCTGAAACAATGTCGTATAGTGGTGGTACCGCCTTACCCGGTATCGAAAATATGTCCATCCCTTCTACCCGCAGTTTTGGTGTAAACCTTAGCGTAAAATTCTAGTGCATCACCCATATAAATTATAACACATGAAATTGAGAAATATAGCCATCGTCCTGCTTTGTACTGCTGCTACAGTCAGTTGCACCAAGGACTTTCGCGAAACCAATACCAATAACAACAATCCAACCAGTGTAACGCCCGACCTGCTGTTAAGCGGCGTGATCCGCAACATGATGAACCAGCAGGTAAACGATGCATGGGGGATTGGTAATCTCGTGGCGCAATACCATGCAAAAATTCAATTTGTAAATGAAGACCGCTATCTCTGGAATGAGCAGAATGGCGTGTGGAATGCAGTGTATGGTAATAGCCGCAACCTCCAGAATATTCTTGTAGCTGTTGAGAAAGATACCAAAAGCCCCTATCTCGGAGTTGGTCTGATCTTAAAATCCTGGATGTTTTCTTTGGTAACAGATGCCTATGGCGATGTGCCATATAATGAAGCCGGTAAAGCCAAAACAGAAGGTGCCTACCTGCCTGCCTACGATACGCAGGAAGCAATCTATGCGGGCATCCTGGCCGATTTAAAAAGGGCCAACGAGCTGCTTGCGGTTAGCAATACCAACCTGGAAGGTGATATCCTGTTTGGTGGAGGCGCAGCTTCCATCATCAAATGGAGAAAGCTGGCCAATTCGCTGCGGCTACGGCTATTGATGCGCATATCTCAAAAGAAGAATGTAAATGCAGATATGCAGGCGATCGTGGGCGACCCTGCCAATAACCCCATTTTTACCGGGAATGCAGACAATGCTGAATTGAAGTATTATTCCGCGGCTCCGAACCAGTTTCCTTTGTACGGCTCCAGGGTAGGTTCTTTTGATGAGATCAGGGTTAGCAAAACTTTAAGCGACAGGCTTACATCTTTGGGTGACACAAGGCTCAATGTTTTTGGTCGCCCTTCGCAAACATCAGTAACAGCGGGTACGCCCAAAGTAGAAGGCATTCCCAATGGCCTCGGTGATGTGGCGGCATTAAATTTTAATGGCGGACCACAGGGTGTATCCCGCGTTGGCTACACCTTTGCATGCCTGGTATGCAACGATCCGGGACAGGCAGTTCCCGATCCATCAGCACCACGGGCAATCCTGATGAATTACGCTGAATTGCAATTTATCCTCGCCGAAGCAAGGGAAAAGGGCATGATCACCAGCGGCGCTGCGGATACTTACTACGCCAATGGGATTACCGCAAACTTTGATTATTGGAAGGCATTGGTGCCGGTTCAGTATAACCTGAATGTAAATATGCCCGCTGGTTACCTGGCACAGGCAGCAGTTGCTTACACCGGGACACAGCCTGAAAAACTCTCAAAAATCGCTTTGCAAAAATGGATTGCCCTCTACTTTAATGGCCTGGAGGCCTGGTTCGATTGGAGAAGGACCGGCATGCCTGAAATTGTTCCCGGTGCATCTAACTTAAACGGCAACCAGGTACCTGTACGATTTATCTATCCGCTGTCCGAGCAATCCTTAAACGGACCGAACCGGCAAAAAGCGGTAGCAGCACAGGGTGGTACCGATGATTTGAATACAAAAATGTGGCTCCTGAAATAAATTACCTTTAAACACCTGCACACAAATGTTCTATCACTTTTTTTCTCATGGCAGTTAGTATATTGTCGGCGGGGCTTTTTTAAGCCTCGCCTTTATTTTATTTTTATGAAAAAGATCAGCCTTTCAATTTTTTTAGCAGCTGCTTTTGGTACTGGCTTTTCACAAAAAAAGTCAGTCAGCATCCTGCAGGTGCCCGCAAAAAACCAAT
This sequence comes from Bacteroidota bacterium, assembly GCA_040386335.1. Taxonomy (GTDB): domain Bacteria; phylum Bacteroidota; class Bacteroidia; order Chitinophagales; family Chitinophagaceae; genus JAZKFT01. The sequence goes on from JAZKFT010000020.1 coordinate 19,702, forward strand.
TCTGTATTATTGATGAAAAGGGAACCTCTATATTGCCCAGTGGCCGTTTTGTAACTCCCGCAGGCGAGTTGGTGCGTATTACACATGACCCCTTCGGGATGGCCATTTCACCCAATGGTAAAAAGGCGGTGACGCTTCACAATGGTGTATTCACGATCATCGATCTTTCTTCGCTTGCGCATACAAGGGTACCTGGTTATAACAATACCATTAATTCTCCCTTAACACATAGCCCCGTGGGCGGTAACGAGCCTGTGCAGGCCCTGCCACATAAGGCCATTGAATCCGTTTTACCAAAAGGGTCATTCTTAGGAGTGGCATTTGCAGCTGATTCTAAAACTGTTTATTTAAGCGGAGGCGATAACGGTGCGGTAATCGTGTATGATATCGAAAAGCTGCAGCGCACCGACTCCATCAGCCTTAATGGTAAAGTCAACGGCGAGGATTTTGGCGATAGTTTTACTTCGGATCTATTACTGAACAATGATGAATTATTGATACTGGATCGGGGCAATTTCCGGATGGTTCGCTACAGCCTTACCGGAAAAAAAATAACAGCATCTATACCCGCAGGCAGGCAGCCTTTTGGCCTCGCCATTAGCTCCGATAAAAAGACGGCCTTTGTGGCCAATGTGGGCATGTATGCGTACCCATTAGTCGAAGGGATGACGAAAGAGAACTACGATTCCATGGTGATCTCCCATCATCCTTACGGCAACAATACCAAAGAATCCATTGAAGGAACGGTGGTGGAAGGAAAGAGGATTCCCGGAGTAGGTAGCCCGCTTTCGCCGGAGGCGATGAGTGTATTTACGATTGATCTAAATACCAACAAGGTCATCGATAAATTCAAAACCGGTTACCAGGTAGGCGAAATGGTGGAAGATGCTGAAGTAGTGGGTGGTGCCAGCCCCAACTCGATAGCTGTGGGCAGCAAATACGCATACATAACTAACGCCACCAACGATAACATTGCTGTGCTCGATTATAAAAACCATAAGATACTGGCCCATATCCCCATCAAAGTGGATAAGCGCATAGACAAATACCGTGGCTTGTTGCCTTTTGGAATTACACTGAGCAAGGATGAAAAAACCTTGTATGTTGCCCTGCTGGGATTCAATGCTGTTGCTGTTGTGGATGTAACCACAAAAACGACCAGGGGATTGATCCCAACTGGCTGGGGCCCGGCGAGGGTAAAATTATCAGCAGATGAAAAAGAACTATATGTTATCTCCTGCCGTGGATTGGGTGCAGGACCTAATGGCGGTGCCGGTTTTAAAGCGCCACCGCAGGGTACTTATATCGGCGATATTCAGCTAGGCAGTTTTCAAAAAATTGCCATGCCCAATACTGCTCAACTGGCTGCGTATACCAAACAGGCGCTTGCCAATACTTTTGCCGTTAGTACCATTACGGATGATGGTAAAAATCCTTTGCCGGCCTTGCCCGGTACCAGGGAAAGCCCTATCAAATATGTGGTGTACATCACCAAGGAAAACAGGACCTATGATGAAGTTTTTGGACAACTGTCCAATGCGAAAGGTGATAGCAGTTTAGCAAGATTTGGCGTGGATTGTGAGTATACCTTGCATGACTCATTACGTTCACAAAACCGGAACTTAAAAGTCACACCCAACCATCACAAAGCCGCAAAGCAGTTTGCATTCAGTGATAATTTTTACTGCGACAGTGATGCTTCTATCCACGGGCATCATTGGATGGTCGGCGTCATTCCCAACGAATGGGTAGAGACCAATTCAAGCGTGGACAAATCGGCGAAGATTTTTTCTAAAGCACCAGGCCGTCGTTTTCCAGGCTCCACGGGTAGTATGGATCCGGAAGACTATGCCGAAATCGGAGGGCTTTGGGAAGCTTTGGAAAGAGAGAAAGTGTCGTTCTACAATTTTGGCGAAGCCAATGAAACAGCCCATGTACGCGAGGACTGGAACGATACAGCAACCGGTGCTGCCCACGCTGTAATGGTGCCCATGCAAAAGGCGCTGTTTACACGAACCAGCCATAATTATGCCGGCTACAATACCAATATTCCCGATCAGTTCCGGATGAACCAGTTTGAAACAGAGTTTACGAAGATGTGGATCAAAGGAAAAGGAAAAATGCCATCGCTGGTTACGATGCAGGTACCTAATGACCATACGGCCGGTGCCAGGCCGAAAGACGGCTATTTCTCGAGGACTTCTTATGTGGCTGATAATGATTTGGCTGTTGGCAGGATCCTGCATTTTTTAAGCCGCACAAAGTATTGGAAAAACATGCTGGTAATTATTACCGAAGACGACCCTCAGGGTGGAGTAGATCATGTGGATGCCCACAGAAGTATTTTAATGATGGCTGGTCCATACATAAAACGTGGTTATGTGAGCCATACGCATGCTAACTTCGGTTCCATCCTTAAAACAATGTACAATATTTTAGGAGTGCCTTATGTAAATCAATACGATGTTACAGCATCGCTGCTCCAGGATTTTTTTACACACAAACCTGACTACACACCCTACACTTTAGAAAAAAACGACGAACGTGTTTTTGATGTGAACAAAGCCATGGAAAAATATAAGCGCCCGGTAGACTGGAGAAAAATAATGAAAGGACCAGAGATGGATGATGTGGCCGATATGCGGAATGATCATTATGAACAACAGGCAAGCAACGGCACAGGTAAATAGAATTTTATTTTCAGATAAACTTAGAATTGTGCATAAACCCTTCACTTTAAACTGTAAACCGGATTGCGGAGAGGCACCCCTCTCCGCGAGGAGAGGGGCCGGGGGTGAGGCCGCTTTCAGAAAATCAGACATTAATAATTCAAGGAAGCGTCTCATGCAGAAAAGTAAAACGATCATTTTTCTCGGCACTGCTTTTTTAACAATAAAAGGTATGGCCCAAGTCATTGAAAAAGAGACAATCGATACCACCACCAATCTTAACAATGTAATTGTTACCGCCACCCGGAAAGAAACAAAACTACTGTCGGTGCCCTATGCCGTAAATAGCGTTTCAAGAAAGGAACTGGACCAATACGGATACCGGACCACCCCCGAAGCCCTGGCTGGCACTACCGGCGTTTTTATCCAGAAAACCAATCATGGCGGGGGCTCACCTTTTGTGCGTGGGTTAACGGGTAATCAAACTTTATTATTGATAGATGGTATTCGTTTTAACAATGCCACTTTCAGGTTTGGTCCCAATCAATACCTTAATACGGTAGATGCCTATACACTCTCAAAAATAGAAGTGGCAAGGGGTACAGGTTCTGTACAGTATGGCTCCGATGCCATGGGCGGCGTAGTGCAGTTGTTTACAAAAGACCCGGTTTTCAATTCAAAAAACGGGTTTCACGCCACGGCTATTGGTAAAGCAGCTACCAGTGATATGGAATATACAGGTAGGGGAGAACTGCAATATCAATCTGGTAAACTGGCCGTAATGGCTGGCTATACCAACAGGAATTTTGGCGACCTTCTGGGCGGAGATACCACGGGAAAACAATCACCATCCGGTTATATGGAACAGGCTTTTGATGCCAAACTAAAATGGAAGGTTGCCGGGAATGCCACCCTTGTATTAGCCCACCAATATGTGCAACAAAAAGATGTGCCACTCTATCACCGGGTGAAACTGGAGAATTTCGCGTACTACTTTTTTGCGCCGCAGCAAAGGCAAATGAGTTATGCCAGGTTAGATATCGATGGGTACAACAAGTGGCTTCATAAAATATCGTTCACCACTTCTTTTCAAAGTAGCAAGGAAAAAAGAAGCTATTTGAGAAACGGGAATGCCAATAAATTCTTAGAAGAGGATAAAGTAAAAACATTTGGAATTACAGGTGATGTGTTATCAAACATTACCCAAAACTGGACAGCGAATAGTGGGATTGAGTATTACCACGATAAAGTAAACAGCATGAAACTGCAAACAACGCTTGCAAATGGCAATGTTGCTTATCAAAGAGGATTATACCCCAACGACGCCACCAGTGGAAACTTTTCGGTGTATAGTTTGCACCACATAAAATGGAAGCGTTTTGATATAGAAGCGGGTCTGAGGTACAATAGTTTTACCATCAAAATCCCTGATACCGCCACCACCATTTTAAAGCTGGGGGATGTCACGGTAAAACCATCTTCTGTTGTTGCCAATGCAGCGTTGCTCTACCATATCAGCCAGCAGCAATCCGTGTACGGTTCTTTCAGCACTGGTTATCGCACCCCCAATATTGATGATATGGGTACCCTGGGCCTTGTAGATTTTCGCTGGGAAATTCCAGCCTATAGCTTAAAGCCGGAGAAGACCTATAACACCGAACTGGGTTATCGTTTTATCAGCAGAAAATTACAGGCCTCAGCATCATTTTTTTACATGCACCTGGCCGACATCATCACGAGGGTGCAGGTTCCGGGGCAACAAGTGGCTGGCTATAACGTGTACACAAAAGAAAACAGCCAGGTCTCTTACCTGCGCGGGTTGGAAGCATCGTTAGACTACCGGTTTTCAACTTTCTTCAGTATCCGGACCGGTGCGTCTTACGCTTACGGGCAAAACTTAAGCCGCAGCGAACCGATGAGAAGGATACCGCCTTTTAATGGCCGGGTATTGATCAACTATGCCAACAACAAATGGCAGGCAGCTATTGAGAATTTATTTGCCGGTAAACAAAGCCGGCTGGCACAGGGTGACAAAGATGATAACCGTATTCCTGCCGGTGGTACCCCGGGCTGGAATATAGTAAACCTCTATGGTGGTTATGTGGCAGAAGGATGGGCCGTGCGCATAGCGGCGCAGAATCTTTTCAATAATGATTACCGGACCCACGGTAGTGGCATTAACGGCGTTGGGCGAAGTGGATGGCTATCAGTACAAATAAACTTATAATTTATATGGATGTTGTAAGAATAGCAGATGAAGTGTTGTCGCTCTACATACGGTACGGGCAAAACGACTATATCGGCGAACCCGTTTCGCAGATAGAACATATGTGCCAATGTGCGCAGTTGGCCGAAGATGCGGGCTACGATGATGATGTGATACTGGCAGCTTTTTTCCACGACATCGGCCATTTGCTGGAGAGCGAAATGGACACCACTCAGATGGATGGTTATGGCGTGGTAGATCATGAAAAACTGGGGGCAGGTTATCTTGTTGAAAAAGGCTTTTCAAAGAAGATTGGAAAGCTGGTGGCGTCGCATGTGATCGCAAAAAGGTACCTCACTTTTAAATACGAGGAGTACTATTTCCGGCTGAGTGATGCCAGTAAAAAGACACTTTCTTTCCAGGGTGGACCGATGAGTGAGCAGGAGGCAAAACTATTTGAAACTGACCCTCTCCATAAACTATATATTCAATTGAGATTGTGGGATGAGCAGGCTAAACTCGAAGACGTTCCCTTGCCTTCGATGGAACATTACAGGGAAAAAATGATGGTGCATTTAACGGCTCAACATAACAAAATAAAAAACCTGCAGGCATGATAAAAATGGTGGTTTTCGATATGGCCGGTACCACGGTGGATGAAGACAATGTTGTGTATAAAACACTCTGCAAAACAATCAATGCAGCTGGCGGTGTTCATTGTACCCTGGAACAAGTCCTCCATATTGGTGCCGGTAAAGAAAAGCTGGCAGCTATCAAAGATATCCTCGCAGCGCATGGCATTGAGATGAACTACTCGCTGGCACAGGAGATCTACCAGTCTTTTGTAACCGAACTGGCGATCGCTTACGATAGTTTTGAACTAAAGCCACAACCAGGCGCAGAAGATATGTTTAGAACATTACATACCAGGAATATAGCCGTAGTGTTAAACACCGGCTATAATGCAGCAACCGCCAATTCCATCTTGCAAAAACTGGGCTGGCAAACCGGCGCACAGATAGATGCCCTGGTCACTGCCAGCGATGTAGTCAACAACCGGCCACAGCCCGATATGATCCTGCTGGCCATGCAGCAATTTGGCATCAGTGATGCTTCGGAAGTAGTGAAAGTGGGTGACTCAGCTATTGATATTGAAGAGGGTCAGAATGCAGGTTGCGGTCTTACCGTTGGCGTCACAACCGGTGCACATAGTTTTGAACAATTGCTGGCTGCCAATCCCGATTATATCATAGAATCACTGGAAGCATTAAATGCGTTAATACCTTAATCTGTGATAGCCATCTTCAACAACAGTTTGCCGGGGAAGGAACGGGATACCCGGGTAGCGATCTATGCCGCGTTCATTAGTTTTCTAACATACGCTTCGGTGTATGCTTTTCGCAAACCCTTTACCATTGGCACTTATGCAGATATGCCTGCCGTTTTCGGTGTGGCTTATAAAGATGCATTGGTGATCAGCCAGGTGCTGGGGTATTTGCTCAGTAAATTCTATGGCATCGGTTTTATTGCCGAACTAAAAAAGGTAGGCAGGGGAAAGATCATCCTGTTGCTGGTGGGGATTTCCTGGCTTGCGATGTTGTTATTTGCGGTGGTGCCCGCCCCGGTCAACGTGGTGTTTTTGTTTCTCAATGGCTTCCCCCTGGGTATTATTTGGGGCATCGTCTTTTCTTATGTAGAAGGCAGGAAGGCCACTGATTTTATTGGGGCCGCGCTGGCAGTTAGTTTTATTTTTTCATCCGGGTTTGTGAAATCCGTAGCCAAATGGCTGATGGTAGATTTTGGAGTCACTGAACAATGGGTGCCGTTTGTAACCGGCCTGGTATTCCTTGTGCCCTTGTTGTTATTTGTGTACCTGCTGGAAAAAATTCCCCAGCCCTCAGCTACAGATGTGGCGGCCCGCGTTACCCGGCTACCCATGGATAAAGCAGGCCGGAAAGCATTCTTTAGTCAGTTTAAAACAGGGCTTATTCTTTTGATCGTGATCTATGTATTCCTCACCATTTTCAGGGATATACGTGATAATTTCGCGGCCGATATGTGGAAGGAGCTCGGCTTTGGTAATCAGCCATCGGTATTCACAGCTACCGAAGTGCCTATCAGTATTATCGTACTGATCTGTATCGGAAGTATGATCCTTATTAAAAACAATTGGAAAGCTTTTGTAATAACCCATATTATTATCATCCTTGGTTTTGCCATTGCCGGTGTCAGTTCGCTCCTTTTTATACAGCAACTCATTTCTCCCTTCGCCTGGATGACGCTGGTGGGTCTTGGTCTCTATATGGGATACATTCCTTTTAATTGCATCCTGTTTGACAGGATGATCGCCGCCTTCAAATATGCCGGTAATGTGGGATTCCTGATGTACGTGGCCGATTCTTTCGGATACCTGGGCAGTGTCGGAGTGCTGCTGTTAAAAACGGTATTCCGGCTAAAAACACAATGGACGGTTCTATACAGCAACGGTGTAATGATCCTGTCTGTAATTGGTATTGTAGGAACGGCGATGGCATTGCAGTATTTTGCTAAAAAACACCAAAAAGAAAATCATTCGCTATGAGTAAATCAGCTATCGTAACAGGGGCGGGTATAGTAGGGTTGGCTACCGCAAGGGCTTTGGCGCTGAAAGGTTATTTAGTAACCGTTATTGAACGATCGGAACGGGCCGTGGGCGCTTCCATCAGAAATTTTGGAATGATATGGCCTGTGGGCCAGCCAGTGGGAAGGTTGTACGAAAGGGCATTGCGCAGCCGGGCTATCTGGGCGGATATTGGTGATAGTACCGGTTTGTGGTACAATCCATCCGGTAGTTTACATACAGCGCATCATGCTGATGAATGGCAGGTATTACAGGAACTCAATGATATTTTCAGGCAGGAGGGAAGACCGGTGCAGTTGATGACCAAAGCCGAGATCGGTGAAAGTTTTACAACCGTCAATCCAAATGGTTTAATAGGTGGACTCTACAGTAAAACAGAGATGGTTGTTGATCCCAGGGTAGCTATTACCACCGTCGCAGCTTACCTGGAGGAATATCTTGACGTTCGCTTTATTTGGAACACGGCAATTACTCAGGTAGCACCCGGGAAGGTGTACGCCGGTAAAGTGCAATATGAAGCGGACCTTGTGGTTTTATGCAGTGGAGCCGACTTTGAAACATTGTACCCGGAACTTTTCGGCCAGATGGACATTACCAAATGCAAGTTACAGATGATGCGCTTTGTTGCACCTGGCAGGTCTGCGATTGGCACTTCTATTTGTGGCGGTTTATCGCTGACCCACTACGGCAGTTTTAAAGCTGCACCCGGTCTGCAAGAATTAAGAAAAAGATACGAAGCAGAATTGCCCGGATTTATTAAATACGGAATTCATGTAATGGTTTCCCAGAACAACCTTGGCGAACTTACCGTAGGTGATTCCCACGAGTATGGACTTACCCATGACCCTTTCGACCGGGCCGAAATCAATCAAATGATCCAGGATTACCTGGGCAGTTTTGTCAATAGTTCGGATTGGCAACTGGTTCAAAGCTGGAATGGCATCTACCCCAAACTTCAAAATGGCGAACACCATGTTTTTCTGCAGGCAGAACCAGGTGTTTACATTCTCAATGGATTGGGCGGAGCAGGCATGACGCTCAGTTTTGGACTGGCAGAAGAATGCTTCAGCGCTTTTTAGAAATCGGTTTACCTGCTTTCTATTGAAACAGTAGCGGGAGCTAATCCTATGCTTTCTGCCTTTACCGTAATTTTCCCTTTTGCGCCTTTTTTGGTTTTTACAATCAATAATGCCATCCCGTTAAATGCAGGCCGGTCATGACTTTGAAAGGGAACAAAACTGGTGGCATCACCATTATCGGTTGCTGCAATTTCTCCCGCTCCTTCAATAGAAAAATGTATCACCGGGTTTGAGCGTGGCACCATCAACCCTTCTTTGTCGGTTACTTTCACAGTAATAAAACAAAGCTCATCCTCACTTACTTTGATCACCGTACGATCAGGCGTTAATGAGAGTTTTTCCATAACGCCTGTTGTTTTTACAACATCAGTAGCCCATTGCTTTCCATTTTTATAACAAACCACTTTTAGTTCGCCGGGCGTATATTTTACATCAGGCCAGATCAAACGAAAGTCCCGCCCGGGTGTTTTTGTTTTGCGGCCCAAACTTTTTCCATTCAAAAACAGTTCTGCTTCATCGCCGGAAGTATAGACGTGTACCGGTGTAATGGAATCCATTCTTTCGGCCCAATTCCAATGGGGGAAAATATGCGCAACCGGTAAATCGGGGCGCCAATGCGATTGGTAACTGTAAAATCGATCTTTTGGAAACCCGGCTAAATCAACAATGCCGAAATAACTGCTTCTGGATGGTGGCTTTTTCTGGCGTAAAGCTTCCAGTTGTTTTTCAAGTTCTGCTTTTTTGTCGGGGTCGGTTCTGAAGTTGAGCAGGTTTGTTTCATCCGAATTGTAAGGTGTTGGTTCACCCAGGTAATCAAAACCTGTCCATACATATTCACCTAACAAATGCGGATATTTTGCATTGGTCCTGAATTGCTCATCGGGCGAACAACCCCAGCCTGGTTTTGCATAATCGTAGGAAGAAATTTGCCAGTTCTGGTATTCATTCGCCCCAAAGAAATACTCACCACGGGATGTAACGCAGGAAGACGTTTCACTGCCAAGTGTAGGTTTATTGGCATACCGTGGATCAGCATCCCATTTTGGTTGCTGGTTAAAAAAATAGTTCACACCCATAATATCGAGCCCTACAACAGCACCGGAGCTGCGGCCACCGTTGGGGTCATTATAGCCATTGGAAACAGGACGGGTGGAATCTTCCCTGCGCACGATATCAGCCAAATGCTTTGTGAGTTCTACATTCTGTTGCTCCATTACTTCATTACCGATCGACCAGATAAATACAGAGGGATGGTTGCGATCACGATGCACCATGGCGGTGATATCTTTGTCATGCCATTCGTCAAATAACTTGTTGTAATCATTTTTTCGTTTGCCTTTTTTCCATGCATCAAATGCTTCATCCCAAACCAGGAAACCCATTTTGTCGGCCAGCTCTAGCAGTTCAGGCGCTGGTGGGTTATGAGAAGTGCGCAACGAATTACAACCCATATCCTGCAATATTTTTAATTGACGTGTTAAAGCACTGGTATTGAATGCGGCGCCCAACGCTCCTAAATCGTGGTGGTTGCAGGTGCCTTGTATTTCAACGCGTCTTCCGTTTAATAAAAAGCCATTTCGGGCAGTAAATTCTATTGTACGAATACCAAAAGGCGTATTGTAAGTGTCAATGATTTTACCATCAACGATAATATTTGTTTGTGCAACGTACCTGTTGGGTGCTGCTATATCCCAGCGCTTTGGATGGGTGATATTTGTCTGTGATTCGGCAACGATGTTTTCGCCGGCATTAAGCGCTATCGCTGCATCTTTTATTACTGCGACTTTTTTTGCAGGTTTATTGGCGGCATCCAGTTCAAACAAAAAAGTACGCATAATTGCCTTCATTGTCTTTTTTGATTGGTTGCAGACAGTTACCGCAATATTTACAACAGCATTCTTATCTGTTACTTGCGGTGTGGTGATATAGGTTCCCCAATGATCAACATGCAAGGCATTTGTTTTCACCAACCATACATGGCGATAAATGCCTGCACCGGGGTACCAGCGTGAATCCCAGGTTTCGGTATCGAGTCGTACCGCCAGCAGATTTTCTTTTCCGGGTTGAATAAAGGAAGTCAGATCGACCCGGAAAGAATTATATCCATAAGGCCATGCGCCAACATATTTTCCGTTGAGCCAAACCTTTGCATTGGCCATTGCGCCGTCAAAATCAACAAAAATTTGTTTGCCAGCGTCGGAAGCCGGTAGCGTAAAATGCTTTCGGTACCAGCCAATGCCTTTCCACGGTAATTTGCCGGTCGCCCCTTCCAGTTCTATTCTGAACGGACCTGTGATCGCCCAATCGTGCGGTAAGTCTAATTTTTGCCAGGCAGCATCGTTTATTCCTGTTGCCTCCAAACCGGAAGGTTCCTCCTGTCGCGTACCATCAGGTTGCAAGCCGTAACGGGCAAACAGCCAGCCATCATCAAAAGAAACGGTATTCAACGAACCCATCCTTTGGATCGGTTTACTTTGGGCATGTACATTACTAAAACCTTCCTGGGTTATCATTAAGGTCAGCAGCAGGCAGCGTAAAAGCAATCGTTGATAATTCATTTATTTTTATTTAATATTCTTCCTGGTCGAATGACCTTTATTTCCCCCCGGTGTAAATGCAAAATAAACTGAGGACCTGCCTCGTTTTAAGAAGCCTTCTGAAATGGCGCTGGTTTTTCGTTTAGACCCTTATCAAAGTCGATAAAGGGCTGTGGGGCTGTGGCGGTGAAAATAGTGTGGCCTTTGAACATGGCCAACATTTTAGCAATACCAAATAGCGCAATCGTATGTTCATAGTAACATCGCCCTGAAAGGGCAAAACACATTAGCCCGGGGCACCGACCCGGGATTGAAAATGTTTCCATAGCCTATAAGCTCTGAAAGGGCTCAACAACCTTCTGCGGAATTCATCATCGCAAAACGTTATTGTTACGCCCTTTCAGGGTTTGATTGCGCACGCCTTCATTCACCTGGGGCGTTGTCCCGGGCTAATGTGTTTTGCGCTTTCAGCAGCATCGCTAAAGTCCCGATTATGATTGCTTATTCTGTTGAACACTTGTCATCAGCAACTTGCCAGGTCATTCCTGGAGATCAGCTATGACGATCTGTAGGAACCCTGCGATAAGACAGTACCCATTTTTTCAAAATTAACCTAACGCCATTGCGATCTTTTCAGAATGAATAATGTATTTTTTACGTTTATTCTTCTGCTACTTTGTTTCTTTTTCGTTTCAGCAACTTACACTTACTGTTGTTCAAATGTTGTTATTAAGATATATTACTTGATTTTAAGACCCGAAACTGCTTTATTAAATGTTTGGCTGGCGTATTTCATCGCAGAGAACTCAAATATTCGTGCATTAACCAAAAATTGCGCAAACGGTTGTTCATCGTGAGCAAACGTTTGCGCAATCACCTGTAGCCATTCCAGCTTTTTCACGGCGCAATTTTTAATGAAAATCTCTATCATCTTAGTACCGTCTTAAACAAACGATTGCACAAACTAAAACTGCTAATGAAAAAAGAACTTCCGCTTAAGCAAGTCCTTGGGACTATTGCATTTATCCTGTTCTCCCTGTTTGGCATGGCACAGGATCGCCAGGTCACCGGCACGGTAAATGATGAAAGAGATTTACCGCTTGATGGTGCCACCGTTTCCCTAAAAAATGGAACTGCCGCCACTTCCACAAAGGCAGATGGTAAATTCCAGATTAAAGTACCTCCCGGAAAGGTAGCACTTGTCTTTTCCTATGTTGGGTACGACAAGTTTACGGTGACCATTGGTGAAAATCAAACCAGTGTTGCCGTGAAAATGACAGAATCGGCGTCTAAAAAAGCGATGGACGAAGTTGTGGTTATTGGCGCGCAAAAGCAGACCAGGCGCAACTCCACCATGGCCATCTCTTCGGTGCTAAGCAAAGACATTGAAAATTTGCCTTCACCGAGTATCGACAACCTGCTACAGGGTAGGGTTGCAGGCTTAAATGTACAGGTGGGCTCCGGAGAGCCGGGTGTGGCGCCGACCGTTGTTGTTCGTGGCAATAGCAGGGTGAATACCAATATCGGCAACAACCCCGACATCGCCCAGGCAAGCGCCCTTAGCGGACCGCTATACGTTATTGATGGTATACCTACCAACCCGGAGGATATCGCTGGTAGTATTGACGCAACCGGAACCAATTACCTGGCAGGCATCAATATCAATGATATCGAAAGTGTGGATGTACAGAAAGATGCGGCTGCCACTGCTGCCTGGGGATCAAGAGGCGCTAATGGTGTAATCTACATAAAGACAAAAAGAGGGCGCTCCACCAAACCGGAATTTAGGGTGAACGTTTATGGCGGTGTTACAAGACAACCGCAGTTATTAAATACTGTGACCGGGGCGGCAGAAAGGAAATTGAAGATGGATATTATTAATCAATATGCAACGCCTGGCCAACTGGCGAACCTTCCCCAGGTATTGACCGACTACAATAACCCCTATTTTAATAATGCCGAAGACTGGCAGGGACTTTTCTACAGAAGTGGATCTGTTAAGAATGTAGATGCTACTATGTCGTCAGGAACAGAAGCAATGAGCTATCGCATCAGTATGAACTATTTTGATGAAAAAGGGATCATTGAAAATTTTGGATTTAAACGATATAGTGCCAGGGGGAATTTTGATTTTAAAATTAATCCTAAATTAACCGGCCAGTTTATTGTGGCACTTTCAAAAAGCGACAGGCAGCGCGGGAAAAAATACAATAACAGCGACAATAACACGCCGGTAAGCGGCTCCACGCAGCCATCTTCTCTTTACAGGGTAACAGGCTTTGATTCTTCGAACTATATCGGTCAGACAGGCAGGTTGCGAAATAAGAACATCAATGATTATTATACAGCCTCGCTTACTTTGAATTATACGATCCTGCGTAATCTCAGGTACACCTTCCAGGGTGCTGCCAATGTATCAAATTCCAACAGGGATTATTTTCTCCCCTCTGACCTCGACCAGGTAGCGGCCGCATTTGGATCCGGGCAGTCTTCTTATGCAGAATCTAATAAAGGAACCTATGCAACGTATTTTGTTTCCAATACTTTAAACTATAACAAAAAAATAGAGACCAAAAATAATCACGACCACAATTTCGCCATTACAGGGTCTCAACAATTTACCAGGGACATTTCCAATAGCAGTTATACTGCGGGTTACAATATACCCAGCAACAATATCCAGGTTGTGAGTGGTGTGCCGCAGGCAGATCTGTACGGTGGTTCAGGCTATGGAGCTGACGCCATGTTCTCACTAATGGGCCAGGTACAGTATGATTTTGATGGTAAGTACCTGTTGTACGGTTCGTATCGTGGTGATGCGTCATCCCGTTTTGGTGACAATACCAAGTGGGGGTATTTTCCTTCTGTAGGCGCAGGATGGATTGTGTCTGATGAAAAGTTCCTGGATAAACTGAAGGGGAAAGGTATCATTAGCTTTTTAAAGCTGAGGGCCAGTTTTGGGGTATCGGGCACGCAATCGGGCGACCTGTATGCACCTTATAATTCCTACACCATACCTGGTACTTATAATGGCGGTACGGCTATTCAGCCGAGTTATACGAACGGGTTAACAAAGAACAATTTAACCTGGACAAAAACGGAACAAAAAAATATCGGTATAGATGCCCAGTTTCTTAACGGCAGGATCGGGGTATCTGCGGATGTGTATGATAAAATATCGAAAGACGACTACTACAATTTTAATCTTCCTTTTTATACCGGGTACCAGAGTATCCAGTTTAATGCACGTGATCTCTGGGTAAGCAATCGTGGCCTGGATCTGACACTCACTACTAAGAATCTCTCCAGGCAAAGCAAACTGCAGTGGAATATGCAGGTAACAGTGTCATATAATAAAAATGCAATTGCGAAACTACCCAATAACAACCGCACATTTGTGATAGGTGACTATTATGGAACAAGCAGGATATATGCTGTGGGTCAACCTATTTATCAAATGTTTCAAATGAGGTATTTAGGTGTGTATAATAACCAAAGCCAGATACCGTTTAATCCTTTAACCGGAAATGTAATTACCTATTTCAAGGGTAATCATAAAGTGATGCCCGGCGACCCGATCTGGGAGGATGTAAATCATATTGGTGATGTATGGACAGATGAAGACAATGGTAACCAATATGGTGACCGTGTTCCTACCGGTGATCCCAATCCCAAATACACCGGCGGCTGGGTAAATGATTTTAGCTATAAAAATTTCTCCTTAAGTGTGCTTAGCGTATTTACATGGAAAAGAGACGTGATTAACACATCCTATCAAAGCCAGATCAGCAATATTGTGGGAGGTTATTCCAGCAGCATCTATGCCTTTGCACACAACAGGTTGCCCGACCTGAGTGGTATCAACTACTGGACACCAGAAAAAGCGAAGGACCCGAATTACAAAGCAGATTTTCCATCTATCAATCCATTTGGATCCAGCTACTACCAGTTTATACCGATCTCAAGCATGTTTAATGAAGATGGAAGCTACTTTAAGATCAAAAACGTGGTGCTGAGCTACCAGGTACCTGAATCGCTGGTAAGAAAAGCAAGAATGTCAAGAGCAAAAATCTATTGTATCGTTGACAATATTCTTACCCTAAAAAACTCCACCATGCCCAATCCCGAATTGGTGGATCAATTAGGGCAGTATACCGGCGGATTATACGCTACACCAACCAAGTTTACCCTTGGAGTTGATATTCAATTTTAAATAACAAAAAAAAGTATAATGAAAAAGCAATTTCATTTCTATAGAATACAGGTATGTATATTGGCTGCCGTTGTTCTTACAGCCAGCTCCTGTAAAAAATACCTGCACGAGGCGCCCATCACTTCCACCTATGGAGCAGCCTTCTGGACATCCCAGTCTGCGGTAGAGCAAGCCTCACTGGCCATGTACGGCCAGCTACGTGCTTCGTTGCGGAGCAATGGATCGTTTTTTATCAATGGCGATCTTACTTCCGGCGTCTTTATACCCAAAGCAGGTCAATGGAATTATCAAACGATAAAGGCGGCTAATAACCCGCCGTATAATTTTTCCTACGTACCCTACCTGGAGGATGATCTGCAAAACTGGTCGCGGTTTTACCGGGTTATTGCGCAGGCCAATCTCATCTTGCAGAACGTTCCCAAAATGTCTTCCACTCTTTTTAAAAGCGAAGCGATACGCGACAGTTATATCGCAGAAGCTTTGTTCCTAAGGGCTTACACCTATTTCTATATGATCCGTATATGGGGTGACCCGGTCTATGTTACCAAAACCTACGATGATGTTGACTATGGCAAGATTCCACCTATTGCCCGCACACCGGAAGCGATTGTATTGGATAGTTGTATCAAAGACCTGAAGCTTGCGGCGGCCAGCCTTAGCTATGGCGGAGGCAGCACTGCCAACACCATAAGGGCAAATAAAGGAACTGTATCAGCGCTGATGGCACATATCTATGCCTGGAAACACGACTACGCCAATGCCCATACGGCCTGCCAGGATGTGATCAACAATGGCGGTTATACGATGGAGCCGATGGCCACATACACCAATATCTGGAAGGGGCAATCATCCAAAGAAAGCATATTCGAGTTGTCGATGCAGTATAACCCCAGGGATCCTAATTTCTCCGGACAGGGCAGTTGGGCAGAAGCACAATTTGGTTTCTTCGGCACTTTTGTAAAGGGAAATATTGTCGATAACGTGAACAATCAATGCTGGCTTTCGCCGGATAATGGCACCGTTGACTGGTTTTATGAGGCAACAGATGCAAGGTATAACACGGTTTGGACGCATGTTCCTGCTTCAGGTGGTGATGTTGCCGGTTATATGTTGACGAAGTACACCAATTTTCAATATCAAAAACCCGATACTAAAACGCTTCCCTACCTCAACAATAACCTGGTGCTGTTTCGCTTGAGCGATATTATTTTATTAGATGCTGAAGCGTTGGCCTCAACCGGTGATCTTTCAGGTGCAAGGGCTGCCTTATCCAAAACTGAAATCCGGGCCGGAATAGCCACTTACCTGGCGCCAGCCAACACCTATGACATGCTTGATGAAATTGTAATGGAAAGAGGCAGGGAACTTTTCGGAGAAGGACAGTGGTATTATGACCTTATTCGCACAGAAGAAACGCAGAAATGGCTGGAAGCAGTAGGCTATCCGGCAAATGGCCGTGTTAATAATGTGAACAAAGGTTACTACTGGCCGCTGGATATGGGCACACTGTTCCCGTATGATAATTTGTTGACTCAAAACCTGTGGTGGTTAACACATAAATAGCAATTGCCGGACCTGGTAGCTATATCTCATAGCAGGTAACGGGTAGATAATCGTTATGGAACTAATTGCGGAACACTGTATTAAACTAAAAAAATTGTATGAAAAAAATAGTATCAGCCAGGCTGATGATCATTGCAGCGGTCGTTGTGGCTTTCACGGCATGTAAAAAAGATTATATCACAGGCGGGGAGGTGGAGGATGTAAACAAATATAGCAATACCACCACCTACGATGTATTGAAGGAAAACCCGTTATACGATACGCTGGTGCGGATGATCGATACTGCGGGCTTAAAAGATAAAATAAATGCGCAGGGAATCACTTTGTTCGCGCCGTCTGATTACGCTGTTTTCAGTTATTTAAATCTGAGAACACTGAATGTACAGGCCACCATCAATGCGAATAAGAAATTTGCGCTGGATTCCTTGTTTTACTACCTGCGGAACAATGTTAAAGGCACCAGGGATTCGCTCCTGATGTATCTTATCAATAAGCCTTTAATGTATCCCATTCTTACCGACATGGGCACCCAGTACCCTACGGAACTGGCGGGTGATTCTGCTATTGTTTCGTTTGAGTACACCAGAAATACTCAATTGGGATACAATACCATTGTTTCAAACGTACCACAGATCGTCTATTTTACGCAACTGTGGAAACCTTATAGCCTGAGCCCAGCCAATCCTGCAGGACTGGTACCCAACACGATTGGTGTACGTACTTTGGTAAAGACCTCCTGCGTGATTACAAAAAATGGTGTGATGAATGCCCTTGATAATTCCCATACTTTATTCTTTTACGGAACAAAAAAATAGACCAATTTATATGAATAAAAATAGAAAAATAACAGTAGCGTTATGTTCGCTGCTGTTGATCATTAGTTCATGCTTTTTTACTGCCTGCACAAAATATGGTGATGGTTTTTTAAGTCCATCCATGCAGTACGCTGTAAATGAATTTACCATTGTAAAAGGCAGGATTGCTAAATCGTATTCCCTCATTACAGACGGATCCAGTTCACCAATGCACGTAAAGTGGATGCATATCTATGATGCTGCCGGCAAAATTGTCGATAGTTTATTTTCAAAGAAATATGTTGTACCGGTTTGGACAGAATCTTATAACCCGCTAACTGACACCAACTATGCCAGAATTATTGCCAAGCGCAGCACCGCAGCACTTCCGCCCATCATAGTAAATGAGAGCAA
This sequence comes from Bacteroidota bacterium, assembly GCA_040386335.1. Lineage (GTDB taxonomy): Bacteria > Bacteroidota > Bacteroidia > Chitinophagales > Chitinophagaceae > JAZKFT01. Next base: position 37,797 of record JAZKFT010000020.1, read on the forward strand.
TGGCACTATTGAAACCAACAGCGCCACTATTTATTTGCCTACCGGGTCGTATACAATGGACCTGGAGGTAACGAATGCAGCGGGCACCCAGCAGTTAAAAAATATTATGAAAATGAACCTGGTCGACGGCCAGACAATTGAAATAGCCCCGGAAACCGGCGCCTTTAGCTTGTCACTTTTAATTGCCGGTACAGCGAGTGGGCCCGGAGCGGCAGCGGGTAACAATGGTGGAACACTTTTTAATGGGGCTAACAATCCCTTTGTTGAATACACCGTTACCAGGTTTGCGGATACGCCGAACGTGTTTATTTACAAAATAATGGACAGGAATGGCGTGGCCTTCAATCCTAAAAATGGTGAGATCGCCAAGAGGCCCAACACTGGTTTAAATCCAACTCCACCTTTCCTGCAAAATCTACAGGACTATGCGCCAGACACATTTACAGCGGACGATACTGCCATTTCGTTGAAATATCCGTTGGTGCCATTCCCGATAGCTTCCCTTGGTAACGGATACAATATGTACTATCGAATTCCCGCGCAGTTTATTACGATCGACAGCACCACTTTATGGTCGAGCAATACAGCAGGAAGTTTCTACAAGGGCCCTGCCGACAGCCATTACAAAGGTGTGTATACAGCAGGCAAATATGATTTTGCATTCAGAACGCCGATGCGTATCCAGGTACCAGGTGCGTACCTCTTAAAGGTGAAATTGTTAAATGCTGCACGCAGGCAATAGCCACAGCATAAAATATTCAGAAAACATTGAATGCCTGCCACCGTTATGGTGGCAGGCATTTTTATATAGTAAATTGTGGGGAACACAAGTCGTTCCCGGGGATTTACTAAAACGGGTAATTGTCCCACGTGTCAAGGGATTGAACATTTATTTTTAGCATGGTTCCTGACTAAACAACATTGCACCCTGCCATATTATCAACATGATTTCTTTATGTCAACACTGCAGGGCCACTGTAAAATCATTCAAACTGTAACCATGGATGCATTCTTTTTTATACTGAGTGACAAATGTTATGTAAGAATAACACCCCACGAGATTGTGTATCCTGTTTACCAAGGTGAATATTCTTGCGCAACCAACGCTGAAATTGGTTTCGGCATAGCCGTTGTCCTGGTTGAACACCGGCGAAGTATGCGGTGGTGTGTAATTCCTTCGCCAGGTTTTTACTCTATCATATCCGCCAGCTCAACATGCGGGCTTTTAGCATCGATTTGGTATCCAATAAAAATGTAGCCGGCAAAAAGGGGGCGGGAGCGGAGCAGCGTTGACGCTGTAGGGAATACACACCTGTTCTTAAAGATGAATCTGTCTTCCCCATCACAACGCATCGCATTGGCGTCAAAATGCACCATATAATGTAAAATGTACAGGCTGGAGCGGTTTGAAGAAATTTTAGTGACGAACACCGGGAATCGATTATCAAAGAATGGGAGATTTGTTCTGATGTGATTGAGTGAAGTGAGATGTCAATTATTAAAAGGAGACTTTATTCTTCTTTACTCCTGCCTGCATATTCACTCGGTGTTTTGCCAAACTGTTTTTTAAACTCACGGCTAAAGTATTTCCGATCGTTGTAACCGACATTGTAAGCCACTTCATATACGGTCATGTCGGTTTGTTGTAAAAGCTGCGCAGCCTTCCTCAATTTCAAGGACTTTACAAATTCATTCACCGACATATTGCTCACGGCTTTTATTTTTTTGTATAGGATAGGGGGGCTCATGGCAACTTTCCTTGCCAGTTTCTCTACACCAAAATCAGGATCATCCATATGCTCATCAACGATCTTTATCACACGTGTTAGAAATTCTTTATCAACACTATTGACAAATGTGTCTGCAGGCGTTTCTACTGTCGCAGGGGCTTCGGGTGCTGCAATGATCTGTTGACTGAATTTTTGCCGCAATTTCTCCCGGGCAGCTAAGAGGTTACGTACATTCAGTTCAAGAATCTTTATACTGAATGGTTTGGTAATATAGATGTCGGCACCAGTTTCTAATCCACTCACCTGGTCGTTCTGGGAACTTTTTGCAGTTAGTAAGATCACAGGTATATGACTGGTGCGTTCGTCTGTTTTGATTTTTTCACAGAACTCAAGTCCATCCATCCCCGGCATCATTACATCGCTGATGATGAGGTCGGGTATCTGGTCAACAGCAGTGTTCCATCCCTGCAATCCATCTTCGCACGTAATTACATTGTATTGTTCATTAAATGTTTCGTTTACCAGTGTGCGTAACTCAGGATTATCTTCTGCAATTAAAATGCTGAATTGTTTTTCCCTGGTTGGCTCTGTTGCTAATGGTTGAACAGGTACAGCAACCGGGGCCGATTCAGTCTCCGGTGTTTTTATTACAGGATGTATTTCTGCCAGCATATTTGTTTCAAAGTGACGATTGCCTTGCAGCATCGTAACCGTGAAAACGGTGCGACCTTCTTTTCCATTTGCCGGTGGTTGGCTCTCAACACTGATGGCCCCTTTGTGTAGCTCCACAATATTTTTCGACAAGGCCAGGCCAATTCCATAGCCTGTGTTTTGCAACCCGTGATCTGCAACCTGGAAAAAATTCGTAAACAGTTTTTCCAAATACTCAGGAGCAATACCACGGCCATTATCAGTAACGGTAATATTTACCTTACTATCCTTCTGTTCAACCATTAAGGCAATACGACCACCTTCCGGTGTAAACTTAAATGCATTTGCAAGCAGGTTAAAAAACACTTTCTCCAGTTGCTCTTTGTCAAAATAAACCGGGACATCTTCTGCATCATGAATGAATGAGAGAGGAATATGTTTTGCTAATGAGGTTTCCTGGAAGCAGGTATAAATATCCTGTAAGAAAGGAATGAGGTTGTGCCGTTCAATATTTAGGTTTAAATGGTTGGTTTCGGCTTTGCGGAAATCCATCAACTCACTTACAAGTTTCAACAAACGGTTGGCATTGCTTTTTACGCTTGTGAGCTGCTGGTGCACAAAGCCGTCTTTCTCTTTCTTTTCGAGCAGTTTTTCCACAGGTGCCATGATAAGGGTAAGATGTGTGCGAATCTCATGTGATACATTGGTAAAAAAGTTCAGCTTTACCTGGTTCAGTTCATCTTCTTTCTTTAGCAACGCACGCAAAAAGAAGAAGCGAACGACCAGGAATAAAACAGCAACAAATACCAGCACATAAATACAATAAGCCCACCAGGTTAACCAAAATGGCGGCAACACTTTTATTTGAATGGAAGCAGGTTTGCTCCACACACCATCATTGTTGGCACCTTTTACCCAAAACGTGTAGGTGCCGGATGGCAGGTTGGTATATGTTGCGGAAGTACTGTTTACCTCGTTCCAGGTTTTATCAAACCCCTCCAGTTTGTAGGCATATTTATTTTTACTGCTCTTAATAAAATTCAGTAAGGCAAATTCAATGGAAAATACATTTTGGTTGTACCTGAAATTGATCCTTTTGGTACCGTTGATGTTTTCAGTTAGTAATTTGTCTTCACCATTAATGGCAACCATATTATTGAATAAACGAAGACCGGTAAACACTACAGGCGACACATCATTATTTGTTTCAATCCGCTCCGGGATAAAACTGGTAATGCCATTATAACCACCAAAGAAAAACTCACCCTTGCTGTCTTTTAAATAGGAGTTATAGTTGAATTCGTTACCTGCCAATCCATCACTTACTTTATAGGTTTGAAATGCATTTGTAGAAGGGTTGAATTTAATGAGCCCATTGTCAGTGCTAAGCCAAAGCATATTGCTGTTGTCCGGCAACAACCCAAGTACGTTGCGATTGCTTAATCCATCAATATTTGCATAGCGGGTGAATTGTTGTGTGCGGGTGTTATATTGTGCCACACCTGCTTTGTTTAATGCAAGCCATATATTTCCCTGCGCATCCTGGTTCAAACTGTTTACATTGATATCTGTGCTGATTTCCTGGATACGATTACCAGTCACTTTATAGAAACCCGGCATGCCCCCGATCCAAATATTTCCCTGGATATCTTTATAAAAGCTACTTGCAGTAATGTTTCTACCCGCACCACTGAAAGTTGAAAGAGAAAGCGGTTCAAGCGCTGTCCCTTTTCGTTGAAACAATTGCAAGCCCGAAGTAGTAGCCACCCACATGCGACCGTTGTCATCTTCTATTAGTGAAGTGATTTCTGAATTTAGTGATGCCGCGTCATTTTCTTTATACAGAAAACGTTTGAACCTGTTTTGTTTCCGATCGAAAACATTTAGTCCGCCGCCGTGCGTGCCACACCATATATTGTCATCGTGATCGATGTACACAACTTTTACAAGATTGGATCCCAGGCTGGCACCATCGTCTACCTTATTTTTATAAACAGTGAACAGGCCATTACTCCGGTTGTAATAATTTAACCCGCCACCCTCCGTGCCTATCCAAAGATGATGTTGCACATCTTCAACTATACTGCTCACCACATTATTACTGATGCTTGATGGGTTTTCATGATTCTGGATAATATTGAAACTGGTGGTGTAAGAATAAGTAGAATTGGCCCCGCCAAAATAAGTTCCCACCCACATAGATCTGTCGGCATCTTCAAACAAACTGTAGATCGAATTCTGGCTAAGGCTTTTTTTATTACCTGCATCGTTTTGATAAGAACTGAAATTTTTGGTTGCAGGGTCGAGCACACTCAAACCCTCCTGTGTACCGATCCATAGTTTACCATCACGGCCAGGAAGCAGGATCCGGATATTATTATTCACCAGCCCATTTGTCCCGTTACTAGTTTTGGCGTAACGAATAAAAGAATTACCAGCCGGATCAAAAAGATTCAATCCACTCGTTTGCGTGCCGATCCACAGGTTTTGTTGGGCGTCCTCAGCAATAGCAGTGATATAATCCGAACTCAATGATCCTGTTGCAGACGGTTGATGTAGAAATGTCTGAAAACTGTACCGCCCGTTTTGATCGGTCATACGGGTTAGCCCGCTGGTGGTCCCCACCCATAGATGCCCATTGCGATCCTGGTAAACACATCGCACGTTATTCCCTGCAATACTGCCGGTGCCTGTGGCTTTGTATTGTTTAAAGCTGGCAGTGCCCTCGTAAGTTGCTGAAAACAAACCATCTGAAGTAGCAATCCAGATCACTCCCTTCCTGTCTTCAATAATGCAGTTGATGTTTAAATTCCGGGTGCTGGTTAAGGCGATGCGCTCAAAAGCATCCTGCTGTTCATTGTACCTGGAGAGCCCTGCCCATGAACCCAACCAAAGATTTTTTTTTGAATCGGTGAAAAGAGCGGTCACATTGTTACTAAAACGGGCGTTGCTGTCCTTTTCGTTGAAGAGGTAGGTTTTAAACCGTGCACCATCGTAACGATTAACGCCTAATGTTGTACCAAACCATAAAAAGCCTTTGGCATCCTGGGTAATGGCCAGAACAGAATTGTTAGAAAGGCCATTCTCAATTGTAAGATGGTTGAATGACATTGTTTGAGCCATACTCTGCAACACCAGACCTGAAAACAGCAGGGCAAAACAAATTTTTTGTAGTAAGCAGTGAAATGGAGGAGAATCCTGGCACATATCGTTCATATCAACAGGATTCAAAGTAAAGATATTTGGATGAAACAGGGCAACCACTTTGCTGGATTCAATTTGTTTTTTATTGAAAATCAAATAGTTGTGTTTTGTTTATGAAATTCACCCCATTCTTTTACGATACTCACCCCATCTTTTTTTAACAGGTCCTCAAATTGCACATAGAAATGTGCTCCTGGAATTGGGCCAACAGAATCCTGCCAGATTCCCGGGTGTACTTCCCTGATTATTTACATAAAAACGACTGCTATGCGATTGCTGAAAAACGTGTCATTACCTCCCGGCAAGAAAATTATTTCCGGGTTAGGGGCGCTCTTATTCCTTCCATTCCTTGTTTTTGCACAAGCTAAAACTGTATCAGGTACCGTTAAAGATGAAAACGGCAAACCGGTTGCTGCGGCATCTGTTACCATAAAAAACCAGAACAAGGGTACAGCTACGAATGAAGCAGGCAGCTTCAGTATAACCGCTGCGGCAGGTGATATACTCATCATTTCTTCTGTAACTTATGAACCAGTTGAAGTAACTGTTGGAGCCCAAAACAACCTGTCGATCCAACTTAGAGCGAAGGCTACTGAGTTAAGCGATGCGGTAGTAGTTGGTTATGGCTCTAAAAGTAAACGGGATGTTGGCGGAGCTGTGTTAGCCGTTGAACAACGTTTACTAAAAGACCGCCCGGTAACCAATGCCATGGCAGCCTTACAGGGAGCTGCGCCAGGTCTCTTAATTACCCGTACCAATGGCCAGCCGGGCCGCGAAGGATTTTCGGCCAATATCAGGGGAATAACATCGCTGGGTGCAGGCAATGCACCACTGGTGATCATTGATGGGGTAGAAGGTGATCTCAGTGCTATTAATCCAAGCGACATCATGAATATATCGATACTGGAAGATGCTGCATCGGCTTCCATTTATGGGGCAAAAGCCGGGGGTGGCGTAATCCTGGTGACTACCAGGGGTGGAAGGTTGAACCAGAAACCCAAGGTAGAGTTGAATGCCATGTACACCTCGCGTAAGCCTTATGCAAGGCCCGAATTGATCAGTTCCAGGAGACAGGCTGAGTTGCAAAACGCTGCAATGATCAACGCCAATCAGAACCCTGCCTTTACACCACAGCAGCTGGATTGGTTAGACGACCCCACCATTAATGATGTGTGGAATACAAATACAAGATCCTGGGATTATTATTATAATTATAACCTGGCTGATATCCTGTTGCGTAAACAAAGTCCACAACGTAATATGAACCTTTCGGTAAGTGGTGGTGGTGACAAATCCACCTACCTGTTTTCAATGGGCTATTTAGATCAGCAGGGTATCTTTAAGTTCGGGCCCGATAAATATAGCAGGGTCAACGCACGGCTCAACTACAATAACAAACTCACAAATGTTTTTAGCTTCGACACCCGTATTTCTTTTACGAAAGAAAATATTGATGCACCTCCTGTAGGTGTAACCGGGGAGGGGCTGATGTACAACATTTACTCTATACGGTCGTCACGCAACCCAATTTTTGCACCCGGGACCAATGAATCAAAATATGCTTTTATCGGTACCATTTCCAATGCCTATCCCGTATTGAAGGATGGCGGATTTGATCATGAAGACAAATACAATATCAATGGCGTTTTTAGCATATCGGCCAAACAGGTTTTAAAAGGATTGGACCTGAAAGCGGTGTACAGCCCCGGATTGGTGCTTTCTAACAGGGATATTTTCAGCAGAACCATTCCACGCTGGACCTCTGACCAAAATATGGTTCCCGTTCCCGGTAATCCTATTAATCAAATCAATTCATTGACTAAAACCACCCCTAATACGATTTCGCAAAACTTTTTTACTACCGCTGACTATGATTACAAAATGAATGCACACCACTTTCATTTATTAGGTGGCTATGAGTATAAAACCTATAAGTTCGACTGGGTACAGGCAATACAACGGGCATTACTGCTCAACGATTTTCCTACGCTCAACTACAGTAGTCTCGCAACAGCTGATATTAGTAATGTGAGAGACAATATACAGGTGAATACCTGGTTGTCTTACTTTGGCCGGTTGTCGTATGATTTTGATAAAAAGTATTATTTTGAAGGCACGCTGCGCAGGGACGGAAGTTCCCGTCTTTCGCCGGGCAATAAATTTCAAACCTTCTACGCTGGAAATGTATTTTGGAGAGCGACAGAAGAGAACTGGGTTAAGAAGGCACTGCCTTGGGTTAATGAGTTAAAAATCGGCGCATCTTATGGTACCGCGGGTGGAGCCCAAACTTCAAACCCCAATGCAAACAATTACGATTTTCAACCTTTCCTTTCACAAGGTTTCTATCCGTTCAACGATTCGCGGACAGCCTATTTTTTCCAAAACGGCCTTCCTGCCCTGGGTAAAGCCTGGGAAGTTATTAAAACAGCCAACTTCGGTTTGGACCTCGAAATATTTAAAAGAAAGCTCCGGATTCACTACGATTATTTCATTAAAACCAACGATAACGTATTTGTTAACCAGTCCCTGCCCGCCCTCCTTGGCGTGACTCCTAATGCAGCTAACCTGGCAGCAGTAAGGGTAAATGGCTGGGGGCTTACTGTCAACTGGAACGATCGCTTTAAGAACGGAAGCTATTTTATCACTGCCAACCTGAGTGATGATAAAAATAAAGTAGTGCGTTACGACGGCTCTATTTCCTATAACGCTGGTATCAATGCGAGCATACCGGGCTTATCCACCAACTCTATTTTCGGCTACAGGGCAGATGGATATTTTGATGATGACCGTGAATTGGCCGGGTATCCGTTGCGTACACCCGGCACTGGTGTTGGCGACATTAAACTGCTTGATGTGAACGGTGATGGCAAGATTAATTCAGGTATCAGTACAGCGGCGGATCATGGCGACTTAGTATACCTGGGTAATACCAATTCCCGCTATGTTTTTGGTTTTAGTGCAGGTGTAAACTGGAAGGGTTTTGATGCATCTATTCTCTTTAACGGCGTAGGTAAGCGAAGCATTTTACTGGAGTCTACAGCTTCAATGGCTTATTACGACGGCTGGCGGATGCCCTGGGCTATTCACCAGGATTACTGGACGCCGGAAAACCTGGATGCTAAATTTCCCAAGATCCGGCTTGGTGATAGGATCAATGACCAGGTCTCATCACACTGGATACAGGATGCAAGCTATATCCGCCTGAAAAATCTACAGATCGGTTACACACTAGCGCAGAATGTACATAAGATTAAACACATGGGTGATATCCGTATTTACGTTTCCGGCCAGGATCTGTGGGAGAAAACCGGCATGTGGTTCAATTACTACGATCCGGAAAACACAGACAGGGTAAGCTTTGGCTATCCACTATGGCGTAGTTATGCGGTAGGGTTGAATGTAAGTTTTTAACCCCCGGTATTCTTTAAAAATGTACAAAAGATTAAAATTTTTATTACAATGAAAATATTCAATAAAAATTACCGGGCAGTATCGGTTGCTATGATTAGTGCCGGCCTGGTGATGAGCAGTTGCACCAAGAAACTGGACCAGTTTTCTGAAACAGCCATTAATGATGCCATTTTTTGGAAAGATTCAAGCCACCTGATCATGGCGACGAATTATCTCTATACCAGCCTGCCGGATTTTAACACGCCGCTGGAGGAACTTTATAGTGACTTCGCAGTAAATGTTACGACTCCAACTGTTAATGCGATAAGTGAAGGATCAAGAACAGCGCCAGCCAGTGACGGGCAATGGACTGGACCTTATGGCATTATACGTGCAGCGCACAACCTCATGGAAAAATCGGCGACCATCCCGAACGGACCTATGAAAAGCTATTGCATTGCACAGGCACGTTTTTTCAGGGCTTTATCCTACTTCCGCCTCGTAAGGGCTTACGGCGATGTTCCGTATATCAACAGAACCATTGCCGGTGGTGAAGATCCTGTATTATATACACCAAGAACAGACAGGAGGATCGTCATTGACTCCATTTATGCCGACCTGGATTTTGCAGCATCGGTTTGCCCGCAAGCAGACCAACTACCAGGAAACACGGCCACTACAGGTCAGCCTGGCAGGGAATACGGTCGTATTACACGCAGTGCGGCCCTGGCATTTAAGTCGAGAGTGGCTTTGTACGAAGGCAGTTGGGAGAAATTTCATGGAGCACCTGAACTGGTTGGTCCCAAGGACCCCGGCAAACATTTTAAAATAGCGAAAGATGCAGCACTGGCTGTGATGACTGAGGGTAAACATAGCTTGTATACAAAAGATGGCAACCTGAGCTATCAGAATCTTTTCAGGTATCCAGGCGAAACGTATGCTAATAATAAGGAAAATATACTGGCACGCCTTTATGGAAAAAGTATTGCAGAAAACGTGGCATCCCAGAATTACCTGCGCAATCCGCTTACTGACGGTGGTAATGCAGCCACCCGCGCTTTTGTAACATTGGCATTGTATGCCGACGGATTGCCTGCCGGAAAATCTCCCCTGGACTCCAATGGCAGAGAAACAGGATTGCTGACTGATTATCAGAACCGGGATCCAAGATTGGTACAGACCTTGTTCAGAGTGAATGACCCCTATGCGTCTATCTCGGGTACTAATCCTACTTATGGCAATACTTATTATTACCATCAGCAGAAATACTGGACTGGCCAGGCGGACTTCCTCGCATCAGCATCTTTCCTTGACTTTATGGTCATTCGTTATGGAGAAGTTTTATTGAACTATGCCGAAGCCACTTATGAATTAGGTGAAGCCATCTCTGACCAGGACCTGGATATTTCCATTAACCTGTTACGCAAAAGGGCCAACAATAACGACAACTCCAAACTCGCCCTGCTTTCAAATAATTTCGTCACCACAAACGGTTTGAATATGCGTGATGAAATCAGGCGTGACCGTTCTGTTGAACTTTCATATGAAGGATTCCGCTACTGGGATATCGTCAGGTGGAAAACAGCTGAGATAGAACTTCCGAAGCCTTTGCTGCAACGCAAATATTTTAGCAATGTAAATTATGGCGGTAGCACAGTGCCACCCCAATTGAACGGGTATGTACTTTACCAGGCAGCCAATAAAAGAAAGTTTGATGCTAACAAAGATTACCTGTGGCCGATACCAACAGGACAGATTGGATTAAGTAATAACACATTGACTCAGAATCCTAATTGGCAATAGTAATCGTCCAACTCTTATAGTTCTAAATTTTTTTCATAAGCAGTAGTTAGGTAAGCACACAGAGCCCCGGTTTGGCCGGGGTTTCTTTTCCTGCATAACCTGATGCTGTTTCAGAATGGCTGTAGCTTTTGGAAGAGATAGTAGGGAATTTTTAACGCGTTTCCAACCTCCAAAGTTCTGAGTGTATCGATGGCTCAGATTTGGTACAATAAAAATTAATACATGATAAAAGTCGGGCCAGGGATGACTAGTATATCGCTGATTGTTTTTGTAGTATTAAATATGTTGCAGTATTCCTGCAAAAAAAGCAATACGGCTACACCAGCGCCAGTTGAGCCATATAAACTGGTATGGCAGGATGATTTTAATGCTTCAAATTTGAATGCAACGGACTGGTACCATCGCATACCAGGGGTGCGCCATGATGGATTTAATGATGAAACTACAGTATCAGTAAATAATGGCAATCTTTTCATCAAAGTGTATTCCGATACCATTAGTGGCGTTGTCAAACATCATACGGGTATGATCGCTACAAGGAAAGAATGGCGTTATGGCAAGTTTGAAGTAAGGGCAGCTTTTGTAAATAAATATGGCTCATGGTCTGCGTTTTGGTTGCAGAGTGCCACTATGGGTAATCCCATTGGCAATCCGCAAACAGCCGGAATGGAAATTGATGTGGTTGAAACTTTAAGCAACGATGGTCGTGTGCACCAGAATTTGCATTGGGATGGTTATGGTGCTGATCATAAAACAGCGGGTATTAAAACAGCCGATCTTGGTGCCAACGATGGTAACTATCATGTGTACACATTGGAGTGGACGCCGAAGGATTATAAGTTTTATGTAGATGGTCAATTAACGTGGACCTATTCTACCGTAATTTCTCAACGAAGCGAATTCATTATCCTTAGTTCAGAAGTAAAGAATTATCCAACTGGTTCCTGGGCCGGGCCAATACCTGCCGGTGGTTATGGCAGTGTAGCCAACACCCAAACTGTTATGAAAGTGGATTATGTAAAATGCTACAGTTTTCAATAATTAAAGCCGTTGTTTATGCTTCGTGTATCTATTCTGTTTTTGTGTTGCTTTAGTGCTCTTTCCGTAAAAGCGTATGAAGCCCGAAACCTGTTGCAGGCGAAAGCTACTGTTGACCAGGTAAAAGCAAGCCTGGTTTCAAAAGCAGGCTGGATCAGGTATCCTGCTTATACAGACAGGGCAGGCTGGGATGCATTCACAGGATCAGTGAAAGATGAACTGGTCAAAGATGGCGAAGCTTATCTAACATATACATGGAAGGTCGTAACAGCATCTGAATATTTGGAGTATGAACGCAGTGGTAGCCGGGTAGCTATGGAAAGCCCATTTGGAGCTAATAACAATGCACTAAGCCGCCTGGTTTTTGCGGAGCTGGCAGAGGGGAAGGGGCGCTTCATCAGCCAGATCATTAACGGGGTGTGGCATACTTGCGACATGTCATCATGGGTGCTGTCTGCACACTTGTCTTCTTTACAAAAAGCAAAACGGGCATTGCCCGATTTTCATGAAGAGATCATTGATCTTACTTCCGGCGATATGGGATCTTTTTTATCATGGACATGGTATTTCTTTCATGATGCGTTCGATAAAGTAGATCCCATCATTGCAGCCAGGCTTCGTGCAAATATTCGAAGCCGCATTCTTGAACCCTATATGCAGCGTAGTGATTATTGGTGGCAGGCATTCAATTATAAGCCCGGTGCATTGGTGAACAACTGGAACCCCTGGTGTAATTCCAATGTGCTTACCTGTTTTCTTTTAATGGAAGATGACGCTACAAAACTGGCAACGGCTGTACATAGAACCATGCAAAGCGTTGATCATTTTATCAACTATGTGAAAGCCGATGGCGCCTGTGAAGAGGGCCCTTCTTATTGGGGACATGCTGCCGGTAAATTATACGATTACCTGCAACTACTCAGCAATGCCAGTAATGGAAAGCTCAGCATTTTTAATGAGCCCATCATCAAAAATATGGGCGAATACATAGCCCGTAGTTATGTTGGCAATGGTTGGGTCGTGAACTTTGCAGACGCTTCTGCAAAAGGTGGTGGTGATGCCAGTGTTATTTATAGATATGGTAAAGCCGTAAACAGTACAGAGATGCAGGCCTTTGCCGCCTACCTGGTCAGTAAAGATACCGGCAAGATGGAGATCAATTCCGGGCGTGATTTTTTTCGCAGTATTGAAAACATTGCTTCTCACAAGAAAATATTGGAGGAGAAGCCTGCATTACCAGCATTTACCCATACATGGTATCCGCAAACAGAATTCTGTTATATGAAAAACACGGAAGGTTTCTTCTTTGCAGGAAAAGCCGGGTTTAATAACGAAAGTCATAATCACAATGATGTGGGCACTTTTTCACTGTACTTAAACGAAGTGCCCATGTTTATTGATGCGGGTGTGGGCACTTACACCCGGCAGACTTTCAGCAACGAACGGTATACGATCTGGACCATGCAGAGTAACTACCACAACCTGCCCATGATCAACGGCAAGCCTCAGCAGTATGGTACGCAATACAAAGCCACAGGTGTTTTATTTGATCCCAAAAAGAACCTGTTTAGTGCTGATATCAGTAGCGCCTATCATAAAGACGCAGCCGTTAAAAAATGGGTACGTAGTTATACATTAACAACCAACACACTTGTCATTGAAGATGCCTTTGAGCTTTCTGAAATTAAAGAGACCAATCAAATAAACTTTATAACCTGGGCGAAACCTGATCTTTCAAACACCGGTATAGTATTGCTTGAAAAGGAAGGGAAGTCTGTAAAGATGCAGTATGATGCAGCACTGTTTGATGCAAAAATGGAAGCCATTCCGCAAACAGATCAACGACTATCAAAAGTGTGGGGTAATGAAATCTACAGGTTAAGCTTATTGGCTAAAAAGCAACAGGTAAAAGGACGTTACAAATTTGTGATCACCAAAAACGAAACTGGTACCGCCAAATAATATTTTATGAAACAATCGCTAATAGTGCTCAGCTTTATTTCTTTCCTGTCGTTCGCATTCTGGGCCGATAAAAAAGACAGCGCATTTGTAAAGGATAATTTTATATATGCCAGCAAGCAGCTGAAGAATATGCTGAATGAAACAGGGAAAAATAAACTTGCATATCCCCGTACCACTAATAAGAACGGAAAGCTGGTTACATCCACCATGTACGATTGGACCCCAGGTTTCTTTCCCGGTAGTTTATGGTATGCATACGAATACAGTAAAAGCGCAGAATTAAAAAAGGCTGCTGTAGAATGGACAGAAAGCCTCGAACCACTAAAAACATTTACGCAACATCATGATCTTGGTTTTATGATGTATTGCAGTTACGGAAATGCATACAGGCTCACAGGTAACGAAACGTATAAAAATATACTTGTGCAATCGGCACGTTCACTCAGCACCAGGTTTAATCCCGTTACAGGTTGTATTAAATCATGGAACGTATTTAAATCATGGCATGGAACTAACACCTACAACTTCCCGGTGATCATTGACAATATGATGAATCTTGAATTGCTCTTCTTTGCATCAAAGGCGACAGGCGATACTTCATTCCGTCATATAGCAGTTACGCATGCAGAGAACACCATGATCAACCAGGTAAGAAAAGATTACAGTTCGTACCATGTTGTTTGCTACGATACCATTACAGGCAAAGTAGCAGCAAGGGAAACAGCACAAGGTTATGCAGATAATTCCACCTGGGCGAGAGGGCAGGCATGGGCCATTTATGGGTTCACCATGGTGTATCGGGAGACAAAAGATCCACGCTTTTTGAAAACAGCAGAAGGGTTGGCGGATTTTTTCATTCATCACAAGAACCTGCCGGCAGATAAAATTCCTTACTGGGATTTTAATGCACTGCAGAAAGGTTATACACCCGGTGAAAGATCAAATGCAACAAATATCAACACCCTTTATCGCGATGCATCTGCAGCCGCTATTGTTGCTTCTGCGTTAATGGAGTTAAGTACGTATTCATCTAAAAAAGGAAAGGAATATAAAGAGGTTGCTGTAGCCATGCTTCATTCTTTAGCCAGCCCGGCTTATAAAGCGCCGGTTGGGAAAAACGGCAATTTCTTACTGATGCAAAGCGTGGGAAGTATCCCGCACAATAATGAAATAAATGTACCACTGGTATATGCAGATTATTATTTCCTGGAAGCATTACTTCGCTATGATCTCCTGATGAAAGGGAAGAAATTATTTGACAGGCAATAAGGCTAGCTTTTGTCAAGCATTTGCTGCCTGGATAGCGGCCCTGGCTCCGACCTGCATTTGTGTATGAGAAAATAGTCAGGCATCAAAAAACAACAGCCCTGATTGATTGGCCGGCAGTCCTGGTTAAAAAATAAAACACCATTTGTAAACCCGGCAGCGCCGATTTTTTCCAGGCGACGAAGGATACCAGAACTGCCAACAACGAATGCTATTTGAAGTGGTGCAACACAGGCGCATAACAACATCACAAAAAACAGCGCAATCGTATGTTCGTTGAATTTAGTTTGGTGGTAAGTACATTGCCTGCAGGAACGGTTGCTTTTGATTAGCCTGTGTACCTGCGAACTGCCTGCGGATGCTACCTGGTAAAATGGAGTGAAAATAAGGTGTGGAAGGATCGATCAAATTGTAACCGAAGCCATTTATCCAGCAGAATAAAATCTCCTTTAGAAAAATGAAATCGCTGATAGCCGGGTTGAGCATGCTGGTAGTATTCAATGCTGCTGCACAGGATGGTATTGTTCCCAGTAAAGTGACCGATGTCTGGATCGTGGTGAAAAGCCATTTTGACCTGGGCTTCACCGACCTGTCAGAAAATGTGTTTCACCGGTACAGGGCCGAAATGATGGACAAGTCGCTGAAAGTGATGGAAGCCAATAGGGGGCAGTCAAAGGAAAACCAATTTGTCTGGACGGTGCCGGGATGGCCATTGTATGCACAAATGCTTGGACCTAAACAAGATTCTTTGCGAAAAATAAAAGTGGCACAGGCGGTGAAAGATGGCATGCTTGCGCCACATGCGCTTGCTTTTTCAACACACACAGAATCCCAGGACCTGGAAGACCTGGTTCGAAGTCTTTCTTTTAGCGCTAATGTTTGCAAACAATATGGACTTCCAATTCCCATTGCAGCAAAGATGACAGATGTTCCGTCGCATAGCTGGGTGCTTCCAACGTTGCTGCATCATGCAGGGATAAAGTTTCTACATATCGGTGTTAATCCGGCAAGCCAGTATCCGAGAGTACCGCAATTGTTTTGGTGGCAGGGTGCAGATGGTTCAAAGATATTGTGCGGTTATACGATTGATTATGGCAGTAGCTTTTTGCCGCCTGCAGATTGGCCTTGCAAAAATTATTTATCCATGATCATGGCAGGCGATAATCATGGCCCGCCCTCTCCGGAAGAGGTAGCTAAATGGAAAAAACAATACCAGGAGAAAATGCCCGGTGTAAAAGTGCATTTTGGTACACTTGATGATTTTGCAAACGCAGCATTAACGGAGAAATTAGAACTGCCTGTCGTAAAGGGGGATATGCCCGATACATGGATTCATGGTGTGATGTCGATGCCACAAGCAACAAAAACTGCCAGGAATACACGCCCGCTGGAGCCTGCGTTGGAAACCTTTGATACCCATCTTCGCTCCTGGGGCCTTAAGCCAACCGATCCGTCAGCAGCGCTTGCAAAAGCCTATGAACAAAGCATTCTGTATAGTGAACATACCTGGGGAATGAACGCGGAGTATGGCCCGAGACGGGCATACGGTAATGCATGGAAGCAGTGGATGACTGATATGGAAAAAGAGCCGGTACCTGCCGATGGAGATCATTCAAAATTGCCACGGGGAAGTAAACGCAAGTGGATGCAGTCTTATGAAGATCATCGGAATTATGCTAACACATCTGCATCTATCATAAACAAGGAATTAGACGACAGACTCAGCCTGTTAGCTTCATCTGTGAAAACAAATGGTAAAAGTATTGTTGTTTATAATGCCCTTCCATGGACGCGATCGGGTATGGTGGAAGTGGATGGCAAGAAAATAATTGCAACAGATATTCCGGCGAACGGGTATAAAACAATTCCTTTCCCGAAAGAAGAAACAGTTGCGCGGAGCGCATCAGAAATAGAAACGAAATATTATATCGTACGCTTCGATCTTGAACGGGGTGGCATTCGTTCCCTGGTTGAAAAAGCTACCGGGAAGGAACTGGTGGATCAATCAAGCCCTTACGCAATTGGCCAGTTTTTGCACGAAAGGTTTAGTACAAAGGAAGTATTTGACCGGTTCTTCAATAATTATTCCCGGATAAAAGGCGGATGGGGTTTGAATGATATTGGCAAGCCCGGCATGCCAAATGATACATTGGTTCCCTATTGGGCGACCACTCCCGTGGGTTGGAAACTCAATAGCACTCAATCAGCAACTGAAGAGCATATTACGCTGACCGCTTCTGATTGCAGAGGCCTGGCAAAAGGGTACACACTTAAATTTTCATTTCCGAAGCATGCTCCTTATGTTGATGTAGCATGGACAGTAGATACAAAAACCGCCGACAAGCAACCTGAAGGAGGCTGGCTTTGCTTTCCATTTGACATTCAAAAACCCGTATTCACCCTGGGCCGTTTAGGTGCGCCAATTGATCCGGTTGTTGATATTGTTCCCGGTACCAATCGTCATCTCTATGCGGTTACAACGGGAGTTGCCATTACAGGCAATGGCACAGGCATCGGTCTTTGCCCGATTGATGCGCCGCTGGTTTCTCTTGACCAACCTGGCTTGTGGCGTTGGACGATGGACTTCGTTCCAAAACGTCCATCGGTTTTTGTAAACCTTTATAACAATATGTGGAATACCAATTTCCCACTTTGGCAGGAGGGTTCCTGGACGGAGCGTGTTCGCTTTTGGCCCATTGCAAAAAATGTAAATGCAACAGAGAACCTGGCTGTTCAATCCTGGGAAGCAAGATTACCACTGCAGGCAATATTAGTTGACAATGCTACAGGCAAACTGCCAGTAACAAAGGAAGGTTTAAGTGTTTCAAGAAAGGGCATATTAGTAACTGCCTTCGGTTCGGATACAAACGGAAACAAGGGTACCCTTTTACGTGTATGGGAGCAAGCAGGAATTAGTTCGGGTATCACGATCAAATTGCCGTCAGACATGAGGGTGAAGAAAGCCTTTGCAGTAAACCTGCGGGGCGAAAAGCTTCCGGTACCTGCAATAAAAATCAACAACAACCAACTTTCATTTTTAATCAGGCAGTTTGCTCCTGCAAGTTTTATAATAGAATGATCAGCATGGAGAATAGAAAATGCTATTCCTGCTTTTCAAAGCAGGCATTTATTAAAAAAAAGTGAACTGAAAAAAGATGCAAGACAGCCGCATTCGAATGGATAAAAAGAAACAGGTTCTATTCCTGTTGGTCGTGTGCCTGTATGCTGTAAACAACTATGCCCAGGTAGATTTTTCAACGGAATATTTCAGTATCCACATTAATAAAGCAGGTTTCATTACGAGCATGAAGAATATCAGCGGGTTAACCAGCCAGGAGTTTAGTCCGGAAGATAAACCATCGCCCTTGTTATGCTTGTATAATAGTAGTACGCAGAAATACTATGAACCGAAAGCGGCGGCATATACAAAAAACAGTGGAACACTTAGTTTAAAGTATCCAAACGGATCAGTGGCGACTGTAAAAATTGAAACGAAAAGGAAGTATTTCAAATTTACATTGACCGCTCTTTCCAACCGCGGAGAAATTGATGATATACAGTGGGGCTCGTACCACACCAACATCACCAATCTCTTTGGTGAAATAATCGGTGTGGCAAGAGACACAAGCGAGGCAGTTAATTATGCGATAGGAGTGCTATCCCTGAGTGACGCTACCACCGGTGGCAGATCAGATAATATTGGAGATTGCGCTCCATTCCAATATATTATTCATAGTCCGGATAAGAGCAGGTTTCCCTTGCCTTCGCATTTGCATGAGGGCAAGGTTTTTCCTATTGGCGGCGATGGTATTAGTGATGTTGCCTTTTATGCACATCCGGAACCCTGGTACCGCATTTTGTACGGAAACACTGCTGAAATTGATCAGCAGGGGAGGATTTCAATTACCTATCATGCCGGTGACCGGGGTAAAGAAAAAACAATACTTTTCTCGCTGATCCCGCACCTGCCAACCAATAAACCCAATCACCTGGAAGTGGAGCCGCTGGCTGGCGTGGATTATATGGGTTCATCCATTGCCTTGTGGGGAAGTCCTGACAGCATTGCCCTGATGACTGTGATTAAAAATATTGTTCAGTCAGAAAAGCTCCCATATACACAGGTAAATGGCAAATGGGTAAAAGACCCCGCTGCCTATATCCCTGATGTGTCATCGTCTGGAAAAAATTACGACAGCATCATTTCGTATACGCGCCAACTCGGATTCAAGGCCATACAATTGGAAGACCTTCCAATGTATGGTGTTGACAGAGCTGACAATGGTTTTATTGATGGCCCTTCATTTCAAAAGAAACCGCTTGCATTTACGACAGGTGGAAAATCGCACAGGGAATTTACAGACCTTTCGAACCCACAAGGCATATGGGCCGGGAGACATACCATTGCAACCTCGCTCAGAAAGGGCACAAAAGACGTGAGCCCAATACCTGGGGATGATCTTTGCTACCAGCTGAAAAAAATACTGGCAAAAAATATCGATGCAGACACAAAATCCATTGAAGTGACAAACCCCGATTACCTGGAGGAAATTGGAAGTTGGGAGGGGCATGAACCAGGTTTGAATTTCATTAAAATAGGGGGGGAGATTATTTATTACAAAGGAATTTCACCGACTCCTCCCTATGTTCTCCAAAATGTTGTTCGGGGACATTGGGGAACAACTGCAACCAACCATACCGCAGGTGATACGATTTATAAATTACAGGTCACCATTGGGTTTGGATATGATGGAATAATTCCCAATATGAAACTGCAGGATTCTATTGCGATGTATTATGCCGATATGAGTAAAGTAAACGGGCTGTATTATCATGATTGGGATGGGCAGGAGTTTCTTTTTAACCAGGGACATGGTTACTACTCTGTAAAACGTTTTCACCGGAAATTATTTGAAAGGGCAGCAAAGCTTGGACTGCCGGACTTACGAATTATGGGAGCTTCTCTTTCAGAAGGATCATGGCATTACCAAAGTGTATGGAATGTAGGCGGTGGTACTAATATGTACGACCTGGCGTCAAGGCAATGGGGAAGCACAACTTCTGAAGGCAAGGACTTGCGTGACGTTGCTTATGCCAATTTCTTCCCTGCAACCTTTGGTATCAATTTCGGCTTGAGCGCTAAATCCAAAGTGTCGGACTATGAACATATCGAAGCCATTTCCGTAGGCGTTGGCGCCACTTATATGCTCGATCTTTCAAAAAAAGGGGTGGAGGCATGTCCAAAGAAATACGAGATATTCAGTGCAATAAAAACCTGGGAAAATGCCAGGGCTGCAAATGCTTTTCCACGGTACCTGAAAAAAATACTGGCCGATCCAACACGAGACTGGCACCTGGAGCAGGCTGATAATAATAACTGGAATCTTTATCAAATAACAAATGGAGTAAGGGCAACTGCAAAGATCTTAACCAGGGATATTGCTGGCGGCTATTGATCAACGACTCAAAAGAAAGATGATTTATAATATGACAAAAATGAAACTCATCCGGCACGTATTGATAACGGCAGTTTGCATCGCCACGATAGCAACTACAGGCATTGCGCAATCTTTGGTAAACCCCGCACCATTTGTGATCCCGGCTTTAAGAGAGTGGCATGGCGCTACCGGCTCTTTCGCATTAAAGAACAAAACAAATCTTGTAGTTGACCCATCTTTCGCCACCGCGTTATTGCCAACGGCAAAAACATTCCAGGAAGACCTGAAGCTGGCCTATCCCAGGCTACAGTTCGCTGTTAAAACAGGTAAAGCAGCTAGTGGCGATATTTATTTTACACTTCATCCAAAAGATTCGACCCGGAATATAGAAGGTTACAGCCTGGTTATTAACGAAATAATTACCATCGACGCAAGGCGAGCAGTTGGTGCTTTCTGGGCCACGCGAACCCTATTGCAAATACTGGAACAGGATAAAAACCACAACGCAATTCCGAAAGGTAGTTGCTTTGATTACCCGCAGTATGAAGTGCGTGGTTTTGTACTCGATTGTGGCCGGAAGTTTTTTACGATGGAATTTCTCAGGAACTATGTAAAGTTCATGTCCTACTATAAAATGAACGATTTTCACATTCACTTAAATGATAATGGCTTTAAAGATTTTTTTGGAGGCAACTGGGACAGTACTTATTCCGCATTTCGTCTTGAAAGCGCAACCTACCCCAATCTTACCGCTAAAGATGGCAGCTATACCAAAAAGGAATTCATTGCATTGCAGCAGATGGCAAAACTATATGGAGTCAATATCATTCCTGAAATAGATGTACCTGCACACTCGCTGGCATTTTCTAAAGCGGTGCCTGCCATTGGCAGCAAACCTTACGGGATGGATCATCTTGACCTGGACAACCCGCTTACCTATACGGTTATTGATAACGTGTTTAAGGAGTACCTGTCAGGTCCCAATCCGGTGTTTATTGGAAAAGAAGTGCATATCGGTACCGATGAGTATTCAAAAAAAGAAACGGAAAAGTTCAGGGCCTTTACGGATCACTATATCCGGTTTGTTGAAGGCTATGGTAAGAAAGTGCGCATGTGGGGAGCACTTACACACGCGAAGGGAACTACACCTGTGAAATCTGAAAACGTAACAATGAACTGGTGGTACAATGGATACGCCGAACCAAAAGAGATGGTAAAGCTGGGTTACGATGGTATCAGCACGCCCGACGGCTGGTTGTACATCGTGCCCGCTGCCGGTTATTATTACGACTACCTCAATACAAAAAAACTCTACCGGGAGTGGACACCTTCCATGGTAGGCAAAGACACATTCGCCTTTGGTGATCCAAAAGTTAGGGGCGGATCATTCGCAGTATGGAACGACCACGTGGGCAATGGTATCACTGAGAAAGATGTGCACCACCGTGTATTTCCTGCGATGCAGGTACTCTCTCAAAAAATGTGGGGCGGAGCCGATACGGCATTGTCCTATGCGGCATTCATGGAACAAAGCAAGAAATTGGGGGAGGGGCCAGGTCTTAACATGATCGGAAAGGTTTCTGCAAAAGATTCGCTGGTATTGACTTACAGTTTTGATAAACAAAATGGCAAAACAGAAACCACAAATATTGTTGGATTCAGCAATGCGAATATTGACGCAGCAAAACAGGCCATACAATTAAAAGGCGGTAAGAGTTATTTGCAAACACCACTTGTTAGTATTGGGTACGGGTATACCATCAGCTTTTCCATTTTTCCATCTGCAAACAATGCTGATGATGCTGTCCTGTTTTCATCAAAGGATGCCGTGGTGAAACTTAAACAACAGTCAACCGGGAACCTGGGTTTCTCAAGGGAAGGTTATGACTATACATTTAATTATAATGTTCCCGAAGAGCTTTGGAGCCATATAGTGATCACGGGTGACAACAAGGGAACCAGTTTGTATGTGAACGGCCAGCTGGTAGAAAAGCTGACCGGGGCGAAACGGACCTTTGCTAATGGCAAGACAACAGCAAAAGTGCAAACCTTGTTTTTCCCGCTACAGTTTATCGGTGATACGAAAAATGCGTTCAAGGGATGGCTTGACAACCTAAAGGTGTTCAACAGTATTTTGCCGGATGATAAGATCCAGGTGCTGGCTACTCAACACGTTAAGCCTTTTGAATAAATTGAAGAAAGTAAAACTATACGCTATATCCTTGCTTTATGCTGCTGGTGCGTTTGCACAAGGCAGCAAACCCGGGTATAACGAGGTAGGGTCCTTTATAAATACATGGACAAAGCAACCGGCGAATATTCCCAAAAAAGTATCTATTGATGCCCCGTTGATGGGAAATGGTGATGTAACCATGAGCGTAGGCTTTAGCGGAAACCTGCTGCGATACTACCTATCGAAAAATGATTTTTGGAGGCTGAAATCACAGGCTGATAATTTATCGGGGCCACGCGTAGCAGGCTTTTTGGATATTGGCATTGAAGGCTGGGAGGAGGCTGGATTCACCGCACAACAACAATTGAAAAATGGGATTACGACCTGCCGTTTGAATAAAAACGGGCAGCAGATAGCAGCCACATCATGGGTGTCGGCAACAGAAAACCTGGTGATTGTTGAACTGGTGGCTATTGATCAGCCGGCAAAAGTTTCCATTCATTTAACTGCACCCGAAAATCAGCAGGCAAGCCTAAAGACTGGTAAGGCGAATAATATTTATTGGCTTACCCGTGCCTTTACCGATGATGTAGATATACCCTCCGAAGTAGCATTGGCATTAATAAGTCCTAATGGAAATGATACGATAATCCTGGAGCCAGGGAAAAAAATATGCCTTGCGCTTGCGATTGAAAGCAAATTCAAAAACAAGAAGTCGCTGGAAAATGTTTTAAGCCAGCTTACAAAAATCAACGAAAATTCAGTGGCTACGCTTTTGGAAAAGCACAATAAATGGTGGGATGCTTACTGGAACAAATCTTCGGTAAGCATTGACGATACGGTTTTAATGAAAGCGTATTACCAGGGACTTTATACCATGGCTGCTTGTAGCCGCGATCCAAAGTTTCCCCCGGGAATATTTGGTTGGGTGACAACTGATACACCGTCATGGAATGGAGATTACCACCTGAATTATAATTTCCAGGCACCATTCTATGCCTTATCTGCCGCCAACCGCCTGGAACAAGCGAATCCACATGATGCCCCGTTGCTTGATTTTATGGCAAGAGGTGAGTGGTACGCTAAGAATATTGCCAATGCCCGGGGTATTTTATATCCCGTTGGTATTGGCCCGATGGGTATTGAAGTAACGAAGGATAATCCTAACTACCGGAATTCGAAAAATATAGAGCAGGGCGGTTTGTTTTTCGGTCAACGTTCCAATGCAGCATATGGGTTAATCAATATGGCCCAGTATTGGCGTTGTACCTACGATAACACTTATGGCAAAAAGATATATCCGTATGCATTGGCTGTGGTAAATTTCTGGGAGGACTACCTAAAACTGGAAGACGGCAGGTATGTTATTTACGGTGATGCCATTCACGAAGGTTCCGGGAACGACAAAAACCCGATTTTATCGCTCGGCCTTATCCGAAATGCTTTAGACCTGGTCCTTGATTTAAGTAACACCCTGCAGGTAGATGAAAACCGGCGGGCAAAATGGAATGATATTTTAGCGAAGCTTAGCGATTTCCCGGTTCAAACCCGGAATGGGAAAAAAGTATTTCGATATACTGAAGAAGGTACTGCCTGGTGGAACGACAATGGACTGGGCATTCAACATATTTATCCAGGAAATGCCATTACACTGGCCAGCAGCGAAGAATGGCTGACTGTCGCCCGCAACACGATTGATGAAATGAAACGCTGGCGTGACTACAACACCGGGAGCAGTTTTTTTACCGCTGCGATCAGGGTGGGGTATAATCCCCAGGTTGTTTTTAATGAGTTACAGAAATATGCGCTGCGCACCTATCCCAATGGTTTTCAATTAAGCAATCCCCATGGCATAGAAAACAGCTGCACCGTTGCCAATGCACTGAATGAAATGCTTTGCATGAGTGTTGGTAATAACATCCGCCTGTTTGAAGGTTATCCTAAAAGTGCAAACGCCAGCTTTAAAAATATCCGGGCATGGGGAGCTTTTTTGGTTTCCGCAGGATTGACCAACGGGGTTGTTTCCAATGTTGAAATTTTTAGTGAAAGAGGACGGCAGTGTACTGTCGTTAATCCGTGGCCGGGTAAAAGAGTTCGCCTGTTACGGAATGGGAAAAAAGCAGAATCAATTGAAGGAACCCTGATTGCTTTTAAAACTGGAATAAATGAAACTGTGAAGTTGGAAGAAATGTGAGATAAAATTAAAATGTCAAACCAGCGATAAGTTGGTTTAATCCGTCTTGATAAGTCCTGATTTTTATGTTAAGAAAAACGCTATTTACTTTTTTAATGCTGCCGGTAGTTCTCTTTGCGCAGCTGTCTGGCAAACACGCTGCGACACAGAAAGGAAACCGCGTTTCAAAAGAATATCATGTTGCCGTGAATGGAAACGATGATAATAAAGGCAGCATGTCTAAACCATTTAAAACAATTTCTGCAGCGTCAAAAATGGCCATGCCCGGAGACGTCATTACTGTGCACGCCGGCGTTTATAGAGAGCAGGTGGCTCCACCCCGTGGCGGACAGTCGGAGAAGGAACGAATTTGGTACAGGGCTGCCAAAGGTGAAAAGGTTGAATTAAAAGGTTCTGAAATTATCACCAGCTGGCAGCGCCTGGATACAGCTACCTGGAAGGTTACCATTCCCAATCATTTCTTCGGAAAATTCAACCCATACAGCGATACTATACATGGCGACTGGCTGGAAAAAGGGAAATGGTGTCATACCGGCGAAGTGTACCTCGATGGGAAACCACTGACAGAAACCCGCAACCTTGAACAATTAAGGTCATCGACCATCAAAGCGCCCATGTGGTATTGTAAAGTCGACGAAAAGAACACCGTTATATGGGCTAACTTTTTTGGTGCTGACCCTAACAAGAAGTTGGTTGAAATAAATGTCCGGCAATCCGTATTTTATCCATCGCAACCGGGTGCCAATTATATTGGTGTAAGTGGCTTTTCGATGAGCCAGGCAGCTACACCCTGGGCTCCTCCTACGGCCGAACAAATTGGCTTAATTGGCACACATTGGAGTAAGGGCTGGGTGATTGAAAACAATGACATCTGCTACTCGAAATGTGTGGGTATCACACTCGGCAAATATGGTGATGAGTGGGACAATAAATCCGAATCTGTGAAGGGGTTTATTCAAACGACAGAACGTGCTCTCGGTCATTCCTGGAATAAAGAAAATATTGGAAGCCACTTAGTCAGGAATAATCAAATCAGTCACTGTGGACAGGCCGGTATTGTGGGCAGTCTCGGGGCTGTGTATAGTATCATCACCCATAATAGTATTCACGATATCAGTGAGCAAAGATCATTCTGGGGTTATGAACTCGCCGGTATAAAAATACATGCAGCCGTTGATGTTGAAATAAGCAACAACCATATTTATCGTACTGAAGGAGGTATCTGGCTCGACTGGATGGCACAGGGTACCCGCGTGACAAAAAACTTACTGCACGATAATACCGTGCAGGATTTTTCACTGGAAGTAAATCATGGGCCGGTGCTGGTGGATCATAATTTATTTCTTTCACCGCAGCTTGCCCAGGTCAGGTTGTCGCAGGGAGTTGCGTTTGTACACAACATGATCAATTGGCAACTATGGAAGACAAACGATATGGATTCGCGCCCCACGCCTTTTCTGAAACCCCATGCCACTGCCATTGCAGGCTATCACAACAATCCCTGCGGCGACACCCGTTTTTACAACAATGTATTTTTAGGAAGAACTGATTTGTCGGCGTACGATAAAGCAACATTGCCGGTGCCAATGGAAGGGAATGTGTATTTAATGGATGCGAAGCCAGCAAAACATGAGCGCCAACCCATTGTACAACCTGTTTACAACCCGGCTGTCTTATTGGAAGAGAAAAATGGCGAATGGTTTCTTTCCATCAACCTCGAAAAATCATGGTCTGAAAATCTAAAGCCGGTTACTGGTAAACTGCTTGGTACTGCAGTCATTCCGCATCAATCATTTACAGATAGCAGTGCTGATGCTATCCTGTTCACTACCGATTATTCAGGAGCAAAAAGAAATACAAACAACCCAGCCGCAGGTTCTTTTGAAATTAAGAAAAGTGGGCGCCTGCGAATAAGCGTTTGGCATCCCTGATCCCGGATATTTTCAATAAAATGAGACAGGTTGCCTGGATAATTAATAATACAGCAAAAAATAAAGCGATATCATGAGATTCAATAGTAGTAGATGCTTTAAAGGAATGACCCTGGCAGTTGGGGTGAAAAATGGCTTGAGGAAACAGGCTTTCCAACCGCGGTGTTTCCAGTGGATATTGCTGTCTGCCGTGCTATTATCATCAATGGCAACCAGCGTAAATGCACAAACAAAAAAGTTTAATGATGGCTGGACGTTTATTGGCCGCGAGTTTGCCAGCCAGGCAAAAATTGATTCCGCCCGCCGTTTGGGTACAAACTGGAATGATCAGTTTATTGCTGAGAATACCAATGTGGGTGATTCAATGAGGGCAGCGGGCCCGCCATCTATGGAAAAAGAAATGGCGACGCTGCAAGGCCAGAAATGGCAGCCTGTTAGTTTGCCGCACACGGCGTTCCCCGAACCATTGGTTATCGTAAAATCAAGAGAAGGTTTTGCTTACTATCAAAAGCAGTTTGAAATAGCTGGTCAACTAAAAGGCAAGCGACTGAGCATTGAGTTTGAAGCGGCCATGCAGGTAAGTGAAGTGTGGTTCAATAATGAATATGTTGGACGTTTTACCGGGGGTTACCTGCCTTTCGTAATTGACATTACCGCTTTGGCGCATTATGGCGGCAGCAATACGATTCTGTTGAAAATAAACAACAAGGCCAACCCCGTCGTTCCACCCGGAAAACCTGTAGAGAAACTTGACTTTACTTATTACTCAGGTATCTATAGGGATGTTTGGTTGCATATACGTGAGCCATTGCATATTTCCAATGCCATCGCGGCAAACAAAGTGGCTGGCGGCGGCATTTTCGTAACCTTTCCGGTGGTTGAAAATGCAAAAGCCGTGGTAGAAGTGCAAACGCATATTCAGAACCAACAGCAAATCCAATCCAGCTTTGTGATAGAACAGGAACTGCTGGATAAGAGTGGAAAGAGAGTGGCTTTTGTTAGCACACCAATGAATACACTTGGTGCTGGTGCCGATAATCATTACGTACAGAAAATAGAGGTAACGAATCCTTCTTTATGGCACCCCGATCATCCCTACCTGTATAGTTTGCGTACAAGGGTGCGGAGTCAGCAAAAACTGGTGGTAGATGAACAAACAACCAGGGTTGGTATCCGGAGTTTCAGCATCAGCAAAAATGACGGCTTGCTGATTAATGGCGAGCCTTTCCGTATTGCCGGCACCAACCGCCACCAGAATTATCCTTATATCGGCAATACTTTGTCAGATGAAGCCAACTACCGGGATGCCTGGTTAATAAAGGCTGCAGGTATGAATGCGATCCGGTCTGCCCATTATCCGCCAGACCCTTCTTTCCTCGAGGCAGCAGACGAACTGGGGATCCTGATCATCAACTGCATTCCCGGCTGGCAATTCATGAACAAAAATGTGGCTTTTACGGATCATGTTATGAATGATATCAGAAATATGATCCGGCGCGACCGCAATCATGCCAGCATATTATTATGGGAAGCAAGCATCAATGAAGTGTATCCGCCCGCAGCATTTCGTTGCCGCCAGGATTCAATTGCCCGTAGCGAATGGCGGGGATCGGAAAACTTTTTCACCAGTGGGGATTCCTATTTTACCAAAGGCTGTTGGGATGTGCCTTATGATGACTATAATGGTGATACCGGAGATCGTAACAATACAACCTACCCCGAAAATGCTTTCCTGATCAGGGAGTATGGCGACTATGAGTTTGGTGGCGGAAACAGTACGACCAGGCAGCTGAGAGCAACAGGTGAAAAAGGTATGTTACAACAGGCCTGGAATTTTCAATGGTCGCATAATAAAAATCAAAAGTATGTACCCCGTGCCCTTGGCGATCTTACCTGGGCTTTTTACGATGGTATTGCCGGTTGCGTGGTAGGTATTGAAGCCTGGGGCGTGGCTGATATTTTCCGTATACAGAAATACGGATACTATTTCTTTAAGAGCCAGCAACATGTGTCGGTAAACCCGCAATTGCCTTTTGCCAGCGGCCCGGTAGTTTTTCTTGCAACCAGCTGGACGGTGGAATCTGATCCTTCAAAACTGGTGGTGTACAGCAATTGCGACGAAGTAGCGCTTTACCTTGATGGTCGTTTAATTGCTACACAAAAACCAGATAGCGGGCCCGAAACCGCCCATGGATCAGTCAAATCAAAAACAGAATTATATTATAATGGCGGCAATGCGAACAGGTTAAGGCACCCTCCTTTTACTTTTAATGTGGGGCAGTTTAAGCCGGGTACCCTTAAAGCCATGGGGTTAATGAATGGCAAGCTGGTAAAAGAGCATACCGTATCAACACCCGGAAAATTGGCCGCTTTAACATTAGAAGCCGGCCTAAATGGCAAGGCATTTATGGCAGGTGGTGATATGATTTTTATTTATGCAAAATTGACCGATGCACACCAACAACTCTTGTGGGACTGCAAATTGCCTGTTACTATCAGCATCAGCGGCGATGCAAAGCTGTTGAGCCCGGTAACGGTAGATGCCGAAGCCGGCATCGCCAGCTTCATATTGCAATCTGGAAAAACCAAAGGACCAATTGTTATCAATGCAGCAACGGAAGGAATGAAAAGCAAGCAACTGGTATTGAAAGCTAATTAATTCAATGACAGCGAGCCCGCTTGTTATAAGTTGTAGGTTCAGAACAAAAAAAATTATGATAAAAAAATATAATCTCCTTTTTCAGTTACTCTTTATTATTCAGCTAACAAGCCTGTCGGCCCAAACATCAAATGCCTGGACCGCCGATAATGGTGATGGAACTTATAAAAATCCATTGCTCTGGGGCGATTGGCCTGATCCTGATTTTACCCAGGTTGGTGATGAATTTTATTTTGTTTCCACCAGCATGCAGTATGTACCCGGCTGCCCCATTTTAAAATCAAAAGATTTAGTCAATTGGGAGATGGCGGGCTATGCCGTCGATAAATATGACGAAGACCCACGCTATAACCTGCAGGGCGGATCCTTGTATCGCAATGGTTCCTGGGCATCAACGATCCGGCACCACAATGGATTGTTTTATGTTGGCTTTTGTACGCCTTACGGACAGGGAACGAAGGATGGTCATTTTTCTATTTGTACTGCGAAAGATGTAAAAGGCCCCTGGAAGCGAACGGTTTTCCCTGAATACCTGTACGACCCGGGTTTGTTTTTTGATGACGACGGAAAAGTGTATGTGGCGCACGGGCAAACAAAACTCTTTATAACAGAATTAAACGCTGATGCTTTATCTGTAAAAACGCCGCAGAAAGAGATTTATGAAAACAAGAATTTCCCTTACCTGGAAGGATCCCATATGTACAAAATCAATGGGAAGTATTATATCATGGCCACTACCGGGGGCACCAAAGGAAGACAGGTTTGTTTGCGGTCGGATAATGTGTATGGTCCTTACGAACCGAGGATAATTATACATGACGATAATACATATCCCGGTAATTTTTTACACCAGGGCGGAATGGTTCAACTCAAAGATGGTTCCTGGTGGTTTATCATTATGCAGGATCGCGGGGCTATAGGCCGTGTGCCTCATTTGGAACCCGTTACCTGGGTTGATGGATGGCCAATGCTGGGCGTAGATGGCAAAGGCGTGGCAACCTACAAAAAGCCAAACGTTGGTAAAACATATCCAATCAAAACGCCTGCAACATCCGATGAGTTTAATGAGCCAACATTAGGTTTGCAATGGCAGTGGAACCATAACCCGGATAATGAAAAATGGTCGCTTAGTGAGCGTAAAGGTTATATGCGCTTACATGCCTCAGTAGCCAAAGATCTAACAATGGCCCGCAATACGCTTACCCAACGGGTACAGGGACCTTTTTCGCAAGGAGTTGTAGAGATAGAACTGTCAGGATTGAAAGACGGCAACATCGCTGGTTTCGGCGTTTTTCAATCACCTCATGCATATATCGGCGTTCGAAAGGACGGCAACAGAAAAGCCTTGCTGATGGTGAATAATGGAAAAGAGATTGACAGCATAAAAAACTTTGTTCCAAACAAAATCTGGATAAAGGCTGAGGCAACACATATTGGTTTTAAAGCCTGGTTTTCATACAGCGTAGACGGAAAGCATTTTATCCCCTTCGGCAATCAACTTACGATGGACCTGGGTTACGACTGGACGGCAAACCGCTTTGCGCTATTAAATTTTAGTACCAAAAAAGAAGGGGAGGGCGGCTACGCTGATTTTAACTGGTTCCGGTACAAGGGAGAAAACAGTATTCCGAATAGCCAAAAGATAACCTACAACGGCAACTGCCTTACAATTGATGGGAAAGAGACCTTTGTATACAGCGCCGCATTTCATTATTTCAGATGCCCTAAAGAATTATGGAGGGACAGGTTTCAGAAAATAAAAGCGGCCGGTTTTAATACCGTTGAAACCTATGTGCCCTGGAACTGGCATGAACGAAATATGCCGAAAAGTACCAGCGACTATTCTCAAATCGATTTTTCAGATCTGAAGGATTGGTTGCAGATGGCGCAAACCGAATTTGGATTGTACACCATCGTTCGCCCCGGGCCATTTATTTGTGCCGAATGGGCGGGTGGCGGTTACCCGCGCTGGTTGGCTAAATTCAGGCCCAATAGTGTAAAAGATTTTTGGCTGAGAAGCAATGACCCGGAGCACGTGAAATGGAGTTTGCATTGGTTTAATGCGGTAAACAATTTCATCGTCAACGAACAAATTACCCGGAAGCCCAAAGGTGAAAAAGGAATTATCCTGGTGCAGATAGAGAACGAATACGATTCGCATGAAGCCAAAGACAAGACGGCTTTTTTGCAATCCTTGTATCGCTCGGTTAAAACTGCTGGAATAAATGTGCCGGTATTTACCTGTCTTACTTCGCAAACCAGGGGAAGCAAGGATAGCCTGCTTTCAGAGGTTTTTGACTGTGATAATTATTATGTGGGTTTGAACGATGCGATCAGTTGCGCCAAACGGATGAGCAGCTTAAAACGCAGGCAGCCCAACGCACCCGGCTTTGTCACGGAGTTACAAGGCGGTTGGTTTTCTACCGTGGCCGGTCGTTTATCCGAAGAAAATGAATCGAACGATAAACATTTTTATGCTATCGGGATGATGTCGATGTTGGGCGGTGCTACGGGATTAAATTATTATATGTTTTTCGGGGGAACACATTTCGATGGATGGGGTGCCAGGGGACAATCAACGACTTACGACTACAATGCAGCCATCCGCGAAAATGGTTCACTATCTAAAAAATATTCTGCTGCCAAAAATATCGGTGCGTTTATTAAGCAATACGAACAACAGCTGATTCATGCCAAAGGTGGCGTTTGTGCTTTTGATAAGGCCCCTGCTGAATTAGTGGGAGGAATACGAATCGCGGATGACGGAACCAGGTTTGTTTTTCTTCACAATAGCTCATCCAAAAAGAAAATAGCAGGCACCACAGTCGTTAAGCCCGGTGTGGATGCGACCACTGGAAAGCCTATGTACAATGTGAATCAACACGAAGAGAAAGTGTTGATCCAGGGTGATGCCGGCGGAAGCGAAGCGTTGGCCGGGCAAGCATCATTTGAGATAAATTATGAATTGGATTCTTTGGAAACAAAGGTGCTGATCATTCCTGCAAAAGCGGGTGCTGACAAGGGGAGATGGTGGAGCATGCAGCAAGATGTGAAGCAGCCAACAAGTTCAGCTCCATCCGAAACACGTATACCAATAAGTAAAGCATGGGCTTTTAATGAAAATTTCGATGCGAATTGGAAAGCACTTAAGCCCGGCGTTTCGCTGCCAGAATTGGGCGTAAATGACGCCCGTTATGTGCTGTATCGATCGCAGGATTCGTTGACGGAAAAAGAAGCCGCCCAGTTTGTGAAACTATTGTTCAACACATTTTCACGTGACATACTCAATGTGCAGGTAAATGGAAAACTGGCGACCCGTCTGTACCCAACAGATAAATATGCAGCGGCAGTAACCAGGAACACCAACAAGTCATTTGCCAGGATCAGGGATGATGAGTACGATAATATTTTTGATGTCGCCGGCTTATTACATGCCGGAGCGAATGAAGTCATCGTAGTGTACGAAAACATCGGGCATGAACACGGTTATCATCCCATGGAAGAATTGTGCGGCATTAAAACAGCCGGGCTGTCTGATACAATACCAGTCATCCAAAAGACGCTTCGATGGAGTGTAGCAACTAATCTGGCTGGTGTTGAACACGGTTTCACAGATCCTGGTTTTAATGCTAGTAAATGGGAAGAGATTAAATTGGATACCAGCTTTACCATTCCGCGAAAAGGAACTGGTATTCAGCCCAAAGGAAACCAGACGGCATTATTAACCTGGTACAGATCGGAGTTTGTGTTGGCTGCAAATGCAGGACCGGGTGCTACCTGGCGATTGCTGATCAATGCTTCGGGCAATGGGTATATTTATCTCAATGGACATAATATCGGCAGACACTGGGAAGTTGGCCCGCAACGGGAATTTTATTTACCGGAATGCTGGTTGCGTTTTGGAAAGGGTGAAAGAAATGTCATTACCCTGGGGCTGCGTCAGACTGTGAACGGGGCAGTAATTAAAGGGATGGAAGTAAGGAAATACTGAGGATATTTTTCAATCGCCCCGGGAGTAAGGAAATGGCTGGAATGCCCTTTATTAAAACTTTAGATCATGAGAAGACTTGTAGTATCTGCTGTTGTGATGTTAGTTGCTTTTGGTTCTCATGCACAATCTGCCGATTGGCTGATAAAACCAGTTCAGCAGAAAGCTGAGATTGTTTTTAGTGAAAACAAAAAGGAAATAACACTGCAGAATGGGTTGCTGAAAAGGGTATTCAGTTTGTCAGCCAACCTTGCCTGCATTGATTACCGCAATCTTATTACGGGGCAACAACTGTTGCGTGCCGTTAGTCCCGAAGCCCGGCTGGTGATCAATGATGTGGTGTATAATGTAGGCGGGCTGCATGGTCAGAAAGAGAAAGCTTATTTATTACCCGAATGGATAGACCGTTTTACAACAAACGATTCTGATTTTCACTATAAGTCGTGTAGCATCCAAAACATAAGTCCTTTTGTTCGTTGGGCGGAAAAAAGGGCACCAGGTAAAATGGCACAATGGGCCATGAACAAAAAGCAGCCAACAGGTAAGATGATCTCTTTCCGGTATGAATCGTCGCTGCCCGCATTGAAAGAGATAATAGTGTATGTGCATTATGAAGTGTATGACGGTATACCGCTCATTGCTAAATGGGTGACGGTAGAAAATAAAGGCACTGCTGCCATCAAACTAAACAGGGTGGTGAATGAGATCCTGGCAATGGTAGAAGAAGAAAGCGCTGTTATCGGTAAGCCTGGCGTAATGAAAAAGCCACAGGGAATATATGTTGAAACCAATTATGCATTCAACAATGCCATGCGGTACGATATCAGCGACCAGACATTGCACTGGAAAACAGACAGGTCGTATACATCGCAGGTAAATTATGATTACGAAACGCCCTGCATTTTGGAAGTATATCCCGATAAAGCTCCGGGCATAGAAATAGGGCAAAATGAACTGTTCACTTCTGTAAGATCTTATGAACTACTGATGGATAGTTATGACCGTGAGCGAAGAGGACTTATCATAAGAAAAATGTACAGCACAATTGCACCTTGGACAACTGCCAATCCCATTTTCATGCATTTGGTTAGTCGTAGTGATGAACAGGTTAAAACAGCCATTGACCAGTGTGCAGCAACCGGCTACGAGGCGTTGATATTGAGTTTTGGCAGCCACATGAACATGGAAGATTCGTCAGCAGCCAATATTCAGAAATGGAAAACACTGGCAGAGTATGCACATCAGAAAGAAATCCAAATTGGCGGCTATTCGCTTTTTAGTTCGCGAAGGATCAGTGATGAGCATGATGTGATTAACCCGGCGACAGGAAAAACAGGGGGTGCGTTTTTTGGTAATGCGCCTTGTTTCGGTAGTAAGTGGGGGCTGGCTTATCGGGATAAAATAAAATACTTCTTCACGCAAACTGGTTTTGATATTTGGGAAAACGATGGTCCATATCCCGGCGATGTATGTGCATCTTCCACGCACCCCGGTCATAAGGGGCTGGACGACTCGCAATGGAGGCAAATGGAAATTCAAAAAGAATTGTATCGCTGGTTAAATGAACGAGGGATATATATCAATGCACCCGATTGGTATTTTTTAGATGGTACACATAAAATTGCTATCGGTTACCGGGAAGTGAATTTCTCTTTGTCGAGAGCACAACAGAAAATTTTAAACCGTCAGAACATCTATGACGGTACCTGGGAAAAAACACCTTCCATGGGTTGGGGTTTTGTACCATTAACCCGGTACCAGGGCGGAAATGCTGATGCCGTTCTCGAACCATTAAAAGATCACTTAAACGATTATGAACAACTGATGATGCAGTATTATGGCGCTGGTGTACAGGCTTGTTACAGGGGCCCAAGATTGTATGATACAGACACAACAAAGCAAATGGTGGTAACAGTGATCAACTGGTACAAAAAATATAGGGAGATATTGAACAGTGATATAATACATCTGCGCCGTGCCGACGGCAGAGACTGGGATGGTATACTTCATGAAAATCCTCAATTGAAACAGAAAGGATTGGCGATGCTGTATAATCCAACGGGTCATGTGATTGAACGAACCATAAAACTGCCTTTGTATTACACAGGGCTTAGCAGCACCGCGAGGATCCGGGAAAAAGAAGGTGCCTTGAAATCATACATTATAAACAGGGATTATAGTGTCGGACTGAAAGTAACTATTCCCGCCAATGGTTATACATGGTTTGTGATTGAATAGTTTTACCAACCTGGTTCCCGCACAAAAAAATGTAGTTGGTATCGCCAGGAAAGCTAACAGTCAAAAAGAGAATTATGAAAAAATCAAAGAAAGAAAAATTTAATATTTTAGCATGGCCCATCAGCGCCTTCATCGTAAGCGGCTTGCTAATTATTTGTAACCCTTTACCGTTAAAGGCTCAGGCAGTAATAAATGAAACGACTGTAACTGCTACTGAATCGGAAGTTCAGCTCTCCAATAATATCATCGCTATCAAAATTGATCTAAAGAAAGGGACTTACGCCGTCTTAGATAAAAAGGAAAATCTGCTCTTGTTAAGCGACGCACGACTTTCTGCAGATGGCTGGAATTCATCATGGGTGTACGGCGGCCATAACGAAATTGGTAAACAAAAAATAGGGTGGCAGCAAAAATCAGTTGTTCAGTTCAATAAAAAAGGAAAAAGGATCGAGTTGTCTTTTACCGGCTCCACAAAACTGTTACCCGAATACCGGTTTGCTTTTACCTTAATGAATGGTGCTTCATCGGTTGAATTGCAGGCAGGTATTAAGAATGCGTTGCCAGGCGATTGCAGGTTGATGAAGGCAGAATTGTTTTCCAATGCAACGCTTTTTCCCGGTGCAAAAATCAGCGCTTTGCAAACACTCAATGGCGCAGCCGGTGTTACCATGCCAAAAGTTTTGGGAGATACAAGCCGTGAGTCCACCAACAGCATGCTGTTAACCGCATTGGTCGATGGCAAAAGACGTTCCATCGTTTGGGGCGGATTGCGTTACCAGTATTATTATGCCAACACATTATACCAGAAAGATAAACACTGCATTAACCTGTTTATGATAGATCCTGTTGGCAGGTTGGTAAAGCAAAACGAAGAATGGTGGGCGCCGGATACCTATTATCTCGGTGTGGGAGAAGACAATCCGTTTCTGGCACTGGAACAATATGGCCTTGCTTTGCGTGAAGCAAACAATGCGAAACCGAATGTGTACGATTTTCCAACTTTATGTGGCTGGGCCGTTGGTAATTTAAGTGGCGGAAAAGACATCAATAATTCTGCGGCACTGATTAACGAAATGGATGAGGCCAATAAATGCGGTTTAACTAAATACACCAAAGTAGCTGTACGACTGGAGCCTGACAGCTATTGCTACACTGACGGTAATACGGAACAAGGCTGGTGGGATGATGAACACTGGAGCAAGTTCGGACACCTCGTAAAACCTTACGAAACATTTGCCAAATGGTGCAGCGCCGTAAAGGAGCGCAACGGTGTTCCGCTCACTTATTTCCAGGCGGGAATGCCTTCCGATGATTTTGCAAGGGCGCATCCTGAGTGGATGCTGGGCAACGACATCAGTCAGCTGCATCTGTATCACCGGCATCATCAGCCGAATGTTCGTTACGATTATACCGATAAAGGTTTCCAGGCGCATACACTTTCTATGTGGCAGCGCCTGCGAAAAGATGGTATGGCAGGCATTAAGTTTGATTATCCAGAAACAGCATGGAATCCACAGGGCGGGTATGATGATCCCCTGGCAACAACCACTTCTTCCTACACAACATTGTTCCGCCTTTGCCGCGAAGGTTTAGGCCCCGAAGCAAGAATTCATGAGCGAAATCTTGGCGAAAGCGGGAGGCCTACTTTGGATGTTACAGCTGGCATTGTGGATATTCAGCGAACAGCATGGGATAATAACCAGTATGAGGCCCAGTTTGTAACCACGGGCGGGTTACGCTGGTACAAATCACGTTCTGTGTTTTATTATTATCCTGATAGCAAGGCGATACACCCGTTGAATGCGGAAACGCGTCAATCCTTATTGACCATGCTGGCACTTACAAGTGGAAGGCTGGAATTGGCCACTCCTTTTGCCATGCTTACACCAGAAATGGTGAAGGATATTTCGCGTATTTACCCCATGTATGCCGGTTTGAAAAGTCCCCGGCCGATTGACGCATTTACAGGAAAAAAAGATCCCGGTGTGTATGATTTGGAACTAACACCCGACTGGCACCAGCTTGCAATATTTAATAGTGAAAAAGAACAATCAATAGTCACTGTAAAACTTCACACAGCAATGGTTGATGGCGGGCTTGCGTTGGATAGTACTGCTGAATATTATGTATATGATTTTTGGAGGGACTCATTTAAAGGAAAGATGGAAGGAGATGCAACAATTCATGTTTACTTAAACGCACTTGCTTGCGAAATGTTTTCCGTTCGTAAAGTACAGGCTGTACCTCAATTACTTTCGACCAACAGGCATATTTTGCAAGGCTGGATTGAAATAAAAGATATGCAGTGGAATGATGCGAAGAAAACACTTGCTGGAAAAGCAGCTGTGGTAGCCGGCGAACCTTTTAAAATAGTAATAGCTGCCAACAAGTGGAAATTAATGCAGGTAAAATCAAATGCATCTTCCATTAAATGGGAAAATCATCCGCAAAGCGATGATTTGAAACTAATAATCATTGAAAATAACAGTACACAAGATGTAGAATGGTCTGTTACATTTAAAAAGTAAAGTTTAATTCTAACCATGAAAAATGTCATGAAATTCTTTTTACATAAAAACCTAAAGCAGACAATAATTGTTTTTCTGACTGTATATGCTTGTACACCGTTTTCCATTTTTGCCCAATCATCTAAATGGCCGGTAACAATCCATTCGCCGGACAAGCGTTTGCAAATGCAATTCACCATGAATGAGTTGGGGGAGGTCTATTACAATTTCACTGCCAATGGTAAGTTATTGCTGCAACCGTCAAGGATTGGATTGGATATAAAAGGCAAGCCTGTTTTTAAGAGTAAGAAGTTGGATGTGGTCAACAAAATATGGGAACCGGTTTGGGGTAAGCGCAACAAAGTGCCTGATCAGTATACTGAACTTCAATTGGTTTTTGATTCATTTGCAATTAAAGCGCGGGTATATAATAACGGCATTGCTTTTAAGTACGATGGAGCTGGAGCAGAGACCGAACTCACACAATTTAATTTCGCCGGTAACTATACGGCATGGTCTTATAAGGTAGAAGATCATAATGTAGGCCCGGAACGTTTAATGGATGCAGGCGATGGTGAACGATTGCCGGTGATGACCATTAAAGCTGATGAGAACAACTACCTGGCAGTGCACGAAGCGGCACTGGAAAGTGGAGAACCTTTGCGTTTGCAGGTTAGGAAGAATACCACCTTAATGACCATTCCGTCAAAGCGGGGAAAAGCATGGCGTGTGATTTTATATGGTCGCAGTGCAGGTGATTTGGTGGATTCTCATTTAATTGAACTCTTAAACCCTCCTGCCACCTCCGATTTTTCATGGGTAAAGCCAGGGCTGGCTGTCTGGGATTGGCGAATCAACGGCGCGGTAGTGGATGGATTTAAATATGAAATGTCATTGCCATCCTGGAAAAGAATGGTCGATTTTTCATCGGCTAATAATATTTCCTCATTCGTGCTCGATGCAAACTGGTATGGCCCGGAGTTTGATAAAAAGTCGGACCCGACATCAGGAGGCAAGGTTGACCAGGTGCGCCAGATTCTCGCCTATGGTAAACAAAAAAATGTGGGCATTTGGTTGTACCTGAATGATGTTGGAGGAAAGCGCTTTCCGATTGAAGAAACGATCCGGCAATATAGCAACTGGGGTGCAGTCGGTATCAAGTATGGATTTATGAGTGGCAGTTTCGAAGAAAAAAATATCCGTACTCAATTGATCACAAGGCTGTGTGCAGAAAATCATTTAATGGTTGACTTTCATGACAACCCGGTTCATCCTTATGGTCAGATGCGCACTTACCCCAATGCCGCTACAAGAGAGTACAATCACGCCCAGTCAGATGCACACCGGGTGTTTCAACCTAAAACGTTTGTAACCGCTGTTTTTGTAAATATGCTTGCAGGTCCGCTGGATATGAATAATGGAGCCATGGATATGCAGCAGAAAGGTAGGGTGGATAATTCAAAGCCAATCCCTTCAACTATTGTGGCTGAAGCTGCCCGTACACTGATCACTTTTTCGGGAGCAACGATTATCCCTGATATTCCTGAAAATTATACGAAGCATCAGGAAATTTTAAAATTCATCAGCGCTCAAAAAATGCCATGGAAAGAAAGTAAAACCTTAAGTGGTGTAATAGGCGAACAGATTGTGATGGCCCGCCAGGCAGCCGATGGTAACTGGCTGGTAGGTGCTGCAACCAATGAAGATGCAAGAGATATTAGTATACCGCTGTCTTTTCTCAGTAAAGGAGTTTATGAAGCATCGCTGGTAGAAGACGGGAAGGATGCCGATTTCAGAACCAATAAGGAAAGCTACATTACCTCGGTCAAAACTGTTGATCATAAACAAACGATCACCGTACACCTGGCACCGGGAGGAGGTGCATGCATTTTGTTGAAAAAAAAGAAATGAGTTCCACTGAATTGCCTGGCCGGCCGCCCAATGAGCAGTTCACGTTCACAATACAATTTTTATACACCAGTTATCAATATGAAAAAAACACTCTTTATTTTCTTTATCAGCTGTTCAGTAACAGTTTTCGGCCAGGGAAAGGACATCGTCCCAACTCCTTCAAGAACTCCCAACAAGGCACAGCAAAAAATGATTGCGCGTAAGTACGGCATGTTCATACATTTTGGCATCAATACTTTTCACGACCAGGAATGGACAGATGGTTCAAAACCAGCACCGTCTTATAATCCACCCGTGATCGATGCGGAGCAATGGGTGCAAACTGCGAAAAATGCCGGGATGAAGTATGTGATCCTGATAACAAAACACCATGATGGCTTTTGTTTATGGGATAGTAAGTATACCGAATATGATGTGGCTAACGGTGGAAACAAAACCAATGTAGTGGAAGCCGTTGCCAAAGCCTGTAAGAAATATAATATCGGGTTGGGACTATACTATTCGCTTTGGGATCGAAATAAAAATGGAAAAACGAAAGACAGCAGTTTAGATGCCTCGTACAATGAGTACATGCTTAACCAGTTGGACGAGCTCATTACCATCACAAAAAAATATACCAAGGTTGTGGAGTTCTGGTTTGATGGCGGATGGGAAAAACCAAATTACAGGTGGCCAACACAAGACATTTACAATACCATCAAGTCGCGGGTGCCCGATTGCCAGGTTGGCATCAACTGGACGATTGGTTTACCACAAAATCCTGATTATCATCTTGTGGAGCCCAAAGATCAAAAAGAAGGTTATCCTTTTCGGTATTTCCCCGGCGATTTTAGATTGGGCGATCCATATTTGCCCAAGGAAAATGACCCCAAAATATTCACCCACAATGGCAAAGAGTATTATTTACCATGGGAATCGACTGTATGTATGAGCAAAAGGTGGTTTTCCAATACAAAAGACACGACCTATAAATCGGTAGATGAATTGTATAGTTTGTATACAAGGGCCACCGCGCAAGACAATGTTTTAATTCTGAACTGCCCGCCCAATAAAGAGGGTAAAATGCGGGAAAAGGATATTGAATTATTATTGGCACTTAGAAAGAAAATAGAGGGCAAGTAAAAGAGAATGAGTGAAGTATGATATGGTCTGTGGCATTGAACTGTTATCAGCATACGATTGCAACCATTTTATAAAAACCTGAGCATTGGAATTCGACATTATATAAACAAGTAAACTAAAACAAGCAAAACAAACAGATGAAAAAAAATGTAGTTATCTTATTGTTATTTATCTCATCCGCCACCCTCGCACAGTCGGGCAGCTGGCAATCGTTGTTTGATGGCAAAACGCTTAACGGGTGGAAACAGATGACCGGCACCGCCACCTATTCGGTCGAGGATGGAATGATCGTTGGTACTACGGCTGAAAAATCGCCCAATTCCTTTTTGGTAAGCGACCAGCGCCTCACCGGCGATTTTGTATTGGAAATGGAAACCATGATGACCGATACCAACACCAACTCCGGCATACAGTTTAAAAGCAATTTCGATGCTGCGGCCAATAGCGGTAAAGGCAGGGTATTTGGTTACCAATATGAGTTTGATCCTTCTTCACGCAAATGGGCCGGAGGTATTTATGATGAAGGACG
The DNA here is from genome assembly GCA_040386335.1 of Bacteroidota bacterium. Taxonomy (GTDB): domain Bacteria; phylum Bacteroidota; class Bacteroidia; order Chitinophagales; family Chitinophagaceae; genus JAZKFT01. The sequence continues at coordinate 79,528 of JAZKFT010000020.1, forward strand.
AAGGGATTGGCTCTACCCGGTATCAAATAATCCAAAAGGCCAGATCCTTTTTACGCCGAATGTTTTTCACAAAGTCCGGATAGAATGTATCGGGAATACGGTAAAAACATGGCTGGATGGTGCCCCTGTTGCTTACCTGGTTGATTCGTTAACAGCCAACGAAGGCATTCTTGGATTGCAGGTACATTCTATTGGTAGCCCAAAATTTGCTGGCATTAAGATATGCTGGAAGAATTTTCGTGTTCAGACAGAAAATATAAAGCAGGTGGCCTTTCCAAAAGGAGTGTATGTGGCTAACCTGGTTCCCAATACGCTTACACCCTATGAAGAAAAAAGCGGCTGGAAATTATTGTTTGATGGTAAGAGCACAGACGGCTGGGTGGGCGCTTACAAACAATCTTTTCCCGATAAAGGATGGGAAGTGAATGATGGCATTTTGAAAGTATTGCCATCCACTGGCGGCGAATCAACAAATGGAGGTGATATTGTAACCAAACAACAATTTGCTGCATTTGATTTGTCATTCGATTTTAAATTAACCAAAGGCGCAAACAGCGGCTTCAAATATTTTGTGACATTAAGTGAAAAGAATAGCGGTTCTGCCATAGGCCTGGAATACCAGTTGCTGGATGATGTGCTGCACCCCGATGCCAAATTAGGCAGAGACGGTAACCGCACCCTTGCATCGTTATACGACCTGATGAAGGCAAACAAACAGTCACGTTTCTTCCGCCTGCCTGGTAACTGGAATACAGGACGTGTTGTTGTGTATCCAAACAATCATGTGGAGCATTACCTGAACGGCGTAAAAGTGTTAGAGTACGACCGTGGCTCAACTGCTTTCCGCGACCTGGTCGCCATCAGCAAATACAATGTCTGGCCCAACTTTGGCGAAGCCAAAAAAGGACATATTTTAATTCAGGATCACGGGAATGAAGTTAGCTTCAGGAGTATTAAGATCCGGGAGTTAAAGTAATAAACGCCCGGCAAACCACGGTTTTGAAAATGCTGATTTATAGGAGGCCAACGGTTTTAGTGTTGGCTTTTTCTATCCACCCTGCCGGGACTTTCCCTCGCATCCGCAGGGATTGTCCCGGCGGGCAATGTCATTAAGCAGGTTGGCTAAATTGTGGATTGAGCCCAACGGGCTCACATGTTTATAGATAAGAATAGAAGTTGTGAGCCCGACCCCAAAGGGGTCGCATGTGAATGGTTACTCGCTTGCAAAACCATCGCCAACCTATGCACCAGGAATCTGTTCGCACTTAAGAATAGAAATTGCATTTGGTGAAAAGTTAACTTGGGAATTTTAAGATGCAACAAACTTACATACGACCCCTTTGGGGTCGGGCACAATTATTGTGCATTTCTATAAACATGTGAGCCCGTTGGGCTCATTCCCTTGTTTAGCGTCCTTAATGACATTACCTGGCGGGTTTTCACAAACGTTTTTTTTCACATTTGTGGCTGGCGTGAACCCCCGACGCCGGCGGAATGCAACACAGGTGGCAGTGGCTAGCATTTTCTTGAATAGCAACAAGAGTTTTAACAAATGGAATGGGGAGGGCTCTCATTTTCCTGGAAAACAGTTAGGTATATTACTTTTCAAAAACCATTATATCTCACAACTGCTTTATGAACCAAATCCTTACCAATTTGAAAAAATTGAAACTTCCCCGGGTTTTCTGTTTTTTATTCATTTTTCTCTCTTTAATGAGTTCGCACTTCAAGGGCCATAGCCAAACTCAATACGAGTTTGACGAGAATAATAATAAAGTCATATCCAGGGAATGTTTGCTTGAGGATATAGACACAGCAATGAGCAACCTTGTAGTGTTTTATCCCAGCCTATACGAGCATATTTCAAAACCCGAACTTGACAAAAAAATTGCCCAATTAAAAGTTTCCCTGGAAGATTCACTAACTGCAAATGCATTTTGCCTCCGGCTTATGCATACACTCAATTGCATCGGTGATGGCCATATGATCGCCTATACTACGGATTTTATTCCGGGCCAACCCAAATCGGCCAAAACTCAAATATACCCTTTGAGCATGTTTAACTATAAAATTCTCGACAACAAGCTATACCTGGTAAAAAGCGATGAACGTTCTGCTTTCGAAAATGGCACTGAAATTATAAGCATCAATAACCAGCCATCAAAAACCATCCTTGATTCTTTGAAGAAATTTATTTTCTCTGACGGGAATAGCGACCAGTTAAAAGGATTTATGCTTGACAATGGCGTATTTCCCGTACTATATCATGAGGTCTTTCAAAATAAGAAATCTCTTACACTTACATGGAAGCATGGTAACAGCACCGGACATACACTCATTGGACACGCAATATCACATAAACCTTTCAATGCTTTAATCGAACCTGAACCCAGCAGGGAAGATTTTTCATCACGACATTATGCGTATCTAAAAATTGGAACATTTTTGGATATGAAAGGCGAAATCGATCCATACGCCTCTTTTTTTAAAACCCTTAAGGAACAAAAGTCTAAAACACTCATTATAGATTTGAGAAGCAATATGGGTGGCAGCAACCAATTAACGAAATGCCTGCTTAGCCATTTGATTACAACTTCAACAACATTTCAAAAAATCGCCACAACTGATGATACTCAGAAATTTCTCGCTACCGATGACAGATTTTTAGATTTGGTTCGGCAACTACAGGCAGAAACTGCTCCGGTAATTCCTGATAGCGTATATTTTGACGGGGAAATATACCTTATCATCAATGAGGGTACATTTTCTTCGGCTTCGTTTTTTGCTGAATATTTGCGATCTGCACGTAAAATAACCATTGTAGGAGCTGAGAGCGGAGGAAGTAAGAAAATAGCGACAGCCGGCATCACCGTTACTACCGATCTTCCTAATTCACATGTACGTCTATCTTATGGTCTTCTCTCTTTCCGGACTATCAGAGGCCAGGCTCAACTGGCTCCGGGAACAGGTGTCGTACCCGATAAAGAAATCAGCTATACCATACAGGAATATTTATCAAAAAGGGATTTGGAAATGGAGTGGATTAAAAAAGAAATCCAAAAAAAGGGTGGAAACATCCAGGAATAATTTTTTGTTCCGACGGGGTTTCACGGGAAGCAACCGCAAATTGGCCGTTTGAGTTTGCGGTTGCTTGCTGCTCTCCTGGCATTCTGTATTCATCAGCCCGGGCGCGGTAGCCGATTGAAAAACTGATGCTCAATAGAAATACAAAAGGTCAATGCTGTTTCGTCCGCCGGATAATAGCTGATAGTATTCCCGGAGCAGATTGATACTCCTTCAGCGAGTATAGTAGTAATCCTTTTTGTTGTATGCTGTAATACTTTTGTTTGTCAATTGGTGTTGTGTCCTTTGATATTAATAGGTACAATAAATATGTCCCATGTAAATCTCTGTACCCATTGTAAACCCTGCATTTCAGGGGCTTCTACAAGCTATATTTAGTTGCCCCTATTAATAAATTAAATTGTTATTATTTAGAATAATTTAGATTAATTTTTTTCATTGCCTCCTCTGTCAAGCCACTTATTTGTGTTGATGTTAATGTCAACTCATCATTGTCCAATTCTAATACACACATCTCTACAGTTCCATTTTTTGCATACTTGCATACTTTAAATGTTTCCTCATCGTCTTTCTCCTGGTGCATAGTGGAGTACTTTTTACTATTCAACAATTTTTTACAGTCTTTTATAGCACTCTTAAATAATTCTGCAATATTTTTTTTATCACTGTCATTGCTTATTGTCATTATTTTTATAACGGATGTAATAACAGCATTTGTGATTGAGTCCTTTACAGGCGGTTGAGATGTTACAGACAGTTCAACTCCTTCTTTGTCGGCATATTTTTTAAACAATTTCTCCGAAGGAGTTTGAGCGAAAGCAAATGAAATGAATAGCACAGAAATCATTAATAAAGTTAGATGTTTCATAATGTTTATTTTAAGTTTGTGAATGTCTGCCTTACGGCAAACAACGGTTAAGGCTTACTGCTGTACTGGCATTCGATATTCGTCAGCCTGGGCCGCAGCCGATTGAAAAGCTGATGCTCAATATTACTACAAAAGTTCATTAACGTTTCGTCTGCCTGATAATTGCTGATGCTGGTTCAGTTGCCGAATGCTCTCCCGTCAGCAAGTATAGCAGTAAACCTTCCTGTTAGCAGCTGGCAAGGGCGGTAGGCATTTACGGATTTAATGAACATGGTCTACCATTTTTGATTTCTTCGTATGCTGTTGGAAATGCGAAAACTTCTTTTTTTCCAATTGGCCCATTGCTCCTTGGGATTTGTGTTCCAACCTTTTTCGCCATACGTTTAAGTTTACTCCAAAACTTTTCCGTCAAATCACTCGCCCCATTGCCAATCATTTTATAATGATTACCAATCCATCCAAAGTTTGACATTCTGATTTCCTGGTCACGCGGAAGATTTATTTCCAAATGAATTACACCTGGGTGTCCTGCGCCGAAATAAGGTTTTCGTGAATTTGCCCCTGTTCTAATTTCTGTCCACCCTAACCATGGATTTTCGACCTTGCCATCATCGTCCCAATCTTCTTTACCAAATTTCAGTTTAACGCCGTCCTTATTTGCATCCAGTAAAGGAAGTGACCCTGAAGGGACATGCCAAAGATTGTATTCGACATAATTTGGAATTTCAAAGTCATGTCCGCCACCAAATTTTTGTGTACCTATGTCGGCAGCAATATTATGTTCTTTTTTTGCAATCCATTTTTTGTGTCCATTGGAAATTAAGAATGCAATTTCTTCTTCTTGATTGAGCCAATCATTTAAAAAGTCAACGTCTTTGTTCAATAAGTACATTGGAAGCCATGCCATAGTAGGGTGATTTTGCTTGCTGCTAACTCAAATATAGCCGTCACCTATTACCTTTCCAAATCACCAACAATATTTTAAAGTTACTATCAATCAATTACCTGTGGCAAAAACCGCCATTGTGCAGGCGGAAGAAGCTATGACGGCAATACATCTGCAGTCATTTTCAATTTCCAGAAAGTTATCGCCCGTTTGAAGAGTTCCGTTTTCAAATTCTTCCATTGCAACCCGGGTGATTTTGTATTGAGGCCAGGTAACCAGTTTCAAAAAATGTTTTGGTGGTTGGCTCCAAAAAAATCTGTATGAAAATATTTTGTAAGAAAAATTTTACTTACACCGAAGATTCTTACAAATCTGTAATAAAAACTTTTGTAAGTAAAAAAATACTTACAGCGGAAATACTTACAGCTTTTTACGAAATAAAAATTTTTGAATCCGCCCTGAAAGGGCAGAACAAATTAGTTCCGATTATTTATTTCCCAAGGCGCTGCTTCCGAAAAAATCGGAACTAATTTTTTCAGCCCGTTCAGGGCGAAATCTATTTTGGCGTACACGAATGGCCGTCCAATTTCCTTATTAAATAAGAAAGCCAACCTTTTTTTTGGTTGGCCTCTGGTTGTTATTCGTCACCCCGGAGTTATACTTTATAATACTGCTCCCACCCTTTGCGCGGTGGTGGTCCAATCAATAATTCATTCGCGTTTTTACTGCTGGTGATGATTTTCTTTTTCCGGTCGAAAACAATTTTTTCACCGGTCCATTGTGCCAATACACCCAGGCAGAATACCTGGCTTAACGGGCCAGCAATCTCAAAAGGGGAACGCGTTTTCTCTTCGCCTTTGCAGGCTTTCAGGAAATTGGCAAAATGATTGGATGGGGTTTCCGGCACCGTTGGCAAACGGGAACTCATTTCTTTTGCTTTTTCTTCCGGGATAATGGATAAGGTGCTAGAGTGCGAGCCGCCTTTAAAGGTCAGGTCTTTGCCGTAAATAATTTTGCCCGGGTTCAGCTTGGCCGGCTTGATAGCGCCGTTGCTGGGCGGTGGAATGTTGGGGTCGAGTCCCTGCACACCATAACCGGCCGGTATGGGCGGAAGATTGTCAAGACCATCATACCAGGTAATATCTACCGGCGGCATGCCATCACGTTTCGGGAATTTGAACGAAAGTGTTGTAGACATCGGGTAGAAGAAATGGTTATGCCCATCCAATTTCAATGGAGCTACTTCATACGGCAGGCCAAGATCGAGAAACTGGTGGGCTGTATCGAGAATATGCGCACCCCAATCGCCCAAAGCGCCCATGCCAAAGTCGTACCAGCAGCGCCATTGACCATTTACAAAATCCTTGTTGTACTGGTGACCCTGAGTTTGCATTTGCCAAACATCCCAATCAAGGGTAGATGGCGCGGGTTCTGCTGCGGGGAATGACGTAATCTTCGGATCCCAGCCATGCCAGCGCCTCGCGGAGTTCATATGTGCGGTGATGGCTGATACATCTTTGATAATGCCCGCTTCTTTCCATGCTTTAAACTGGAAATAATTAGCTTCCGAATGTCCCTGGTTGCCCATTTGTGTGACCACGCCGGGATGTTTTGCGGCTGCTTTCATCATCAGTTCCACTTCATTGAAAGTGCGGGCCATCGGTTTTTCCACGTATACGTGTTTGCCAAGGCCTATCGCCATCATTGTAATCGGAAAATGGGAGAAATCGGGGGTCCCGACAGAAACTGCTTCAATTTGGTTGCCCATTTTATCAAACATCTGCCTGAAGTCCTTAAACCGCGGAACATCGGGGAACATTTTTAAGACCTCCAACGTGTGCGGCGCTTCCATATCCACATCGCATAGCGCTACAATATTGGCGAACCCTGTTTTGTGGAACTCTTTAATAATTTCACCACCGCGATTGCCAATACCAACGCAGGCGAGCTTTACTTTTTCGCCGGGCACGAACCCGCGACGGTTTCGTCCCTTTGCAATCAAAAAATTGGGTGCCACAACAGCACCTGTTGCCAATAAGGCTTGCGTTAAAAACTTTCGTCTTGAGAAATTGTTGTCAGACATATGGTAAGTAATTTTTCGTCGCACAATATAACAATAATAGTATCCAGCTCATTGACAGCCATTGGCCAATTTGATTGCGGATACTGTTTGTGAGACTTTTAAATGTAAATTGTATCATATGCTAAGCCAGGGCGAACGGCATTGATTTTCAGTGTGATTGGAGGATTTTGGTCGTTTGGATTCGTCCGCCCGATTGCTGCTACCTAACTACGGATCCCATTGCAGACAACCGTTTGCGCAACAATCTAATGACTTTAAAATGTAGGTTTGAAATTGCTCCTGCCTTGGGTAACTACGGCGAAACATAGTGCCGTGGGTATTCCGGGATGCAATAGCCGATCTGAACGATGAAAACCGAACGCTTGCTGTTTCTTTTCCTTTCTTAAGCACCGGAGTTTTAGTATGTATAGGCGTGGGAGCAGGCCATGCTGATGGTAGTAGTTTCGTTAAAGGGGGTAACGATTTAGCGTAAATTGACCACCATTTATCATGCCCGAAACATGTACTAATAATCAAATGACCATGAATGTAATTTGGGGCGGGTTGAAAAAATATAGGAAACTGCTTTTTAGTATCTCTTTCCTTTTATGGTGTTGCGTTAGCGGTGTTTTTGCACAGCCAGCGCAACGGCAAAAGACCGCCGTGGACCAGGTAAATGTTTTCCTGGGAACATCAGGAGATCATGGCCAGTTATCGCCTGCCGCTTCTTTTCCCTTTAGCATGATGAGCATTTGTCCGCAGACCTATCCTTCCATTCACACCGGCTACGAATATGCGGCGAAACAGTACAAGGGTTTTGTCCATACCATTATGGAAGGTGTAGGTTGCCAGGGAAGCGGCGGCAATATTTTGATAAAGCCATTTATTCATGCCGCAAGTGATCAATTGATCAAAACCAGCCAGCAAGCCGCTCCAGGTTTTTACCAGGTCGGCTTTAGCAATGGCATTAAGGCCTCATTTACAGTAAGTGAAAAATCAGGGATGCACTTTTACCAGTTCCCGGGTAACGAAAATGGTTTTTTAATCGACCTAAGTCATACATTGTCAAATGGTTTTGTTGGTGAAGCACATCAAACAGGTGATTCGTCTGTCAGCGGATGGGTAGAAGCCCGTACTACCTGTGGGGCCGGTAAATACCGGTTGTATTATTTTTTGTCGTTTAATGGCGCAATGAAGTTTGTGCAGGACAGTGAACATAAATTCCTCGCTTACCCGGTAAAGCCATCGCAAAAGGTCGAAATAAAAATTGCTTTGTCTTCTGTTAATGAAGCCTATGCCAAGAGCAATATATCGACCGCCTCTTTTGCAGGGATGCGCCAGCAAGCGGTGATCGCCTGGGAAAAAGAATTAGGGCACATTAAAGTTATAGGTGATAAAGAGCGGGTAAAACTCTTTTATTCTTTGCTCTACCGTACTATGCAATCACCTTTTTTAATTTCTGAGGCTGATGGAAAATACAAAGCGACAAACGGTAGTATTCAAACCAGTAACAGAAAGCGATATAACGGCTGGGCTATCTGGGATAACTACCGTACTCAACTTCCCTTATTATCTATTTTAGATACTGCGAGATACCAGGATATCACTCATTCCATTTCAGATTTGTACCGGTTTGGCAAGAAGAGTTATGCCACCGCAAATGAACCATCCAACACAGTGCGTACTGAGCATGCTATGGTGGTGTTGCTGGATGGGATGCGAAAGGGATATCTGGTTAATTTTAATGCCATCAAAGATTCTTTAATAAAAGAAGCTAATGCATTGCTTGTAGATAAGCCTGATAAAGCGCTTGAGTCCTGCTATGACTTTTGGGCGTTGGCAGAAATGCTGCAACTAAATGGCGATACTGCAATGGCGGCCGGCTATTATGCAAAGGCAAAAGAATATGCCGTTTTTTGGAAAAAGGAATTCAGCGACCTGGGTAAAAAGGATGTGGACCAGATGGGCGCCAGGGGCATGTACCAGGGTACGGTTTGGCAGTATCGCTGGTTTGTACCATACGATTCAAAAGGATTGATTGACCTGGCAGGCGGAGATAAAGCGTTCGTGGACCAATTGGATTATTTTTTTGACCACGATCTGTACAACCATGCCAATGAGCCAGACTTACAAGTGCCATCCATGTATAACGCTTCTTCCGAACCCTGGAAATCGCAGCGTTTAATGCATGCATACGCAGTGGATACAGTTGTTCAATATTATTTCAACGATAACAGCAAGGGCATCGATCCTTTTGTTGACAGAATTTACAAGAACGAACCGAAGAGTTATATACGCACCATGGATGATGACGCCGGGGCTATGTCGTCCTGGTTTGTGCTGACGGCTTGTGGCATTACGCCGGCATGTGTTGGGTGGCCGGTGTACTATTTACATGTTCCTTTATTTCCACATATTGTATTCAATAAATTGAAGATAGCTGTGGTGAATTTTAATGATCAACATCCGTACATAGCTAAGGTTGTTTTGAATGGAAAGGAGCTGAATCGTAATTACCTGCTGCAGGAAGAGATAACGGCAGGAGGGACGCTTGTGATTACGGCTTCCGCTTCACCGGTTCGTGGGTATGCGAAGGAGAAATGGGTGTCAGAATTAAAGTAAAACATGTAACATGAAAAAAAGCACATTATTTATTCTTGCCTTATTTACCGGGATACATCTATTTGCACAAAAATCGCAGGATTTCTACACTACCTTTTCAAAAGACGGTGCCTGGTGTTGGTTTTCAGATCCACGGGCCATTTATGTGGAAGGCAAATCAAAACAAGTGATCAGCGGTTGGGTTGCAACGGATGGCAGTATTATGGTTGCAAGCTATAATACAGAAACAAAGCAGATCAGGGAGGTGAACCTGCACCCTAAGTTTACTAAAGATGATCACGCTAATCCTTTATTTTTGATTTTGCCTGATAAAAGGATCATGATTTTCTATTCTCCACATGGTGGAGCGGGTAGTAAAAATTATTTCAGCGTAACTAAGAACCCGGAAGATATCTCTGAATGGCAGGATGCACAGACATACAACATCAATTCAAAAGGCCCGGGAGGTTTCACATACACCAACCCGGTTATGCTGTCGGAAGAAAATAACCGTATTTTCTTGTTTTGGCGGGGAGGAGATTGGAAGCCTACTTTTTGTTATTCCGATGATCTTGGTAAAACATGGTCGGATATTTTAACCCTCGTAAGTTCAAATAGCCTGGTTAGTAACAGACCCTATATAAAATATACCACAAATGGTAAGGACGAAATTCATTTTGCTTTCACAGATGGGCATCCCCGCAACGAGCCATTGAACAGTATTTACTACCTCAAGTATAAGGGTGGAAAATTTTACAAAGCCAACGGCCAGGAGATAGGCACCATGAAGACCCTTCCGTTAAAACACGAGACCTGCGATATTGTATACGATGCTCATTCATTATTTGAAAAAACACGTTCGGGTGTACGTGCATGGATTTGGGATATCGCTTTGGATGCTGTTGGCAAACCAACGTTAGCATACACCCGACTTCCCGAGGAAACGACTCATCAATATTGGTACGCCCACTGGAATGGTACTGCCTGGGAGGATAATAAAATTTGCAATGCCGGAAGTAGCTTTCCCCGCCAGTATGAAAAGAAAGAAGAACGGGTAGACGAGCCTCATTATTCGGGTGGCATCAATATTGATCACGAGAATCCGGACATCGTTTATCTCTCCCGCCCGGTAAATAATGTCTTTGAGATCTTCAGGTATCAAACCGCTAATAATGGGAAAACATGGACAGAAACGGCTGTTACCCAAGGTTCAAAAAAAGACAATGTGCGCCCCTTTGCCATCAGGGGAATGGATAGCACCAAGGCGTTACAAATACTATGGATGCAAAACGATCGCTATCCAAAATATACCGACTACAACTGCCAGGTTAAAATGGGATTGTTACAAGAAAAGCCCTCCCCGGACCTGACAAAACAAGCTATTACCAGCGCCATGAGCCTTGTTGCAAACTGGCAAATGATGGAAACACAAGGAAAAGAAACTGCTGACTGGACATATGGTGCGTTGTACAGCGGGATGGTTGAATATGCAAAGTCAACCAATGACACGACCTGTTTTAATTGGCTGAAATCTGTAGGTACGAAATTGCAATGGGCGCAAAAGATCCAGGCAAACCCGGATTTACGGTACCACGCCGATGACTATGCCGTCGGGATGATGTATGGAGAAATGTTTCGTGTGTTTAAAAATAATAACATGTACCGCCCCATGGAACGTTACTTCGATTTTATTTTAAAACATCCTTCAGACCGGAATCTCAAACACACGTTCGAACCGGGCAATTACTGCACCGAGCGCTGGAGTTGGTGTGATGCCTTGTTTATGGGCCCCACTGTATGGGCAAAAATGGCAAATATCACCGGCAAGACAGCATACCTTGATTTTATGGATAAGGAGTACAGGTTCACCTACGACTATCTGTACAGCAAAGAGCACAAGTTGTTTTTTAGGGATGATGAATATTTTGCCAGGAAAGAAAAAAATGGGGAACCGGTATTCTGGGGACGTGGAAACGGCTGGGTTTTAGCAGGTTTGCCTATCATTATCCAGGAGCTTCCTGCTGATTTCAAAAACAAGAAATTCTACGAAAATCTTTTTGTGGAAATGGCTGAAAAAATAGCTGGTCTGCAGGACAAAAATGGCTACTGGCATGCAAGCCTGTTGGATCCAGCCAGCTATCCAAATCCTGAAATGAGTTGCACGGGCTTTTATACTTATGCCCTGGCATGGGGGATCAATCATGGTTATTTAAATAAAGCCAAATATCAGCCGGTGGTTGAAAAAGGATGGCATTCGCTGGTAAAATCGGTGTTTCCAAACGGTAAGTTAGGCTGGGTTCAACCGATCGGGGCTGATCCTCAAAAAGTAACTGAGGACATGACCGCGGTGTATGGGGTAGGGGCATTTTTATTGGCTGGTACGGAGTTAAATAAGTTGGTCGGGGCCAAATGATTTTCGTGGTTTTTTTTTAAGTTACTGTATTTGCCATTTCAGTCTTTAAATATTAATAACAATCAATTTTTGTGTTAACAACCATCAATAGTCTTTTCAAAGCATTTAGTGTTGTCGTATTATGCGCCGGTGTAACGCTTTCGCTGAATGCGCAAACAAAGTCAAAACAGTATAACCTGGCCAGCTATGGCATTGTACCAAATAGTGGAAAGAATAATACACCATTGATATCTGACCTGCTTAAAAAAATAAAAGCTGAAACACCTGCGCAACAAAGCGTGGTCATTAAGTTTCAAAAAGGGCGGTATGATTTCTATGCTGAAGGTGCAGCAATAAGGACTTATTATATTTCCAACCACGATCAGAATAACCCCAAGACCGTCGGGATAGCACTTGAGGGTTTTAAAAATCTCACTATTGAAGGCAATGGAGCTGACTTAATGTTCCATGGCCGGATGCTTCCCATTGCATTGATTGAGGGCAATAATGTAAGGCTAAAAAACTTGAGTGTCGATTTTGAAAAGCCGCAAATTACGCAGGTAAAGATTGTAGAAAATGATACTTTGAATGGGCAGATTGTTTTTGAAACAGCGCCCTGGGTGAAGTATCTTATTAAAGACAGTGTATTTTTTAACACGGGCGAAGGATGGCAAATGCAACCTACCGGAGGCATCGCATTTGAAAATGCAACGAAACATATTATTTACAACAGCGGGGATATCCGGGTAGGAACCAAAGGGGTTGAAGAATTATCACCCGGCAGAATAAAGGCATATCGCTGGAAGAACAACAAACTAATTCCGGGAACTGTGATCGCGATGAGAAGCTGGTCGCGTCCTGCGCCAGGCATATTTGTACATAAGGGAAAGGACATCAGTTTAACGAATGTAAAAGTGCATTACGCAGAAGGCATGGGGTTGCTGGCCCAGCTAACGGAGAATATTTATATGGATGGTTTTGGTGTGTGCCTCCGGGGAAAAAATGATCCACGGTATTTTACCACGCAGGCCGATGCTACACATTTCTCTGGCTGCAAAGGAACAATCGTTTCTAAAAATGGACTGTATGAAGGCATGATGGATGATGCCATCAACATACATGGTACTTACCTTAAACTCATTAAAAAGATCGATAACAAAACCGTGATTGGGAAATATATGCACGGGCAGAGCTTTGGATTTGACTGGGGGTACGTAAAGGATAGTGTACAGTTTATTCAATCAAAGACGATGGAGTTGTGGGATGCAAAAAATACCATCGCCTCCATTACCCCGGTATTGGCAAATGAAAATGACCCGCTCAAAGAATTCAGGATTGAATTTACAAAGGAGCTGGATGCTGAAATAGATCCTACAAAACAGGATATCGGGATCGAGAATCTCACATGGACCCCCTCTGTAGTTTTTACGGGAAATACGATCAGGAACAACAGGGCAAGAGGTGCACTGTTTAGTACACCCAATCCGACACTTGTGGCCAATAATTTATTTGACCATACTTCCGGATCTGCCATCCTGTTATGCGGGGATTGTAATGGCTGGTACGAAACGGGTGCCTGCAGGAATATCGAAATCAGGGACAATAAGTTTGTGAATGCACTCACCAGCATGTACCAGTTTACCAATGCGGTAATATCTATCTATCCGGAGATCCCGGACCTGAAAAATCAGCAAAAATACTTTCACTCCGGTATACGCATCCTGAATAACAAGTTTGAAACTTTTGATCGCCCCATTCTTTATGCAAAATCGGTGGATGGGCTGATTTTTAAGGACAATACCATTACCACCAACAAAGATTACCCCGCCCTTCTCCCAAATAAAAAGTCTGTCGTTTTTGATCGGGTAACAGGGACTGAGATTGGCAATAACAAAGTAGATGGAAAGACAACTGATTTGCTTACAAATTGATTTGTTTGTAGAGCATACGAAATAGCAATAAAGGCCACATGTAAAAAGATTCGTTCTGATGTCGTGGAAGATGTGGTTAAATACAAAAAACATAAACAATTTGTAAATGAAACGGATAACGATTTTCTTGACTTTGCTTTTTTTGTCACGTGCTGCGGCCTATGCAGGCGGGCTGACGCCAAAAGAGAAGTTATACCTTTCCTCAGTTAAGGCCCTTATTGAGCGTGTGCTGCCCGGTCATTCAGCATCATTTGTGCTTACATGTATTCCTGCTGACAAAGAGAGGGATGTTTTTGAAATTACGCAGGCCGGAAAGGGAAAAATCTCACTCCGCGGAAATAATGGTGTGAGCCTGGCTACCGCTTTTAATTGGTATTTGCGGCATGAGTTGTTGATCTCGTATGATTGGCAGGCTATAAAGCCATTGTCAGCACCGGCGGTATTGCCTAAGTTGAAAGCGCCATACAAACAGGTATGCAATGCAGGTGAACGTTTTTTTCTCAATTATTGCACCTATGGATATAGTTTTCCATTTACCAGTTTTGCAGGATGGCAGCGGTTTTTCGATTGGATGGCGATGAATGGTATTAACCGCCCATTGATGCAATGTGGGCAGGAGGCTACCTGGCTGCAGGTATGGAAATCGTACGGAATGAATGATGACCAAATCAGGTCCTTTTTTACCGGGCCTGCTCATTTGCCCTGGCACCGGATGTCAAATATCGATCACTATGATGGCGCGCTGCCTGTATCTTATATAAATGGGCAAATGGAAATTCAAAAGAAATTGACATCCATGGCCCGTGCATTTGGCATGAAGCCAGTGCTAAGTAGTTTTGCCGGGCATGTTCCTGAAAATATAAAACAATTGATTCCAAACGCTTCCATTACCCAAATTCATCCGGGCTGGGGAGGCTTTGGTACCAATGAAGCATGCTGGTTCTTAAACCCGGAAGATCCCTTGTTTTTAGATATTCAGAAGCGTTTTATCAAGGCGCAAACCGCTATGTACGGCACCGACCATTTATACGCAGCCGATCCCTTTAACGAGATAGACCCGCCCAGCTGGGAGCCCGGTTATATGGCTGGCGTAGGGAAAGCTATTTATGGCGGCATGAAGAATGTTGATTCAGCGGCGATATGGTACCAGATGGCCTGGACTTTTCATTATGACAAGAAATGGCAAAAGAAATCAGGAACAGGCATTTCACCGCTCCAGGCGCTATGCGAGGCGATCCCCAAAGGCAAGATGGTGATGATCGATTACGTTTGTGAGGAAGATGAATTGTACAAAAGAACCGAACAATTTTATGGCGCTTCATTTTTATGGGACATCGTCGGGAATTTCGGGGGTAATACCTATTTCAGGGCACCCCTGCACCAGATTTCTAAAAAGATCGACAAAGTATTGCCGGTGGCTAATTGCCGCGGTATTGGTTGTGTTTTGGAAGGAATCGATTGTAACCCTGAAATGTACGAGATGGTCATGGAACAACCCTGGCACGAGGCCGGAACATTTGATGACGGAGAATGGATTAAGGGATATGCTGCAAGAAGGGCGAATGGACCGGATTCAATGGTTCAAAAGGCCTGGGAGATTCTCCTGGCCAAAGTACTAAATGAAGGACCACAGGGACATTATGATCGTGGGTCGGCCTTAACCTCAAAGACTCCTGTTTTTTCTGAACCTAAAGGACCGCTTCCTCCCAAAACAGCTTTGGCGGGCGAGGTTAATGCACGGCCCCGCGAGTTATTAAAGGGATTGGCAGATGCGTTGGATACAATGTTCCTGGCAAATGATATATCCCGAAAGGCAGACGGTTATCAATATGACGTAGTAAACTTTACGCGTCAGGCGTTAGCCTGGTATAGTGATGATGTGAAAGCACGGATAACCGATGCTTTTACCAGGAATGACCAGGAAGAGCTAAACCGGCAGGCAGCTATTATGCTCGGTTTGATTAAGGATATGGATGCTGTAGTCTCCACACGTCACGAATTTCTGCTTGGAAGATGGATCAGTGATGCCCGGGCGTGGGGTGTGAATGGAACCGAAGCAGATTACTATGAAGTAAACGCCCGTCGTATTGTTACACAATGGGGCGGAGGTCTCCGGGATTACGCCCGTCGTGAATGGAATGGGTTATTGCTCGACTACTATCTTCCACGCTGGCAAAAATGGGCGGCCAAATATGCGCCAACCGTGGTGAAAGATGTACCCGTTCAACCAGCAATGAATTTTGAACTTTTAAAAAATGCAAATTATGCTACTGAACCGGTAGGCAACCCTGTGGAAGTGGCCACAGCTATTTACCATAAGTATAGAAGTGCATTGTTAAACAGGTGAAAAATGTAACCATCGGCACCCGGATGGGACAGTAAAGCTGTAGAAAAAATGTAAGTAAGGAATATCCTATTCGTATGAGGAAATTATAATTGTATAAATGATGAATTTGCCATTCCGCTGCAACGTCCACAAAGTAGCTGGCGTATATCTTTTATTGAGCATTGGTTTGGCTTTTTCATCAAAGGCACAAACAAAGCGAATATTGCCTGGCCCGGTCAAAGAAAATATACTGCCCGGTACTTCCCATGTTGTTTCCAGGTCCTTTGAATTCAGGGGAGTCAGCGATAATATATCAGCGAACGGCGAAACTGACTTTAAAGGCAAAACAGAAACAATGTCAACGGAAGATCGCGTAAAATTTCTCGACACCTACGCGAACTATGCCGCTAAATGGTTTGGCGATTCTGCCTTAAATACCCTGGCTGTTACGCCAAAGGAAATAACGGCGGGTTTAGGAAAAATAAAGCCGGTGCCGTTACCCTCGTTTCGTGAAGTTATCCGGCTGAACGAAGGCTGGAAGCAAACAGCGGTGCAGGCTGTTAAAACAGAAAAGGACCGGCCATGGCGTACGAATAAAAATGCGGAACTGAAGGAAGGCGAATTGCTTTTTCATCCTGGTGAAAATGCGATCATCAATCTTGCCAAAAGCTCCGGCTGGCGGTACGAGTTGAGATGGGAAGCTGCCCGAAAATCCAGGGCCGTTGTAAAATGGAAATTCGGAACAGTAGATACCCCTGCTCCTTCATGGCTGAACGAAGATGGAAAGCACCTGTTCAGGTTCAAAGCCGACCTGCAGGAAAAAATGGGATATATATGGAAGGACGAAAAATGCGTGGCCAAATTTTCGTTTGATCATTCCGGTAGCCCGGAAGTCTTTTTTAAGATACTGAACAGCGCTGATGTAAGCTTGTATAGTGTGGTATTTATTGATTGCAAATACAGGTTGGACAAAACTGGCAAACAGGACGAATCGGTTTTGCCAGGTGGAATGCCTCGGAAAGTGTACAGGGATGGCCAGGTATATGAGCCTGTTTGCCTGGCAGATGACAACTTCAGGTCTGCGCCCGATATGACAGCCTGGACCGCCGAAAAATATGATGTCCGATTATGGCAGCCAGCGAATTTGCCTTCTGTGCATGGTGGTTTTAGAGAAATGGGGGAAGACCTTTACCTCAGAAAAACAGTGGAGATTTCTTCAGCAAAAAGGGTTGTATTGGAAGTGGAAGCGCTTGATCCTTCCGGCGAAATATACGTCAACGGAAAGCTGGTAGCGAAGATTCCCAACCGTTTACCAGTCAAACTGGATATCAGCTCCTTTGTTAAGAAAGGTAAAAATGTAATTGCTTATAAAATCAATTATAACTGGATTGATGACCTGGTGAGCCACGCCATGTTGGATCGCTCATGCGGTTGGTTTGCCGGCCGAACGACTTTGCACCTGTTTTCTGATGACACAGGTATTAAAGATGTTTTTACAATCACCAAAAAGATCGGGGAAAGAAATACTGTAGTTCAGCACAACCTGGTTGCCATTGAAAATACTGGTAGCAGCAGATTTGAAGGAAGCCTGCAGGTAAGCTACAGCCCCTGGTTTCCGAAGGAAGGAAATGTTGTGGCTTCAAAAGTGGAACCCATCACTGTAGCGGCCAATAAAGCACAGAATGTAAACATCAGTGTGGATATTAACGATGCCAGGTTGTGGACTCCCGAAGCGCCCCAGCTCTATTTAGCCAGGGTGGTGCTGAAGAATAAAAAGGGAACCGTAGTCGACGATTTTGTAACCACAACCGGCATCAGGACCATTGCTCAGAAAGAAGGGAAATTGTACCTAAATGGAAAATCCACGCTGTTGACCGGCGCACAGAATATGGGCATGCGTCCTTACCCCGACCTGGAAAATGCATCTAAGTATAACAGGTGTGCTACGGATGAAATGATCATGTCTGAAATACTTGCCATAAAAAAGATGGGTGGCAACCTATTTCGGTTACATGTGCACATGGCCTTCAACAAAACAGGCGGTATCAATGATCCACGTTTTGCCGAAATCGCTGACCAATTGGGTATGGTGCTGATATGGTGTAATCCATCCTGGATACGCGAAGGTGACGAAAGATCGATCGATACCAAAAATGTGGGTCAATATATCAAACAAATCTATAATCACCCCAGCATCATTATTTGGGAACTGGGCAATCATCCCAACGCGTTTGGAAGGAATGATTCTGCTAACGCATCAAGAACAGATGACTTCGTAACAAATACGGTTAGATCCGTTCTGGCGGTGGACTCGTCCCGTTTAATTTCTCCCACCACTTTTTGGGGGCATACACATTACGGTAATGATCTTGGCACACTCGACTGGCAGAAGCAGCCTATCCATGCAGTGCCCGAATACACGCATCCACTGGTAACCCGCGGCTCACAGGATGCCCTTACCGGGTATGGTGCGTCGTGGACTGGTTTAAGACAATGGCCTTCCGGGAAAGCGAAGGATGCCCTTGATAATAAAATAAGAGCCTGGTTCAATTTTGAACACGAAGAATCCACCGGGCAACCAAACTGGGAACTATCTGAAGGAACGCCCTGGCACCATGTACGGTCTTACGAAAAACCTTACGATGAAGGCAGTGTTGGCCGCACACTGGAATTAAGCGAATGGCGTGCAAGCCAGGGCTGGCAGGCGTTTAGTGCGTACGAATCCATGAAAAAACAAATATGGAATGGTGTGGTTGGTTTTTCATGGTGTACCATAGAAGGCGGGGCCAATGGTGGAACCTACGAAAAGCCTCTGCTCGATCCGATGGGTCACGCAAAGCTTTGCTGGTATATTCATCAATTTTTTGGATCCAAAATAATTGCAGGCAGCGAAAACGTGGATGTGGTTTACGGACCCAATGATGAAATAGTGCCCTGCATTTTTAATGTTGGTGAAACAACTAAAGCCGATTTGAAAATAACGATCAAAACTATCAAAAATTCAATTGTTAAAACCTATACTATTCCAGGTGTTCTGGTGGAAGGAGGGTGTACATTAACAAAACTCCGCCCGATAAAACCCGAATTACCAAAGAGTCAATATTGCGTGGTGGAATACGAGGTTTTGAAAAAATGAAATTTTGATTCAATGAAATTTTCAGGTCGGCTGACACTATTTGGTAGAAACCAGGGTTGCAGTAGAAGCTTAATGCATCCCTATTTATTTAAATTATACTCATTCATAAACAACAACCTTACATGTATAAAGCGATTACCAGGCAAATGCTTTTGCTCCTGTTTATTCCCGTGACTATTGTGTCGGCGCAGCCAAAGCCAGCGCATAATCTTCAATTTGATCAGCTCGCAAAAAAATGGGATGAAGCCATGCCGCTGGGCAATGGAATGCTCGGTGTTTTGATCTGGGAGAAAAATAATAAACTTCGCCTTTCATTGGACAGGGCCGATCTCTGGGACGAGCGGAAGGTGTTAGAGTTTTCGAAACTCAATTTTAAGTGGGTAGAGGAGCAGGTGATAAAAAAAGATTACAAGCCCGTACAAAATATAGGCGACGCCGCGTACCATGCAAAGGCTTATCCTACCAAGTTGCCTGCCGCTGCGATGGAATTTGACATTAGCACATTTGGTAAAGTGATCTCAAATGTGTTGGATATTAAAAGCGCAATCAGTACCATCAAGTTCGAAAGCGGTGTTGTTTTCAATTGCTACATTCATGCCACGCAGCCGCGGGGTTATTTTGTTTTTGAAAACCTGCCGGCTGCACAACAGGAGACGACAATAGCTGCGATTACTCCGCAGTTGGTTGTTCATAATTATAACGGGCAGGGGGATAAAACAAATGATAATACCCATGCCGGTGAAGGCCTGGAGAAATTAGGATATGCCAGGGGCACGGTTACAACCATGGGGAATACTACCCGCTATCATCAACCCACCTATGACAACCATTATTATGAAGTACAGATACAATGGAAAAGGGTAGCAGGTAATAAATTGGTGGGCAATTGGACCATTTCATGCGATACCATTTCCACACTACCAGCGATGGATGCTACCATTAAGGATAAGGCATCACACCTGGATTGGTGGAAAAAATTCTGGGCACAATCAGCTGTCAATTTGCCCGACCCCCTTATAGAAAAGCAATACTATCTGGAACAGTATAAATTAGGAAGTGCATCCCGCGCAAATGCCCCCGCCATTACCCTCCAGGCAGTATGGACGGCGGATAACGGTAGTTTGCCCCCATGGAGAGGGGATTTTCATAACGACCTCAATACGCAACTAAGTTACTGGCCTGTATACACCGGAAATCATTTAGCCGAAGGCGATAGTTATATCAATTGGTTGTGGAACAACAAGGCAAAAAACACCAGCTATACAAAGGAATATTTTGGAGTGGATGGATTGAACGTACCTGGTGTTGCTACCCTAAGTGGTGATCCCATGGGCGGATGGATCCAATACTCCTTATCGCCGACAGTGGGCGCCTGGTGCTCGCAGTATTTTTACTGGCACTGGAAGTATTCGATGGATCCGAAATTTCTGAAGGATAAAGCATATCCATATATTCATGATGCAGCCACTTTTCTTGAAAATATTACCCGGTATAAAGATGGTGTGCGGAAATTGCCGTTAAGTTCGAGCCCCGAATACAATGACAACGATATCTCCGCCTGGTTTTTTGAATGGAGCAATTTTGATCTCTCGCTGGCTAAGTTTTTATTTACCATAGCCACCGAAGTAGCCACGGCTTCAAACAAAATGAGTGAGGCCTCTCATTGGCAACAAATTTTAAAGCAATTGCCGGATTACGAGGTAAACGAAACAGGCTTCACCATCGCACCCGGGCAAAACCTGAATTCGTCACATAGGCATATGTCGCAATACATGGCGATTTATCCACTGGCCTTGCTTGATATTAACAAAGAGAGCGATAAGGTAAATATTGAAAACTCCTTAAAGCGCATTGAACAAAAAGGAACAAGAGCCTGGTGTGGTTATTCTTTCAGCTGGATGGCATCTTTATATGCAAGAGCCTATAAGGCAGATAGTGCGGTGAGACAGTTGCAGATATTCGCTTCCAATTTTTGTTCGCCTAATAGTTTTCATTTAAATGGCGATCAAAAGAAAGGTCAGTATTCGGGTTTCACCTATCGTCCCTTTACACTTGAAGGTAATTTTGCATTTGCGCAGGGTGTGAATGAACTGTTGCTACAAAGCAGGAACGGTTATCTACAGGTATTTCCTGCGATTCCTTCCAGCTGGCAAAATGTGTCGTTTACCGACCTGCGTGGAGAAGGGGCTTTTTTGGTTAGCGCTAAAAAAGAAAATGGTGCTTTTAGCCCGGTGAAAGTGGTAGCTGAACATGGCGGAAATCTGAGGATAAAGCTTCCATTCGAAAACTGGCGGGTAAAAGGTATTGCCAAGATTTCCATTAAGAAAGATGCAGCCGGTATTCTTTCTGTATCCTTGAAAGAAGGACAGCAAATTGTGTTTGAAAATGAGGCTGAGTAAGTGTAAATTTTAACCATGAAATTATGATAACAAAAAAAATAGTTGTTGCACTCCTTGTGTTTCTATCAGTACCCGGTGTACACGCGCAGGATAGGAGCCCATTGAAATTATGGTACAAAGAGCCAGCAATAAAATGGGAACCAGAAGCTTTACCTATCGGCAATGGAAGGATGGGAGCCATGTTGTTTGGAGGCATTCAAAAGGACCGTGTCCAATTTAACGAACAAAGCCTGTGGAGTGGTGATAACAACTGGGACGGCGGTTATGAAACCGGCGATCATGGATTTGGCAGCTACCGAAATTTTGGTGAGTTTGAAATTGATTTTAACCATGCGAATACTGCGACAAGCTATCAACGCTCATTGAATATTGCAACAGGTGTACACTCCACCTCTTTTACTATTGATGGGATAACCTACTCCCGTGAAGCTTTTGCCAGCTACCCCGACCAGGTGATGGTATTTAAATATACGGCCAGTAAAAAGGGGGCACTCTCCGGAACATTGTCGATACGATCGGCGCAGGGTGCAGTAAGTATTGCTAACCCCGATGGTTTGAGCTTTTTCGCTGAGATGCCGAATCATTTAAAATATGCGGCCAGGGTGCAATTGGGGCATGACGGCGGAAATGTTATACCGGGTGATAGCAATTTGCAGTTCAGTAATTGCACTGTGTTGACCCTGTATGTAAATGCCCGCACCAACTACAAACCTGATTACAACTCAGGCTGGCGCGGAGCGGATCCAATGCCTTTGATTGAAAAGGAAATGGCTGCCGCAAAAAGGACTGGTTACCAAAAGTTATTGGCCCGACATATAAAGGATATCACAAACCTGACTGCCACAGCCTCGGTTGATTTTGGAACAACCAGTGCAGAGATTGTAGCACTTCCAACTGGTACCCGTTTAAAACAATATGCAGCAGGTGCCAGTGATCCGGATCTTGAAGAGACCATGTTTCAATATGGCCGGTATTTGCTGGTAAGCTCATCACGACCGGGCGGATTGCCCGCTAATTTGCAGGGCTTATGGAACAACAGCAATAAACCTGCATGGGCCAGCGATTATCATAATAACATTAATATTCAAATGAATTACTGGGCTGCGGAATCCACGAATTTATCGCCCTGTCATACTCCATTGATCGATTTTATTGTTGCTGCACAGGAACCGTGCAGGATCGCCACCCGCAAAGCTTTTGGTGCCAATACCCGCGGATGGACCGCCCGTACCAGCCAAAGCATTTTTGGTGGCAACGGTTGGGAGTGGAATATTCCTTCGAGTGCCTGGTATGCACTTCACGTTTTTGATCATTGGGCTTTTACCAACGATAAAACATATCTTAAAAATACGGCCTATCCCATTCTGAAGGAAATTTGCGAGTACTGGGAAGACCGCCTGAAGCCAATGCCTGATGGCTCACTGATGGTGCCTAAGGGATGGTCGCCGGAGCATGGCCCGAGAGAAGACGGTATTATGCACGATCAACAGCTTGTCTGGGATCTTTTTCAAAATTACCTGGATGCGGCAAAAGTGCTGGATGCTGATGGAGCCTATCAAACAAAAATAGCCGGTATGCAAGCCCGGCTTGCGCCCAATAAAATCGGCAAATGGGGTCAATTGCAGGAATGGCAAACAGACAGGGACGATCCCGATGACCAGCACCGGCACACGTCACAGCTCTTTGCTGTATTTCCCGGCAGGCAGATTACGATGGCGCAGACACCCGAACTTGCCAAAGCTGCCATCATTTCTTTACGCAGCAGGAGCGGTAACTACGGAAAAAAAATGAATACGCCATTTACTGTTGAGTCAACCGTGGGAGACAGCCGCCGGTCGTGGACATGGCCATGGCGTTGCGCTCTGTGGGCAAGGCTTGGCGAAGGAGAAAAAGCAGGAATGATGATACGGGGTTTGCTCACTTATAATACCCTTCCCAATTTGTTTACTACCCATCCTCCCTTCCAGATTGATGGAAACCTCGGTATCAGCGGCGCTATAGCAGAAATGCTTTTACAAAGTCACGCCGGGTTTATTCAATTGCTGCCGGCTGTTCCTGCAGCCTGGTCCGCTGAAGGGTCTTTTAAAGGATTAAAGGCCCGGGGAGGTTTTACCGTGGATTGTGCATGGAAAGATGGCAAAGTGGTCAATTATACTATCAGGTCTGCCGCCGCCACAACGGTGAAGCTGGTGGTGAACGGTGAAACAAAAACAATTGTATCATCAAAATTGTAGCTGATTTGAGCCTCAGCTCCGAAAGAACTTCCTGCGTAAGACATAGCAATATAAGGATTGGTAAAAACGCTTTGGGTTAGGGATACGCGTGTAGCTTGCTATACGAATTCGCAAGCAGGTAAGCACGTTGAACTTCCCGGGTGGACCATAATGGGTATGTCGAAATGGCGCCAATGCCGGTGAATACAAAAAGTCAATCCTGCCAGGGTCGTTCGATGGAAATGTATATACCAAAGGAGCTGTAAGAGCAGTGGATGGTAATAAGCAAAGAAGTTTTGGAGAAATTAGCGCTGAGGCAAAAGAAAAGATTAAGATTGTAGCCGACAAAGATGCCGTAGAGACGGGTTTTATCGCGAATGAAAACTTTGATGGCGATGCCAGGATCATAACAGAAGGGGATAAACTGTACCTGGAAATAGCGCTGGATAAAAACTGGCTGACACAACAAAAAAGAATATTGGTAACAACCGGATCATTAAAAAAAGTCATGGTTCCGGGCCTGTCTTTCGAAAACGTTGATGGTTCAGCGCTGAAGATCGATTCAGACTATACCGGGCATAAACGAAATCTGCTAAACCCATCACCAGGTCCATTTGAAATACTGAAACAGGGAAAGCAGCGGATAAGGGTATGGTAAGATGATGATTCCATCCTTAAAACTGGTCTGTATAACATGTAATAACAAAAAAAAATGCTCAGCACCATGGATTAATTGCTGCCAATAAACAAAACCTATGAAACTTAAATTAGCCACAGCATTGATGCTGTATTGTTCAGCAATCTTTGCGCAAAACAGTCTTCCTCCCCAACCTTTCGGGGCGATACCAACCGAACGCCAAATGAAATGGCACGAAATGGAACGCTATTGCTTCCTTCACTTTACGGTGAATACTTTCACCGATCTTGAATGGGGACTGGGGGGCGAAAAAGTGAGCATTTTCAATCCGACTAATTTCGATGCAGATCAAATCGTTTCAACGATTGCCAAAAACGGTTTTAAAGGAGCTATTTTAACCTGTAAACACCATGATGGGTTTTGTTTGTGGCCTACAAAAACTACGGAGCACTCTGTAAAAAACAGCAGCTGGAAAGACGGGAAAGGCGATGTGGTGAAATCCATTTCGGATGCCTGTAAAAAATACGGGATCAAATTTGGCGTCTACCTTTCACCGTGGGACAGGAATAGTGCATTGTACGGAAAGCCTGAATACATTGACATGTATAGAAAGCAAATGACAGAATTATTAACGAACTACGGCGATATTTTCGAAGTGTGGCTGGATGGCGCCAACGGTGGAGATGGCTACTATGGTGGCGCTAATGAAAAACGGGAAATTGACCGGAACACGTATTATGATTGGGAGAACACATGGAAACTTGTTAGAAAACTACAACCCAACGCCGTTATTTTCAGTGATATAGGGCCCGATTTAAGATGGTGTGGAAATGAAAGAGGTTTTGTAAAAGATTCCTGCTGGGCGCCATATACAGCCCACGGTCCCAAAGGCGACAAACCTGGCATTGGCTATACAGCGTATAAAGAAGGCGAAACAGGCACACTCAATGGTGAAGCATGGATACCTGCTGAAGTGGATGTTTCTATTCGCCCGGGTTGGTTTTATCACGCCAAAGAGGATGCTAAAGTGAGAAGCCTGGAAAGCCTGAAGGAAATATATTTTAAATCGGTGGGCAGTGGTGCCGGCTGGAACCTGAACCTGCCTCCCGACAGAACTGGCCAAATCAATGCCAACGATGTAAAAGCGCTGGAAGCATTACAAGGCTACCTCAGCAAATCATTTTCAAAAAATCTGCTACAGGGTGCAAAAGCAACAGCCTCCGAAACCCGCGGAAACGCGAAACAGTTTGCAGCTTCCAATGTTTTAGACAATAACAACAAAACCTACTGGGCTGTAAACGATAACACCAATACCGCTTCATTAATCTTCACCCTTCCGAAAGAAAGCAGCTTTAACTGTTTTGAAATTAAAGAATATATAAGGCTCGGTCAGCGCATTCAGTCTTTCACCATCGAAGTGGAAAAAGCTGGTAAATGGGAGCAGGTATACAAAGGCAGTACTGTAGGAAATAAGAAACTGGCAAAATTCAATGATGTTACTGGTTCTAAAGTCCGTATTAGCTTTTTAAATGCTTTGGCTTGCCCGGCGATTGAATCCGTAAGGGTTTACAGCATTTTGTGATAGTGTTTTGTGCTTCGATTCCGCGATTGTGGCAACATAGAAAATGAGCGCAGAAAGCACCTGCCTGTTCCGGCCGGCTCAGTAATTTCGTGCGCAACCGATTGAATACAGGAGAAGCGGGTTTGTAAATGACCTAGATTTGAAAGGGAAACCAACTGTCAACGATTACCTGTTATTTCAATGAACCTGATTGCTTATAAAAAGACAACTATTGTTATCCTTGTTGCGATAGTATTGGCTGCTACGCTTCTGCTGCAGCTGCGATCAAACAAAATCGATTTCAGCGCAGATGTAAAACCAATCATCAACAAAAAATGCATTTCCTGCCATGGCGGCGTGAAAAAACAGGGTGGCTTTAGTTTTTTGTTTCGTGAAGAAGCACTGGCAGTTACTGAAAGCGGTAAGCCCGCTATTATCCCGGGAGATCCTGATGGCAGCGAAATGATTCGCAGGCTAACATTGAACGATCCGGAAGAACGGATGCCATACAAACATGAGCCACTGAGTAAGGAAGAAATTTCCATTTTAAAAAGCTGGGTGAAAGAAGGCGCAACATGGGGTGAACATTGGGCTTATCGACCGGTTGAAGAACCAGATGTGCCCACAGGGAAACGCCGTTTTTTGGGTTTGCTGTCTCCCGAAAAACCAGGCTGGGTTAATAATGAGATTGATTATTTTATCAATGAGAAATTGGTAAAAGAAAAACTGGAACCTTCTGCTGAAGCAGATAAAGCTACTTTGCTACGTCGTGTAAGTTTAGATATTACCGGCCTTCCACCTTCTCCATCACTGGCGCAACAGTTTTTGAATGATAAATCCGACAACGCTTACGAACACTTTGTTGACAGTTTATTGGCTTCACAGCAATATGGTGAACGATGGACAGCTTTGTGGATGGATATGGCACGTTATGCCGATTCCAAAGGCTACGAACGTGACGCACATCGCTCCGTGTGGCGTTACAGGGATTGGCTGATTAAATCGTTTAATGATGACAAGCCTTACAATGATTTTTTAACGGAACAGGTAGCAGGCGATTTGATGCCTAACCCAACCGATGCACAATATATTGCCACTGCATTCCATCGCAACACCATGACGAATGATGAAGGCGGTACTGATAATGAAGAGTATCGTACTGCTGCTGTGATGGATCGGGTAAGCACCACCTGGGAAACGTTGATGGGTACCACCTTTGCGTGTGTGCAATGTCACAGCCATCCTTATGATCCGTTTAAACACGAAGACTATTATAAATTTCTTGCGTTCTTCAATAACACAAGAGATGAGGATAGTTTTGAAGATTTTCCGTTATTACGAGAATATAAAAATGCTGATAGTTTTAAATTAAAAAACCTGGAGACCTGGTTACAGCAACATGTTTCAAAGGAAAAGGGTGCAGCCATTATTCGCTTTCTTAAAACAGGTCAGCCCGTTATTAATTCTGTGGTAACCGATTCATTTACCAACAGTGCACTTGCCGATACAAAATGGCTTTCATTAAGAAATAACGGTATTTGTCGTCTCAGGAAAGTGGATCTTAACAATAAGAACCTGTTGATGTTTCGCTACAAAACAGATATTGGAGCCGGTACATGGAACATTCATCTTGATAGTGCCGGCGGCCCGGTACTATCAAGTGTTTCACTTAAAACAACAAAGGGGTGGACAGTTGAAACTATTACTATTCCCGCCACAACCGGCGTGCACGATTTGTGGTTTAGTTACAAAAATCCCAACCTGAAAAAACCGGAAGATAACGGGGCAACCTTCAGTTGGTTTTATTTTACAGAAACCTTTCCCGGTAATGATAAGCCAGGTTATGATTCAGCACAAAAGCATTACATGGATCTTGTCCGTTCCAATCAATTCACAGCCACCCCGGTCATGATTGAAAATACCAATGACCTGTTCCGTACCTCCAACGTATTCGAACGTGGTAACTGGATGGTGAAAGGCGATGAAGTGAAACCCGGTGTACCTGCAGTACTGAATCAAATGCCGGCCAATGCTCCCGAAAATCGCCTGGGGCTTGCTATGTGGTTAACTGATAAAAAAAATCCATTGGTGTCAAGAACGATCGTTAATCGTATTTGGGAACAATTGTTTGGTCATGGTCTTGCAGAAACACTGGAAGACCTCGGCTCGCAGGGCGTATCACCCACCCACCAGGAATTGCTCGACTGGCTTTCGTATCAATTAATGAATGATTACAAATGGAGTTTGAAAAAACTGGTCAAAGAAATGGTGATGTCTGCGACGTACAGGCAAAGCTCAGGTGTATCAAAAGAATTATTGGAGAAAGACCCATCGAACAGGTTGTATGCACGTGGCCCCCGGGTACGTTTACCAGCCGAGCAATTGAGAGACCAGGGGCTTGCTGTAAGCGGGTTGTTGAGCACAGTAATGTATGGCCCCAGCGTTATGCCGTATCAACCATTGGGTATCTGGCTAACACCTTATAACGAAGACAAATGGAAAATGAGTGAAGGCGGGGATCAATACCGGCGAACCATTTATACGTATTGGAAACGAAGTGCGCCCTACCCGTTTATGATGATGTTTGACGGCGCTGCACGCAATGTTTGCGTGGCGAGAAGGATCAATACCAATACGCCTTTGCAGGCATTGGCAACTTTGAACGATTCTTCGTATCTCAACATGGCACGCAACCTTGCCTATAACATAAAGAAGGAAGAAGCAACCGATGCAGCGAAACAAATAAGCAAGGGATATGAGCAGATGATGTACAAAGCCATCAGCAAAGAAAAACTAACAGCACTCACTGGTTTGTACATGCAATCGTTAAATATGTTCAAAGAAGATAAGATGAAAGCATGCGAAGTAATTGGCGTGAACAGCAGTAACAATACACCTGAAACAGCAGCATTGGTAGTGGTGATGAATGCCATGCTGAATCTTGATGAATGGATCACAAAAAACTGACACATGACCCGGAACGAA
>JAZKFT010000021.1:0-273050 GCA_040386335.1 Bacteroidota bacterium
TATGCATCGCTACTAATACCGAACGGATAATCATCCACACAGGTTTGTTGTAATAAACTTAACAGTGGTTATTGCCCTCTGCCAGTGCTGGTGCTTGTACCTGTACTGGTGCGTCCGCTGCTGCTGTTGCTGGTAGAAGTACTGCTGCTGGAAGACGATGAGGAATTATTGGTATTGCTGTTATCGAATGTTCTTACCGGGCGGCTATAAGATTCTGTAGTGTTGTTAGTGTTGCTGGTGTTGCTGTTCCCACCAAAAACTGATTTCAGCAAATTACCAAAGTTGCTGTTGTTGTTGCTGCCGTTCTTTCCGTTACTGTAACTATTGTTGGTGTTGCTGTAAGTACGGTTGGTGTATCCACTCATATAAGGCTTGGGGCCGGTATTACTCCGTGGAGTTCTTACATAAGCGATGGGATAACCATAACCATAACCCCAACCGCTATTGTACCCGTAGTAATTGTTACCACGGTTCCAATTGCTCCAGCTGTCATAACCATTCCACCTGTTGTAGGTACTCCAGTTATTATTACACCTGCAGTTGCAATCGTAATTGTACCAATAATCGCGGTCATCAATTGTGTTCCACTGGCGGCGATTCTGCACTTTCATCCGCAGGTAATTATCGTCGGCCTTGCTATAAGTGTAATCTTCTTTTTTCTCTTCTTTCTTAATTTCTGCATTTACTTGCCGGGTTGGCGAATAGTAAACGTCATCGGGCGTTTGGCCGGTTTTATAAACAGATGAACAACTGGTGAGTAGTGCTAAAGCCAGCGATCCTGCAAGTACAATTTTTGTTCTCATGGCGACAGGTTTTAAAATGATGGATTAAAGTTAGTTATTAATCTTTGCTCCGCGGGTACAAAGGTTTTGATTATGACAGAGTTTACATAGAAGTTGCTGTTAAAGAATGGCTAAAAGGCAAAACGATTATCTTCGGCCGCCAGTCGGGGCAGTTGGGCAGTTGGGCAGTTGGCAGTTGGCAACCACCTGCAGTGCATTTTTTGGATGACTGGCAGAGCCTCCAAGCGGGATTGAGTGCATTGAATTAAAAGCAGCCGGTGGGAGGACAAATTTTCAACGGAGCGACAATGTCGCTTCATAGTAGTACAATAGCAGGTTCATAAAATAAAACGGAACGATAAATATGAGTAAAGAAATTACGAGCAGGGCGGCAGATTATTCGCAGTGGTATAACGACCTGGTGATAAAGGGCCAGTTGGCCGATTATAGCGCCGTGCGCGGGTGCATGGTTATCAAACCTTATGGCTACAGGCTTTGGGAAAACATGCAGGCTGCACTGGACAAGATGTTTAAAGATACCGGGCATGAGAATGCCTATTTTCCTTTGTTTGTACCCAAAAGTTTGTTTGAAGCAGAGGAGAAAAATGCCGAGGGTTTTGCTAAAGAATGCGCTGTGGTGACCCATTACCGGCTTAAAACAGACCCATCCAGGCCAGGCAAATTAATGGTGGACCCCGAAGCAAAACTGGAAGAGGAATTAGTCGTTCGGCCTACCAGTGAAGCTATCATCTGGAACACTTACAAGGGCTGGATACAATCCTACCGCGATCTTCCATTGCTTATCAATCAATGGGCGAACGTGGTGCGGTGGGAGATGAGGACCCGTTTGTTTTTGCGCACCGCAGAATTTCTATGGCAGGAAGGTCATACCGCACATGCCACCAAACAGGAAGCGATTGAAGAAACCAAAAGGATGCTGGACGTATACGCCGATTTTGTAGAAAATTGGATGGCGTTGCCGGTGATTAAGGGCGTGAAAAGTGCTAACGAACGTTTTGCAGGTGCAGAAGATACTTATTGCATTGAGGCCCTGATGCAGGATGGGAAGGCTTTACAGGCCGGTACCTCCCACTTTTTAGGTCAGAATTTTGCGAAGGCCTTCGATGTAAAATTCAGCGATAAAGAAAATAAGCTGGATTATGTGTGGGCTACAAGCTGGGGTGTAAGTACCCGCCTGATAGGTGCACTCGTAATGGCACACAGCGACGATGATGGATTGGTATTGCCACCAAAGATTGCGCCTTTGCAGGTAGTGATCGTTCCAATTTATAAAGGCGACGAGCAAAAGGCTTCGATCAATATGAAAATATTGCCCATTATTAAGGAACTAAAAGAACTCGGTATTAGTGTAAAGTACGACGATAGTGAAAATAGCCGGCCAGGCTGGAAGTTCGCCGAGTATGAAATGAAGGGTGTTCCGGTTCGGATGGCTATTGGTGCCAGGGATCTCGAAAATAATACCGTTGAATTGGCCAGAAGAGACACCAAGGAGAAAAAGACCGTAAGCATGGATGGAATTTCTCTTTACATAAAATCCCTGTTGGAGGAAATTCAGCAGCAGATGTACAATAAGGCCAAACAATTTCGGGAAGAACGCATAACTACGGCGGATACCTGGGACGAATTTTTAAAAGCCCTTGACGAAAAAGGTGGCTTTGTATCTGCTCATTGGGATGGCACGGGAGAAACTGAAGAGAAGATAAAAGATATGACCAAGGCCACCATTCGTTGTATTCCCTTAGACAATCTGGAGGAAGATGGCCACTGCATACTTACCGGAAACCCAAGCAGGGAAAGGGTTTTGTTTGCGAGAGCCTATTAAATTTAGCAATCTTCAATGATGATAATATGCTTTTGATGATTTAATTACCGGGAGTTCCTATTTTCAATTTCTTAAAAACCGATAACCCTAAATGGAAAATTTTGAATTGGGAAAAAAGGACCTGCTGACTGGCGGTGGGTTATTGATGGATGACCAAAGTGCCTCCGAATGGAGACAAGCAGCAGGATGGGCAAAAGCCCTTGCCATATTGTGCATAGTAGGTTTATGCATTATGTTGTTGGCCCTGGCTGTTGTATTTCTTTATAGCAGTGCTGGCAGATCATCGTTTGGAAGCAGTGCGGAAACTGTTGGCGTCGTTATAGGAATGTTGCTGGTGCTATCTTTCGGCGGCATTTGGGTAATAAATCTTTTCAGGTTTAGCAACAATACCCCGGCAGCCATAAATAATTGCGATCCACTGAGTTTTGAGAAAGGAATAAAAGCTCTAAAGACATTCTTCATGATAAGCACCGTGGTAAGTGTGCTTTCAGTGCTTGTTACTGGTATCCGTATTCTCGTCAATTAATTTTTTATTTAGCCCAAACCAAACACTACTCATGGCTACAGAATTGTTCTCACAGGAAGATAAACTAACGCATATCAATTCAATAGAAATCGAAGGGCCGATAAGGGATTCCATGCAATCAATTGCCCAATGGACAAGGATCTGTTCCATTTCTGGTTTCGTAAGTACGGGCATGGGTATTTTAAATGCGGGGATCACTTATAGCCGCTACTCTGGTTACGGGTCTTCTTTTGGCACTTCGGTATTGCTGACCTCTTTTGTTACTGTTTTAGTGGGCTTCTTTATCAGTTTATTCCTGTTTCATTTCAGCCGCAACCTTACACGAAGCCTTGAAGACGACGACCAGGAAAGCTTCAAGCGTTCGTCTATGTACCTTAAAAATTATTTCAGAATGATCATCGTGCTGGTAATCGTTAGTGTTATTCTTGGAATGATCACAGGCAGCACCACAGCATCCGCCATTTTTAGGCTACTTTAAACAGCATTTTTATTTGTCAGACCGAACAAAAGACCTGATTACTGCCGATTTGAGAATAAATGAAACAATTTAAAAACGCCTGACAGAAGCGGAAATTCGGACTGAATGAACCTGGGTGGAGGTTATTCCTTTGTGGCCAGGTAATTATAATCTTCCAGGAGTTTTTCAAGGAATTCGGTCACTTCGAGGTTGCTTTCTATTTTAAGCACTTCTTTTACTTTGTATGCCACACGGTGGGCGGTATCGTACCGGCTGCTTTTCCTGCTTTGGTTCAGTACCGCTTTAATAGCATTTATGTCGCGGTCGCTCAAGCGCATAACATCCGGGAAAGTAACCTTGTAATCTTTTACAGTTACTTCCTGGAATACGGTGTCACTGAGACCCAGTTTCACTTTGGTATTAACTACGGTGGTACCGGCAGTCATGTCGCCCAACCGCTGACTTTTTTTGCTTACAGCAATGATTAACACTACCACCAGCCCCATGATACCCGTATAAAAAGCCTGAATAAATGGCACAATGTATACATCGTAACCAGCAGACCCGTATCGGAAAAACCACAACATCGGCAGCCATTCGAATACCCTGAAAATCCAGCGCATCAGGTATTGACCAATATTCGGCTCACCGCCTTCGAGGCTCATCACCCGTATGCCCATGGCCATTTTGCCGAGGCTTTGGCCATTGTTAAACACTTCCATCAACAGGTGATACAGTAATACCGGCACTGCAACAAAAAAGACATATACACCTCCCTGGCCGTTGTCGCTGTAGGAAAACAGTTCAGCCATGAGGTACTGTACGGCTATAATGTACACCACCTGGATCACCAGGTCGATAAAATAGGCAGCCAGCCGCTTATGAAATTCTGCAATCTCAAAATCGAGGCTGATATTAAAAGGTGTGCTGATGGCTACAGTACTCATTGTGTTTTGTTGTGTTTGCTAATGCCAAACGTTATTTTTACTGACTATCCATTGTCGTTGGCTGATGCTAACGGCAATGGATAGGTACGCATAAGTTTTTTACTATTCAACTAATCAACTAATCAACTAATCCCTACTCTATCCCATCTCCGCTAAAAATACCACCAAAACCCAATACGATCCCATAAAGAGGTTTACTAACTCCGGCCTGGTAACCCCAGACAAAATCTACGCGGAGTACCTTTAAGATATTGCCCACCCCTACAAATATTTCCGAGTAATACTTCGATTTGTTCACGTAAAACGAATTGGTGCCGGCTATCAGATCCAGGTTCATTTTTCTTACAAAAGGGATCTTATTAGTTAGAAAACCATTAAAATGGTGCTCCAGGTTTAGCGTTGCGAAAAATTTATTGAAGTTGCTGTTATAATAGTAGGGGGCCAACTGAAAGGATTGTGTATAAGGTGCAGCCCGAAGGGTTTGGTTACCGATAAAATGCGTTGCGTCGGGCAAGTAGACTGTATTATTGTTTAAAAATCCACCTGCAGCTACGCGATAGGTCAATTGCCCGGCCAGTTTAAAATTAATTTCATCGGAAACAGAGAGTTTCCATTTGTCAAAATCCACATCACTGCCAAAAGCATTTTTAAAGCCATGGGTATAGTTAAGGGTAAATGTGGGCCAGCTGCTCCCCACAGAAAAGCGGCGGTTGGGATATTCAATGTACTTCTGTCCGGGCTGGTACGTTAGCCTTAGATTAGCTGTAAATGCCTGGTGGTCGGGGAAAATACCCTGTGGTGCATCTTCGGGGTAATTGTTGGTGTAGCGGCGGCTTTTTACTTTTCGCCAGTGATAAGTAGTATCCACATTTTGAGGCAGGTGCCTGTCTTCGTAGCTGAAATTAATATTGCCACGAAGGCCATCAGCCAGTTGTTTGCCCGCTCCCAGAGAAGCAAAAGACTTCTCGTACAACTTCATATAATTATTGTTGTACAAGAGTGTGGAGACGGTATTTGCCAAAGCGGTAATGGGATTTTGCGGATTGATCTGTACCATATTGCGGCCACCTGCAATACTCATGGTCCACCTGTTGTTATAGTTTCTGCCAAAGGTTCTATTAAAACTGACAGATGCCTGCAAACGCTTATTACTAAAACCATAACGGATAACGGGTATAATGCTGTAAGCACCGGTATCGCCGTAGTGTGTAATGCGGGGCGCAAAGTTTACCACGGCACCCTCCACCGTATTATAACTGAACATTTCAGTAAGTGCCGGTACCGAATAGCGCATTTTGGTAGATCGCTTAGTTTTGGTATAGCCCCCTAACACCAACCGGGTGAAGGAAACGGTGTTGTTCTTTCTGTCGATCGAATCGAGGTATTTTGGATCTTTGTACTTCTTTTCAAGGGTATCTTTTTTCAAATAATCTTTTTCTTCTTCCTCGGTCAGCGGCACGGGCCTTATTTTCTCCCAAAAAGCCAGTGATGTTTTATTGGCCGATGTATCGGCGGTACGTATCACCTTTCCAAAAAACTTCTTGTCGAACTTGTGATCGAGGTCATAATCGGTATAAACAGCATTGAAATGGGCATTGGCTTTGATGCCAAACATGCCGAAAGAAGCAAAAACAGTGGTTTGCTGGGGCATCCAGTATTTTTTATTGATGGGCAACATTTGTTGCTGTACCCTCAGGCTATCGGCTATTTCTATTTGCGATTCCTTAGTCAGGTGCAGATCGACACCATGGATCCGCCACTCACCTTCAATGATGTTGATGTAACCGCCGGCAAAAACAGGCTCATATTTTCGTTTAGGGATCACGCGTATTTTATTGATCTCTACCCCGTCTTCGTAAAACGTGCCTTCGTATTTGTATTGGTAATAGAAAAGTGCATTATTAGCAATGGGCGATACAAAGCCACGGCTACTCATGCTTTGAATGGAGATATTGTTTTCGTACAGGTTCATCTCCATGGTATTGGGGCTGTTGAAACCAAATCCACGGCTGCGGCCACTTACTTTGGCGCTTAAAATTTCTTCTTTATAGTCATTTGGCAGGCGCCGGCTGTATTTTGTAATAGACTCACTGAGATAAATAATGCCTTTGCCATTACTGTCTATCACATTCCGGTCGGGGGTCACTTTTACGCCAAGTATTTTATTCGGCACCTGCACTGTTTTCATCAGGCCTTTGATGTAAACATCTACCTGGTATTGTTTTACTTCGTTGAGATGTTCTTGCCGGGTTGCAATGGCCTTTCGTATAATGGCATAGGCCGGATCTTCCCCACTGGCTTTTACGGTCACTCCCTTCATCTCTATTTTGATTGGGTATAACCGGAAAAATATATCGAGGGGTCTATCGGCTACCGTAATTTGCTGTTCCGTTTTTTCGTACCCCACATGGGTGCAATAAATGGTGTAAGTGCCAGGGTTAAGGTCCAATACAAAACGTCCTTCGGCATTTGCTGTGGTGCCTTTGCTGCTGCCTTTAATGTATACACTTGAAAAAGGAATGGCATTGGATGCTGCATCAATAACCCCGCCTGTAACAGGTGCAGACAGCGCAGGGAGCACAAACAGGGATAAAATAAAAACCGGGAAAACCGGAAAACGCATATTCATTTGCCGAATGTAAGCGAAGCAGCTTGTATGACGTGTCGTCGGGCCGGTTTTAACGGAAAACTAATCGGTGTATGTCCCTGGATGCGGTTGTAAATGGGTTTTGCCGGACTATTGTGCATTCACATATCTCCTGATGGTGCTTCTGTACACCCACCAAACCATCGCTAATACTGCCATTGCGGCGGCGATCGTGTACCAGCTTATCCATGGACTTACATACATATTCTGACTTTTGAGCCAGGTGCAGGCGGCATACTGTAAAACGGCAATAATGGCAGCACACACCAGCATAATAAGTACATTAGCCGGGAAAAACTGTTTCATTAAAAACCTGCTCAATTGTCCTGGGGAGGTGCCAAGTGTGATGAGCAACTCTATTTCTGTTTTGCAACTGGCGATGGTAAGTTGGATGAACAATGAAAAAACCAACAAAGCAAACAGCAACATAATAATGCCAAAACCTGCCAATACTTTTACGATAATATTGACTGCAGTCCGGGCCTTGCTGAAGCGGGTTTTGTCCTCGTTGGTACTGAGCTTCTTTTCTTTTAAATAATTGGTAAGTTCCGGGTCGGACGGATCTTGTGTTTTAACCACAACGCGGGTGATGCGGGGTTGCTGTTGCTGGTAGCCAAATTTTGCATTGGCCCAATTCATGAACGATTCGGGTATGAGCACCGAGTTGATGCGGTCCGTCATGCCGATAACATGGCCTGGTATTTCCAGCGATTGTCCATTGCCGCTGATAGTCACTTTAATACTGATCATCATCAGTGCTTCCGGCGATATTTGGGGAAGTTCTTCACGGCTTTGGGCCATGCCAAAATTGTAGAGGTCCAGGAAAAATGAGGGTATGATGATTGGAAGATCTTTTTGCCCTTCTTCCCATTTCCAGTCTTTGCTTTTAATGTCTATAAATTCGTCCGGAACCGATTCAAAACTCATATCGGTGGAAAAAGGCAGTTCATTGCTATAGCTCTGCAGGGTAACGCCAAAGCGGGTGGCTGTCAATGGGCCGATGGATTGGGTAAAGGATTGTTTTTTAAAGTCAGCGATATCAGCATCACTAAAAACATTCTTATCTTTTTGGGTCTGGTTTTCTTTATTTACTTCCTTATTGATCACCAAAAAATCCGCTGTCTCGTTTTCGTTGTACTTGCCGTGCAACAGGTCATCAAAGTTTACTTGTGTTTGCACCGCCAGCAATATCAGCAATAACGCCACACCGAGACCGATGGTCGCCATTATAAAGCGTACCCGGCCTACACCGCTGCGGATTATTTTTTTTAAAAGTGGGTTCATTTTTTAATAGTCATTAAATCATTTGGTTATTGGTCAGCAGGTGATTAGTAGTGTTTAATGACTTACTGACCAAAGGCCCTGTGACCACTACAATGTTAGTTTTCGGCTATATTCAAGGTTGCTGTCTTCATCCAGGTCGGTAAGAATAAAGCCGGCGTTTCTTTTTTTACATTCTTCATTTATCAGTTCAGCGGCTTTGGCGGTGTTGGCTTCATCCAGGTGGCTAAAGGGTTCGTCCATCATCAGCCATTCAAAAGGCTGCATCAGGCTTCGGATGATAGCGATGCGCTGTTGTTCTCCATAGCTGCAGGTGGCTGCAGACTGGTTGAGTATATGCGTAATGCCCAACCGGGCTGCCATGGTATCCACCATTTTGTCATCATATATCGGCTTGTACATCACCCTTTTCAATTCTATATTCTCGCGGGCTGTAAGGTTGCCAAAGAGCCGCATATCCTGTAAAATGAT
Organism: Bacteroidota bacterium; assembly: GCA_040386335.1. Taxonomy (GTDB): domain Bacteria; phylum Bacteroidota; class Bacteroidia; order Chitinophagales; family Chitinophagaceae; genus JAZKFT01. The sequence goes on from JAZKFT010000021.1 coordinate 8,955, forward strand.
ACTGATGGTTTGCTGCCGGTAGTTACTTAACGTATCTGCATTTATTGTTCTTAATGAGGATTGATCGTAAAACAGTTCGCCGCTGTAATCGTGCCGCATTTTGTAAAGAATATGTATCAGCGTGGTTTTGCCGGTACCGCTGGGCGCTTTTATTTTCACCCGGTCGCCTTTGGTAAATACTACATCGCTATTCCAAATATCGGATCGGCGATTTGCTAGCGTGTCTTTCAGGGGAATGGGCACCACTTGTTGCAGGCGAATGTTCATGCTACAATATTAAGAAGACCATGAATGATAGAAACATGCCGTTCGAAAGAATTTCATGCGGTCATGCCATGTAAAATAAAAGCAGCACAAAATGATAAAAGCCGCCGGGACGAATTTGAATATAAAAAACGTCCCGCTTTTAATAACGGGACGCCTTTCTGTGTGTGCAGTTTTGAAAATTATTTTCTTTTCGGTTTTGTGGGTGGTGGTGGTGGTAATGGTATTGAATCCATAACGGTTACTTCAGCTTTGCTTTCTTCTTCCCACTTTTTCATGTTGGCCGCTTTGTGCGCTTTGCCTTCCTGGGCAGCATACATAGAAAACCGCACCAATTGCGCCAGGCTGTTTTTCTTACTATCACTAAAAACAAGTTCGCCTTTGCCGGTAACCGATTTGCCATCGAAATTGTTGGTGGTAAACCATCCGTTTTTGAAAGTGGTTTTAGCCCTGCTGAAAATATTTGCCGGTCCGGTTTGGCTGCTGTCGAAAAGCGAAGGGCTGATGCCGTTCAATACTTTTTCGATATCGAAGAATGCAGCAATTGAATTGCCTTTCAATTTGGCTTTTACATCATCAGGGAGACCAATTTTTTGGGTCTTGCTCTGAAATGCGGCCAGTGTGGCAGAATCAGACGCAAAGGTGAGCATGTCGTTTGCAGTGCTGATGGCAAAAGGCATATCAGGGACCGCAACGCCATTTTCCGCCATTACGAGCATATTACCGTTGCGAATAACGCCTCCTTCTTTTACCGCAAAACTCACCAATTTGTCAAAAGCCGCTTTGTCGCCGATCTTGGCAGTAAAGATCATTTTCGCAGTTGGCCTTTCTGAACGGTAGCTTTCGCTATCTTTTCCTACCTCCTGGGTTACAACTGCAAAGTCGCTTACTGCAACTGCAAAGTCGCCTTTAAATACTTTTGCAAAATCATCCAGGCCCATGCCGGTTTGTGCAAGACCCAGGCCCAGCAAGGCATCCAGGCCAGTCTCCCTGATAAAGGCGGGTATCAATTGGGGGTTAAAGCTAAATGCGATAACACCATTTATATTTTGTGAGGGATAGTTTTCAATCATCGCCAGGTCCACTTCGGGTCCGGCATATTTCTTTAATATTTCACCCATCTTTTTGCTAACAAAAGATTTGTTTTCTACCACGGCCTTGCCATCTTCGAAGTTAATAACGGTGGAGCTGTAAGTGCCTTCAATCAGTTCTTTAAGCTTGGGTACAAAGGCGAAAGCCATTGCGTTGATGCCATCCAGGTTAGCCTGGTTAAAAATGGTGATATCTCCTTGTTTGCCCTGCAGGTCGTTAAAGCCATCTACGCTTAAAATGCTTTCCTTTTTTTCCAGTTTGAAATACTTTTTCAGTTTTTCCACGGCGCCCGTTACATTGGACTCCGACTTTGGCCTGCTACCTGTGCTGTCATCTGGCATGTAGTCTTCATAACTTCTCCTGTGGCCTTCTGATAATACCATCAGTGCATCGCTGTTCCAGCCAATAACGTGGTCTTCTTCATTTACATAAGAGAAGCCATCGCCTTTTACAATGCCGGAAATTCCTTCCTGTTTTTTCAGGAATGCCTCCAGTTTGGCAGCATCTTTTACACCGGCAACCATCTGCACCTCAGGGCTTCCGCCGGTGTTCATGGTTTCCAGCGACGATACAGAAATGTAGACCTTGCTTTCAAAGTCGATACCGGCATCTTTAAGTTCGTTATATTTTGAAATGGCCATGGTATAATGGCCGGGGTGGGCTGTATCTTTTAATACCCCCAGCATATTTTCAACCGTAAGCGAATCGCTGTTCAATTTTGTGAGCATGCTTTTTACATCGATGCTTATCACATTGCTTGCATCCTTGGGGATGTAGCGTGTGTACCCGGGGGCTTTTTTGCCGCAGGAGGCGAGTAACACAATGGCCGCTACCGCGAAGCCTGTAAAATGTTTAGAGATCATGATTTCATTTTTTGTTTGTAAAAAAGATATGATTAAAGTGGTGTAGCCCGCCTGCCAGTTTTATCTTCCGGAACATTCTAGGAAACCGATCCCGGCATTTGTTTTATGACTAATAATTTAACGGGTGCAAAGTACAGCCGCCCTGCAATTGCCGTTATCGCATATTCATGTGTAATTTTCATACTTGTGATCACGGCAGATGGGTACAGGTGCGTTCCGCGACCCGTTCTGAACAGGAAATGAATAGTTTGTCCTTGTATTTTGTTCCTCGGTATTTTTGCCGACTTCATGATACCCCCGTTAAAATCTTCCCTCAAACAAACATTCCATATCTGGGCTGCTATTGTTTTATTGACCATAGCAACGCTTATTTTTTTGTGGAAAGAGAGCAAGGCGGATAGTTATATCATGCTGGTTCCTTACCATAATAAAGGCCTCGATATCTTTTTTACCTGGTTCACATATTTGGGTGATGGCATTTTTGTTTTATTGCTGGGGATCGTATTCATTATCCGGAAAATGAAGTGGCAGGGCATTGCTATTCTTGTCTCCTATGCCTTGTCGGGCCTGCTGGCACAGGTGCTAAAACATATTTTTCCATCTCCACGACCCGCTGTTTTTTTTCGGGAGATAGGACAGCAGTTTTACGAGATCCCTGGTGTGACACTCATGAATAGCATGGCCAGTTTTCCCAGCGGACATACAGCTTCGGCATTTGCATTAATGAGTATACTTACATCGCTGTATCCCCGCAGCAGGTGGAATGTGGCCTGGTGTATTTTAGCTGTGGCCGTAGGTTATTCCCGTATGTACCTGGGAAATCACTTTTTAGAAGATGTAGTATGTGGAGCCGGGATTGGTATGATGGCATCTTTCTGCACGATCGTTCTTCTAAAAAGCATCTCAGAAAAATATCAATGATAGCGTACCTCTCAAACAAATTTTTTTTCGCCAAATTATTTGGTACAGGGTTTGCCGTTCAGTAATTTCATTTTACCAAAACTTATGCAAATGAAAAAAATTCACCGCGCTGTTTTGCCTTCTCTTTTTCTTATCTCCTTTTCATTAATCAGTTTTTTACAGGTTGTTGCCCAGGTCGAGAATGAAGATCCTGATATGCCTTCCTTTTTAAAAAACGCAGATAAGAAGCTCTACCTGCAACAAAGGGAGGCTTACTTTGAGTCTTTGCGGATGCCCATTACCAACCTGCTCTATAATCCGCGGGTAAAAGCCATTTCCGACAAAAAGCAAATGGAGGAAAATCAGCGAAGCAATGCAACGAACTTATTGGCAGCACCCAACTGGGTGCAACTTGGCCCTATGCCGATACCTAATGGTCAAACCACCGGTAGTGTGCCGGTAAGTGGAAGGGTTACGGCTATTGCGATTCATCCAACAAATGTCAATATCCTGTACGTGGGTACAGCCAATGGCGGTATCTACCGCAGTGTAAACGGTGGCACTACCTGGACAGCGATTTTTGATGCGGCTTCTTCGCTGGCTATTGGTGCGCTGGCGCTGGCACCCAGTAACCCAAGTATTTTATATGTAGGTACAGGCGAAGCAAATGGATCGGCCGATAGTTTCTTTGGCATTGGTTTATACCGAATCGACAATGCCGAAACCGCACCCGTACTGGTGGGTCCTATCAATCCCAATAAAACCTATACCAATGCAAATGGTGTGGGTACTTTTATTACGGGCACTTTTACAAACCGGTCTATCAGCAAGATACTCGTACACCCAACCAATCCTGCTATCATCTTTGCTTCAACGGGCACGGGTGTATCCAGTAATCCTGGCATCAGTGCTACCGGAAGTGTTCCTCCTTCAGCGCTCAGGGGTGTTTATCGTTCTTCTAATGCCACGGCCGCTGCCGGGGCAATTACATTTACAAAACTGGCAGTAACAACAGGTAGCAGTTTGGATTTGCCAAACACAGGTAACAGCACTGTAGTAGACATTATTATGCCGCCGAATGCACCCGATACACTTTTGGCATATGTAAACGGCACCGCAGCGGACGGCGGCGTTTATCGCAGTACAAACGCTCTTGCCGTTACACCCACATTTACAAAAACATACGCTGTGGTAACCAACGGATTGCGCGGTGAACTGGCCTGTGCTAAAGTTGGCGAAGGTGGACAGGTGATCGTGTATGCAGCAACGGGCGAGCCTACTAATGGAAGAATAAGAAGGAGTGATGATGGTGGTCTTACATGGAACACCTCCCTTACCGGTGCCCAGGGTTATTGTGGTGGACAATGTTTTTATGATATTGCCATAGAAGTGGATCCAGCAGACGCGGCAAGAATTTATATAGGAGGAGCTTCAGGCAGCAACGTTTTCAGAATTTCAACTGACAGTGGCAAAACATCCACTTCATTCACTTCAACGATCCATGCGGATGTGCATGTAGTAAAAACAGCACCTTCCAGTCCCACTACCTTGTACCTCGGTTGCGACGGCGGCATTTGGAAATCTACCGACGCAGGTGCTACCTGGCTGAGCATGAACACAGCAGGTTTTAGCGCCACTCAATTTCAAAGCATGGCGCTGCATCCTATCGATCCAAAATTTACCATAGGAGGAACCCAGGATAATGGTACCAATATTCTCAATCCCGATGGTAGTTTCCGGCGTACCGATGGTGGTGATGGTGGCTATGTACTGATAGATCAGAATGCCACCAACAATACGAACGTGACCATGTATCATACCTATTTCAATAACAGTACCCAGATTGGTTTTGCGCGGGCCACCAGTGTCACTGCAGCTGGCACTGCATCCTGGTCTTTTTTGGGATGCGGGGGAACAAGCAATGGAATTGTTTGCACCAGTACTGTTCAGTTTTATGCACCCATGGCTTTAGGCCCGGGTACACCTAATACAGTGTATATGGGAGTAGACCGGTTGTATAGATCGGTAAATACCGGTACTACCATGGTGGCTGTAAGCCAGGCACCCATCGTATCAGGTATTGCATTAAGTACTGTGGCGATCGCCAGGCTTAGCGATGATGTACGTTTGGTAGGTCTTAGAAACGGAAATGTATGGGGAACGTTTAGCGGGTCATCTACATTAGTAAATATAACGCCGGCGGGCGCTCCTACCACACCCGTTACAAGGGTGTACATCGACCCGGTGAATAGTAATATAGCATATGCCTGTTATGCTGGCTATGGCCTTGCCGCCGGACAGCATATTTATAAAACAACCAACCTGAACCTTGCTGATGCCGGTACTACTACCTGGACTGTATCGGGTACTGGCTTACCAGACGTACCGGTAAACTGTATTATTTCCGATGCTTTCAATGCCAATGTACTTTTTTGTGGAACAGATATTGGTGTTTTTGTTTCTACCAATGCGGGTGCCAGCTGGGCATCATTTAGTGCTGGTCTGCCGGTAACGCCCGTGTTTGATATTGCTATACACCCGGTTACAAAAAATCTGCGGATAGCCACACATGGCAGGGGTTTTTGGGAGAGCACTGAAAATCCATTACCAGTAACCCTTTCCAGTTTTACCGCTACTCCAAAATCCGGTGGCAAGGTTTTTTTACAATGGTATACCGCGACCGAATCCAACAACAGGGGCTTTGAGGTAGAGCGGGCTGTTGTTAATGGAACAGCAGTTTTAGCCTGGAAAAAAATTGGCTTTGTAAATGGCAGTGGAACAACAACATCGCCCCGCCGTTACGATTTTGACGATGAGCCGATTGGCGGCCGTAAGTTTGTTTACAGGCTCCGGCAGGTGGACTTTGACAACAAGAGCAAATATTCGGAAGAACGGAAGGTTCAGATTGCTGGTTTCGATTTTGCCTTATTCCCCGTTTATCCTAACCCGGTTGCACAAACCGCCACCATCCGGTACCAGGTAAGTAACGATGCCATGGTGCGCCTGAATTTATACCAGGCTGACGGAAAAATGGTAAGGCAATTAGTCAATGGGAATAAGGATGCAGGGGTATACCAGGTGGATTTTGACGTAAATAATCTCCCATCCGGCAACTATTATTATAAGATGGAAGCTGGTGGTTTATCCGACACAAAAAGGATGATTATACAAAAGAATTAGAATGTAGTTTGGGTTTGATGATATTGCAAGAGGGCTGTCCGTTTGGGCAGCCCTCTTGCGTGTGTGCATAAAATTTCTACGCAAACCAACCAGGAGAGCTGCCGAATGAATTGGCACAATCATCAATGCGTTTAATGGATGAAACAGATAACTTTAACGCTGCCATTTCAACAATCTGCGATTACATTATTTTTTGACTCTCCGGCCCCGGCCGGAAAAATGCACACCATATGAAATACATCGGAGCCATAGACCAGGGCACCACCAGCAGCCGCTTTATGATCTTTGATCAACAGGGTAAAGTGGTTTCTTTTGCCCAAAAAGAACATGCGCAGATTTTTCCACAACCGGGCTGGGTAGAACATGATCCGATGGAAATACTGGAGAATACCAAACTCACTGTGGCAGAAGCTGTCATCAAGGCGGGGTTGTATGCCACCGATATTGCTGCCATGGGTATCACCAACCAGCGGGAAACAACGGTTGTTTGGAATAAGGATACCGGTAAACCCTATTACAATGCATTGGTATGGCAGGATATGCGCAGCCAGGATGTGGTAAACGACTGCACAGAGCGGTTTGGTCCCACCGGTTTTGCTGCTAAAACAGGGCTGCCGTTTTCGCCCTATTTCAGTGGGATGAAACTGAAATGGATGCTGGACCATGTAGACGGTCTCCGGGCCGCTGCTGAAAAAGGCGATGCTATTTTCGGCACCATCGACACATGGCTTATCTGGAACCTGACCGGGGAACACAAAACAGACGTCACCAATGCCAGCAGGACAATGCTGATGGATTTACAAACCCTTGAGTGGGATGATGATATATTGGCAGCCCTCACCATACCCCGCCAAATGTTGCCTGCTATTTGTCCAAGTGCAGGTTGGCTGGGCAATATCAGCGATGGGGCTTTTAAGAATATTCCCATCATGGGTTGCCTGGGGGATCAGCAGGCGGCCCTGGTAGGGCAAACCTGCTTTGAGCCGGGCCAGGCAAAAAACACCTACGGCACCGGTTGTTTTATGCTGATGAATACCGGTGAAAAAATGGTGCCCAGCCATAATGGCCTGCTCACTACCGTGGCATATAAATTAGGCCAGCAACCCTGCCGGTATGCACTCGAAGGAAGCATAGCTGTCACCGGCAGCCTGGTACAATGGCTCCGCGATAATATGGGTATTATACAAAGCAGCGACGATATTGAAGCGCTTGCTGCATCGGTACCCGACAACGGCGATGTTTATATGGTGCCGGCTTTTAGCGGTTTATATGCACCATACTGGCGTACAGATGCACGTGGCATTATGGCCGGGCTAACAAGGTTCGCGACCAAAGCTCATATAGCCAGGGCAGTTTTGGAAGCCACCGCTTATCAAACACTGGATGTGCTTGAAGCCATGGAAGCGGATAGCGGAATACAATTACAGGCGCTAAATGTGGATGGCGGCATGGTCGTAAACAATTTGCTGATGCAGTTCCAGGCGGATATGGTTCAGGTGCCGGTACAGCGGCCCACCGTAAACGAAACAACAGCCTTGGGAGCAGCCTATGCTGCCGGCCTTGCGAGTGGCTACTGGGCCAACCTCGATGAGTTAAAACAAAATCACCAGGTAAGCCAGTCGTGGCAGCCGAAAATGTCTTTGGAAAACAGGGATGCCCTATATAAAAACTGGAAAAAGGCCATTGAAAAATCCTTTGGCTGGGTGGGCTAAGCCGTCGACCGATTTACCGTCGACCGTCCACCGATGGAAACCGCCACTTTAATGTGCCTTATTGGCTTTGTGACCTTATTGTTTAAATGCAATCAATCCGGTCATTTATTTGGCCACAGAATCATAACCGGTAAACGGTTGACGGTCGACAGTTGACGGTTGCGGGCCGATACTCAGACATTTTGTCCTTGAAAAAATCCTTGCACAGATTTTGAACAGGAGCACTTCGTTATATTGCAATTCTCAACAGATAAATAAGATACTATGAATTTTGGAAATGAATTTGAAAAATACGCAGTAAAGCACCGGGGCATCAGCAGTAACCTTTTAAACGATTACGGCAAAAAAAGTGCTTCGCAATTTTACGCAATGACCGGCAGAACGGGGATGGATGTAAACAATCTTACACCGAATGTTATTGAAGAGCGCCAGCTTCACGGAACGGTGATAGATGTTTACAGCCGTCTCATGATCGACCGCATTATTTTCCTGGGCTACCCCATTATGGACGAGGTGGCCAATATAGTAACGGCCCAGTTACTCTTCCTGGAAAGCCAGGACTCCGGCCGGGATATCCAGATGTACATTAACAGCCCCGGCGGTAGCGTTTATGCGGGCCTCGGCATGTACGACACCATGCAGTTCATTCGTCCCGATATTGCCACCATCTGCACCGGCATGGCCGCCAGCATGGGTGCTGTATTAATGGCAGCCGGTACTCACGGAAAACGTACCGCATTAAAGCATAGCCGCATCATGATCCACCAGCCAAGCGGAGGTGCCATGGGCCAGGCTACTGATATAGAAATTACGGTGAACGAAGTAAAAAAGCTGAAGAAAGAATTGTACGAGATACTGGCTTACCATAGTGGACAAACAGCCGACCAGGTGATGGCCGACAGCGATCGTGATAAATGGATGACCGCCGCAGAAGCTAAGGATTATGGTTTGGTGGATGAGGTGTTGTTTATCAACCCAAGGAAGGAAAAAAAGAATGGATAATTGGCAATGGATAATTGATAATGGGTGACTCAAAATGCCGTCCAGTTTCAATAAACTATTCAGATCCGGTTTCAGACATTAATAACTTTTAAAAAATACAAGTAATGACGAGTTATAAAAGACGTTTCGACGATGAAGACGAGCCAAGGGAATTGCCCGATTTACCCGAGAATCCGATGGAAAAAATGATGAGCGGGTGGCAGTTCGACAAAAAATTTATTGAACAGCGTAAAATATTTTTATGGGGCGTGGTAGACGATAAAACCTGTAAAGATCTGACAGCACGGTTGTTATACCTGGATGCAATTGATCCCGGAAAGGAAATTACTTTTTACATCAGCAGCCCTGGTGGTATGGTTACCAGCGGCATGGTGGTGTATGATACCATGCAAATGATCAGCAGCCCGGTAAGCACTGTGTGTATGGGTATGGCTGCCAGCATGGGTAGTATCCTGCTGAGTGGCGGAACCAAAGGACGTCGATTTATTTTTCCGCATGGCGAGGTAATGATACACCAGCCGAGTGGTGGGGGCCGTGGCACGAGTGCCGACCTGGAGATTATGGCCGAACAGATTCGCAAAACAAAGGAAATGGGCGCCAAAATACTGGCAGATAATTGTGGCCAGCCCTATGAAAAAGTGATGAAGGATTTTAACCGCGACTATTGGATGGATGCTGGTGAAAGTGTTGCTTATGGGATCGTGGATGGGGTGATGGATAAATTGTAACAAAGTCATTGGTCAATAATAAGTTACAAGTCTTTTGATATTATGCAAATAAGAATTCCAGGCCCGGAATGGGTTTGGAATTTTTGTATCAGCTATACTTTATTCTGTACCCGAAGAAAATAATGTCCCAAGAGGTAATGATTTTTTAACTTTGATGTTCTAAACTAGTTTTTCCAACGTATCTGCAGGTGCAAAAGGGCGCCTTTTACCAGGCATTTCAGGGAAGAGAGTTCACCGACTACTTTGAAGAAAATAATTAACCACCACACTCAATATATTCCTAAACAAATAAGATTTTGAAAATGGCAAAGCAAAGCACATTGCATTGTTCGTTTTGCGGCCGCAGCCGCGACGAAGTAAAAATCCTGATAGCAGGTCAGGATGAAGTGCATATCTGCGAAAACTGTGTGGAAAGTGCCCGCGAAATAGTGGAGCAGGAAACACAGATAATGAACGAGAAATTTGGCATTGGCAGCAGCTTCAACAAGATGACTGTGAAGAAGCCACTTGAGATAAAGGCATTTTTGGACCAATATGTGATCGGCCAGGATAGCGCCAAGAAGATTCTTTGCGTGGCGGTGTACAATCACTACAAGCGGCTAGGTCAAAAACAATTGCAGGACGAAGAAGTGGAAATTGAAAAAAGCAATATCATACTGGTGGGTGAAACCGGAACCGGGAAAACCTTACTGGCCAAAACCATTGCTAAATTGCTGAATGTTCCCTTTGCGATCGTGGACGCCACCGTATTTACCGAGGCTGGTTATGTGGGCGAAGACGTGGAAAGTATGCTTACCCGCCTGCTGCAGAATTGCGATTATAATGTGCAGGCTGCCGAACGTGGTATCGTGTACATTGATGAAATAGATAAAATAGCCCGTAAAGGCGATAACCCCAGCATTACCCGTGATGTAAGCGGTGAGGGTGTACAACAGGGCCTTTTGAAAATGCTGGAGGGAACCGAAGTGCTGGTGCCACCACAAGGCGGCCGTAAGCACCCGGAGCAAAAGATGATCAAAGTGAATACCCAGAATATTCTGTTCCTTGCGGGTGGTGCATTTGACGGTGTAGATAAAATCATTGCCCGCCGCGTAAATACCAATGCCATTGGTTTTAATGTGAACAAGGATATGCAGGAATACCAGAAGAAGAACCTGCTACAGTTTGTAAATGCTCAGGATCTGAAAACCTTTGGCCTGATACCTGAATTGTTAGGACGTCTTCCGGTGGTAACCCACCTGGATCCGCTGGATGCTGAAACGCTTCGCAGCATATTGACTTTCCCTAAGAACAGCCTAATCAAGCAATACCACAAGCTGTTTGAAATCGAAGGCATCAAGCTGGAGTTTGAAGAGCCGGTATTTGACTACATTGTTACCAAGGCGATGGAGTATAAATTAGGGGCCAGGGGATTGCGCAGTATCTGCGAACATATTTTGACAGATGCCATGTTTGAATTGCCCAGCACCCGCCAGAAGACTTTTGTGGTAACATTGGATTATGCCAGAAAGCAACTGGAGAACAGTAAGATCAGTATGCTGAAAGTAGCGTAGTTCAGTTGGCAGTTTTTCAGTTGGCAGTTGGCAATAACTTTGCAAGCCTGCTGTTAAATGAAGATGAAGATTTTCCTGGGCATTGTGGTTAGGGCATTGCGCCTTAACTTCCGCCATCATAATATTTTAAACCACAAAAAATTATCCCATGACCGAATTGATTCAATTGTTGCAGGACAAGGCTGGCGTTTCAGCAGAGCAGGCTACCAAAAGTCTTCATGCTATCAAAGAATATGTTACAGGCAAATTTCCCATGCTGGCTGGTGCAGTAGATAATATGTTTGCCGGAGCCACCGAAAAAGTAGTGGAAACAAAAGCAGTGATAGAAGAACCAGTGAAAGAAGAAAAGGCCGGTGTGCTGGATAAAATCAGCGATGTAATACCGGGTGAGACAGGACAAAAAATAGAAGATTTTGCCAAGAAAGCAGCTGATAAAGCTGAGGATGCCTACGAAGCAGTAAAAGAAAAACTTACTGGTATGTTTGGTGCTAAGGATGATGAAGAAAAGAAACCATAATCCCAGTTGGCAGTTAGGTAGTTGGCAGTTTGCAAAGCCAATTCAATGAATTAAATGAGGATTGCCAACTGCCAACTGCAAAACTGCCAATTAACTAAAGAACCTGTAAGTTTCGGCTTACAGGTTCTTTAGTTTTTGGTCGTATTGGGTTTGGTTAAAACCTACCATCACTACTTTATCGCCTGATTCTATTACCGGCCTTTTTATGAGGCTTGTGTTGTTTACCATTAAGGCAATGGCTGCAGCCGGTTCACTGGCTGACTCCTGTTCTTCGGTTGTTAATTCACGCCAGGTGGTACTTCTTTTGTTAAGCACTATTTCCAAACCCACCTGTTTTACCCAGCTTATAAGTTTGGCTTGTGAAATGCCGTCCTTTTTATAGTCGTGAAATTCGTAATCTATGTTGTTGACCTTGAACCAGTCAAGTACTTTTTTGATAACATCGCAATTGGGAATGCCGTATACTTTCATGGGTTAATTTTTGAGGGTCAATGGTCATTGGTCATTAGGTCATTAGGTCAATGGTCACGCCATATTGCCAAGAAAAATGACCTATTGACTAAATGACCCAATGACCATTCATTCCGCTACCGATTTAATATAATCCAGTATCGCCCTGATTTGTTCATCCGTCAGGTCTGTGTGTTTGGTCATGGTGGTTTGGTTGTATTGCAGCCATAGGTTTTTGGCGTATGGGTCAGTTTGTATCAACGAATCGCTGTTGCGGATAAAGGCATACATTTTTTGTTTGTCGGGCCAGCGGTCTTCAGCGCCTTTTAATGCCGGGCCTGTAAGTTCTTTATTGACCATATGACAACTGGCACATTTACCAAAGAAAAGTTCCTTACCCAGCTCCAGTGTTGGATCGCTGGCCACAGGTTTCAGGTCGTTATTTGTTTTTTCGGGTGCTGGGGAACAGGATGCCAGGAAGAAAAATAAAAACAGAATAAACAGGTATTGACGCATACAAAAATTTGAACCTGCAAATTTATAGAGATGCGGTGTATGCGGGAATGTATTGTTGATGTTTGTTGTTTAATAAATTTCTGAACTAGTATTGCCGGTTCATTAATTGACCAGACGTGTGTATGGAAACATTTTGCGAAAGCATCCTTGCATAAAATTTTTATGTTAAGACCTGTACAACTGCTACCTCTGATTTTAATTACCATGTTCTTGTCTTGCAGTAACGACCAAAGCTATAGGTATGCAATAAAGGATTTTAGAAAATCCCTGCACCCTTATTTATTGAAAATTGTTTCCAGAGGAATTGTGATGCATTCTGACAGTTGCCTCAGGAATATGGCGACAGATAACGAGTTAATCCAGTTGAGCAAATCGGAACATCCGGTTTTGCGGGCTTCCGCTTTTAAAGAAATACTTCATAGAAAATCTTTCCATCACTTTGACAATCTGATGAACCACCTTGATGACACTGCGATGGTGATCGTGGATCAAGGGGAGTTTGGCTTATCGCACCAAACCGTGTCCGATGATATTTTGCAGGGAGCCAGATGGAAGACTCAAGATGCAAAAAGGAAAACTATTGACAATGTTCTTACCAAACACAACTACTTAACATCTGCATATCAAATTTTGTCTGAAATAGCCCCGCAGGAAAAATACTATTCGCTTATTAAAGACATGGCAACGCGACCAAGACGCCTTTCTTATGAGGGGTACGAACTTGGGTTTGATGACATTGAATATGCGTTGTATGGACTAGCAAAATTCAAAAAAAAGGGTGACGTTAAAATCATAAAGATGCAACTATTGGATAATAACTGGAGGTTAAGTCATATCTCTTTTCGACTTATGACGGAGTTTCCAGATACAGCATACATAGATATTCTTCGGGCCCATCATCGCTGGCAATTTTACAATTTCTCCGGAAACAGGCGTGGTGGTTTCAGCGGATATGTTACCGATAGGTCGGATCCTGAAGACTTTATCCAGGCTCTGGTGGTTCAGCAAAATGAAAGGAGTGCGAAGCTGTTAGACACCATGCTTACCTTCTTGCCGAAGCAAACATGCATGCCTGACAAAGAAAACATTTTGAAAGAAGTGAGGATGCAGATTTGGAAACACCCCTGTCCTGCATATGCACGACTTAGGGAGAACATAAAATTCAAGGCCAAAGAAACGTTGATTTCTAACTTTGAAGTCCCTTCGGAATACCCAACAGAGCCAACTGATACTACTACGGAGACTATCAGGTGGTAATAAAATTTATAACTGGCTAAGCGTTGGGCCGTGGATATACCACCGCCACTACAGTTGATTTCCGAATTATAGCTGGCTTTAATACCGATAAAAAACGCAGAGAATCTCTCCCCTGCGTCCCTGCTCCTTCCCGCTTTTGCGAAAAAATTTTAATTCCCGTAAACGCTCAAAAACTTGATCCGCATTATTTTCAACTGCTCAAATGTGTAATCGAATTCGGCCAGTTCCTGCTGCGCCACTTCGAGGCTGGAGGTTTCGCAGCTTTTAAAGTATTCCAGTATTTCTTCCTGGTCGTCATCATCCAGCATTTCGGTAATGGCATAATCCAACTGGAGTTTGGTGCCGCTGGCAGCAATGGTTTCCATCTCTTCCAACAGTTCGTCCAGCTTCAGGTCTTTGTGTTTGGCAATGGTTTCCAGCGGTATCTTTTTATCTACATTGGTAATAATGTAAATTTTATTGCTGCTCTTATTCACCACGCTCTTCATCACAAAATCATCCGGCTTCTCAATATTATTGTCTTCTACATATTGATTCACAAGTTCTGCAAAGGGCTTACCAAATTTGATGGCCTTGCCCTTACTTACACCCTGGCATTTTTCCAGTTCTTCCAAAGTGGTAGGGTATAGGGTAGCCATATCCAGCAGGCTGTTTTCCAGGAACAAAACAAAGGGCGGAAGACCTCTTTTCTTCGCTTCTTTCTGGCGCAATTCCTTCAGCATATTAAACAGGCGGTCGTCCGCAGCTGCAGAGCCGCCACCCGGGCCATGTTCCTCATCATCATCTTCAGCCATGGCATCTTCAAACAGGTTGTTCAGCACAATCTTGAAGGATGTGGGTTTCTTTTCATAGGCCAATCCCTTTTCAGTAAATTTCAACAGGCCATACTCCTCAATGTCTTTACGGATAAGCGTTTCCAGCAGCATTTGCCGCAGCAGGCTGTTCCAGTAATGCACATCCTTGTCTTTGCCAATGCCAAAATGCGGATGCCGGTCGTGGCGGAACATCTGCACCTGCGGCGTAGCATTTCCACGCAGGATATGGATGGCATAATCTATGGGGAAACGTTCGTCTAAAGCATGAATGATCTTCATGGCTTTCAGCACATCCTCTTTCGCTTCTATCTTTTCTTTAGGGTTACAGTTGTCGCAGCCGCCACTGCTTTTGCAGAGGTTGGTATCCCATTCTTCACCAAAATAATGGAGTAATATTTTGCGGCGGCATACACTGCTTTCGGCAAACGATACCGTTTCACTAATTAGCTGCGCACCCACTTCGCGTTCACTTAACGGTTTATCCCGCATCAGGTGTTCCAGTTTGGCCACATCCTTGTGGCTATAGTACAGGATACAGTTTCCTTCCAGGCCGTCGCGGCCGGCGCGGCCTGTTTCCTGGTAGTAATTTTCTATGGATTTTGGAATGTTGAAGTGGATCACAAAGCGGATATCCGGTTTGTCGATGCCCATGCCAAAGGCAATGGTGGCTACGATCACCTGCATGTCCTCATTCATAAACATGTCCTGCCGGTCGGCCCGTAGTTTGGCATCCAGGCCTGCATGGTAAGCAACGGCTTTAATTCCGTTAGCCATCAATACTTCTGCAAGTTCCTCCGTGGTTTTACGATTAAGCGTGTAAATAATACCGCTCTTTCCCTTGTTCATGCTGATAAACCTAACGATATGCTTAATCGTAGCGTCTTTCTTAACCTTGGGTTGAATTTCGTAGTAAAGATTGTCGCGGTTAAATGAGGAGATGAAAATATTGGGATCGCGGAGACCCAGGTTTTTTACAATATCGCTCTGCACTTTTGGCGTAGCCGTAGCTGTTACTGCCAGCACAGGAATATTGGCATCTATTTCATCCATCATTTCCCGGAGCCTGCGGTATTCCGGCCGGAAATCGTGTCCCCATTCCGAAATACAGTGGGCTTCATCTACCGCGAAGAACGAAATTTTAAGCCCGTTGAAGAAATCAAGGTTCTCCTGTTTGGTCATGGTTTCAGGAGCTACAAAAAGCATTTTTGTTTTACCGCTGGTCAGGTCGTCTTTTACTTCACGTTGCTGCGTCTTGGTAAGACTGCTGTTCAGAAAATGAGCCACATTATCATTGTCGCTAAAACCACGCATCAGGTCTACCTGGTTTTTCATAAGGGCTATCAGCGGGCTTACAATTATAGCCACGCCTTCGCACATCATGGCGGGTAATTGGTAGCACAGGCTTTTGCCGCCACCGGTGGGCATAATAACAAACGTGTCTTTTCCGCTCAGCAGGCTTTGGATGGCTTCCACCTGCAGTCCCTTAAAAGCTTTAAAACCAAAATATTTCTGGAGGCCCTGTTGCAGTTCGGTAATGGTGAACTTGTTGATGGCCGGGTTTACTTTACCATCTGTAGCGGCTAATTTGGCAGCGCTTTTTTTCTTTATAGTCGTAGCGGATTTAGCCGCCGTACCATTTGCTGCGGTTTTAACGGCAGCTACTGTTTTTCCCATATTCAATATTGTTTTCGATGTGGTGCTTTTGAAAAAAAGCAAACCGAATCTTTAAAGTACGCAATGTTTTCTTATCCAAACAGAAAAGAAAAAAGAAATGACTTTTTGATGATTACAAGAGGATATCATTTGTTAACCGGCAGTTGTAATTCTATTGAGCGACATTGGCGAACGGCCCCCCCGCTTATTGCGGGGCTCCGTTGAAGCGTATACCATTATTCAGCTTTCTTCAGTGCAAACTGGCTTTATTTTCTGTTTGAATCCCTTATTTGAGGGTCGAACGAAGTTAACCCAACAGCTATTAAAAACCATCAGCAAAAAACAAAGACGTGTTAAAGAAATACGGCCTGGCCGGTCACCATTTTACTTTAATCCTTGTATCAAAATTTAATCAATCATTGTTCTCTCTACATTTGTTTTATGGATGTAAAAACATTGGCCCGGCAAACCATTCAATTGGAAGCTGAAAGCATTTCGGGCCTGCTGGATTTTATAAACGAAGATTTTGAAAAGGCAGTTAGATTGCTTCATGATGGCACCGGGCGTGTGGTCATCAGCGGTATTGGTAAAAGCGCCATTGTGGCCCAAAAAATAGTGGCTACGCTAAACAGTACCGGAACACCGAGCCTGTACATGCATGCGGCGGATGCCATTCATGGCGACCTGGGTATGGTGCAACCAGCCGACGTGGTGCTGCTCATCAGCAAGAGTGGTAACAGCCCGGAAATAAAAGTGTTGGTACCCCTGATCAAAAACTTTGGCAATACATTGATAGGCATGGTGGGAAATACCCAAAGCTACCTGGCCCTGCATGCGGATATGGTACTCAATACCACGGTAAGCCAGGAGGCATGTCCCAATAACCTGGCGCCTACCAGCAGCACTACGGCACAAATGGTAATGGGTGATGTTTTGGCGGTGTGCCTGATGAAGCTCAATGGCTTTACCGGGGATGATTTTGCCAAATTTCACCCGGGCGGCACTTTGGGCAAGCAGCTATATCTAAGGGTAAGCGATCTTTTGGTAAACAACCTGGTGCCCAGGGTTTTTATTACCGCCAGTTTAAGAGAAGTAATTGTGGAAATGACGGCCAAACGCCTGGGGGCTACGGTGGTGCTGAATGAAGATGAAACGGTGCATGGCATTATTACCGATGGCGATCTGCGGAGGATGCTGGAAAAAAACACCTCCTTCGAGCATTTGCAGGCGAATGATATTTGCACTGTCAATCCTAAATCCATCGCTGCTGATGTGCTGGCCATAGATGCGCTGGATATGCTCCGCCGCTACGACATCACCCAATTGGTGGTGATGCAGGATGGGACTTACACCGGCATTTTGCATTTGCACGATTTGGTAAAAGAGGGTTTGATTTAATTTTAGTATGATGAACAGATTATTGTATACTATACTGTTTTTTAGCCTGGCGTTTTTTGGTTGTAAAGAATCATTGAATACCACCATACTCGATGAAAAAATACCACTGAAAAACTTAAAGGACGATTTTACCTATTTCCGCCTCATACTGGAGGCGGTGCACCCGGGCCTGTACCTCTATGCTTCGGAAAAAGATATGAACCACATCTTCGACAGTGTATACAATACCCTGGATGCGGATGCCAACCTGCTTGATTTTTATAACCGCCTGTCACCTGTTATTAATAGCATCCATTGCGGGCATACCAGCATTTTTGCCCCGGAAGCATTTGCGGATTCGGTTCATAAGATGCGGGGTTATTTCCCCGTTCCGGTAAATGTGGTAGGCGATAAACTGGTTGTTAATTCCACCGATTTTGATATACCGCTGGGTGCTGAAATCGTTTCTATCAACAAAGAGCGGGTTAGTAAGTTTATGCCCCATTTGTACAACTACGAACCGGTGGATGGCTTTAACAGCCGGTACCAGCGGGAAGAAGGGGGCTGGGATTTTTCTTCCAATTATTTTAAGTACAGGGGCCCACAGTCGACTTTTACGATCGCTTACAAAAAGGATTCTTCCAATGAGGTGATTGAAACCGAAATAGCCGCCGAAACCTTTGCGGGGATGATGGAAGGCAACCGCCACTTTGCATTGCCCGAAGATGTAAACTACGATATGGAACTTTTCGATGAAGACGGCTATGCGATCCTTACCATTTACACTTTTGGTTACGATACCTGGAGTACCGATAAGGCTTTTGAGAATTTTATCAGTAATAGCTTCCGGCTGCTACGGGAAACGCCGCATATCCGGAACCTGGTCATTGACCTGAGAAATAATACAGGCGGTAACTTTCACAATATGTTCCACTTGTACGCGAACCTGACACACCGGAAGGAATGGAAAGAATTTAAATCAGCTTATACCGTTTTTAACCGCATCCCCTTTACCCCATATCTCGCCAAAGGCGAAAATGATGTTGCTATTTTGCAGGCTACGCTGGATTCTTCTTTTGGCAATAAAAGAGAAGGGCGTTCTGTACGTCAGTATAAGGATAATGAAACACTATATCCTTCTGCCTACACTTTTAACGGAAAAGTGTTTGTGTTGATCAACAGCGATGTACAATCTGCCGCGGCCTATTTTGCAGCACTCATAAAAGATGAAGGCATCGCAAAAATTGTGGGCGATGAAACGGGCGGCAGCGGAACGAACACCAACAGTTTTCACCTGCTCACCTACGAATTACCCCATACAAAGATCAAATTGACAGTGCCGGTTGTTCATGCAGAATATTCACTGGAAAATAACCGTATCGCTGCAGGTCACGGAGTGCCACCCGACTATCCTGTTTCCCTATCTTTGGCCGACCTGGTAGAGAATAACGATGCGCAATTAAATTTTATTATTGACAGTTTACTGAGATGAAGATTCAAGGTTCAGGGTACAGGGTTCAAGACACAACGCTTGGCTCAAGGTACAGGGTTCAAGTTCCACAATTTGGGCAACACTGGATACCCCCGCTAAATTTTGCTAATGATCTAACCCCAAATCTAACTGGTACACCTTGTGGCTTGAATCTTGATAATTGGCGATTGAACCTCGATACTTGTATCTTGGCGCCTGAACCCTGACACTTAAAAAAACGGAATGAACCAACATCACTACGTGTGTATTATGGCTGGCGGTATAGGCAGCCGCTTTTGGCCTATGAGCCGCACCAAACTCCCAAAACAGTTTCTCGATATTCTCAATACAGGAGAAACTTTATTGCAAGCCACTTACAAACGCTTTGCGGCCTTTATACCCGAAAAAAATATTTTCATAGTCACCTCGACTGATTATACCGAACTGGTAAGGCAACAGCTTCCGCAGGCCTTGGATGCGAATATATTAAGTGAACCGAGCCGGAAAAATACAGCGCCCTGTGTGGCATACATGGCTTATAAACTGATGCAGGCCGACCCAAAAGCTGCATTTATTGTGGCCCCCAGCGATCACCTGATCATGGATCAAAAGGCATTCGTAAAAGTATGCCTGGAGGCGTTGAATTTTGTAAATAAACACAGTGCATTACTAACGCTGGGTATACAGCCTACCTATCCCAACACGGGTTATGGTTATATCCAGTACGAGCAGCAGGCTGTTACCAGCAATGTGTACCAGGTAAAGATTTTTACCGAAAAACCCAATCTGGAACTGGCCAAGACCTTTTTAGCCAGTGGCGATTTTTTATGGAATGCCGGCATTTTTGTGTGGCAGGCCAAACATATTATTACCGCGTACGAAAAATACCTGCCCGAAATAGCCGAGATATTTGCCACTGAAAAAGACAACTTTAATACCGAAACAGAGCAGGAAGCGATCGAGCGTATTTACCCCCAATGCGTTAATATTTCCATCGACTACGGCATTATGGAAAAGGCCGACAATGTGTACATCATTCCATCTTCCTTTGGCTGGAGCGACCTGGGCACCTGGAACAGCGCTTATGAAAATATGGATAAGGATTCCTATGGCAACGCTGTTAATGGAAAGCAAGTGATGGTAATAGACGCCACCCAAAATATGGTGCATACCGATGAGAAAAAATTGGTGGTGCTACAGGGTTTGGATGATTTTATCATCGTAGACACCAAGGATGTGCTGCTGATCTGTAAAAGGGAAAAGGAGCAGGAGATTAAAGAATTTACTGCGGAGATTAAGAGGAATAAAGGAGAGAAATTTTTGTAGGGTTCTGCCACGAATGGGCATGAATGAATTAAAGGAATAGGCAAGAATCAATATCGGAGGCCGTGGCAGGTGTCCTCACCAGCCACTTGCAGAGGATGAAACCTGCAATAGTTTCTTTTGGGAAGATAATAATTTTATCTCAGCGTCCGTAAAACCCTGTCAGGGCGAAAGCCAAGCCCTGACAGGGTTACGCCAGGATCAAAATAAAATGGCCACGAATCATCATTCGTGGCCATTTTCGATATTAGGGGCAAAAATTTACAATCGTATCTCTTCCCCATGCATATCAAAAAACCGGTATTCGGTTAAATGGTAATTGCTATTGCCTTTTAACGGGATCCATTTTTTATAATTCATTGCCCAACGCATTTGTTTGCTGGGCCAGCCTTTGCGTAAATAGGCTTCTACGATCGGATGAACAGACAATGAGATCTTCTTATGCCCGTGATTCATCAGGTATTTCAGGTTTTTAGCTATTTCGTCCTCCAATACCAGGCTGGACGATATTTTGCCCGTGCCTTCGCAGCTGGGGCAAACCTCTTCGGTCTTGATATTCATCTCAGGCTTCATCCGCTGGCGGGTGATCTGCATCAATCCAAACTTGCTTATGGGTAGTATGGAGTGGCGGGCCCGGTCGGTTAGCATCATGTCTTCCATGCCCTCGGCCAGTTTGCGGCGGTTGTCTGGCAGTTTCATGTCGATAAAATCGACCACGATAATGCCACCCAAATCGCGTAAACGAAGCTGACGTGCAATTTCTTCTGCAGCTTCCAGGTTGGTCTGGAGGCTGTTCTCTTCCTGGTTGCTGTTGGTATTTTTATAACCGCTGTTTACGTCGATAACGTGAAGGGCTTCAGTATGTTCTATGATCAGGTAGGCGCCGCTGGGCAGGTTTACCGTTTTGCCAAAACTGGCTTTCACCTGTTTGGTAACGCCAAAACTGTCGAAAATAGGGGAGCCGTTGTTATAATAACTAACGATCTCTTCTTTCTCCGGCGCTATCTTCTGGATATAGGTTTTGACGTCGTTAAAAATATTCTTGTCGTTGGTAACGATGCGGTTGAAATCTGCAGTCAGCAGGTCGCGGAGCATGGAAGTGGTTTTATCCTGTTCTCCCAAAATCTTGCAGGGCGCTTCCACACCCTGCATGTTGCGCATGATGGTGTCCCATTTGTCGCTGAGTTGCAACAGGTCTTCGTGAAGTTCGGCCGTGTTTTTACCCTCTGCAGCTGTACGAACGATCACTCCAAAATTTTTGGGCTTAAAGGCATCCACGATCTTTTGCAAACGCTTGCGTTCTTCGCTGCTATGTATTTTTTTACTTACAGCAATAACGTTGTTGAAAGGCGTAACCACCACAAAACGTCCTGGCAGGCTGAGTTCACAGCTAAGCCTGGGGCCTTTACTGGCAATAGGCTCTTTTAAAATCTGAACCAGCACATTAGGCTTGCCGTTCATGACCTCATTGATCTTACCCGTTTTTACAATTTCGGGTTCTACCGTAAATTTCTGAAAATCGAATGGCTCAGCGTCTTTGGGCTGCTGCATGCACATGCTGGTAAATTTCAGCAGGCTTTTAGCATATGGGCTAAGATCGGTGTAGTGCAGAAAGCCGTCTTTTTCAAATCCAACCTCTACAAAAGCAGCATTCATGCCGGGCATTAGTTTGCGCACTTTGCCAAGGTAAAGATCACCAACGCCAAAGCCACTGTTGGCAAGGTCGTGGTGTAGTTCTACCAGTTTTTTTTCTTCCAATAATGCTATTTCCACCCCCTGGGGTGTAGCATTGATAATAAGTTCCTTATTCACGTTCTATCTCAATTGCAGAAGTGATTGTAAATGAATTGCCTGTTGCTTACCGCCGACGATAATGGGGGATAGTATGTACAGCGGCACATAGGACTACAACGGCTTAACAACCTTATCGCAAAAAAAACTGCCGGAAAGTACACGAAGCACGGTCCGGCAGTGTATGCAATGAAAATCCGATTGAACGGATTACTTTTTTCCTTTTTTATGACGGTTCTTACGTAAACGCTTCTTCCGTTTGTGCGTAGCTATCTTATGACGCTTCCTTTTTTTACCACAAGGCATGTTCTGAGTATTTTGTTGTTATGAAATAAATGTTGTTTAGTCTTTAGGGATTGGGGATTAGGGACTGGGGATTAGGAAAACAATACGAGATCAAACTAGTTACTAATCCCTAATCACTAATCACTAATCACTAATCCCTAACCCCTAATTCCTTTATTCTCTTCGCCAGTTCCTTCCTCATCTCCGGTATATTGTTCTTGTTCATGATGACCGTGTACCATTTGATCGCCTTTTGCTTTTCGCCAAGGTTCTCGTAGGTTTCGGCCAGTTTGAACAGTACTTCAATATTGTCAGGTTCCGCTGCCGCTACTTTTTCAAACCTGAGTACTGCTTTATCCAGTTGTCCGCTGATCACACCGCCTACGCCCAGCATGTGTTGGGCAAAAATGTTGGTGCTGTCTTTGTTGATCACTTTCATGATCTCCTGGATGCCGGTCATCGGGCTGTCCCCTTCACCTTTCGATGCACCATAAATGTAACAACCACCCAGCCCCACGGCCGTAGAATCGTTACCGGAATTGATGTCCAAAGCCTTTTCAAACAGCTCCCGGCCCTCATTGGCCAGGAACACCCTTTCGGCCGGAACTTCCGCATAGGGGAGGTACCTTAAAATCGAGTGGGCGGCAAATGTGAGGCTTTTTTCTGAACTTTCCAATGCCGACGCCAATTTCAGGTAATGAAAATATGCAATTGGGTTATTTGCACTGTCGCGCCAGAAGGATGCCTGCTGCCTGTACGTTTTAATTTGCTGGTCTTTTACATCACCTCTTTTTACCTCATTTTCCAATGACGCGAGCAGTTGTTGGCCGCTGACAGGCAATGCTTTAGTGGCATCTTCGATATAATGATTGATCTCAAATACTTCATGCTCCTGGTGCGGTGCAGATTTGGCCTGGTCTTCTCCTTCCTTTTTTTTAGGCACTGTTTCTCCAAAAAAATATAAACCGCCGGCTAATGCCACGGCTCCGGCTATCATTATTCCCTGTAATTTATTCATGTACCGCTGTTATTGGGCGGCAAAGCTAATTCATAAAACCGTTGGCCGAATGGTGCATTTCTGGTTTAAGGGATCAACATGCATTGATCATTATAAAATTGGCAACCCAATTAGCCATAATATTGAATATACAAACACACCAAAATCAAGCTGCATGAAGAGCATTCGCTTTCTATTGATTGTCACGATATTAGGATTTAGCAACATCGCTGCCAGCCAACCAGGCTCGCTGGATCAGTCTTTCGGATCTCATGGAAAAGTGGTGGAAAATCACGGGTTTAGCAATATTGAAAATAATGCAACGGTTCTCCAGGCAGATGGAAAGGCGTTATTGCTGGCGAATGCTGTTTATAATGGCGTTGAGAAAACAGTGATCCTGCGTTACCTCGCTAACGGAATGCCCGATGGTAGTTTTGGGAGCAATGGTAAGGTGATTATTTTCGGCGGTGATTCCGTAAAGAATGGTGGAATGATGATCCGGATACAATCTGATGGGAAGATATTGGTCAGTGGTACATTAAAGCAAACGGTATATAAGCCTTTTCTGTTTCGAATACATGCAAATGGCAGCACAGACAGCAGTTTTAATGGGAATGGAAGGGTTGTGTTTAACGAACCCGATGCAAGTACCTGTACCGGATTTGTTGTTCTGCCGAATAATTCAACGGTAGCTGTATTACAATATACCGGAAAGTATTATGCTGGTATCGATTTTATTTTCTATAAACTTACAGTCAACGGAACCCCTGATAATAGCTTTGGCCCGGCAGGAAAATTTGTGCTGAATATACCAGATCTTGAAGACGGACAGGTTTTTAAACTAAAGGCCTTGGAACGGCAAACAGACGGTAAAATCATCATCGCAGGTGACGAATGGACTTCCCGCTGTGTTGCCTTGAGATGCCAGGCAAATGGTCGTTTAGATTCCACCTTTGGCACCAATGGCCTTGTAACTTTTACGCCAAATCCAATTGACGGTTCCAGCAGGACTTGTACGGGCATGGTGCTACAAACCGATGGTAAGCCGGTTTTGGCTACCTATGCCTACTCAGATACGGGATTTTTATACGCCCAGGTTATCAGGCTGACAACTAATGGAACTGTAGATAATTCATTTATTAACCTGGAGATAGGAGCATATAATGGTTATAGATTTACAGGTCGCATAGCCTTACAGCCAGATGGTAACATCGTTATGGCTGGCTCCAGGGGCGGTTTAAATACAGATTATAATTTCGCCCTGATCAGGTTTACTAATGATGGCGGTTTAGACCTGAATTTTTGCCCAACTTTTTTTTGTTTTGACCGGGAGTTTCCACTAACAAATGGCCACGACATCGCTACGGTCCCTTGCATCCAGGCAGATGGAAAAATATTGATATCCGGGATGTATAACAATGGTAGTCATGATATGATTGCTGTTACAAGGTGTAGCAGTGTCGGGGAGCATGATATCAATTATGGCACACAAGGCAAAACAATTACTGAAATTGGTTTAGGTGCTGATTATGACCTGCCGATTGCAACACTGATACAACCCGATCAGAGAATATTGAATGTACGGGCATATGGCGCCGGGTCTTCGATGGGGGTTGTCATCTCCAGGCATTTACAAAGCGGTAGCCCTGATTCAACTTTTGGTATGAACGGCTTAACAGCCCTGCCCATGATCGCTGATGTGAAAAAAGGGGAGATTTTCAGGCAGACCAATGGCAAATTATTGGCTGCCGTTGTACTGAATACCCTTTATGAAGGCAACAGGGCCATGCTGATACAGCTAAATGATAACGGCGTGATCGATAGCAGTTTTGGTATTTATGGCAAAGTGGTGGTTCCGCTGGCACCGGAACGGTTTATGGAAATAGATAAAATCGCTTTTGATACGCTTACAGGTAAAAGTTATTTGTCATACCATAAACCCAGTCATAGCAGCAGCCCGGATAGCTTTTGGCTATCGCGGTTACATGCGGATGGAAGTCTTGATAACACCTTTAATGCCGGCAGGATATTAATGAAGGCATCAGCCAAAAAAATTGTGGTACAACCTGATGGGAAAATTATTTGCGGTGGTATTGACGATCTTTTTAATGGGAGTGATTTTTTTATCCGCCGGTACAATACCAATGGCACTATTGATGCAACGTTTAACAACGGCAACCTTGTAAATACTGGTTTTTATAACGACCCGGGTTATGAGTATGTCTTGTTGATGCTGCAACCAGATGGTAAAATGCTGGCCAATGATAGCTATAGCAGCGTTTCCAGGTACAACAGCGATGGCACAATAGATAACAGTTTTGGTCAAAACGGAACCATAGATTATAGTGCCGATGACCCCGATTACGCCGTGATGCAGGTACAGCCCGATGGAAAGATATTGATGGCAGGCAGTAGTCCTATCGAAATAAACAATGAATACTTTACCCGGTTTTTAGTGAAACGAATGCTTGGTAATGGCAGCACTGACAGTAGTTTCGGGATTAACGGGCAAAGAATTTTCGATATCCGGCAGGGTGTACTGGATACATGGACAAATATGGCGATACAGGCAGATGGGAAAATAATTACTGCCGGAACAGCTGATTTTATCGACTACTATGCAGCGGAAGAATTTGGATACAATTTCGATAACAGGAGAATGAAATTCGTGATGGCCCGGTTTAACAACAGTGGTCTCCCATCCGGCAGGTATGAATTTACCGGCAGCGGTAACTGGAACCTCGCCGGTAACTGGCTTAACAATACGATGCCGCCCTTTCCGCTACCCAACGGAAGTGAGATTATTATCAATCCCAGCTCCGGATCCTGTATCTTAAATGTGCCTTATACGGTAGAAGCCGGCGGCAATATCATCGTAAAAACGGGCAAAATTTTTGAGATTCAGGGTAACCTTACTTTACACTAATAAACGGAATTGATACTTTAGCAGGTGGAAACAAACAAACCCGTTGCCCATGCCAAACTGGAAACTAAAAGCCTTTAACGAATTAACACCCTACGAGTTATACGCCATCCTGCGGCTCAGGGGGGAAGTGTTTATTGTGGAACAAAATTGTCCTTACCTGGATGAAGATGATAAAGACCAGAAGGGGTTTCACCTGATGGGTTGGAAGGATGACTTGCTGGCAGCCTACACACGTATACTTCCCACAGGCGTGTCGTACCCGGATATGCCATCTATAGGCCGGGTGGTGACCAGCCCGCAGGCAAGAGCCAGTGGCATTGGCCGCGAACTGATGCAGGTAAGCATTGATAAATTGTATGATTTGTTTGGTAAAAAACCCATCAAAATCGGTGCGCAATTGTACCTGAAGAAATTCTACGAATCACTGGGTTTTGTGCAGACGGATGATGGGTATATGGAAGATGGCATTCCGCATATTGAAATGGTGAAAAACGCTTAACGCTGAAGGCTTGACGCTTGACGCGTAGCGCAAAAAAATACAGATGTTTCAAAACATTTTTACCGATCATTTAACCACCACGAATTGGGTTAGAACATCTCCCATGGGCTTTCATTATATTCACGATATGGTGCTTGAGATCTTTTTTGATACTTCTAATCAAATCGAAGTGTATAGAAAAGATGAGCGAATAGGTACTCACTATATCTCGGTTTTAAAAGATTTGGAGGATGTTCTAAAGATCATTTGCTGATCCAGGTTTCAGATGGGGCAAAATGAGATATGTACAGCGTGAAAAAAAACGATTGCTATGAAAAAGATTCTTGCCTTTTTGTTACCCAACTTTTTATCTGTTATGGCTTTATCGCAGCCCATTTACCAGTCGGAAGCCTACACTATTTACAACGACAGGGTGGTGCAGAAAAATTTTGAAGCGAAAGCAGTTTCCGCCACAGAAATCACCAGCAATTATCAAAGCCCGGCTAACCAATTTCAGAGTACAAAGCTGGCTTTTAAGTTTAGCATTAACGGTAAGGATAATGAGATGAAACCCGGCGTGGACCATCATTTCAACGTGGTGGGCAACAGTGCTGAAACACCTGTGATTACATTTGGCATGCCGCTGATGGATGCCAGTAGCGATGCCGGTAGCTTTTTACCACCCGGCACGAAGCTGAAAATACGAGTTGACATGAAAGCTGTGCTGGCCGGGTTTGCATCGCAGGGTTTTTATACCACTTTCAACGGTGATAAAATTTTTAAAGAGGACTTCAAAGGCCTGTTTGTGGCAGGCGGCACTTTACCCATGGTTTGGGATTTTGATAATCTTGTAAACCGGCCCGAGCTACAGTTAAAGGATGAAGATGGCGATGGCATATATGAAACCACCTTGACGCTGAATGCCAAAAAAGACGAGAAACAAACTGATGCAGCCTGGAAACTCAGTAAAGACATCAGCGCCTTTCCGCAGTATGCATCGGGCTACCTGATCAGCGATGCGGTCTACAATATGAGCGTAGAAGAAATGATAAGGGCAGTGGAGCCCGACAGCACTTTCCGTACCGGGAAAGAATGGGCTGGCGTATGGACCCGCGACATCAGCTATAGCATCATTTTATCGATGGCGTACCTTCAGCCGGAAGTGGCCAAAAAGAGTTTGCTGAGAAAGGTAAATAAACGGAAACGCATCATCCAGGATACCGGAACCGGCGGTGCCTATCCCTGCTCCACAGATAGGATGATCTGGGCTGTGGCTGCTTTTGAAGTGTATAAAGCCACCGGTGACAAAGACTGGCTGCAGCAGGCGTTTGAAATTGTAAAAAACTCGATTGACGATGACATGCTGAACGCTTACGATGCAGGTACAGGCATGGTTAAAGGGGAATCTTCATTCCTCGACTGGCGTGAGCAAACCTATCCCAAATGGATGCAGCCCGTAGACATTTATGAAAGCGAAAACCTGGGCACCAATGCTGTGCATTACCAGGCCAATATGGTGCTGAGCCAGATGGCTGACATTCTAAAAAATACAGCTGCAATTGTAAAATATAAGGCCAATGCAAATAAGATAAAAGCTGGCATCAACAAGTATTTATGGATGGAAGACAACGGCTATTATGCCCAGTTTTATTATGGCAGGAACAGTAAAATCGTGTCACCAAAATCCGAAGCCCTGGGTGAAGCATTGTGTGTTTTGTTTGGCATTGCCGATGCCAGGCAGCAACAATTGGTGATAAAGAACACGCCGGTAACCGCTTATGGCATCACCTGTATTTATCCGCAAATACCTGGCATTACGCCCTATCATAATAATGCCGTTTGGCCTTTTGTACAATCTTATTGGGCCCTTGCTTCCGCCAAAATGGGTAATGAAGCATCAGTAATGGAATCGCTGGCAGCCATCTGGCGGCCTGCAGCTTTGTTTCTCACTAATAAAGAAAATTTTGTGGCCGATAACGGCGATTTCGCGGGTACGGTGATCAATAGCAGTAATATGCTTTGGAGCCTTTCAGGCAACCTTGCGATGGTGCATAAATTGTTGTTTGGTATAGAATTTAAAGAAGACAAAATGGTGTTTCATCCTTTTGTACCAAAGCAACTAAAAGGCAAACGCAGCCTGGAAAATTTCAAATACCGGAGTGCTGTTTTGAATATTGAAATGGAGGGTTTTGGAAATACGATTCAGTCTTTTTTGGTGGATGGGAAAGCGGTGCCTAATGCTGAAATTCCTGAAACCTTAACGGGTGTTCATTCGGTAAAAATTATTTTGGCTGATAATGTTTTACCTACGGCAACAATCAATAAAGTGGAAAATTATACGGCGCCTGCTACGCCTATGATCGGTATTGATAACAATGGAATCACTTGGCAAAAGATAGATGGTGTTGCATCTTATACTGTGCTCAAAAACGGGAAACGATTGTTATCCACTCCCAAAAATCTACTAAATGAAAGTTCCTATTCAGAATATCAAGTAATTTTTATTGATGCCAATGGCGTAGAATCCTTTGCCAGTGCCCCTTTGGCACTTTATAGTAAAAATCTGGTTCAGGAATATCAGTTGGAGAAATATACCAATAGATCTAATTTGGCCTACAAAGGATTTTACGGCAACGGCTTTACAGAAGTCAGTAATACGGTAAACAGGGTTGTCAACATACAGGTGGATATTAAAGTGGCCGGAACTTATGCCATCGATTTCCGCTATGCAAATGGCAATGGCCCCATCAACACAAAAAACATGTGCGCCATACGCACTCTGAGAGTGAATAACCAGTTCGCCGGAACCCTGGCTTTTCCGCAGCGCGGCACAGACGAATGGAGCAATTGGGGTTACAGCAATTCTGTTCAAATTTCTTTGAAAAAAGGTAAGCAAACAATAACGCTCAGTTACGAACCAGCCAATGAAAACATGAACGAAGATATCAACCAGGCCATGCTGGATCTAATGCGGGTGATTAAGATAAAATGATGGTTTAACTCAGGGCTTCCAGCCGCTGAAAATATTCTCAAGCGTGTATTTCTTCGCTTCTTTTTTACTGAGCTGATGGCTCCAGGCTACCCGCTTGCCCGTGGCGGCACCTTCACCAGTGTTGTTATACTCCGCGTAATAGGCTGTGGCTTCATTTTCTTTTCTGCCCCAGTTTTCCCAGCCTTCGGGGCGTATATGTTTGCCCATGTCACAACCTATAAAAGCCACTTTTGCATAGGCACGCCATGGCCTGCCGAGGTACACCAGTTTGGCCTCCTCAGCTGCGATCAGCTTACAATTAAAAAACACGTAACCAAAAGTTTGATGCTGCGTGGTGGAAGCTGCCGTGATAAAGGAATTGCTGAGATTTTTGATCGTACAATCCTGGAAAATGGCCGTGGCATTGCCAAAAATAAAATCGGTAGTGCCTTCAATATAACAGTTCAGATAGTATTGGCGGGCATCATCATTGGCGGTTAGCAAAGTGTCCTGGTTGCCCAACAGATTACAGTTTTTAATCACAAACCGATCCCCATCCACATGCAATGCTACTGCCTGCCCCACACGGCCGGCTGTATTTCGGATGGTAAGGTTTTCGATAGTTACATCGTTGCCCGCCACATACATGGTGTAGGTGGTAAATGTGGTGAACTTTTGCTTGTTGACCACTGTATCAGAACTGATGAACTTGCCGGAATAATCGTTATAGGAAATGATGGTATTTTCCCTGCTTTCGCCTACAAAAGAAATATTGGTAACCCATGCAGGAACATTCACTTTTTCATTGTACACACCATTTTTTATGTAAATCGTGTTGTGCTCCGGGGAGTAGGCACGAATAGCGTTTACCGCCTCCTGGATGGTTTTATAATTGCCGCTGCCATCTTTTGCCACGGTGATATTTTTTGGGTACTGAATGGCGGTCTGACCATGCGTAAATGTGGTGATAAGCAAAACATTCAACATCAACAACAAGAAATACTTAGCGGGTATCAAATTATAATTTTTTATGCTTATTTTTTTGATCTTGGAACCGACAGGCATCGTCGGACTGGACGGTTACTACTGCCTGATAAACTTGATTGTTTCCACCCTTTTATCGTCTGAGTATTGAAGCAGGTAAACACCTGACTCCATGGTTTTTACATTAAACGAAGTTTGGGTAGTGCCGGCTGTGAGTTGCAGGTTTTGCATTTTTTTGCCTTCAATATTTAATACCGCAACCGAGGCATTGTTACCAGCCTTGCCATGGGTAAGGGTAATGGTATTTACAACCGGGTTGGGATAAATAGAAAGACCTGTTGCCTTTGAATTTTTTACGGACACTACAAAACTATAGCGGTATGTGCCATCTTTATCTATCATCTTCAGCCTGTAATAAACAGTGCCGGCCTGGCGGCTATTATCTGTAAAGGAATAATTACCTGTAGCATTATAAGCAGCAGCAACGGAACCTACCGAGGTAAAACTGCGGCCATCAATACTTCTTTCTATCTCAAAACCTTTCATGTCGGTTTCACGGGTGGTTTTCCAAAAAAGCGTTACATCACTGCTACCGGTTACAGCTGAAAAACTCAGTAACGACAGCGGTAGCGAAGCATCGGATGTTGAGCCATTAATTTTTACATTCTGGCTGGGAAAATACCGGAGCCCGGAACCGGTGATCCATACATAAACCCTTACGGTTAATGTTTGCGATGGCAGCACCGTAATAGATGTTGGAATGGTAGCCACCTGCTGACCGGTGAGGGTGAGGCCCATGGTGCCGGTATTTATCAGCGAAACGGCTGCAGTGGTATCGGTTCCGCTGTAGGCAAGGTTGTTGTAGGTTGTGGTACCTACAGCAGCCGAGTTTGCAAATCCATCCAATGAATATTTCAGGAACATTTTAGCGGTGCCCGTTCCACCACCAAGAGCGCTAAGTTCTACGGAAGTCACAGTAAGTGTTTTTCCGGCAGCGGGGGTCACTTTGTACTCTGTATAAGAATTTGCATTGTACCAAACCGGTAAACCTGAAGTGCTGCCGACTCTCTGCCATCCGGTTACGCCACCAAAACTGCTACCCCATACAATACCTGCCAGGTACGGCCCAACCAATTGGTTGCTGGCTGTAATATCACCGACAACACTCGGCATTTGATCAGTTAATAAGGGCCAGGTGGCAGATGCCGGAGTGCTGGCCGGCGGTGTGATAGCGACACCCGTTATACTGTTCAGGTAGTTCTCAAGATTGGTGTAGCCATTGCCTGCAAATACGCCCCGGTCGGCAGCATTGTTCGGGTTTAAGCCGTTGTCTGTTTCCCAGGTATTGGGCATACCGTCCTGGTCAGTATCAGCCGGGGGCGTACCGTTCGACAAGGTCGGCCATGCATTCACCGTTTGTGCGTAAGGCGTAGCATGCGGATAGCCGCCCTGTACGTCTATTATTTTCCCGGTACGGAGTTTAACGTTGTTGATCACCCGTTCATCCAGGGTATCTCTTTTGGGTAAAATGGCACCTACGCTTTTTAATACGGTGTCGTAGGCGGCCGTTGCGGTCTCGAAACTTGAAGGCAAATATTCAGAAAGAAAAGGGGTGGAAACTTTTGACTTCACCGTGTCGGCAGCATTGCCCGTATTCATACCGGCACCTGTCCAGTTATTGGCGGTGTTGGCGCTGGAACCGTCCACATAATTTCCGGAAAGGAAATATTTGGCATAGCCAAAATCCACGCTGCTATCCACACCAACGATCCTATACTTAACCCCGGAACTGGTGTTGGGGCCGAATTTGTAGTAGTTGTTTACCAGGTTGTATTGTCCTCCGTCTCCGCCATAAATATTGTTGATGCCCCAATTATAGAGCACATTATTCCTGAAATCGGCACTTTCTACCTGGCCGGGGGAATAGGTGCTGTTGCCTGCAAATCTTGGTGTGCGGTTGCGGCAATGGGCAATTAAATTATGGTGAAACGAGCCATGCAAAGCGCCCCAGATACCGCCGTATCCGTGGTTCTCAAAATCTGTGTCGCTTGTTTCAAAATGGTAGGAGTAATTCAAAGGCTCGCTGATGAGGTTCCACTGCAGTGTAAGGCTGTCACCACGGTACATAGTTAGTGCTTCGTCGGTGCTCCAGCTAATGGTGCAATGATCGATCATGATATTTTTATGGCCGAGGTCTCCAAGAGCATCGTCACCACCGCTGCCATCTATTGGCCTGCAGGCATCTGTAAAAGGAGCCACCGGCACACCACAGCCTGCAGGGGAAGTCTTCAACTGGTTTTTATCGCCCATTCTAAAACGGACGTAACGGATGATGATATTATCACCGTTCATGGAAACGGGGTAATCTGCCACGCAAATACCATCACCCGGGGCCGTTTGGCCGGCAATGGTGGTGTTTTTAGGGACAGACAATTTAGAGTTTAAATGAATCGTACCCGACACCTTAAAAACGATGGTACGGTAGGGATAGGTCGCAGTGGATAGACTGCAGGCCCAGCGTAAACTGCCGGCAGTATTTACATCTGTAAGGTTGGTTACTTCAAAGACCGTTGTTAATGAAACCGCTGTTCCGCGGCCTC
This sequence comes from Bacteroidota bacterium, assembly GCA_040386335.1. Taxonomy (GTDB): domain Bacteria; phylum Bacteroidota; class Bacteroidia; order Chitinophagales; family Chitinophagaceae; genus JAZKFT01. The sequence goes on from JAZKFT010000021.1 coordinate 42,660, forward strand.
CGCTGGTAAACTTTCCGGCGCCTTCAGCACCCGGAAAAGAGATTTGCTGGGCATAGGAAAACGAATAAAAACAGGTAATAACAAACAGGAAAAATACCGCTTTGGGGTAATGTTTTTTCATACGGAAAACTTTTAAAATGGACACTGCAATGACTATAATTGGCAGTACATAATTAGAAGTTTTCTTTTACAGGAGCAGAAATTACTACGCAATCGATTGCAGCAGAAGGGGTGGAAACAGGAGTTGGAATTAAAAAGAAACCCTGCTCTTTGTTTGGAGAGCAGGGCGAAAACAGTTGGTTTATTTGTGGCCTCGCCAGGAATCGAACCTGGATCTGGAGCTTCGGAAACTCTTATACTATCCATTGTACTACGGGGCCGGTGCGGCTGCAAATGTGCAGCAAAAATTTTAAAAAAACAGAAGGATATTACTTGCCAAAAAACACAATATTGGTACTGAATATTTTAACGGCGATCGCCAGCAGGATGACGCCAAAAAATTTACGCACAGCCAAAAGACCTACGTCACCCAATACTTTTTCAATCCATTTTAAGGAATGCAGGGTCAGGTAAATAACGACCAGGTTCAAAAGAATACCAATCAAAATAGTGATTTCGGTGTAATTGGCCCTGAGACTCATAACGGTTGTAAGCGTGCCGCTACCTGCAATAATGGGGAAAGCGATGGGCACAACGGAACCGCTTTTAGCCTTGGGATCGCTTTTGAAAAAATCCACTCCCAGTACCATTTCCAGGCCAAGAATAAAAATGACGATGGAACCTGCCACCGCAAAAGAAGGGACATCTACCCCCAACAGTTTTAAAAATGCTTCTCCAAAGAATAAAAACAAGATCATTAGCACCCCGGAAATCAAAGTGGCCCGCAGTTCCCTGATCTCGCCCATCTTTAGTTTGAGACTGATCAAGAGGGGAATGGAACCAATAACGTCGATTACAGCAAAAAGGGTAAAAGTTACCGTGAGGATTTCATTGAGGCTCAAATTCATCTGGTAAAGCTAACTATTGGGTTTTACGAAAGAAAGGGGTTGCAGGGATTTAATATCACCTGTTTCCGAACCGATCTTTTATTTTTTTGGCAAAGCCCTGCTGGTGAAATTGTTGTTTTAAATCCCGCAGGCAATTAATACAAAGACAATCGGTATGCTGTTGCAAGATGAATGAATATTCTGCTTCGGTAAATTGTATGCCTGTACACTGGCAATGGTTTATATCGCCCACCTTACACTCGAATGGACTGCCGCAGCGTGGACATGCTATGTCTTCGTGTTTGCTCATGGATCGCGTTTGAGAAGTTACACCGCAGGAGCGGAGAGAATAGAGGCGCGCAGAGACGTTCATTACACGCTCCTCGAATTTGTTCTTCTCTCCGCCTCCTTGGTGAAAAATTTACCAGTTAAAAGTTACCCCGGCATTAAACATAAAAGGTATAGCAGTATAGCCCCTTATGTCGAAGAATTTTTTGTTGGTGATGTTTTGTGCATCTGCAAAAAATTTGAAATGGTCTTTCAGTTTGTACTCAGCGTAGGCATTCAGTAAAAAATAGCCATCCATTTCTACATCCTGCCTTTTGTAGCCGCCTACATCTTTTCTTTTGCTTACATACTTGCTGCTGATGCTGGCATACAATCCATCGGTAAACTGGTAACCTATGTTTACATTGATATTATGCTTTGGCCGGCGGAGCAAATAATTGTATGAAGTGTCCTTGAAATTGACACGACTCTGCGTGTTTTCCTGCGAGCTGATAAAGGTATAGTTGGCGTTGATATTGAGCTTTTTTGTAGCCTGTACATTTACTTCGTATTCCAGTCCGCGAACAATTTGTTTTACAAAATTGAAATACTTAAACGTAAGTGAATTGTAGTCGATACCATCTTTAATAGTGCGGTAAAAATACACGAGGCGGCTGCTGATACCTTTATGCTGCTGCCCGATACCGGCTTCGTAATTCACACTTTTCTCCGCTTTTAAATTCGGGTTTCCCGTACCGCCACCTGCGTACAACTGGTACAATGATGGTGCTTTAAAACCGCTGGCCACGCTACCAAAAATGCGATAATGTTCGCTGATATTGTAGGAAGGATTGATCGTATAAGTGCTGTTGCTGCCATACCTGCTATGTACATTCAGCCTGCCACCGATTTCCGCATTGAATTTTTTACCGGCACCGTTATACAGAAGCGAAGCATACATCGAACCCTGGCTCATGGACGTGTCTTTGAAGCTGGTGCTATACGGGCCAAATGAGCTGATAGACAAATAGTCGTTGTTCATCAGACCGTAGCGGTAATCGGCGCCTTGCAACAAGGTAAAACCCGCGCCCAGCTTGATGCTGGCATATAACTCCGCAAATTGGGTGCGCCCTTTGTACTGGTTGCTTTCGTATTTGCTAAAGCCTGCAATAAAGCCGCTGTCGTTCAGGTAGTTGCGTTGTAACTGGTTGTATTGGTAGTTGCCGACAAGCATTACCACATCATTTTTAAACTGGAAGCCAAAGCCTGCGGAAAGATTTTTATTGTGGATGGTGTAATCCTTATCGTCTGTAAAAATGCCGGCATCAATGTCTGCCTTGTAAGTGCTGTACTGGATAAAACTCTTCAACAATATCTGTTTGGTGGCAGCATATTGCAGCGTTGCATTCATGGCATCACCACTGTACCCATCATTGTCAAAACCTTTGGCGCCGCTGCTGTCGTATGCCGATGAAAAGCCATTTGTTTTCAGTTTGGCGTAGCGGGTACTGTACGTAAGTTTATCTGCCTTGCCAAACAACTGTACGTTGGCTTTGTAGGTGCCCAGGCTACCGGCAACACCTGTGGCTTTTACATTGAATGGTTTCTTAATGTCTTTTTTTATGGTAATGATATTAATCACCCCGGCTACCGCATCGCTGCCATATAGTGTGGATTGTGCACCCCGGCAAACCTCTATCCTTTCCACATCGTTGATCGAAAATAAATTGAGGTCATAATCATTACTGATCTGCGATGGATCGTTCACGGGGATGCCATCCATCAGTATCAAAGTGCGGCCAGCCGAAGCGCCACGCATAAATACCGTTTGCACGCTGCCTGCTGCATTGTAAGCACCGGCGATGGTGATACCCGCCTGCTCATTTAATACCTGGGCAACAGATTTGCCGGTGCTTTTTTCAATTTGCTCCTTACCGATCACTGTTACCACTTTGCCGGTAGTGGATTGTTTTTGCTCCAGTTTGTTAGCGGTAACAATTACGGGATCGGTTGCCTTGCCCTGCAAGGTGTCCTGTTGTGCAGTGGCGTTGATAGCTGCGGCCACTAATGCAGTTGTCAGAAAATGTTTCCTGCTCATCTTTCAAAATTAATTTAGGTTCTGCGATCGCAAAACTGTTTGAAAAATGAGCCCCCAGAAAAAAGAAATAGAAATGAATGTGCTCCCGTTGTCCCCCTCTTCCGAAGGGGTTAGGGGAGGCTTCCATCTCCGGCCTTTCACCCGAAAGCTCGTTGATTATTGTTTGCACCTGGCAGGTCTTCTGGCTAAGGGATTATTTCAATGCCTTCCCGTTTTTTTTATTAAAACAGTGGCGAAGATTGAAACTTTTCAGCTTTTCCGGATGAGCGGAGGTTGCTGAAGCCCATTACAGCTACGGGGATAGCTCCCGGATTTAACGGGATTCCCTTTTAATCCCCCGCCTGAGGCGGGGAAACCAAATGCGGTGCAAATGTGCAGGAACTGAGGGGAAAATAAAAATGAAGTTATTGCAGGATTTAATTTTGGAGCTTACCGCAATATTGTTTTCAGCCGGACTCTTTTGCGTAGGAAAGGAAGATTATTTTACCGGCTGGTCCTGCCATTGCTCCGTAATATCGAGTCGAATAATGCATCAACATCGACCGCATCGTGATCATGGTGGTTCCACTCTTTGATCATTTGCCTAATGTATTTCATCCCATTAACGGACTGAAAATGAGCAAGATCAGTTTTCAGACTATTCACTTCCAGCTCAAGGTTTTGCTTTTCCCTGTTTATAAAAAGCAATGGTTGGGCGGCCACCGGGTAACCAAAATCTTCCAGTAAAACACCATACTGTGGCTTTCTGAAAATCTGTTGTTTTTGGGATTCCAGTTGCTGTGCCTGTTCCCTTAAAATTTGCAGGTAAACAGCCAGCTTTTCTTCGGTCAATAAGGCCAGGTGGTCGTTCTCTTTATGGATCCATTTAAGTTCCAGGCTTAGCAGGGCATGCAGGTTTTTAGATTCGTATGCTGCTGTCAATTGTTTCATCAGTTCTCCTTTTTCCACACGGCGGCCCTCATCCTGTTCCAGGTCTGGATGAAATAATTTAGCCAGCTGCCGGTAAATGGTGCTGATGTTTTTATGTTTCATTTCTTCAGCAGCTTGTTGCATTTTCTCCAGTTCCAATTCCCTGGCTGTTTTCCTCGTAACCCTTTGCCTGTGCTGCTGTTGGTACTCTTTTCTTTGTTGTTCTCTCTCCATTTTCTCCCTCATTCTCTCCTGTGCTGCTGCAAGTTTTTCGGCAAAGCTCTTATCATTTACATCCAAATCTTCGAGGTCTATATCTATGTCTAAGTCGTCAAACATTTCCTGTACTTCTTCCTTAATCATGTTTTCTTCCCTTGTCTTTATCGAGTCGTAGCTTTCGCCTTCCAGTTCACCGAATATTTGTTTCAGACTTTCATCCGGTTCGCTTGTTGCTTGTAAAACGGATTCTACAAGATCCTGCAAAATGGCTTTCAAATGGCGCTGATCTGCTTTGGCCAATTGCCTGTTTTGGTACAAAGGCCATAGCAGGTCTATCATAACCCTTCTATGCTTTAAGATTTGTTGCCGCAGCGGATGAATGGCGGTACTGTAAATTTTCAACGCAGTCTCAAACTGCGTTTCCTTCTTTTCTATTTCCTTATGCAGTTTTTCAATACGGGTCGTGAGTTTATTAAAAGCTTCCTGGTTTTTGGTTAGTGGGGCTTTGTTGGATTTGCTGATGGTAAGGCCGGTGTTTTTTTTATGGGAAGAAGCAGGCATAATACTTTTAAAGAGTGGATGGTTTTAGACTGATTTTGATCCAGGCAAAAGCAACAGTGGGAAGAAAATAAAGATGGAGATAGCCGGTAAACTATAAATTAAAGCGATCGATTAGTGACCGTGCTTTTGTCTATGCCCTTTCACAACCTGCAGGGTAATGCCCACAACCAGGAGGGTGATGATCCAAAAGGGGCTTAATAGTGAAAATGAAACTGGCATTTTGACGAAATTTCTTCTGACGATGTAAAATTAGAAGTTTGGTGACCGCTTTTCGTCAAAAAAATTATTTTAACACCTTCTCAATTTCTTTAAAACCTTCTGCTGCACCCAGGCCTTCCCACAATATTTTATAGATGGTATCTGTGATGGGCATCGAAGCGCCGATTGTTTGATTGATGAAGTACAATCCTTTACTGGCAGGGTATCCCTCTGCCACCATGTTCATTTCCAGTTGCGCCACCCGTACCGAATAGCCCTTGCCGATCATGTTGCCAAAAGTGCGGTTACGGCTAAATAGGGAATAGCAGGTAACCAGCAAATCGCCCAGGTACACAGAGGCTGCATAGTTAAGCGGAAGGGAATGGCCTTTGGAATCAGCCACTGATTTGGTAAGGCTGATCTTTTTCAAAAAACCCACCATTTCATCGGCAGTATTAGCGATGTACACACTGAGGAAATTATCGCCATAGTCCAGGCCATGGGCAATACCTGCACCTACAGCATAAATATTTTTTAGGACAGCGGCATATTGTGTGCCCCATATATCGTGGTTGGTAACGGTATTTAAATAGTCGGTTTTAAAATTTGATGCGATTGTTTTTGTTGCAGCTGTATCTACGCCAGAAAAAGTGAGGTACGATAATTTTTCGGCAGCCACTTCTTCTGCATGGCAGGGGCCCATCACCGTAAAATAGTCTTCATGCCTTATTTTGAAAGATTCTTCCAGGAATTCGTTGAGCAGTTGGTGTTCATCATTCGGCAGTATGCCTTTTATGGCCGAGATGATCTTTTTGTTTTTAAAAATATCCGTAGGAAGCTGGAATAAAGCGGGTATCAGGTAAGCGGATGGAACGCAGACCACAATGGCTTCGGACTGATGAATTACATCAGCAATGCTGCTGCTCATCTTCAGCTGCTTCACATCAAAATTGGCCGTGGTCAAATAATGTGGATTATGCCTCCGCTTGTTAATGGCTTTGATGGATTCTTCGTTTCGCACCCACCAATGGATCGTATGGCCATTATCTGTAAGGATCTTCGCCAGGGCCGTAGCCCAACTACCACTGCCTAGTATGCCAAACTTTAAAGCCATTTATGATTTTTGATTTAGGATGTATGATTTGTGATTTACAGAACTCTGAATCTTGAATCTTGATTCTTGAACCCTGGGGCTTCACCAAAAATCTATTTCACTTCAAACAACTTATCCTTCGGCACCACTTTTACTTTCATGGCATCTTTCAGAAGTTTATAGATGGTATTATAAGGTTCGCTTACAATCTCCTCGCCGCCCTTGAGACCTTCTGTGATCTGTATGTATTTTGTATCCTGTATTCCTGTTTTTACTTTTACTTTTTTTACTGTCATGTCGGTGGCATTGTACACAAAAACCACTACTTCTTTAAAGTCTTCATCGTCGTTGCTTACCGGCGCTGCGTCCTCAGCTTTTTCGCCCTTTTTTTCTTTGGCACTTTTGTTTTCATCATTTTTATCACGGGTCGTAACTGCGTTTATAGGTACGGCCAAAGCATCCGCAATGGTTTTGGTTTGTATATCAGCACTTGCTGTCATACCCGGACGGAAGGGGAAACTTTTTGGACGGGTGGGATCCACCAGGTCTTTGTATGATTCCGGGATCAGGCGGATATAGACTTTGTAGTTGGTAACATCATTCGCCGAATTGACCACGTTGGCCGATACAGCACCGTTCTGGCTGCTGGCAATCTGGTACACCAGTCCTTTAAATTTTTTGCCAATATAGGCATCCACCAATACCACGGCGCTATCGCCAATATGCACTTTGGGAATATCGTTTTCCGGAACATCCACCCGAATTTCTATGCTCTTAAAATCGGCGATCCGCATCATTTCGGTACCGGCCATTTGAGCGGTTCCGACCACACGTTCACCTTTTTTTACATTCAGCAGGCTTACGACGCCGTCCATGGGGGCGGTAATGGTAGCACGGCTTACATCTTTGCTGGCTCTTTGTAAATTGGCCCGGGCACTCTGCACACCAGCCTGGGTGGCATTTACGCCTTTGCCTGCCGCATTCAGATTAGCTTTTGCAGTATTAAAGGTTACTTCAGCCTGTTCATATTCGGCCTTGCTGATCACTTTTTCATCCAGCAATTGCTTCTGGCGATTGAGTGTCACCTCCGCCTGGTTGAGGGTAGCTTTCAGACCTTCCAGCTGCGCCTGCGAATTGGCCACCTGGAACTGTTGCTGGTTTACCTGTGCTGCTGCCTGCTGCTGTTGAATGGAATAAATATCTGCGTAGATACGGGCCAATACCTGGCCTTTTTTTACACTGTCGCCTTCCAGGACGGTGAGTTCCGTTATTTCTCCACTAATGTCGGGGCTTACTTTTACTTCTATCTCGGGATAGATCTTTCCACTGGCATTAACGGTTTCAATAATGGTGCGTTTACCGGCTTTTTCAACGGCAACCTTGGTGGCTTCTTCTTTGCCGATTACACCGGCTTTTTTTAGCGCAAACACCCCCACAACGAGGATGCCGATGATGATGAGCGACCATTTTAGTTTTTTATTCATAGTTTTTTATTGTTTCCCAGAACCTAAGTAATGGGTTGTAATTCTTTTTAATCAAGTTGCCGGTTTTCTGCCTGCCCGCCGCTAACCACCCCCGGCCTGAAGGCCACCCCCGCCAGCGGGGGACAAAATTCAAGGCCACCGATTAATATCCAACAGGTACCTTTTCAACGCTGTTTGTATTAGTGTCTTTAACTAGTCACTGATCAACCAATCAACTAATCCCTACAATTTAATCCCCCTGCCTTTATAAAACTCCAGCACTTTCATGCGGAACACATAATCGAATTTGGCAGATACCACATCAATTTTGGCTCGTTGTACATTGGTGCTGAGTGTGAGCAGGTCGAGGGTGGGTAGCAAGCCGATGTCGTATCTTTTTTGTCCCAGGCTCAAAGCATATTCGCTGGTTTCAAGCGTCTTTTTGCGACCCTGCAAAGTTTGGAAAGCGCTGACGGCTCCCTGGTATGCCTGGTAAATATTTTGTTTTAACAGGAGGCTGTCGGCCTGCATCTGCAACACCAGGTTCTGCTGGTCAACAATACTGCGCTTCCACATGGTTTTCGCCTGGTGGCCATTAAAGATCGGTACCTGTAAACCAATGCCTACCGACTGCCGGAAATTATTATCGAACTGCCTGCCGAAACCAACCGTATTAAATTCATTGTAGCGGGTAACAGGCACCTGTATGAAATAATTATTGCCGGTAACATTTACAAAAGACGTAGTGGGCGTGATACTGGTGATCGGTGTGCCAATGGGTTGCTTGCTGGCACTGGAAAAATTGCTTTGTAAACTTCCAAAACCGGAGATGGTAGGGTACAAACCAGCTTTAGCCACTTTTATATTGTATTGTGAGGATTCGTACCGGAATTTGTTGGCCAGTTGCTGGGGCTGATTATTCATGGCCAGCTGGTAAACCATATTAGGTTCCAGTTCGGCAAAACTTTCCACCGGTATCAGTTCCACCGGCGGTGTGGTGATGTCGAACGGAACTGCTGCATCCATATTTAGAATGGCTTTTAATTGTAACAGATTCAGCTGGCGGTTGCTTTCGGCTACCATTAATGTTGCACTGTCGCGGGCCAGCTGGGCTTCCAGTTCGGCTGCGTTGAGTTCGGGTAAGGCACCGGCATTTACTCTTTTCCGGGTAATGCTCAGTTGTTCTTTTGTTTGATCAACCGCAACGCCTGCAATCATCGTTTGCTCGTAAGCAAGCAATGCGGTGAGATAGGCATTGGCTACATTAAGACTGATATCATCTTTAATTTTTTCGGTACCTGCTTTATTGGCCTGTACGGTCAATCGGGTCGCTTCAATATTGTTTTTTTTGCTGAACCAGTTGAATAACGTAACACCCGTTTGCAACTGCCCGCTTAAAAATGTTACGGGCGTATTGGTAAACTGGTTGGTGGCCGGATCGATACTGCGGCCAAACTGGAAACCCTGGTTGGTAGAAAAATTAAGAGAAGGCCAGCGGCTGTCCCTCAGCTGCAGGTATTGCAGTTCCGCTATCTTTTCCTGTATCTGGCTTTGCTTGATGGTGATATTATTGCTGACTGCATAATCAACGCACCGGCGCAAATCCCATTTTTCCTGGGCAACGGCGCCTGTGGCAGCAAATAACACAAGCATGAAAAAAAATGACCTCAATGTATTCATATCAACAAAAATAGGTGGAAAACGTGGACTGTGAACCGTTGACCGTCAACCGTCGACCGCCGGTTGAGCGTGTCGTGAAAACGGCGTTTTTTATATGGTTCATTGTTTTTTGGTGCATTGAAAATTCTGGAAATTCATCCGAAGTCATTTAAAGTCCCGGATTTAGCACAGGTAGCTTTACGGTCGACGGTCGACGGTTAACTGTCGACGATACACGAACGAAACGCCTGCTCCAAATCGGCGATAAGGTATGCGGCATCTTCCAATCCCACATACAATCGCAACATCCGGTGTTCCGGATTTTCTGCATCAAAATCTTCCCGTTTCATGCCCGAGCATTTGGGGATGATCAGGCTTTCGTGGCCGCCCCAACTTACGGCCATGAAAATATGTTTCAGTGATTCGCAAAAGATTTCTACCTGTGTCACGGTATCGGCCTTCATAATAAACGTTAGCAGTCCACAAGCGCCTGTCATTTGTTGTTTGGCTAATTCCAGTTGCGGGAAATTTTCATCCAGTGGAAAGATGACTTTTTCCACCTGCGGATGCTGTTTCAACCATGTAATGACGGTAGCAGTTGTGGCAGAAATATGTGCCAATCTCATGGGCAATGTGCGCAGGCCACGTATCAGCAACCATGCATTAAACGGCTGAATGCCGCTTCCAATGCCCATGTATTCGCTGTTAAAAATGCGTTCCATCATTTGACTGCTGCCGGTTAAAACCCCCGCCACCACATCACTGTGGCCGCTAATGTATTTGGTAGCCGACTGCAGCACAAGGTCAATACCCAGGCCAATTGGTTTTTGGTGAATAGGGGAGCAGTAGCTGTTGTCAACAATGGTAACGATGTCATGTTGCTTCGCCAATGAAGCCACCGCTGTAAGGTCCTGTAATTCAAAAGTCCAGCTATTCGGGCTTTCCAGGTAAATAACCGTGGTGTTGGGCTGAATGCCCTGTTGCCAGTTTTCTATTTTGGTACCGTCGATATAAGTATGGCTCACACCAAACCTCGGTAAAATATCCTGGAATATTTTTTGTGCCCAGGAATAAGGGTTGCGGACGCTGAGAATATGATCGCCGGATTTCACATTGGCCAATACCGACGCAAAGATGGCTGCCGAACCGCAGTTAAACACCAAGCAATCTTCAGCCCCGTCTAAGGCGGCGAGTTTTTTACGAAGGATGTTCACAGTTGGGTTGCCACCACGGCTATACAGGTAGTGATGGTATTCATCATCAAAAGCCTGCCGCAGGTCATCTACTTTTTTATAGGCGAAATTGCTGGTCTGAATAATGGGCGGGGCAATCGCATTAAAATATGCATCGCGGTCTTCAGCCAGTTCGTTGAGGATGTAGGAAAGTTCCAAGATGGGTGTAGATATTTTAAGATTTTAGATTTAGTCATGCGACCAAACAACAACCTATGACTACCGAAAGCTGTTGTATTCGACCCCAACGGGGTCACATGTTTATAGAAAGAATCCGTGAACATTTTTCAACGACCCCAACGGGGTCGCATGTAAATTTCCGGATCTTTCCGTTCAAAATATATTTCTCCCCGCATTCAATGTCGGTTTAATGACGAATAGTTAGAATCCGATTTCTTACATGCGACCCCGTTGGGGTCGTGACTTCATTGCTACAATCACTGCTATAAACATGTGACCCCGTTGGGGTCATGCGCAGGCAGCTGTGTCATTTCAAAAAAGTATCCACTTCTGCCTCCACCTCATCCGCTTCCTCTTTTTTATTATGGTAAAAAACAAAGTACAATACCACAAATAAAATGAGTAATCCAACACCGATGAGGGCAGCCTTAAAATTATCAATCACAACAGCACTGGCCACCACACAATAAGCGGCTACAAACAGAACGGTAATAACGGGAATGATTTTGGAAAATGTACCCGTCACATTTTCACTGCCGAATTTCCGCTTACGTAGAATGAGCAGAGCGGCAGCTGCTGTTATAAATCCGAGGCAATCCAGGAATATGGAAAAATCAAGGATATCATCCACTCCTTTGCCAAAAAAAGTGATCAGAACCGTAGTTCCGGCAAAAACGGTCAGACCGGGAACCAGCGCCTGTGTCTTTGGATTTTTGAAGGAGAATATTTTTGGAAATACCTTGTCGGTGCTCATCGCAAACATCACCCTTGGGTTACTCATCAACAATACATTTACATAGGCCAGCACACTTACAAACATGCAGATATCAAACACTTTACCGCCAATTTTGCCAAACCAGGCTTCGCATAATAATGCACCGATAGCCGTGGCATTTTTCATTTTATCATAACCAATTACCTGCACATAGGTGTAGCTCATGGCCAGGTACAAAAACAGTACGATGATGATACCGGTTACAATGCCTTTGGTTAAGGTACTTCCTTTGTTTACCTCTCCGCCAAAATTGATGGTTTGCTGGTAACCGCCATACGTAAAGGATACCGCCACCATGCTCACCACCAACAACAGCAACGCATTGGTGCCGTCGTAGGTGTACAATTTTGCGTTGGCATTGTACCCATGTGGCTCAACCGTGGTGTTGGTAAAAAGCGAAGAGATCAGTAAAACGATCAGGCCGATTTTTACGATCATCAATACATTTTGTGTTTGGCTGCTGGTGCGAAGACCCAATAAATTAACGGCATAAAAAAGACTTACGGCTACAATGGAAATCGTCACATTGAAGACTGCTCCGCTGGGTTTTCCAAATAACAAGTCGCTTACATAATCGGCCCCGATCAGCGCTACTACGGCCAATGATGCCGCGTTACTGATCAGTATCAGGATATTGATGGTGAAGCCCACAGCCGGATGGTAACAGTAGGAAAAGACTTTGTAGTAAGCACCAACCACAGGCAACCTGGTTCCGATTTCGGCAAATATCAAAGCACCCATCAATGCGATAATGCCACCAATGATCCATGCCGCATAAAATATGGTAGTGGTTCCGCTTTTAGCAGCAATTGTGGCAGGCGTTTTGAAGATACCCATACCTATAACAAGGCTGATCACGATAATGGTTAGGCTGAACAAGTTGAGCTGCTGTTTTTTTTCGGTCATCGTTCTGTTTGTTTTAATTTACTTCGTTGCAGGTATGAAAATTATTATAGCAATAAAAATAGGGCTTTGTTATCTCCTTCCGGTTTTTAGCATGGCGCAAAGCACAACTGATTCATCGTTTGGCCAGGCCGATTCGTTGGAAAATGTGACAGTAAGGGCCTTTGAACAAAACAGGAACCTGCAACAAATACCTGCAGCTGTGGGCATCATTAATACTGCCGCGTTACAACGTTTCAATAATGCATCGCTGCTGCCAGCTCTTAACCTGGAGCCGGGTGTAAAAATGGAAGAACGCAGTCCCGGCAGTTTTCGCCTCAACATCCGGGGCAGTTCGTTGCGTGCGCCTTTTGGGGTGCGGAACGTAAAAGTTTATGTAAACGACATGATCTTTACCGACCCGGGCGGTGGAACCTATTTGAACCAGCTGGGCTTTTACAATGTATCGTCGGTTGAAGTATTAAAGGGCCCACCCGGCAGTATGTACGGTGCCGGAACCGGTGGTGCGATGTTGCTGCAAACAGAACCGAAATACTGGCAGCCGGGAGCTATGATCGACTATTCATTTGGCAGCTACGGCTTGCAGCAGGTTCACGCCAAAGCCATGCTGGGCAGTGCTTCGCAGCAAAATGTGATCGCATACCAGCGTCAATCCGCTGATGGATACCGCGACCAATCGTCCATGCGGCGCGATGTGGCCACTTATGAAACAAGGCTACGAATCAGCGACAAACAAAAGCTGTCGGCCCTGTTCATGTATGGCGACCTGTATTACCAGACACCTGGCGGCCTAACGCTGGCACAATACCAGGCCAATCCCAAAGCCGCAAGACCAAGGGCCGGTACACAACCTTCGGCACAGGAAGCACAGGCCGCCATTTACCAAAAAACGTTTTATGGTGGGGTGGCTAACGAATACCAACTCGGTGCAAACTGGAAAAATACCAGTTCGGTATATGGAGCCTTCACCTGGTTTAACAACCCCGGCATCAGGGTATATGAAAAAAGAACAGAGCCACATGTTGGTGGCCGCACTGTTTTTACTAACCAGTTTTTATTGGGGCGGAACAAATTACAATTAGTGTATGGGGCTGAGGCTCAGAAAGGGATTTTTACAGTGCGTACTTATAGAAATAGAAACGGAAGTAGCGATACTTTACTCACGGACGACGAAGTAGACAACTGGCGGTACAGTGCATTCGCACAAGCAGACCTGGATCTTGTGAGCGGCTGGATATTAAGTGCCGGCGCCAGTTTCAATAAGTCTTATGTGGGCATTACCAGGTTGAACAGTTACCCTGTCAATCCGCAGAGAAGAACCTTTGGCAATATTATTTCCCCAAGGGTCGCGTTACTTAAGAACATCGGTACCGCTTCTGTCTATGGACTGATCAGCCAGGGATTTTCTCCACCTACGACTTCGGAATTAATACCCTCCAATGGAAGCATCAATAGTACGCTTAATGCAGAAAAAGGGATTAACTACGAACTGGGTTCAAGGGCCAGTTTATTTGCCGGCAAACTAGGCTATGATGTCAACCTGTATTGGTTCAAATTGCAGGAAGCCATCAGCCAGCGCAGGGATGTGAATGGAAATGATTTTTTTGTAAACACCGGTGGCACGAAGCAGCGTGGCATTGAAGCACAGTTGAAATATCAGTTAATAAAAAATACGGCCTCGTTTGTCAGCGATCTATCCATCAGAACCGCTTATACCTGGCAAGATTTTACTTACAAAGATTACAAAGTGCTGACGGTGGATTATAGCGGCAAGCAATTGCCCGGTATACCAAAACATTTTGCAGCTATTAGTTTGGATGCCGTTACAAAACCCGGCATTTACCTGAATGCGACCTACAGCTACACGGATAAAATTGCCATGAACGATGCAAACAGCGAATATGCGTCAGCATATAATTTACTGGGCATCAGGCTGGGTTTCAAAAGAATTATTCAGCAGCATTACCAGCTTGAAATTTTTACCGGTGCTGATAACCTGGGAGATGTTACCTACAGCCTCGGAAATGATATTAATGCAGCGGCCGGACGATATTATAACGCTGCCGCGGGCAGAAATTATTTTGCAGGATTGGCCTTTCGCTGGCTGAAATGATGGCTAGTCTGACTGCATGAAGGTAACGACCTGCTGGAAACGAAACTTTACACGCCTGTTATGTTGTATGGCCGGATTCCACCTCGGACTGTCCTTTATTGTTTGCAGTGCTATTTGATCAAACTCGGGATGGAAGGGCGTGATAACGTAAACATCTTCAACGCCGCCTTCTTCGTTGATCGTAATGCCAATGGTGGTTACTGCCATATTGCCCTGGGTAAATTTGTAACCGCCGGGCCAGCGAAGATTACGCTCCAGGTATTTTGCCCAGGCATCGGTACCGCCCTTAAGTGACGGCTTTATTGCTTCTCTAAACGTGGTGCCGGGTTGCAATGAATTTCCCTCATCGTAATATTCCCCGGATACAAATTTGCCATTGGCATAGTGTTCAAGTGCAGCAGGGAGTCCGTTTCTATGAAAGTACTGCCATTTGCCATGTTGCTTGCCGTTTTTTAAATAGCCCGATGAAGAAGGTTTTCCATTGTCGAACCAGCTTATAGATACTTGCAAACTATCATTGATATTCGAAATGGAATCAGCAGGAAACCCATTGGGATGCCAGGTTAACCGCGTACCTACTTGGCGGCCTTTGAGAAAAAAAGCCGAGTCGGCCATCATGCCGTTATAATGAAAGTTCAGGCATAGACCTTCATTTTTATTATTTACTTGCCTCCCGGTTTCCGCGACGGTTCCATTGGGATAAAAAAAATGTTGATAGCCATTATGGATCTTGCAACTGCTGTCGCTAAACAATGCCTTCATCTGTAGCTTTAAGCCACCGATATAATAATTTTTCCGCAGCCACCCACTATCCGTTCCTTCAACGGTAGTATAAAATCTCGCCACAAGTGGGTCGCAGGGCTTCCACTTGTAATCGTAATAGGTTTCTTTTTTTTGCGCATGAAGCACAACACAAAAAGCTATGGAAACTAGCGAAAAGATAACTTTCATGGATGGGTTTTAGAAAAGAAGATCGGGAAAACCAATCGGATTTGAAGCACTATGCTTATTAAAAGCAACCCACACTCCAGCTTCTTTGCCAGCTTGCATTTGGAGCCAAATTGATGATACCTTCCTTGTCAGCAAGTTTTTGATTATGGGTTGCGTTGTCTGCTATGCCACACCAGGGCTCGAGGCATAAAAACGGAGCATCTTTGGCGGCCCATATTCCAAAAAAGGGAAAGTCCCCGAAACAAAAATGAAGCCCATGATGGTGTGCCTCGCTGGCCAAAACGATACAGGAGGATTGCAGGTTTTTTAATACAATTGCGTCTTCGTAAAATAGGGATGGTGTTAATGGAAGCAAACCATTCTCTGCTGCCACCATTTCTGTTTGCGACCCGATAAGGCCGTTCTCCAGCTTGTAGCGCTTCAATGTTTCCGTTTCTACAAATTGCAGAAAATAATCTTCGTACCGGCTATCTGCGGTCATGGGTACAGCAAAAGCAGGATGGGCACCTACTGAAAAAAGCATGTCGGTATCCGCCGGATTAAGAACTTCGTAGGTACAGGTGATAGACGCTTCCTTCAGAGTGTAGCGAAGCCGGAATTCAAATGCAAAAGGATATACAGCCCGGGTAGCTTCATTATCTTTTAAGGTAAAAACGGCTTCTGTTTCACTGGGCTGTTGTGCATCAAAAGTCATTTCCCTTGCAAAGCCGTGGCGTGGAAGGGTATAAGCAATTCCGTCATGGTAATAAGTATCGTCTTTTAATGTGCCCACTATCGGGAACAACACAGGGCTATACTTGCCCCAATAAGCTGCATCACCACGCCACATGTGTTCGATACCGGTTTTCTTGTTCCTGAGACTTTGCAATTCTGCACCTTTTTCAGCTATTGTGGATACGATTTCCTGGTTTTGAATGGTTATCATGTAAGGCTTCAGTTTAAATCTGGTGTTTACAACAATAATAAGTCCAAACGGGTACATTTTATGAGCTCCTGCCTGGTTAATTTACGGCGAAGAGCTCCTTCAGGCGCTGCTGCTTATGGCCTGAACCGGCGGTTCATTTTCCAAACCATTCCATTATTTCGGTTTTGCGCCGGCGGCTGATGGGGATATGCATTTGATTACTCAGCTCCAGAACGCCCTCACGGCTCACCTTTACAACATGATCCTTGTTTACCAGGTACGATTTGTGTACCCGCAAAAACTGGTGGTCCAGCAAAATGTCTTCATATTCTTTTATGGTTTTGGATACGATCATTGTTTTTTGGCCGGCGAAAAAGAACCGGGTGTAGTTACTACTGCCTTCCAGCACCACGATGTCTTTGGGTTCATATAAAAATATCCCTTCACTGGTAGACAATGCCAGCTTAAAATGTTGCTGGTCTTTTTGCTGCAGGTTGTAAATCAGGTTGTCCACCAACGGCTGTTGAGAACCCTCTGTCGCTGTCTGTTTTTTTACGATGTGACGGTTCACCGCATTTTGCAGGTCCACAATGTCTATTGGTTTTAACAAGTAATCCAGTGCACTGAAACGAATGGCTTTTATAGCATATTTATCATATGCCGTGGTAAAGATGGTATCAAACCTCCAGTTGCTGGCCCGGTTCAAAAAGTCGAACCCGTTCATGCCGGGCATTTCTATATCCAACATTACGAGCGATGGTTGATAGGTTTCCAGCAGCACCAAAGCCTCCTCGGGTTTATTCGATATCTCTACCTGTTTCTCACCGGGTATATGTCTTTCTATCAGCAACTTTAAAATGCGGCCGGCCGATTGCTCGTCATCAACGATTAGTATTTTAATCATCATCATTTATTATTTAAGCTGATAAACGCGGTGATAAAGTAATTAACACCCTGGTTCCTGCGGGAGTACCGCTACTATCAAACAAGTCAATTATTTCGATATTGGCAGAACCCGGACTCTGCTGGTTGAGTATGGCTATCCGCTGCAAAGCCAGTCTTGTGCCTTTTGACTCCAATTTCGCGGCACCTAGTTTCTGTTGCTTGATGTCTGCCGCTTTGCTTCTGCCCACACCATTGTCTTCTATCGCACATAGCAGCTTCCCCTCTGTTTCACTGAACTGCAGCAGTAATTTTTTCTCACCTTCTTTGTTGATCAATCCGTGCCAGATGGCATTTTCAACAAAAGGTTGTAACAACAAAGACGGAACATAAATATCCTCTTTATCCAGCTTATCATCCAAGTCTATCGCATAGCTAAACGATTGGCTGAAGCGGAGCGATTCCAATGACAGGTACAAACGGATGGTTTCCAGTTCGCTGCTGAGAGGGATGAAATTACGTTCGGAATTATCAAGTACCAATCGTAACAACTTGGAAAACCTGGAAAGGTAATCGTAGGCTGCATCTATTTTTTCGGTCACTATGCATTCCTGGATAGCGTTCAGCGAGTTGAAAATAAAATGAGGATTCATCTGAGCCCGGATGGCCCTGGCTTCCAGTTCGGCCATTTGCTGTTTAAGAGCGGCTTTTGATCGTATCGCTTTTATCCGGCGCCTGAATAAAAAATAGATGATGCCTGCAATCAGAACGAACACCAGTACCCGAAACCATCCCGTATTCCAAAATGGGGGACGGATGGTAAAGCTGTATTGTAGCAGGCCGGTTGTCCAAACATTATTATTGTTACATGCCTTTAATTGAAATGTATAGGTTCCAGGTTGTAAAAAATTAAAATCAGCAAAGCGGTTGCTGGTATAGGTCCAGGTACTGTCGGCTTCCTTCAGGCGATAGGCGTACCGCACTTTGGAAGGGTCGGCAAGACATACAGCAGTGTACCGGAATTGCAACGAATTGTGATCATAGGAAAATGTTGGTGATGCGATGCTTCCAAATTTTTCGGCAGCGCCATGGACCGAGATATTGTTCATGATCAGAACCGGCGGAAGGTTGTTGAGACCAATACTGTCCGGGTGAAAAGCAATGACACCCATTGAAGTAAGCCCCCAAATGGTGCCGTTTTTTTGCTGCTCCAGTTTTAAAGTTTGGTAATACGAAGAGAGCAGCCCGTCTTTTTCATTGAAGCTGAGTAGTTGCTCATTCATACCGGGATTCAGCAATACTGAGAAGCTCATATAGTCGCCACACCAGATGTTGCCGTTTTTATCTTCAAGTACAGACAGTGCATTGGCTGACGGTAACCCATTGCTCAAGTCGTACTTGTTGTGCAACACAAGGCCCCCGTTTTTATACCGGCATTGCAGTAAGCCTTTACCCATGGTGCCTATCCATACATTTCCCTTTCTATCGCTAACGATCTTATTAATGTACAAAGTTTTTACCGGCATATTGATAATGGAATCCTGCATCAGCACGTTATCACGTAACGCATAGATACCCTGTGCTCCATAAAACCAATAGGGTGAATTACCGGTTTGAAAACAACCAAATAACTCCGGGGCCCTCGTATATTTTTTTTGAAAAGGGTAGTAGGCTATGAGCGGATCTTTGGCCAGCGGGTCGATGGCCGTAACACCATTTTCTGTACATGCAAATAATTTACTATCAGTAGTTGCATATAGCGCTTCGCAATTGTTATCCTTTAAAAAACCAGTGTTCTCCCAATGGGTAAGTTTTTGATTCCCGAACCGGCTAATGCCTTTATAGCCGCTACCCGCCCACAGAGCGCCGTCTGCTGCTTCGTACATGCACATCACTTCGGCATTTGAAAACAGCGCAGGTATTGTTTTGTCCTGCAGTATGGCTTCGCCTGTTTTTTTAAATACGATTCCACGATTACCGCCAAATATCAGGTCGCCATTTTTTCTTTCAAGAAATGAAAATGCCTCGGTGTGCACACCTCCCTGCAATACATACTGCCTGAAAGCTGTTTTTCTGAATTTCTGTAATCCTTCCCATGAGCCTATCCAAATATTTCCTTCCACATCTGTCAGTGCGGCCACGGCATTATTGGTAATGGTACCGAACGAAACCACCGGCTGAATGGCTCCATTTTCTAATTTGCCAACACCACTGGTTGTTAATGCAAATGGCCTGTTCCCGGAAATGAAGACCGTCCTCCCCAAAAAATCTTCTGTGTAGTTGGTGCTTAATTTCCCCTGTATCATTTGAGTGGGGTGACCATCATAGCAGTTCCAGAAAATACTGTCGGGCGAAGTAGCTGCCACCGAACGGACATAGTTGTATGGATCGGGATTGGCCCATATTTTTTCGTAGGTATTGAGGTTATATGGCATCTTAAAGATACCGTCAAAAGATGCCGCATAAACATTCTGTTTATTGTCGGTGCAAAGACCAAATATTCTTTTATTGACCAGCCCAAAAGGCGAAATGGGAATGGTTGCCAGATGATTTTTATACACCTGCAGAATTTGCCGCTCAGTTATTTTGTACAAACCATTCAGGTCGCCCACCCACACATTACCGGAGGCATCCGTAAGCAATGCTTCCACAGCAAGCATGGTCTTATTTCGTAAACCTACCTGGTAAATGCTATCGTTTGTAAAATAGAAAAGTCCCTTATCTCCACCAATCCAAACCGCTCCAAGACTATCCTCCGTAATGCATAGCACACGACCCACAGATTCGTTGGCTGAAGTATACTGGTAGTTGGTAAAACCATACCCGTCAAATACACTCACGCCCAGTTCGGTGCCCACCCAAAGCATCCGGTTGCTTGTTTGGGCCAGGGCGAAAATTTTGGAGGATGGCAACCCGTTGCGGGTGCCAAAAGTTTCCAATTGGTAATGTGATGGTTGTGAAACGCCAACTGTACCCAGCACGACCATAAGTATGCAAACTGATATGTGCCGGTATCGGATCATTTTCGGGTAAAAATATAAAGCCTTTTGGCGATAACAAGCCCATTCAATCATTGTTGTCACCTTTTAATAGTTGCCGTAGCAGAGAAATGACCTTTCGATAATCAAATGATGCCAATTACTTGTTTTTGTCGCCGTTTGCACCAGATGGGAAATAGATTTAGGATAGAAACCTAACTTGTATGACAGCCGCCTATCCAATACCGTTGAAAATAAAGGAAATCATGGATGAAATGAAACACACCGGTCTGTGGACCACTACCAGCCCGGCATGGGTGGAGGAATATGAGAAGCGAAATATTGCAACGGGTAGTGACTTTGGCGAATGGCTTCAATTTGTGTACCTGCCAAACCGGTTGCAGGGCTATCAGCAAGGCGAGGTCGCCAATTCCCGCCAATACCTGGTACCACAGGCTATTAAATTTTTTGGCGAAGATGTAAAGAGGGGCAAACTGCTCCAATTATTGATTGAACTAGATTCTTTATCATAAAAACGTAAACATGAAAAACAAATTACCCTTCTTGTTAATGGCTGCTTTCTGCTTTGTTTTTAGTACCAGGTCTTTTGCAGATGTTACGCTGAGTAGTGAGGTTGTTGCTGCATCGAATGCATCCCAGGGCAGCACTAATAATATTCTTTATATCGTAAAAATGGACGTGACCACTACCACGGTAACCACATCAACCATTCAATTTATTCTGACCGGTACTCACGACAACAACGACCTGGACAATGTAAGAGTATTTACTAACACCACCGCCACTTTAACCGGGGCAACCAACCGCGGCAGTCTCGGTGCCGGTTTTGCCGCCCCCCACACTTATAACATTAATTACAACGACTTTTCCATTACCGCGGGCAGCACCTTGTATTTTATCATTACGGGAGACGTAAATGCCACAGGCACAAGTGGCAATACTTTTAAACTGGACGGAGCGGTAAATCCTGTGGTTTTTACGTATACCACCCCGCCCGTTACCGTCAATAATCAAACCGATGCAGGGGGGAGTAAAACGATTCAGGCTGCCACAGTGGACTATAGCTCGGTAGCTGTGGCTGGCGGTAATGTAAGTCAGAGCAGTACAGACAATATTGCCTATATCGTTAAAGTGGATGTGGGTGTTTTACCTGTCACTTCAGGTGCTATCCAGTTTACCCTCACCGGCACCCATGATGCCAACGACCTGGATAATGTGCGGGTGTACACTAACGCCACACCCACTTTGTCAGGCGCAGTCAACCGGGGAAGTCTCGGTGCCGGCTTTGTGTCGCCGCATACTTACAGTATCAACTACAACGACTTTAGCATTAGCGCCGGCAACACCCTGTATTTTATCATCACCTTTGATGTAAACGCTACCGGTACCAGTGGCAATACCATTAAAATTAATGGAGTGGCCAACCCTGTAACATTTACCTATACCACCGGCCCGACCATCACCAATAACCAAACCGATGTTACCGGTATAAAAACCATTCAGGTAGCCACGGTGGACTATAGCTCGGTAGCTGTGGCTGGGGGTAATGTAAGCCAGAGCAGTACAGACAATATTGCCTATATCGTTAAGGTAGATGTGGGTGTTTTGCCTGTCACTTCAGGTTCTATCCAGTTTACCCTCACCGGTACCCATGATGCCAACGACCTGGATAATGTGCGGGTTCACACTAACGCCACACCTAACTTATCAGGCGCTGTCAACCGTGGAAGTCTCGGTGCTGGCTTTGTGGCGCCGCATACTTACAGCATCAACTACAACGACTTTAGCATTAGCGCCGGCACCACCCTGTATTTTATCATCACCTTTGATGTAAACGCTACCGGTACCAGTGGCAATACCATTAAAATTAATGGAGTGGCCAACCCTGTAACATTTACCTATACCACCGGCCCGACCATCACCAATAACCAAACCGATGTTACCGGTATAAAAACCATTCAGGTAGCCACGGTGGACTATAGCTCGGTAGCTGTGGCTGGGGGTAATGTAAGCCAGAGCAGTACAGACAATATTGCCTATATCGTTAAGGTAGATGTGGGTGTTTTGCCTGTCACTTCAGGTTCTATCCAGTTTACCCTCACCGGTACCCATGATGCCAACGACCTGGATAATGTGCGGGTTCACACTAACGCCACACCTAACTTATCAGGCGCTGTCAACCGTGGAAGTCTCGGAGCTGGCTTTGTGGCACCGCACACTTACAGCATCAACTACAACGACTTTAGCATTACCGCCGGCACCACCCTGTATTTTATCATCACGTTCGACGTGGATGCGACAGCCACTGGTGGAAATACGATCAAAATAGATGGGCAGGCCAACCCTGTAACATTTACCTATACCACCGGCCCGACCATCACCAATAACCAAACCGATGTTACCGGTATAAAAACCATTCAGGTAGCCACGGTGGACTATAGCTCGGTAGCTGTGGCTGGGGGTAATGTAAGCCAGAGCAGTACAGACAATATTGCCTATATCGTTAAGGTAGATGTGGGTGTTTTGCCTGTCACTTCAGGTTCTATCCAGTTTACCCTCACCGGCACCCATGATGCCAACGACCTTGATAATGTGCGGGTGTACACTAACGCCACACCTACTTTATCAGGCGCAGTCAACCGGGGAAGTCTCGGAGCTGGCTTTGTGGCGCCGCATACTTACAGCATCAACTACAACGACTTTGGCATTACCGCCGGCACCACCCTGTATTTTATCATCACGTTCGACGTGGATGCGACAGCCACCGGTGGAAATACGATTAAAATAGATGGGCAGGCCAATCCCGTCACATTTACCTATACTACCGGCCCCACCATTACAAATGTTCAAACAGATATCGCCGGATTAAAAACGGTCCAGGTGGCTGGCGTCACCTATAGTTCGGTGGCAGTAACGGCCGGCAATACACCACAAGCCAGTAACGATAATATTGTGTACATCGTTAAAGTAGATATTACCGATTTGCCCGTTACCTCAGCCAGTATACAATTTACCCTCACCGGCACCCATGATGCTAACGACCTCGATAATGTAAGGGTGTACACCAACACCAACCCTACTTTAACAGGCGCGGCTAACCGCGGAAGTCTTGGCGCCGGCTTTGCAGCACCACATGTGTACAATATTAACTACAACGACTTTGGCATAACGCCGGGCTCTACCCTGTATTTTATTATAACGGCAGACATCAATGCAGCAGGCACCAACGGTAATACTATAAAACTGGATGGTGCTGCCAACCCTGTGACCTTTTCTTATACTACAGCACCCCCGGTAACCAACAACCAAACAGATGCTGCCGGTTTAAAAACCATACAGGCACCAGGTATTGTAATAAGTTCCGAACCGGTAGCAGCAGCCAATATGCTTCCTGCAAGTAACAACAACATTGTTTATATAGCGAAAGTCGATGTAGCAGGTTTGCCGGTAACTACTTCCAACCTTGCGCTTACACTAACAGGTACGCATGATAACGACGATTTGACCAGCATTACCATTTATACCAATACTGCACCCAACTTATCAGGTGCAACCAACAGGGGAGCAATTTCGGCCAATTTTGCAGCACCTCATATTTACAATATTAATTACAATGATTTTTCTATTGCTGCCGGCGTTACGTTATACTTCCTGGTTACTGTAGATGTGGGTGCGGCAGCAACGATCGGTAATACCGTAAAAATAGATGGCGCTGCCAATCCTGTTGTACTAAGCTATACCACAGCTCCAACCATCACCAATAACCAAACGGACGCAGCGGGTGCAAAGACCATTGCGACCTCTTTGCCGCTTACATTGCTCAGTTTTGCTGCCAACCTCTCAGCCGGTAGCCAGGTTTCACTTTTCTGGGAAACCGTGGGCGAAATCAATACCAAACAATTTGAGGTGCAATGGAGCAGTGATGGCAGCAACTTCAGTAGTGTTGGTATCGTGGCCGCAGCGGGTACCAGTCCTGTTAACAAGCAATATGCTTACCAGCATCCATCACCACTATCCGGCAATAATTTCTACCGGCTTAAGATGATTGATAAAGATGGTCATTTCACTTATTCACCTGTTGTGAAAATAGTTGTGACGTCGGTAAAGGGAGGAATTGTTATATACCCAAACCCTGTAAAAGGTTTATTACGGGCAAATATCCATGCAATTGAAAACAAACAAGTGCTGCTTGGCCTGTATGATATCTCAGGGAAAATGGTGGCTTCAAAATCTATTTTCCTGGCTGCCGGAAACAACCAGGTAGTATGGCCGGTACAGGAATTGGCAGCTGGTAATTATATGCTTAAAATGTCTGATAAAGCTGCAGAGGCTATAAAAGTCATGATTGTAAAATAATGCCGGATGCCTGGACAGTTGCAGTTGCTATTCCGGCACTAAAATCATAATTATGAAGCATTTGTTACCGGGCTTGCTACTGGCATTCGGTCACCAGGCGTTGATTGCGCAAAATGTTGGCATCGGCACCACCACCTCTGCTAATAAATAGCAGATCAGTGACGGCGAGCTGGCCTTCAGACATTCAGCTAAAACTGAAGCAATATTTCTTTAGCTGGCAACAACCCCGGGAACAAATACAGGTGGGTATGCTGGCGCAGAAAACGTATCAGTTATTTCCGGAGTTGGTAAACAATAGCGCGGACAAGGATCTGTACAAAATGAACTATGCAGGCTTTAGTACAGTAGCCATAAAAGCCATACAAGAGCAGCAAGTCATCATCAATTTCCAGGAGCAAACGATCAATGATTTATGCCGGTGTAAGGAAAAGCTGGAGGCCTTAATTATGTAGTCTAACGGAAGATCACCCGCAACCAACATTGGATAAAATTCTAAAACAGGAAAGATGAAACATCTGCATTTTTTTATAACCATTGTTCTTACTCCCTGTTTGTTGCATGCGCAAAACGTGGGCATCGGCATTTCCGCACCCGGGGCAAAATTGCACATTAAAGGAACCGCTGATACCACCCAGTTTATTATTGATGCATATGCTATACAAGGCATCTCGAAACCATTGATCAAGCTCCGCAACAGCAGCGGCACGGACCTGATGTGGATTCATTCGGATCATGTTGACAATACGTTTATAGGCCGCAATGCGGGAAGAGTAAACAATGCGGCCGGTGGAGGCACCCATAACACCTTTATTGGAGCTACCGGTGGCAACGCCAACACTACCGGCGATAACAATACTGCTACAGGTTTTGGTACCCTGTATTTTAATACCACCGGGCACGACAATTCTGCGTTCGGAGATCATTCCCTTTATTATAACGAGGGCGGCAATGCAAATACGGCTATTGGTAACTATTCCCTGGATTATTGCACCGCTGATTCCAATACTGCCGTGGGTTATGGTGCCCTCTTATTCAGCAGGGGGGGAAGCAATGCGACGGCTGTTGGAGCACGTGCGATGCGCCGTTATGGATATGCCGAGGTTCCTTTTAAAAATACAAATACAGCGGTAGGTTATGAAGCAATGAGAGGAGGTTCGGATTATCTGCCCGATCAAACCGGTAACCACAATGCAGCACTCGGCTACCAGGCTTTGGCAAATAATACTAACGGCTCATATAATACTGCCGTAGGCACACTTGCAATGCTGGACAACCGCGGCGGCGATTATAATGTCGCCATTGGAAGACGGACACTGGAAAATACAACCGGAAGTAATTATAATACTGCCTTAGGCGCCAATGCAGGCTTTGTATATAACAATGGCAACTACAACACTTTTATCGGCTATGATGCCAACTCAAACGGAGATGGATATATCAACAGTACGGCTGTTGGCCGCGGTGCCACCGTTTTGGCATCCAACCAGATCCGGTTTGGTAATTCCACTGTAGGCAGCATTGGTGGCTATGCACCCTGGACGGAACTGAGCGACGGCCGCTATAAAAAAAATATCGCTGAAAATGTGATCGGGCTCGATTTTATCATGAACCTCAGGCCGGTAACCTATAATCTCGATATCGTTCACCTGGCAAATACATTAGGCGAAGACAACCGGGTTGATGAGAACGGCCGGCAGGTTGCCTTCACTGCCGATGCTGAAACCATTAAAGCCAGAAGCGAAAAATCAACCATTCTTTACACGGGATTTATTGCGCAGGATGTAGAAGCAGCAGCGAAGAAAATTGGCTACAATTTCAGCGGTGTAGATGTGCCCAAAAATGAAGGTGATTTATATGGCTTGCGTTACTCGGAGTTTGTGGTACCGCTGGTGAAAGCCGTACAGGAACAACAGGCAACCATTAAAAACCAGCAACAACAAATAGACGAGTTGAAGGCTTTGGTAAATAAACTGGTATCCAACAAAAATTGAAACGGATATATTATTACCCGGCTGCGATTTATGGTTCAATTTTGAATGAAACAAAAAACACCCCAAATGAAACCAGTGTTGATTTTTTTAATGATTTCTGTAACTGCCCAATTATCAACCGCCCAAAACGTGGGAATAGGCACCAATATACCCACCGCCAGGTTGGAAGTGGTGGGCCAGGGCAATACCGCCTCAACCAATAACCTGATGCTGAAAAATTTATCCGGTGATACGCTCTTGAGAATGAGGGATAATGGGTATATCGGCATTGGGTACAATGCCGCAAATTATACAAGAACTCTTTCACTGGGTGGTAACGGAATAAACTTTTTTGTACCGGATAATGGTCCCCTTGCGGGTGCTGTTTATCCTTTTATGTCATCTCCAGGTGCATACTCTTTAGCGATCAACTCGAATCAGAACCTTATACTCATGCAGTCGGGTGGCAACGTGGGTATTGGTACCACTACCCCTGCCGTATCTCTGCAGGTAGCGGGTGCCATTGCTACTGCACCACTATTCGCTTCCTATTTTGGCACCAGTACAACTGTCTTAATCGAGGTTAATGACAAGTCCTTTATGATAGTCAACAATAATACAAATGTTGATAAGAATATTACGTTGTCTGATGGACTGGCTGATGGACAACGACTCACCATGTTAGTGAGAAATACAGGAACCGGAACGATTAATGTTATTGATAATCCGGG
Source organism: Bacteroidota bacterium (assembly GCA_040386335.1). GTDB lineage: Bacteria > Bacteroidota > Bacteroidia > Chitinophagales > Chitinophagaceae > JAZKFT01. The sequence continues at coordinate 70,109 of JAZKFT010000021.1, forward strand.
TGTTAACAATACAGATATCGCCAACGGCGGCACATTTGTAATGGGCGATGACGACACGATATCTTTTATATGGGACATGAATGCCGGCTACTGGATAGAGACCGGGAGAAGTGATAATTAGATTCCGTACTTGTCTTTAGAAAAAGTAATACCTGGTTACTCCAAATTTTCGCTATGAAAAGAATATTGTTTTTACTACTATCTCTGACTGGATTTACTTGCCTTCAGGCCCAAAATGTAGGTATCGGTACGTCGAGCCCGAATGGCAGCGCAATGCTAGAAATAAGCAGCTCCAGTAAAGGCCTGTTGTTGCCGCGTGTTGCCGACACATCGGCTGTCGCCATTCCCGTAAAAGGATTGGTGATTTACAACAATACCAATAACAAACTCTGGTACTATGATGGTAGCCGCTGGCAGCAATCTGCTGGTAATTCCGGCGGTATGGACAGCATCTGGTATAAAGCAAAAGACAGTATTGCCTACACGGCAAAATCTTATGTAGGCATCAATACGGACCTGAACCTGATTACACCGCAAGCCAACCTCCAGGTTACAGGCAGTTTACTGGTACAAGGCAAATTGGGCTATAGTAATGCCACCCCTACAGCCGGGCAAACTTACACGATGAACAATACCGCGGCATTCCAGAGTGTTCTAACGATCGATAGTGTTTTCAGAATTTATGATCCGGGTGGTACGGGCAATTATGGCAATGACATGCAGGGAAATGTACTGGTGCAGCTAGGCGCCTGCGATGGTTTCAAAGTAAGCTCTGTGGCCGCAGATTTTGGATTCGGTGCGGGTGACACCCTTTGGGTGGGTGAAGCAGTCTTTCCTGAATGCCGCACCAGGTATACCTATCGTTTTACAAACACCTTGTCTAACCCCGAAGACTTTATACTGGGCACCGCATCCCGTTATTTTATTTTCCGGTCAAATGCAAGCGGTACAAATAAAGGTTTCAATTTTAAAGTGACACGCCTTTTCAACAACGAGCCTGTAAAAACAGCCCCAACCGCCGGCACTTCATTGTACTTCAACACCAGTAATGGCTCATTCTGGGCGGGTGCAAGTTCCCTTGCCCGGGCACCTTATGCAACGGCAACCGGCTTTCAAACCTTGGCATCAGGCATCTCATCTGTTGCAATGGGGCAAAGCACAGCAGCCACTGCAAACACGTCGGTCGCTCTCGGCCGGGAAACTACTGCCAGTGGCGCATCTGCCACCGCACTAGGTGAGACCACTGTCGCCAGCGGTCAAAATTCCCTCGCAACAGGATACCAATCGGAGGCCAGTGGATTTTCCTCCTCGGCACTTGGCCGGGGTAACGCAAGTGGTAATACCGCAACTGCTATGGGACTAACATCTGCCACCGGTGATTTTTCAACTTCTTTAGGCTTCCACACAGAGGCTCAGGGCTATGCGGGTACTGTAGTGGGCATGTATAATTTCCCAATTTTAGGTGGGGCACAAACAGGTATATCTCCATATACGCCACTATTTATTGTAGGTAATGGAGATGGTCCCGGTGAGCTGAATAATGCGCTGGCCGTTTATAAAAATGGCAATGTGGGTATTGGCACACAGTTGCCACCTTCGACCAAACTCCATATTGTTGGTGGCAGCGATGCCGATCTATCCGGCAATTCAGGCTTCCTGGTTATAGGCGATATAAACAGCACCAACCTGGTATTTGACAACAATGAAATTATTGCCAGGAACAGTGGTGCCAATGCCACGCTTTTTTTACAAAATAATGGAGGCGCCTTTGAAGTGGGCGGCGATGCAGCCAAACCTGGTGGCGGTAGCTGGGCAGTCGCCAGCGATGCCAGGCTCAAACAAAATGTATCGCCCTATAGCGAGGGGTTGCAGCAATTGCTTAAAGTAAACCCCGTGTATTATCAATATAACGAGCAAAGCGGCTATGACACTAAAAAGCAATATGTGGGTGTGCTGGCCCAGGAGTTACAAGCGATAGCGCCCTACATGGTGGGGAGTTTTACAAAAAATAATGTTGACTACCTGAATGTCGATAACTCAGCGATGACCTATATGCTGATCAATGCGGTGAAAGAGCAGCAAAGGCAAATAGAAGAATTGAAGGCTTTGGTGAATCAATTAATCAGCAACCAGACGAATTCTGTTAAAAAATAATATCAATCATAAATAAAAAAGAAACCGCCATCGCCAATAGAATGACCAGATGCGCTGGCGGACTACCGGGGAAACAACACTCTTAACTTTAAATCATTTGCCATGAGTTTCGATTTTAAAAAATTTGCCGACGCCATTGAGAACGACCTAAAAGGAAATTGTGTGGGCTATGCCTTCGTGGTAAGCCATAAAGAAGTGTGGCGTGAGAAAAGAGCCGGCGGCAAGGCCCGTACCAGCCGCAACGTGCCTCCAACGGACATGAATACCGATATCCGGTTTCATACAGCCAGCGTAAGTAAAGCCATTACCGGCGCGGCATTGCTGAGGGCGCTGTATCACAACAAGGACTTTAGCCTCGGCACGCCTTTCCATACATTATTACCGAGGCATTGGCGCGTACATCAAAGTATCACGCAACTAACTTTCGAACAATTGCTGACACATAGGGCAGGTTTTCGGTTTAGTGGCGGCGGCCTTAGCTACGCTTCATTAAAAGAAAACATTGAAAGAGGAATTAATACAGCAGATATAGGCGATCCGGAATACCAGGGAGAAAATTTTGCAGTGATGCGCTTGCTAATACCAAGGCTTTCGGGGTACGATATACCACAGGTCCAGAATGCAGATAGTCTTTTTGAAACGATGCAAGCCGGTATGTACGCAGCCTCTTTGATTGATTATACAAACAAGCATTTGTTTGGCAAATCGGGCCTTTCAAAACTGGGTTGCAAACCCGTACCTTTTCTGGGTGGCATATGCTATCATTTTCCATACGATAATAAATCCGGTACCGAATTTAGCGATCAAACCCTCGTGGTTGGTTCCAAAGGCTGGGTGATGTCTGCCGCGGAGATGGGGCGTTTTTTCAGAACCCTGCATTTTACCGAAGAGATCATGCCAAACACGCTTAGCACAAGGATGAAAAACGATTTGCTGGGCTATGACAGCAAAGGATCAACATCCGAAGGCGTAGGATACTATTGGAAAAATGGTCAGTTTCCCGGATCGCAGAATGACGGCGAATTAAACACCCTCATTATTGGATATGATAACGAAGTGCAGGTGGCGTTGATCATCAATTCCGAACTCGGCGGTGGCAAGGGAATGGTCAGCATTATTAACGACGCGCATGATGAGGCTTACAAAATGGTGAAGATCAAGGCAGATGATATCAAAAGAATTAAAATAAAGTAAGAGGTTACAGCACCGCTCCATTTGGCGGCGACTTAGTTAATGTTGTTTTTTATTGTGTACGATTCAAAAACATATTATGAAAAAGTTCCTCATTTTTATGTTGTTGGGACTAAGTACCCAACTACTTACAGCGCAAAGTGTTGGTATTGGCACAGGTAGTCCCAGCGCCAGCGCTGCTCTCCATGTCAGCAGTACTTCCAGGGGATTTCTTCCACCCCGTATGAACTCGACCCAGCGTAATGGCATCGGTAGTCCTTTAGATGGGCTAATCGTTTACGATACGGAAGTTGAACGTTTATACGTGCACCAGGACGGCGGATGGAAATTTATTCTTAATAACGATACCTGGGCAACAAACGCAGCTGGTACAGATGTATACAACAACAATAAAAATGTAGGTATCGGAAACGCTGCGCCAACAGAACGCCTGCATGTTAGCGGAAACATACGGGCGGCCGGCAGTTTGCTGCTGACAGGTGAAGTGGTGATGAATAATCCGGCCGGTATATTGCAATTTCAAAACCTGGCGGTGGATAAAGGTTATGTCCAATTGTCAGGGAATAACCTTCGGATGGGAACCAACGGTGGTAATGCAACTGGAAGTGTTGTTTTCCGGTTAAACGCCATTGACAGGGTGGAAATAAAGCCAAGCGGGGATATCAACCTGGATGGCCGGGTAACCAGTACGGCAGTTACCGGGGCCGCTCCCTTAACACCCCTTTGTTACGGTTATGTCCAGGCGGACGGATCCAGGACAGGCACTTCAAACTTTACAGTGCAAAAAATAGCGACAGGTCGTTATGAAATTATCAATCCGTCGATCACCTTTACTTCAGTAGCGGTGGTGACATCACTGTGTCCGGGATTTCACACAGTCAGCCATATAGGTGGCGGCGGTAAACTTGTGGCAGAAATCAGGAATTCATCGGCAGTTGCTATAGACTGTTCTTTTAGTATTATTGTCTATTAAAAAAGACAGGATTGATTTAGGACAGACCTGTGATTCGGCACTGCTAGCTATGGAACAAATCTGCCGCAATGCCATCGGCAAAGAGCCTGCCCTCATTGGTAAGCCGGATATAATGATCGCCGACAAGGGCCTTGCCTTGTTGCACCCATTTTTTTGCCTTTACAGCGAGCGAATCAAATTCAGCCTTGCACATTGCGTATTGCCCATTACCTGTTGCAGAAATACCCTCTATGGTCCTGAGCGCAGTCATAATATACTCATTCAGTTGTTGAACAGCCGTCAGCGTTTCTGCCTCAAAACCAGGGAGGTTTTTTTCCATGGATTGAACATACAATGCATTATTGGCCACATTCCACCAGCGGGTTTTGTCCCCATCGAAACTATGGGCTGATGGGCCAAAGCCATAATAGGGTACACCATTCCAGTAGTTGCTGTTATGCCTGCTGCGGTGGCCGGGTTTTGCAAAATTGGAGATCTCGTAATGCTCAAAACCTGCTGCTGCGGCCCAGTCCATCAGCATCAGAAATTGATTGGCCTGCTGGTCTGCATCTACTGGTTGGGATTGACCTTTTGCAATAAAAAGGTCAAGGGCTGTTTTGGGTTCCACGGTTAATGCATAGCAGCTCAGGTGCGGTATGCCCAGCGCCACGGCAGTGTCGAAATTCTGTTTCCATCGTTCGTCGCTAAGGCCGGGAATGCCATAAATAAGATCAATTGTCAGATTATTAAAGCCTTTTTCTTGCGCGGCCTTTATACAATCGATGGATTGCAAGGCATTGTGGGCACGGTTCATCCAAACAAGATCCTCCTCAAAAAAAGACTGCACCCCGATGCTGAGCCGGTTGATGCCGGCAGCCTTCCATGCTTCCAGTTTTTCCGCGCTATGGTCGTCGGGGTTGGTTTCCAGTGTAATTTCTGCGCCGGCACTTACGTTAAAGCTGCTATGTACCGCCTCCAGCAATACCTGAAGTTCAGTTTCCGACAGCAAGCTTGGTGTGCCACCACCAAAATAAATCGTTTCGATAGTTGGCTCAGCGTTCAGCCCAAAGCGTCCAGCGTCCGGCGTAATGCGTTTCGAATTTATTTCTTTAACAATCGCCTCCATCATCGCCTCCTTATTCTTAAGGCTGGTACTAAAGTGAAAATTGCAATAGTTGCAAGCCTTGCGGCAAAAGGGGATATGTATGTAAATGCCGGCCATGTTTTTTTTAAGATTCAATGTCACCAAATATCGTCATTGCGAGGGTTCTTGCCCGTGGCAATCTCCAACCATTCGTTAGTGGACATTCATTAAATGCAGCCACCACTACAAATTTCAGGGGATTGCTACGGCCGGGCAAGAACCCAGCCCCGCAATGACGGTTACTTCTTTTGAATACTTTCTAAAATGAGGGAATGCCAAATATTTGCATTGCCGATGAATGGAGCGTCGCCAATGTTGCCACATAGTAGCACAAAAGCCCGGCCCCCAAAGAAAAATATCTAATCCGTAAAAAATCCTAAAATCAAATAATCCTCAAAATCCTAGTACTTCCTTGTCTAAATTGCAAAGCTATCGTTACGTGTTCCATTACCTGAATAAAATAAACTTGTTACTGGCTTTATGCCTGTGTTCCTGCGGCCTGGCCACGGGTCAATATTATGTGCGGTACCAGCTAGCTGATAGCAATGCAGTGAAAAATATCGACCGTTTTAAAGCCGGTTTCCCAACACAAAAAACGGCCATGGACTACATTAATACATTGCCATCGCAAATGGCTGCGCTGGGATATTTTTCAGCTTCGGCCGATTCTGTTGCTTTTGGCAAAGACACTGCCCTGGTGAAGTTCTACCTTGGGGATATTTTTTCTTTTTACAACATAAAGCCAAATGAAGAAGCGCAAAAGATCATGACAGCCAATGGTATCGTGTGGAAGAAAAAAACATTACCTGCCGACCTGGAAAGGATAAACAACCAACTGCTGGACCGCTACGAAAATACCGGTCGCCCATTTGCAGCCGTTATGTTGGACAGTATGCAATGGGTAGATAATAACCTAAACGCCGTTTTGCGGATTGATCCCGGGGCCACGTACAAAATAGACAGTATGCATGTGATGGGAAGGGCAAAAATAAATTCCGCCTTTTTGCAACGGTACTTACGCATACCCAATGGGTCAAGGTACAACCGGCAAAGCCTCGACCAGATCAGCCAACGTATCAGCGAATTACCGTTTTTGCAGGAGACCGAGCCCTGGCGGCTAAGCATGCTCACCGGCGGATCGGTTGTAAATCTGTACCTGGAACCAAAACGCAGCAGCCAGGTGTATGTACTAATAGGGCTGTTACCGGCCAATGAGCAATCGGGAAGTAGTAAATTAATGGTTACCGGCGAGGCCAATATCAACCTGAAAAATGCCCTCGGCGCAGGAGAGAGCATCGGTATCAACTGGCAGCAGATTCAATACAAATCCCCAAGGATCAACCTGCAGTACCAGCATCCCTATATCTTAAAATCATCATTTGGACTGGATGCCGGCTTTGAACTGTTTAAAAAAGACACCCAATGGGTCAATATCAATGCAAGGATAGGTGTATTGTATGAACTGAGTGCCCGGCAAACCGGCAAAGTGATCCTGCAATCGCTGCAAACAAATGTTACTTATGTGGATACTAATATTGTACGTAATTTAAAACAACTACCACCGATACTGGACGTAAGCAGTATAAACCTCGGCGTAGACTATGCCTATAATAATACCAACTATAGATTTAATCCACGCAGGGGATGGGATATTTTCTTACAGGTAAATGCCGGAACCAAAAAGATCAAACGAAATAATGAGATACTAAAACTGAAAGACCGTAACAACCCGGCTTTTAATTTTGCCAGTCTCTACGACTCGGTAAAAACCACTGCCTACCAGCTTCGGATCAAAAGCAGCATCAATTATTACCTGCCACTTGGCCGGCAAACTGTTTTGAAAACAGCGCTGCAAACGGGCTGGTACCAGAGCCCTGATATTTTCCGTAACGAATTGTTCCAGATAGGCGGCTACCGGTTGCTGCGTGGTTTCGACGAGGAAAGCATTTATGCCAATTTGTATAGCGTGCTTACCGCTGAAGTCAGGTACCTGATCAATACCAATTCTTACTTTTTTGCCTTTGGCGATGGTGGCTATGCCAACTATAAACAACGGGCCACCCAATTTTCGCATACTTATATAGGTGCAGGCCTTGGCCTGGCGTTTGAAACGGGTAACAGCCTGATCAATATCAGCCTGGCCGCCGGAAAGCGTGATGATCTTCCCTTAAACCTGCGCCAATCAAAGATCCATATCGGGTTCGTGAATTTCTTTTAGACCCGTCAACGGGCAACGGTTGACGATTGACGGTCAACCAATTCAACCTATTTTTTTCGATGTTCGTTCCCTTCTCTATTTTCGCGGCATGAAGAGGTTTGGTAAGCTTATTTTATTGGTAGTAATGTTGACAATACTGCCTGGCAGCATATTATTATTACATGCACAGCCGCCCAAACCAAAAGCCACTCAAACTGTAAAACCTGTCACTAAAAACAAACCTAAGCCCGCCGCAGTAAAAAACGGGAAGGACAGTTTGCCTGGTCTGCAGGCCAAAGACACCGTAATTACAGCTAAGGCCCAACCATGGGAATTATTTACCAGTTCCGCGGGCACTGCGCAGGAAGATGATTGGTTGATCAATAAACCCGTTCACCGCTCATCTGCCGACTACCTTTTTTACCTTTTGGCTGGGCTTATTTTGATACTGGGCTTTATCAGGTATATGTTCCCAAAGTATTTCAGTGATTTATTTGGGCTGTTCTTCCAGGTCACGTTTAAGCAAAAGGCGATTCGCGAAAGGCTGCTGGAGAATGCACTTCCTTCCATGCTGCTCAACGCGCTGTTCTTTATTTCGGGCGGTTTTTTTCTGTATGCGATATCAGGCTATTACCAATGGTATGTCAAGGATAATTTTTGGTATAGCATCGGTTTTTGGATTGCAGTACTGCTGGGTATTTATGGCCTCAAATGGCTTATCCTGCGAATCACAGGTTGGCTTTTCCAGGTGCAGGAAATGAGTAAAACCTACTCCTTTATCGTGTTTTTGGTAAACAAGGTACTGGGTGTATTACTGCTGCCGATCGTTGTATTAATGACACTGGGACCCACTTCCATGCACCCTGCTTTGGTTACAGTCGTGTTATTTTTACTCGCTGCACTATTTATTTACCGTTATATTATATCGTATCCGGCCATTAGGGCTACAGTTAAGGTGAATCAGTTTCACTTTTTTCTCTACCTTTGCGCTTTCGAAATCGTGCCCCTCCTTATCATTTACAAAGGATTGGCGATGAAGTTATCGAATGCAACCTGATTTAAAAGTTTACTATACATCCATGATCAAAAACGGCGTTAAGAAAACATCATCAGTTTCAGGAAGTTCAATGAAGATACTTATCACACAATCCCGGCCTGAGTCTGAAAAATCTCCTTACTTCGACCTGGCGAGCCGGTATAAGATTGATCTTGAGTTCCATCCGTTTATCAGGCTGGAAGGCATTGCTGCCAAGGAGTTTCGTAAGCAAAAGATAGATGTGCCATCGTACACCGGGGTTATTTTCACCAGCCGCAATGCCATCGATCATTTCTTCCGCATGTGTGATGAAATGCGCATCACCATCTCCCAGGACGAAAAATACTTTTGTATCAATGAGTCCGTGGCGCTCTATCTTCAAAAATTTATCCTGTACCGCAAGCGTAAGGTGTTCTATGGTGCTGATGGCACCAATAAGAGCATGTGCGATGTGATCAACAAACACCGCGAGAACGAACGTTTTTTGTATGTATGCAGCGAAAACCAGCAGGACAATGAGATCGTAAACTGGCTCAAAAGCCATAATTGCGAGTTTGCAACACCATTTATGTATCGTACCATTAGTGCGGATGTAAAAGGCATTTTGACGGAAAACGAATACGATGTTATCTGCTTTTTTACCCCGAGCGGTGTAAAAAGCCTTTTTGAGAATATGCCCAAGTATAAGCAAAACGGAACTGTATTGGGCGCCTTCGGCAGTAATACTTCCAAAGCGATTGAAGAAGCTGGTCTCCAGTTACAAATAAAAGCACCACAGCCGGCAACTCCGAGCATGGTGGCGGCTATAGAAAAGTTTTTAAAAGAGCAGATGGCAGAGAAGAAGTAAGAAGCAGAACAAATCCTTAGTTAGAATACGTAGCACTACAATAAACTTTACGAACCCAAAGTCTCCAGGTCTTTGGGTTTTATTTTTACCGGGAAAGAAGGAATTCCCTTTTTGATTTGAATATTGAACGTTGAGTATTGATTATTTCTTAAAAGACCTACCGTGAACCGCCTCATCCATCAAACCAGCCCGTATTTACTACAACATGCCCACAACCCGGTAGACTGGTATCCGTGGGGAGAGGAGGCGTTGCAAAAAGCCAAAGCAGAGAACAAACCCATCCTCGTAAGCATTGGTTACTCAGCTTGTCATTGGTGCCATGTTATGGAAAGGGAGAGTTTTGAAGACCAGTCCACGGCCGACCTGATGAACAGCCATTTCATTAATATTAAGATAGACCGGGAAGAGCGGCCCGACATCGATGCCATATACATGGATGCTGTTCAAATGATCAGCGGCAGTGGTGGTTGGCCGTTGAATGTATTTCTTACACCGGAGGCCAAACCTTTTTATGGAGGAACGTATTTCCCACCCGTAAAGGCTTTTAACCGCTCCAGCTGGAAAGACGTTTTATATTCTATTAACCAGGCCTGGCAGGAGAAACCGACCGAAATAATAGCCCAGGCCGAAAATCTGACAGAACATATACGGACCAGTACCATGTTTGGCAATACTGCCGCAGGCGATGCTGTTTTTTCTAAAGAGCAATTGGAGACCATTGCAGCCAACCTGCTAAAAAATGCTGATACTGCCTGGGGTGGTTTTGGCAAAGCCCCCAAGTTTCCGCAAACTATGAGCATCCAGTTTTTGCTGCGGCATTATTATTTTACAAAAGATGAAGCCGCCTTAACCCATGCATTATTAAGTTTAGACAAAATGATCTGTGGTGGTATGTACGACCAGTTGGAAGGGGGCTTCGCCCGATACTGCACTGACAACGAATGGCTGGTGCCGCATTTCGAAAAAATGCTCTATGACAACGCTTTGCTGCTCTCGGTTATCAGTGAAGCCTGGCAGCTTACGGGTAAGGAAATCTATAAGCAAACCATCGAACAAACGATGAATTTCATCCGCCAGCAGTGGGTGAGCGCCGAAGGTGGTTTTTACAGTGCCTTTGACGCTGACAGTGAAGGGGTGGAGGGTAAATTCTACGTTTGGTCTAAGCAGGAAGTGGATGAGATACTCGGACAGGATACCGGCCTTTTTTGCAAATACTACGACGTTACGGAACATGGCAATTGGGAGGATACAAATATCTTATGGGTAAAGCAGCCGCTGGAAGAATTTTGCAAAGAGCACCAACTCCACCAGGCCGATACAGCAATCACCCTGGAAAGGAGCCGGCAAAAATTATTGGATACCAGGGCCAGGCGGATCTTTCCATTACTGGACGATAAGATGCTGATGGGCTGGAATGCCCTGATGATAACCGCGTGCTGCAAAGCTTATGCGGCATTACAAAATGAGGACTGGCTTTCGATGGCCGAACAGGCAAATGGATTCATCGAACAATATTTAATGGATGACTCCGGCCGCTTTTATCACAACTATAAAAAGACCGCGGCAAACCCTGCTTTTTTGGACGACCTGGCCTACTATGTCCAGGCGCTGATACACCTGGCAGAGGTTACAGGCAACAACCAGTATCTGCACAAGGCCAGGCTGTACACTGAAAAACTGTTTTCAGATTTTAAGGATGCGGAATCGCCATTCTTCTTTTATACACCGGTTTGGCAGCAAGATATTATCCTCCGGAAAAAGGAATGGTACGATGGCGCAACTCCGTCGGGCAATAGCACCATGGCCTGGAACCTGCATTATCTGTCTATTGTCTTCGACAAACCCACCTGGAAGGAACAGTCGGTTGAAATGGTGGCAACCGTCGCCGCTACTTCCCAACGCTATCCAACGTCATTTTCTAACTGGAGCTGCATGTTGCAGCAATTGGTAAACGGCACTAAAGAAATCGCGGTGTCCGGCCCGGGTAGCCGGCGGCTGTTACACGAAATACTCGTAAAATACATCCCGGGCAAAATCCTGCAGAGCCAGGATAAACTCAACGATGATTTCCCATTATTGCAGCACAAATGGGATAATACAAAAACGGAGATATTTTTTTGCAGTAATTACGCGTGTAAAGCTCCCGTAACTTCGGTTGCAGCCCTGTTGGACCTCTTGAAATAGCGGCTACGGTAAACATGAAAAGAAATGGTATATGATCAATGAGATCGCATTCGAAGCCCCGGAAAACTGAATTTGGACTAATCTTTGTTATTTAAACAATAATAGTTTTTACGGCCCGTTTTATTATCCGGGCAAATAAATTTTCAAAAAAATATTTTTCGTTTTTTTTCATTAATTCCTTGCAGGGGCCATATTGGTGACTAAAATTGATAAGTATTTCTACTCAAATTTTCAAAAAAACTACGTTACAAAGCATTCAAACTCCGTATAAAACTTTGGCTCGATGTTCACAGAAAAATTATTTCCTTACATTTGTTCGGTATCAGAAAATAGATTTATCATAATGAGAAATCACCTGCTTAGTATTTCTGCCCTAGCGGCATTGGCAATTTTTACCACAAGTTGTGGAAAAGGGAAATCAAAAGGGCTACCTGATGATGGACAGTTGCATGGCGTAGCTCCTGCAGCAAAGGCAGGTATGACGAAGCCGTTAGGGATGGTTTATGTACCTACCGGAACTTTTCATATGGGCCCCAGCGATGAAGATGTGAGCTATGCATTGACTGCCCGTAACAAGCAGGTTTCTATCCAGGGATTTTGGATGGACGCTACGGAAATCACCAACAACCAATACCGCCAGTTTGTGTATTGGGTGAAGGATTCTATCGCAGCCAAGATGATGGGTTTTGTAAAAAACTCAGATGGAGTTGACTATATTGATTGGAAGAAAGCTAAAACCATCAAGTGGAACGATAAGGCCACAATGGAAAAAGTAGACGCCATGATCGTAGCTCCGCCCGACAGGATCTATGGCAAGAAAGATATCGATCCTGAAAAACTGATTTACCAGATAGAATATTTCGATCTGAAAGAAGCCGCAAAAATTGAGAATAAAGGAAAACCACGGAGCAGCTTTTTGGTTAAATACACAGAAAAGGTATATCCTGATACATTGGTATGGATGAGGGATTTTTCGTATAGCTATAACGAGCCCATGACCAAAAAATATTTTGGACATCCATCTTTCGGAAATTATCCGGTGGTGGGCGTTAACTGGAAACAAGCTACTGCCTTCTGCCGGTGGCGTACCAACCATTTAATGAACCCTTACCTGGAAAGCCACAAAAAAGCTACTGAAACAGATTACCACCTTCCAACAGAAGCACAATGGGAATACGCGGCCCGCGGTGGTCGTTCACAATCTATGTTCCCCTGGGGTAACTATTATCTCCGCAATAAGAAAGGATGTTTGTTAGCCAACTTTAAACCTGGTCGCGGTAACTATCCCGAAGACGGTGGATTCTACACCGTTCGTGCCGATGCTTACTGGCCAAATGACTTTGGTTTATATAATATGGCAGGTAATGTGGCTGAGTGGACAAGCAGCCTGTACTATGAAGGAAGCTACAATTTTCAACACGATATGAACCCCGACGTTCGCTTCAATGCCAAAGACAGCGATCCTCCCCGTATGAAGCGTAAAGTGCTGAGGGGTGGTAGCTGGAAAGATGTGGGTTTCTATCTTCAAACAAGTACCAGGGCTTATGAATATCAGGATACTGGCAAGAGCTATATCGGCTTCAGAACAGTAATTGATTTACCTTATTTCGGTCGCCGCAAGTAAAAATGTAGTTGCAGCCATGGCACCGGCCCTGCGAATATTTCCAAAACCAAACTAATTACAATGAGTTTCCGCTTCAGATGGAGCGGACAGCGAAGTCTTTTATTCTTTTTTATTTTTTACTTTAATCTCTAAAAAACAACAACTATGGCCGGCATTTCAAGAAGAAATGAAGTATTGTTAAACGTTTTCGTATGCCTTGGTGCATCTGTAGTAATTATAGGTGCAATGGCGAAAATCCTTCACCTTTCATGGGCTGACTGGGCGCTGAAAGTTGGTCTTACTACAGAAGCATTGATTTTTGCTGTTTATGCTTTTGTGCCGCCGCCAGCAAGTCCGGCTGTGCCCGAATTGGTACCGGTTGCTGCAGGTAACCCGGCTTTGAAATCACTGGATAAAATGATGCAGGAAGCTGATATTACACCTACCAACTTACAGAAATTAAGTACTGGTTTTCAAAAACTTGGAACTACAGTAGACAAAATGGGTGAAATAAGTGATGTAGTAAAATCTACCGGAGACTTTACGACCAATACTAAATCTGCTGCCGCCGCTATGGCGAATGTTACCGATACCATGACCAAATCTGCAGCGACCATGAACTCTTTTAACGACGCAGCTGAAAGCACCAAGCAGTTTCATGGCCAGGTACAGACACTTACTAAAAATCTGGGTAGCCTTAATACGATCTACGAACTTGAATTACAGGATACGAACAACCACCTGAAAGCGATGAACCAGTTCTACGGCAATTTGACTGAAGCTTCTAAAGCCATGCAGGGAAGTGCTGATGATGCTAAAAGGACACAGGAGCAAATTGCACTGTTGGCCGGCAACCTCACTAAACTGAACAATGTGTACGGTAATATGCTAAGTGCCATGCAGGGAAGATAGATGAAGGTTTGATATTGGACCGGCCTGCAAGTCGTCCAATTTCTAAATCAATCTCTTTCAAGAGAGAACTGGAATATTAATCTAAAATCGCTAATCATACATAATTATGGCCTTACCAAAAGACCCCCGGCAAAAGATGATCAACTTCATGTATTTGGTGTTGACAGCTATGCTGGCCCTTAACGTTTCAACAGAAATACTAAATGCCTTTAAGGTGGTGGATACCAGCCTTAAGAATTCTAATGGTGTAATAAAAACATCTAACAAAACTATTTCAGAGTCATTGGTTGCACAAGGGAAAAAACCGGAATTAGCTGATAAAGTTGCCATTTGGGAACCAAAGGCAAATGAAGCCATCGCCACCACCAATGCAATGAGCGCCTATATTGATAATCTAAAAGAAGAATTGAAGAAAGAAGCAGGACTGGTGATGAAGGACGGTGTGGAGGATTTTAAAGAAGATGATTTGGATGCAGCAACAAGGTTAATGGTTACACGCGGAGAAGGAAAAAAATTACATGATGAACTTGAGAAATTTGTCGCCAAGGTTTCAAGTGTTATTCCTGATACTCTGAAAAAAAGGTTACCTAATTTCCCATTGGACCTTAAGCCAATTGTATCAAATAACGAAGCCAGTAAAGGCGATTGGACCTATGGTTATTTCCATATGACACCTACTGTGGCTGGTCTTACCATGCTGAGCAAATTCCAAAACGACGTTATGCGTTCTGGTAATATCGTTGCCAATTTTTGCCAGGAGCAGATAGGAAAGGTGGAAGTGGTGTATGACAAATTCGAAATTCTTACAAGTCAGAGTTCAAACTATGTATTGCCGGGCCAGCCGATTGAGATAAAGGCTGGTGTAGGTGTATTTAGTTCAGCAGCTAAGCCTACAATATCAATTGGTGGACAAAGTATGACGGCTAACGATCAGGGTTTTGCCGTTAAGACTATTAACCCTACAAGTAGTGGTTCTACGAGTGTAACTGTGACGTTTAAAGATCAAAATGGTCAGACGCAAACACGTACTGCTCCGGTAGAGTACACTGTTGGCCAGCCTTCAGGTGCTTCCATCTTCCTCTCTAAAATGAACGTTATGTATATTGGAGTAGATAATCCAATTACAGTAAGTGGAGGATCCGGCAAAGCTGAAACGATGACGGTTAGTTTTTCGGGTGGTTCAATAAGCGGGTCAGGCGGGAATAGGATTTGTAAGCCTACAACTCCAGGTCCGGCGAGCGTTACTGTAACTATTGAAGGTAAACCTACTACTTTTCCTATTAGGGTAAAATATTTACCGGATCCTATTGCTATGGTTGGTAATCTGACTGATGCAAGAGTTTCAACCGCACAATTTAAAGCGATGGGTGGCGTTAGAGCAATGTTGAAAGATTCCGATTTTGATGCACCCTTTAGTGTTTTAGGTTATTCTATTGGGTCCAATTGTGGGGGCACTCCACAGGAGGCAACTGTAAACGGTGCACAATGGGGAAACAATGCCGTGATTAATTCATTGAAGCCCGGCTGTGTTGTTTACATTGAGAATATTAGGGTTCAGGGTCCAGATGGACGTCCAAGAAAATTACCAACATTAGGTTACAGATTACAATAAAATATTTTATATGAAACGTGTAGCAGGAATTATTTTAGCCACATTTGTTAGTATTTCTCTTTTTTCAATAGATGCAGATGCGCAGCCTAAGAAGAAAAAAGCGCCACCAAAGAAAGTTAATACAGGTAAGAAAAAGAAACCTGCTGTAGTTATTGCCCCACCGCCTGTAGACACAATACCGACGGTTAAAATTAACGCATCAGATACGATGAAGATTCCTGTTCCAAACGTTTTGACGTCATTAAGGAATAACTCTGCTGTTGAAAAGAATCTTATAAAGGATAAAATTCCTTTAGATTATGAATATATTCGGGAGGATGATCAATTGTACAAACAGGTCATCTGGAGGAATATCGAAACAAAAGAGAAGATGAACCTTGCTTTTGGATACGATGCCGAAGAAGAGAACGGTAGCCAACAATTTATTTATATCCTTTTGAATGCCATTCAAAGCGATAGTTTGGTTGCTTTTAGTGGGGTGAATGACCGGTTTACTACTCCAATGAAAGCTTCAGAAGTGGCTGAAAAGATGGTTGGAACTCCCTATACTATTACCAAACCTGATTTTGAAAAGGATCCTGATGGATCGAAAGGGATTTTTAAGGATACTACCATTTTAGATGAATTTAATCCAACATCTATAGAAACATACCAGGTAAAGGAGGAAGTTATTTTTGATAAGGAGTCTTCCAGGTTGCATTTCAGAATTTTGGGAATTGCTCCGATGGTTTCCAGGAAGGATGCTGATGGTAATGAAAAATATAAAATTCCTTTATTTTGGGTTTATTATCCTGATGCAAGACCAGTATTGGCAAAGTTCGAGGCTTATAACCCACGTAATTATGCCAACAGAATGAGTTGGGAAGAAATCTTTGAGAGCAGGTATTTTACCAGCCATATAATTAAGTCAACATTGAATAACCCAGGCAACAAGAATATAGCCGCAATGATAGGCGATCCATTATTAAGGTTGGTAGAAGGCGAAAATATAAAGGAAGCCATCTTTAATTTTGAGCAGGGTCAGTGGAGCTACTAAAATAATAGAACACATAAACAAAAAAACCGGTGGAGCGATCCATCGGTTTTTTTGTTTTGTAGTTATACCGGGGCAAGTACGGCTTTGATAATATGATTAAAAACAAAAATCCCGTCCTAAGACGGGATTTTTCTCACAGCTAGTATTGGTTGTTTTTTTAAACACTTGTTTATTGCTCCATTAGACAAGAGCTTATTTCGAAACGCTGCAAATAAGTTAAAAATTTAATTTTCAATAATTTTTGAAAGTTTGAGAATGTAATCATAGCTTTACAGTATGAAATTAGACGAAGCCAAAAAGCAATTTGTAGCCGCCTGGGGCAGCTTCGGAAGTAACTGGGGAATTAATCGTACCATGGCACAAATACATGCATTGCTGCTGGTAAGTCACGAACCGCTAAGCGCTGATGATGTAATGGAGCAATTGGCCATCAGCCGCGGCAATGTGAACATGAACCTGAGAGAATTGATAGACTGGACGCTGGTAGACAGGGTGATCATCACCGGGGAGCGAAAAGAGTTTTTTACGGCCGAAAAGGATATCTGGAAAGTTGCCCGCATTATCGTGAAGGAGCGGAAAAAAAGGGAACTGGAGCCAATGTTGAAATTTTTGGATAGCATAAGCGAAGTTGACGGTGATAAGAATGACAAAGCAGTGAAGACGTTTACGGAAGCTATTGAGAACATCAAAAAATTCAGTCTCCAGGCCGATAAGACCCTGGATACAATTATTAAAGCAGACGAGAATTGGTTTGTGGGTACATTGTTGAAGCTGTTTAAGTAATGAGTAATCAGTTATGAGTGATGAGTGTGGGATGAGTAATTATTGGTGGTGACTCCATCCGTGCGTGGCCATGAATTTAAGTTGATTTGTAAGAGATAATTTTTGGACAAGTTCAAAAGCACCGTCCTTCTCTGCGATGGGAAGGATACGAGGATGAGGCCGATGCAAGGCCATTTATATCTTTCACAACGGTGGGGCCTCACCGTTAATAACCCAAACCGCTTCGCGGTTTTTATTTGATTTCAATCTTTCATTATTTTCTGAAAATATAAAACACAATATCATGTTACGCTTCAAAAAGATCGATTTCTGGATATCCGTCATCAGCATTTTTGTATTCGCTGTATTGAGCCTTATCAATCAAGACGAAACTTTTATAGCCGGCTATTTTACGGTTGGTACCTGGCAGGTTATTAGCATGTTGGTACACCAGGTAAATGGCTGGTTTACCAGCAAAGGCAGCCGCAGGCATTACTATCACCTTGTCACCCTGGTTACTGTAGTACTGATGGTTGCAACGCCCTTACTCTATATTACTGGCTTTATTTTTTTCATACTGATTTTCACAGCACCTATTATGGCTGTGTACTATGCCTCTATCTGCTTCCGGGAACTGGCGCTACTTGAAGCAAAAGCTTTGGTGCATTTAAAAGATTGAGTTGGGTTCCATACTTACTTATACCAACCAATAATGTAGAAAATGATTAACTGTAAAATAGTTATAGCAGGTGGAACTGGTTTTATTGGCCAGGCTCTCATCGATTATTTTGGAAAGGATAACCAGGTGATCATCCTTACCAGGCAATTATCGGGGCACAACAACGCATACGGCGTCCGCCCGGGGGAAGCTATGCTTTCCAACACCCAATTTGTAAAGTGGGATGCCAGGAACGAGGGTGAATGGAGCAATGTAATAGACGGTGCAGACCTGGTAATAAACCTATGTGGCAAGAGCGTCAACTGCCGCTATACTGCAAAAAACAAGCAGGAGATTTTTGATAGCCGCACTTATAGTACCAATGCTATCGGTGAAGCCCTCCGGAATGCAACCAAACCACCTAAGCTTTGGATAAATGCGTCCAGTGCCACCATTTACCGCCACGCAACAGACCGGCCACAGGATGAGCAAACAGGGGAGATACAAGATGGTTTTAGTGTGGAAGTTTGCAAACTTTGGGAGAAAATCTTCTTTGAAAACCGGACACCCTTTACGCGAAAACTCGCCTTGAGAACAGCAATTGCCTTGGGCGTTGGCGGTGTAATGATCCCTTATTTTAACCTGCTAAAATTTGGACTTGGCGGCAAGCAGGCTAGTGGCAGACAAATGTACAGTTGGGTACATGTACTGGATGTTTGCCGAATGATGGAATGGACTTTTGAAAACAAAGAAGCAGAAGGGGTCTTCAATTGCAGCAGTCCCAATCCTTTGCCCAATGCGGTCTTTATGCAAACGCTAAGGAAAGCATGCGGCGTTAATTTTGGTCTGCCAGCATCCAAATGGATGCTTAAAATTGGAGCGGCCATCATCGGCACTGAAACGGAATTGATTCTGAAAAGCAGGTGGGTTGTACCAACCAGGGCACTTGAGGCGGGATTTAAATTTCAGTATCCATTGCTGGGAGATGCGTTAAGGGAGATAGTTGCGAAAACGCCACGAAGGAAATACAGTTTGTTTTGATGTGCGATTTTTTGATCCGCACTTCTGTTAGAACCGAAAAGGCATCATTTTAATTTTTGCAAAACAGAGGGTGTCTCGTCGGGGTTTTCACAAGCGGTGAACCTGAACTAAAGGACTGTATCTGTGAAACCCCGACGTGTGCAGCATTCCAAAATAGACGATATGCTGTCTGCAAATCTGGTGGTGTTATTAGCAGGGTAAAGTTGCGAGTGAAATTTTCGTGATGGCTCCAACGGCGGGGTTTCACGGCAAGCGGTTGAATTTGAAAGCGACCGCCCGTGAAAACCCTGCCGTGACAATTTACAATCAATGAACAATTCAAAGCAGGTTGAAAATTGAACATCGCTTAATGATCGTTGAAAATTATTTTTTCTGAAGTTTTCTACACCAGCGCTTCATACAAAATCTCCACCGGGTGCTTTGCCTTCCTGCCAGTGCCATCCTTTATCTGGTGGCGGCAACTGGTGCCAGGGGCGGCAATAATCACCTCCTCTGTTTGTTTTCTTACAGTGGGCAGCAGAACCAGTTCCCCTATTTTCATGCTCAGGTCGTAGTGTTCCTTTTCGTATCCAAAACTTCCTGCCATGCCGCAGCAGCCGGATGGGATGGTGGTTACAGAATAATTTGCGGGGAACGATAAGATTTTTACCGAAGCAGTTACCCCTGTCAGCGATTTTTGCTGGCAGTGCCCGTGTAACACCAATTCTTTTTTATCGGTTGTAAATAAGGCCGGGTCGATATTTCCCTTTGCCATTTCACCCGCCAGGAAATCATCTATCAAAAAAACATTCTTGGATAGAACTTTAGCCTTCTCAAAATTTTCATCGGTGGCGAGGTCAATATATTCATCCCTGAAAGTGAGGATAGCAGAAGGTTCGATTCCAATCAGCGGTGTATCGGCAGAAATCAACGGGCTGAAAATGCTGATATTTTTGTTGGCAATCTCTTTGCCTTTCCGGATCAAACCCTTTGAAAGCCAGGTGCGGCCGCTTTCTTCATGTTCGGGCATCAATACTTCGTAACCCAGTTTTTCCAATAACAAAATGGCTTTAATGCCTATCTCGGTATCGTTGTAGTTGGTGAATTCGTCGCAGAAAAGATAGATGCTTGACGCTGGACGCTTGACGCCAGACGCCCGAACTTCTTCACCAGCTACCTGCTTCTTACTACCTACTACTTGCTTATGGTTCTTAAACCACGCCCTCAGCGTCGTCTTGTACATCGTCGGCATCGAACGCTTCGCCGCAAATCCACTCATCTTTTTGATCATTCCACCAATCGCCTTATTGCCAATGCCAAAATTATAAAGCGATGGAAACATTGCCCCAAGCTTGGCACTTTTGGTAAAGTTGGCAATAAGCTTACTGCGGAACGGTACGCCATTGGCATCGTAATACTGCTGCAGGAATTCGGCTTTTAATTTGGCCACATCCACATTGCTCGGACACTCGCTTTTACAGCCTTTACAGCTGAGACAGAGATCCATAACATCATAGATTTCCTTGTGGTCAAACCGGTTCATCTTATCGGAATGGGTCAGAAATTCCCGTAAAATATTTGCCCTGGCACGGGTGGTATCTTTCTCGTTTCGCGTAGCCATGAATGATGGGCACATGGTACCACCGCTCATTTCCGTTTTACGGCAATCGCCGCTGCCATTGCATTGTTCTGCGTGTTGCAGCACATCCTGGTTATGATAGCGGAAGATGGTTTTAAAAGCCGGCGTTTGCTGGCCCGGAGTATAACGCAGCATCGAGTTCATGCTGGGTGTATCCACTATTTTATTCGGGTTGAAAATGTTGTTCGGGTCCCAGGTCTTTTTTATTTCCTTCAGCAGCTGGTAATTTTTTTTGCCCACCATCTGCTCTATAAATTCACCACGTAGGCGGCCATCGCCGTGTTCGCCGCTGAGACTGCCTTTATACTTTTTTACCAATAGGGCGATCTCTTCAGCAATGGTGCGGAAAAGCTGGTTTCCCTCTTCCGTTTTTAAATTGATAATGGGGCGCAGGTGTATTTCGCCACTGCCTGCATGCGCATAATGAACGCTATACAGGTTGTGCTTTTTTAAGACCAGGTTGAAGTCAGCGATAAAATCGGGGAGATCGTTTACATCTACAGCTGTGTCTTCAATCACAGGTACGGCCTTGCTGTCGCCTGGCAGGTTGCTCAGCAATCCGAGACCGGCCTTTCGCAGCGTCCATATTTTTTTAGTATCGTCACCAAACAGTAGGGGAAAATGGTAGCCAAGACCAGCAGCCTTCATTTCCACTTCCACCTGCTGCGCAATCGCGGCTATTTCGTCCCGGCTATCCTTCGCAAATTCTATCACCAGGATCGCCCCCGGATCGCCCTGGACAAAGAAACGGTTCTTACTTTGCTCAATATTGTCTTTGGTGCATTCGAGAATATAGTGGTCTATCAGTTCGCTGGCGCTGGGGTGGTATTTAAGGCCGATAAGATTTGCCCGGAGGGCTTCATCAATGGTATTAAAATGCACACAGAGCAAACCAATTTCCCGTGGAGGCAGCGGAACAACATTCAATTTAATTTCGGTGATGAATGCCAGGGTGCCTTCGCTCCCCGCTATCAACTTACAAAAGTTAAAATCAGGTTCGCCGGCGGTGAATGGTGCGGTATCCAAAAGCATATCTACTGCATACCCGGTATTGCGGCGTTCCACTGTTTTCTTTGGAAATTCATTCCGGATCTCCTGCTGGTTATCGTAGTTGCCCAGCATGCTCCGGACGGTTTTATAGATGTTCGCTTCCAGGTTCGTTCCTTCGCATTTTGCATGAAAATCGTCCAAAGAGAGCGCCTTGAATTCGGCATCCGAACCATCACTGAGGATCGTTTTTACTTCCAGCAAGTGTTCCCTTGTGCTGCGGTAAACCACAGAGTTGCTGCCACAACTGTTATTACCCACCATGCCACCCATCATAGCACGGTTGGCTGTACTGGTTTCAGGGCCAAAAAACAGCCCGTGTGGTTTCAGGAACATGTTTAGTTCATCACGGATCACCCCGGGTTGCACCCTTACCCATTTTTCTTCCTGGTTTAACTCCAGGATCCCGGTAAAATATTTACTTACATCAACGATAATCCCACTACCCACCACCTGTCCTGCCAAAGAAGTTCCGGCTGTACGGGGTATCAGCGATGTATTATTTTGTTTGGCAAAAGCAATCAATTTTTTAATGTCGTCCACCCCCTTTGGCAAAGCCACGGCCAAAGGCATTTCCCTGTATGCGGAAGCATCGGTGGCATACAGCGTACGCATCGTGTTATCAAAATAAAATTCTCCTTCTATGGTGCCGGCAAATGCCTGTAGTCTTTCGGTCATTGGGTAAAATGGATGGGCTGCAAAAATAGGTCTGTGCGGGATTGCGTAGCAGTATAATCAGGGATTTTGAAAGAAGGATTGAAATAGCAGAAACCTAATCACAAGTACATTTGCCAACAAATACACCACATTAAACGCTTTTTCATGACCTTAGCTACCAGTACAATACATAGGCTCCTGGTACCGGTTATTTATTGGGTACTGTTTTTTACTACAAAACTCAGCGCCCAGCCAATTGACAAAATAATACCCGACAGAAAATTGACATGGGAAGATTATCGGGGTGAAATAGAAAATAACACTGATTTCTGGGCAAAAACACATTGGGCAGTCACCTATAAATATTCCAGTAAATTTTCATCCCGATCAGATACGGCGAAGTTGGTGTTTGACGTAGTGTTGACTTTGAAACCTATTTCATGGGTGCGGCCCGAAAAGAAATCTGCCAGGCTATTAAAGCACGAACAAGTCCACTTTGACCTGGCAAAGATCTGCGCTGCCGAATTTAAAAAGAAAGCAGCGTCAAGCACCTTTTTTAAACACAACTACCGGCTGCGGGTAGACGCCGTATTCAAAGAGATTTTGAATAAATACAAAGCCATGCAGGAACTTTATGACCGGGAAACCAATCATATGATGAATAAGGGTGAACAAGAGCGTTGGGAGAAGAAAATAGCAGCCATGCTGGTGGAAGCCGGGGTAGAATAATCCGGATAGGTTTCCCGGGCGAGGTCAGGAATTCATGCTCCATGTGCTATATAGCGAGCATAAATAAACTTATATGCCCTTATATTCCTTATATGATTGACCTAAAAGGGTAATTGGTGATGGGGGATGTTTTATTTTAACCATTTAAGGAATATAAGGGCATATAAGAACTCTATTTGGTGAGATTTAAATAAGAGCGTTACAGGTTAAACCAGCATTAATTGAAGACATTAAATCGTTAGAACCCGCTTAGCTCGTTCATGTTTCGCATCAGCCAATTTTCTTTTGGATAGCGGGCATTTTTATCAATCGCATGGATGGAATAAGCCTGGCGGCTCCGGCCGCTGGTATTGGGCAAACTATAGTGTGGCAGCAATCCATGCAATACTACGCAAGCGCCTTTTTTTACTTCCAGTGGCACCATGCCTTCGGTGGAAAATGGCTGGTCATCCAGCATCTGCATTTCTGTACCGCCGCCTTCTTTTCTTTTGAACCAGGAACGCAAAGGCTCACGATGTCCACCGGGCCTGGCCCAAAGGCAACCATTTTCTATCGAAGCATCTTCGAGTGCAAACCAAAACCCAATACAGGAATTGGGTTCGGTATATAAAAAAGTGGCATCCTGGTGTACATCTACCACGCCACCAATACGGGCATGTTTTAAGATAAGCATGCTTTGAATGACGAGGTAACTATCCCGTTGCAGCGCCCGGGCAAGTTCTTTCATTTGGGGCGAACGTGAAAAGCTATTAAAAACAGGGTCCAGGTCGTGCAGTGCATGGCCTATTTTGTTCATCGAGTGAAACAGATCGGTCTTCAGTTTTCCTTCAGTATCAAATGCATCTTTCTCAAAAAAGAAGGAAATGTTGCCACCGGAATTGAGAAAATAGTCATCCGTGGTTTTTGCCTGGTCCGTGGTTTGAAACACCGAAGGATGGCCTTCGAAATTAAAAGCATTGGCTAGTTCTTCACCACGCTTCATAAGGGCATCACACTGTTCGGGAGTATTAAAATCTTCAAGAACCAGGTAGCCATTGGCTTCAAACTCCTGCAGGTAGTTGGTCAAAAACATAGTGTTTAGAATAAAAATGTTTGATGACCGGAAGATAGTTGGTTTTTTATTTCATGAGTGAAAGACAATTCTTACTGGGAACCTGGCTTCATTACAGCAGGCTTTTGGTAACCATGCTATCCAGGCCTTGCCTGAAAGTATCACCTATGGGAACAAATCTTTCGGTATTGAGATGCACCTGGCCACGGCTGATTTTAGAAATGTGCTGCACCGCTACAATGTATGATTTATGTACACGTATGAATTCATCACCGGGCAAGGCTTCCATGATTTTTTTCATGGTTACAAGGGTGGTAAAACTATGTTGCCTGGTATGGATCTTACAATAGTTTAAAGTGCCTTCGATAAGGGAGATATCACTGAAATTGATCTTGTAGACAGTGGATCTGTCTTTGATGAAGAAGTGTTGTTGCATGGCAAATGTGGTTTTAAGAAATCGTCACTGTTGTAAAGTCACAAGACCAAAAATATAGGCCGTCATTGCGAGTTCCGGACGTCCGGGATTGCTGGAAGCAATCCCCAGCTATCAGGCAGGAAGGCGTTCCTTAGTACAACCCGCACAATTAAAAAGCATGGGGATTGCCACGTCGGGCAAGAACCCGATCTCGCAATACCGATTAAGAGATCGGTCGGTGTCATTCGTGGCAGATTTTCTTATGATTTCGAGGCCAAATTGATCATTGCTGAAAGTTCTTCCACGGCTGCATCGTTTCCGCCGGAAAATCCTGTCATCTTAAACCGGATATTGCCATTGGGTCCGATTACAAACTTGGCCGGGATACCACTCACCTTAAA
This sequence comes from Bacteroidota bacterium, assembly GCA_040386335.1. Classification (GTDB taxonomy): domain Bacteria; phylum Bacteroidota; class Bacteroidia; order Chitinophagales; family Chitinophagaceae; genus JAZKFT01. The sequence goes on from JAZKFT010000021.1 coordinate 95,356, forward strand.
ACTTTCCACCGCTTTATTGACGCCGGTTTCTTTGTCTTTCAGATCCATCAATACCTCGAAGCTGTACTGGTTATCATCGACGTATTTTTTTGCATCGGCTGCCGGTGTTTCGGTTCCCCGCTCCCAGGTATGGATGAAGAGGAATTTGACATTGGGATCGCTTTTAAACTTATTCACCGCCATTTGCATAGCAGGGAAAGATGCTTTGCATGGCCCGCACCAGGTGGCCCAAAAATCGATCACCACGGTTTTGCCTTTGTAGTCGGCCAGGCTTACTGTGTTTCCATTTACATCCTTCAGTGTAAAACCGGGAGCCGGCTGATTGATCATGGTCTTTGGTAGCTCCTTTAAGATTTTTTCGATGAATTTTTTGTTGACCTCAGCCACATATGCTTCATACCCCGCATCGCTGCCTTTTACTTTCACGTACAAGGCTTTCAAATTCGCTTTCATTTCTTCGTTGGCCTGGCCCTCATTCAATGCTTCGTTGATGATATCAAATGCCTCCTGGTTTTTTCCCAATTTCTGCAGCACATTGGAGTAGATGAGATTTACATTATTCCTCACATATTTGGAACTATCGTGTGCTTCCTTAACATAGGTTAAGGCCTCTTTATACTTTTTCTGTTTGTATAAAATATCGGCCAGCGAAGTGTTGTAGGATACATAACCGGTAGCAGCAAACGAGGCGCCATAATCCGCCCTATTGGTGGTCATGTATTTGTACGAATTAGCAGCTGCTTTTTTATACAGTTCTGCGGCTTCTTTCAGATGGCCCTGCTTTACCAGTTCACCTGCGGGTCCGGCCCAACCCTCGCCTTTCCATACCGGGGTTTCCGTCATGTTCGCGTACTCCAGGGCTTTTTTTACATTGTTGGCTTTTGCGTAGGCAGTGGCAACCGCATTGCGCACATAGTCATAGGTGATCCGGTCGCTGCCAAATTTTTCAGGCGGGAACTTTGCGATCCAGGCCTTGTACAACGCTTCTTTTTTCACCGGATCTTTTTCATCATAAACGGTCTTTGTTTCATCGCCGCGAACCGTTTCGCCCAGTGGAAATTTGATTCGGGTAGCAGCAGTGATGGAGTCCGATGTATTGATTTTTTTCATCGTGTAAAACAGGTTCCTGGCACTCAGCCATTCGGTTTCTTTTTCTGTTTGCAACATCTTGTACAGGATGGGTTCCAACAAGGCCTTGTCGCTTTCATTTGCCGACGAAGCCAGTTTACGGTAATACCGCATCATGGTATCCGCCGGGTTGTTTTGCTGCGCAAATGACTGCAGGGTACATACGGCGAATGCCAAACAAATACATGCTTTCAAATAATTATTCATATCAATCGCTTTAAAATTAATGTAATAGAGAAGACAATTTTTTGGGAAGGGCTTCTTCGCGCAGGTTATTGGCGATCACCTTGCCCTCTTTATCCAGCAGGAAACTGGTGGGCACAACCTTAATCCCAAACTCTTTCACAATACCGCCTTCCCAACCTTTGAGATCGCTTACATGGCTCCAGGCAAGGCCGTCTTTTGCTATGGCCTTCAGCCATTGGTCTTTTTTTGTGTCCAGGGAAACGCCTACGATCTCGAAGCCCTTGTCGTGGTATGCCTGGTAGGCTTTCACAACATTCGGATTCTCCTTTCGGCAAGGCCCGCACCAACTGGCCCAAAAATCTACCAGCACATATTTGCCGCGCAAGGAAGAGAGTTTCAGGGGTTTGCCCGCGGTATCCGTAACCTCAAAATCTGGCATGGCACCAATACCGGTTCTCGCGGCAACGTATTGATAGTTGGTTATTTTTTTACCATATAAACTGTTCTTAGCAACATTAGATTCCAGTGCAAAACCAGTGGCCAGCATGGCCGGATCGGGATAATTAATAAACCGGTCGATTAGTATAAACGGGCCTACCGGTGAAGCCGGGTATTTATTGATAAAAGCAATAACTGCCGTCTTTGTTTGCGCAGACAACGATGCCATCCCATCATCAAAAACCTTCCGGTCTTCGGGGCTTGCTTTTACTTTGCCCTTCTCTGTAACTGAATCCAGCCTTTTGTACATCGGCCCTGCCTGTTGGGCAATGGCCGACCATGTTGCGCTCCATTCTTTCCACTGATTTTGAGAATTGCTGCCGGTAACGTTGCTTTTGTGCAGTTCGTTGCTGTTGCCGGCGATTGTAATGCTACCGGGTTCCAGGAAAAAGCCCAGCCTGCTGCGTAAAGTATCGAGCCTCAATGTGCAAAATACCGGTTCTGTGATCTTCCCCGTAAAACTGAATTTTCCATCTTTCACCAATACCGAATCGCTCAACTCCGGGTCTGCATCGCTGCATGACAGGTAGGCTTTTCCAGTTTTGAATCCTTCTATTTTGCCGCTAATATGGAAAATGTTCTTATTCTTTTGCGCCAAACTAAAAAGGCTGATGGATGCAAAACTTATTGTTCCCAACAATTTTTTTATGCTGAACATTTGATCTGTTTAAAAATGATGATTAAATATGACATCCACCAGTTGTTTTGTTGTTACATAAATTAATACCCTGCATTTTGCGTCAGGTTTGTATTCCCCTGGCGTTGGTTATCCGGTATCGGGTAAAGAACAGATGTCGTTTTCCAGGTTGCCTTTTGGCCACCGATAACAGTGTTGGCGCGGTCGGTCCGTTTCAGATCCAGCCAACGATTACCCCATTCTCCAAACAGTTCCACTTTTCTTTCCTGCTCTATCGCCAATAACATTTGTGGCTGCGTAATACCAGCGGCGAGTGCGCCTAATCCAGCACGGGTTCGGATTGTTTCCACATCAGTTTTAGCACCGGCCAGGTTGTTTTGTTGTGCCCTTGCTTCGGCACGTATTAAGTACAGCTCTGCCAGGCGAAAAACGATATTGTATTCATTGCCGCTGGTTACCCGCACTTTGTACTTGTTTACGAAATAGTAGTTTTTTGATGAAACTGTTGTAATACCTGTCCAGTTGGTTTTTCTCAAATCAGCTGCTTCAAAAGATTTGTAAATGGTATCATACAAAGAAAAGGTAGGAATAGAACCAGCGGCAGCAAGGTAGTTGGCCCCAAAAGTAGAAACACCGGTGGTATTGGCTATTTGCCAGATGATCTCGGGACTTGTTTGCACAAATGCGGTGGCCGGTGCTGGCAGGCTATAAGTAGCCGGAGCCAGTGCAATTACTTTGCTGGCCTCTGTTTCAGCATTCACCCAGTCTTTTTGATACAGGTAGGCTTTTGCCAGCAGGGTGGTAGCGGTGGATTTATTGATGCGGGCCCTGAATGTTCCAACATAGGTTTCAGGCAATTTTGCCTGCGCGTCTTTTAGATCGGCAATTACCTGTGCCCATACCAGGTTGGAAGCGGTCCTTGGTAAAACGGCATTGATGAGATAGTCAGCATCGCCTGTCAACGGCATTGGTACAGCGCTATAAAAGTTCACCAGGTAGAAGTAGGTAAATGCCCGAAGGAATTTCGCTTCACCCAACAACTGGTCTTTCACCGTAGCGGTAAGCGTTGTGGATTTATTAAGTCCCTCAATGGCATTGTTGGTGTTTTTGATGAGCATGTAGCTATAATACCAGATCGTGTTTTCGTTTAATGAGTTGAGTACCGTGATGGCATTGTTCTCAAACTCGTCGTACGCGGCAGAGGATGTATTATACTGGATATCATCGGCGCTCATGCCGGGCATAAAAGTAAAACCCTGGATCAACTGTGGCAGTGCCTGGCCGGTATACAAACCGAGTATGGCACTGTTAGCAGTAGCATCAGTTTTGAATACATCTTCCAGCACGGTTTGCGTAGGCGGTGGCCCGAGTTCTACAAATTTTTTGCAGGAAGAAAACAGGGTAATGCCAAGAACGCTTGCTATTAAAAAACGCGATATTTTATGATTACTTGTTGTCATTGGTATAGGTTATTAGAATGAACAATTAAGACCGAAAACAATGGTGCGGAGTGGTGGCAATACCTGGCCGATGGTGCCGGTACCTAAACCACTTGGTCCACCCTGTACGGTAGTTTCCGTATCGAAAATGTATTTGTTTTTACTCCAGGTAAACAGGTTCTGGCCCTGGGCAAACAGGCGGCAGCTGCTCATTTTTACTTTACGAATCCAGTTGGTGGGCAGGTTGTAAGACAGGCTCACCGAACGGAATTTTAAGTAAGATGCATCACCCCATACGGCGTCGGAAGAAGTGTAATTGCTCCATGAATTGGCAATCACCGTACCTGCTGTAGCCGATGCACCAGGGATGGAAGTAACATCACCGGCCTGTTTCCAGCGGTTCAGGAATGAAGTGTTCTGATTGGTCAATGCGCCCGGTCTTGTGCTCACCACATTGGTTACGCCATAACGATGATTGAACTGGAAGAAGACATCTAACTGTAAATTCTTATAGGTGAACGTGTTGCTAATGCCACCATAATACGGTGTGCCGATTGGCATAATAATGCGGTCGTTGGCAAAAGTTACAGCGCCGTCTTTGTCAATATCATCATACAAAGCCTTGCCAGTTGCCGGATCTACACCCAGGTAATGGTATGCCCTTGAAAAATTGATAGGCTGGCCGATCACATAGCTGGTAGCAGAGAACGTGCTGGCGAGGCCGGGAAAATCTACCAGTTTGTTTTTTGGTAAAGTGATATTGAATGCGGTGGTCCATTTAAAATCTTTGCCCTTGATATTGGTGGTATTGAGTTCCATCTCCAATCCGCTGTTTTGTATGAGCGCTGGTAAATTTGCAGTAACCGAATTATAGCCGGATTGAGTTGGGAGCCTTAAGAAAGTGATCTGGTCGCTGGATCGGTTCCTGTAGTAGTTGGTAGAAAACAGGATCCTGTCTTTTGCAAAACCCAGTTCCAGTGCGAATTCCAGCTTCTTCGTTGTTTCCCAATGGATATCTGCATTTGGAAGGGTAACCGGGTAAATGGCAGGATTGCCCAGGTAAGCAGTGGTACTGTTGTACAATGGCAAATAAATATAATTTGAGATCTGGTCGTTACCCGTAGTTCCATAACTGCCACGAAGTTTACCAAAGCTCAGGAAAGGCAGATGGACCTTCATAAAGTTCTCTTCGCTGAATACCCATGAAGCACCTACTGCGCCAAAATTACCAAAGCGGTTGCTAGGTCCAAACCTGGATGACCCATCGCGGCGGAAAGTCGCATTGAGGATGTACTTGCTTTTCCAGTCGTAGTTAATACGGCCAAATACAGCATCGTATTTATATTGTACATTATTGTTATAGTTCACTACAACGGTTCCGGCAGCCAGTAATGTACCCAGCAATGCCTCGCTGCTGTAATTGCTGCCGGTCTGGAATAATCCAAGACTGGTGTTGTGTTGCCAGCTGGCGCCTGCAAGGACACTCAGTTTTCCTTCACTGATATGGGTTATGTATTCTGCGGTCGGCTCAATGATCCAGTTTTTGGCTTTATTGGCACTAAATACTGCTGAGCTGACCGGGTTGGTAGATGGGTTCAATGCTGACGCAGGTGTAGCTGTTTTCTGATCAAGGTTGTTTTCAGTATAGCCGAAATTGGTTTTTACATTTAAGCCCGGTAATATCGTGTAGCGTAGGGTGGCGTTGCCAATCAGGTTCGTCGTAACGCCACTGTATTTGCGTAACAGTGTGGAATAAGGATTGGTAAATCCTGTGGCCCAAAACAGTTTGCCATCTGGTTGATATAGGGGTAAATTCGGTGGCAGGTTATAGATGGAGCTAATATCGGATTGCGTGAGGTTACTATTCGCATTGGAGTAGCTCACACCAAATGCCGCATTGAATTTGTGATCAGCTGAATTGTGTTCCACATTTAGACGGGTGGCAAAACGCCTGTCGCCAAAATCGCCGGGAAACACCGTGGTTTCTTTGCGATAACTGGAATTAAATAAAAATCGGGTGCGTGCATCGCCGCCTGATAATGTAGCCTGGACATCTGTTAGATGCCCGGTTCCACCCAGAAAGGTTTTTTGCCAATCCGTAGCCTTTGTCGTATCCCATACCAGGAGGTCGGGAGCAGTTGCCACCGTCGGTAACACACCGTCATTTTTGAATGCTTCTCTTCTTAATTCAAGGTATTGCGGAAGGTTTAATACGGGAATAAAACGGTTCAGTTCCGACAAACCGGTATTTACACCTACATCCAGTTTTGTTTTGCCTTGCTTGCCTCTTTTTGTGGTAATCAATACCACGCCATTAGAACCACGGCTACCATAAATAGAAGTGGCATCCGCGTCTTTTAATATGTCGATCCTTTCTATATCGGATGGATTGATGCTGTTGAATGGGCTGATACCACCACTGGCACCAGATGTACCAAAGGCGTTCAGGTTGTCCGTTGCGGGCGAGCCGCCATTGAAATTTGTAAATGGCACACCATCGATCACATAGAGCGGAATAGTACCCTGGCCCAATGAACCCTGGCCGCGTATCTGGATCTGTATAGCACTTCCGGGAACGCCGTTATTTTGTGCCACCAGCGTACCGGCAATACGACCCGGTAAAGCAGCTAAAACGTTCCCCACCGGCTGTTTGCCGATTTCTGCTGATGTAATGCTGCCGACAGTTCCGGTGTTTTTGCGTTTGGACGACGTGCCATAAGCAATCACAATTGTTTCATCGAGGATCTGGAGTGAAGGTTTTAATTGTGCATTAACGGTGGCCCTGTTTTGTACCGGAATTTCCACGGCGTCGTAGCCAACAAAACTGATGACGAGGGTGCCATTTTTATCTGCCGGCGACAATACAAAATTTCCTTTTTCATTCACAGCCGTTCCCTTGGCAACTCCTTTTATTTTTACAGAAGCACCACTGAGAGGCACACCTTCTTCATTGGTTACGGTGCCTCTTATTTCTGAGACGTTATTTGAATTTGCAGCCACTGTTTCTTCTTCTTTGGCCCTGATGGTAATGTATTTGTCGGTGATGGAATATGTAAGCGACTGGTCTTTAAAACATATACTAAGAACCCGGTCGATGCTGGCATTCGTAACATTCACATCTACCGGTTTTGCTTTGGCCAGCACTGTTTTACTATATACAAAGCTGTAAGCCGTTTGCTTTTTTATTTCATCAAACACTTTTTCAAGGGTCACATTTTTTAATGATAATGTTACACCCTGGGAAAGGCCTTGCTTTGCCATCAACAGGCAGAATAGCAACAATAAGAATCCGGATCGTCTCATAACAATAGTGTTTTGGGCGGCTATGTTGTAGCATAACCGTTAGTTAAACAATGGGCAGTGTTGAAATATGTAGAACCAGTAGCTATCCCTTGTTCCGGTTTTGTGCACCAACCGGTTCAGTAGCTATTTATTTGTGGGGGTTAGGGATTGGTTGATTGGTTGATTAGTTAATTAGTTGATCGGTTGATCGGTATCCAGGTATTTAATTTTTTTTTGCGACATATTAAAGAAGCTGAACAAACTAATGAACTAATCAACTGGTCAACTAATCAACCAACTACGGCATCACCGTAATTTTCTTTCCTTCTATTAAAAAGTGCACCCGTTCTGTTTGTTCCAGTAGCATACATAATTTGGAAACAGGAATATCTCTTGCCATCTCGGCTACGAAAATGTCGGCGATATTTCCCTCGTAGCTTAGTTCCACATCATACCATCTTGCCACCTGGTTCATGATCGTTCTGATATCTGCATTTTTGAAAATGAACCTGCCGTTTTTCCAGGCCATTGTCTCTTCTATATCTGCTCCGGGTACCATGCTTAGGTTACCTGCTTTGGTTATCTGTGCCTGTTGGCCTGGTTGGAGTAAACTGCTGTTGCTGCCATGGGTTACTTTAACCGACCCTTCCAGTAAAGTTGTTTTTATCAATGCCTCGTCACTGTAGGAATTAATATTGAAATGAGTACCCAAAACTTCTATCTCTGTTCCATCATTTACAGACACTTTAAAAGGCATTTTTGCCTCCCGGCCCGGCAGCATCAGTGGCATAACTTCAAAATACGCCTCGCCGGTTATTTTGACCCTTCTCTCTTTACCTGTAAATGCAGTTGGATAGGTAATAGACGATGCTGCATTCAACCAAACTTTTGTGCCATCAGGAAGCGTTAGCTGGTATTGTCCGCCACGGGGTGTGCTCATCGTATTGTAAAAAACTTCGGAGGTCGTTACGCCGTTTACCGTGTACGCCAACTCGCCGTTTGAAAGTTTTACAACCTGTACATTTCCCTGTTGCGCAAGTGTTCCGTTGCCAGCGCTATCCAGTACAATGGTGCTGCCGTTGCCAAGGGTTAACGTTGCCCTGTTTCCACCTGGCATCACATCATTCTTGTAGCGTTTAGCAATGTTCTTAGATGATGGTTTATCATTGTCTGCACCACGATTGAATAGAAAGTAGGCAGCGGTGCTGACCACCAGTAAGATAGCCGCTGCCGCTGCGATCCGCCGCCACATTGATTTTGCCGGTACCGGTGATAAGGTCACCAGTTTTGCAGGTTGCTTTGCCTCCATTATTTTTTGCAGCATAGCAGCACTTTGCTCACTTGAAAACACCTCCTGCCTGGGTTCATAATTGATCCAGGTATTTTCTATTAATCCTTCTACCTGCGATTCATTTTCCGGATCAGCCATTAATATAAAGAGCTCCTCTTTCTCAGCCTTCGCGGCAGCTTGCGTTACGAACAATTCAAATAAATATGCTAACCTGGTATTTGCCATACAATCGTGGTGAAAATGAAATTCCTGTTTTGTTTTCGTTAACTAATTGTAAAGACACAACAGAAACAGGAAAGGGGATATGGGGAAGAAAATATTTTTTTCAAGCAACAAAGGCAACAACTAAAAGACCAGGAAAAGTGGTTAGAGAAGAGAATACTATTTATTGTAACTGGCCATCATAATAATTGACAGCACTTCTTTATGCGCCTTAACAAACCTCGAAATGGACTCGGTAGCCCATTGAATATATTTCTTTATGGTTTCTTTTGAAAGACCGGTTTGGTCTGCGATCTCGGCATGTTTTAAGCCCTCGCGACGGCTCATGAGATACACTTTTTGCTGCTGTGGTGGTAGTTGTGCCACGGCCCTGTCGAGCAACAACGCTAACCCCGGGTCGTTCAGTGGTTCGGGAGTTTCCGATTGTTCTGTATCCCGGGTTTGAATATACTGCAGCTCGTTTTTGCGCATTGTTGTGCGGCTTCGGATGCAATTCAGGGTATAGTTTCTTGTTAAGATAAAAAGGTAGGGAACAAATTTTTGGACCGTGAGTAGTTTACTGCGGTCCATCCAGATTTTGACAAAAATATCCTGGACCACCTCTTCCGTCATCTCTACTGAATCAGTTAGCAACAATACGAAACCGGCCAGTTGGTTGTGGTAGGCGTAAAAAAGTTCAGCAAAAGCCTTGTCATCGCCACCTGCCACTCGTAGTAAGAGCTCCTTTTCGTTATGTAGCGCGGCCAGTGCCATGTGGTACAGGTTAGTTTAGAGCGGTAAATTTACTAAATGGAACTGAACCCGGTCGGGTATGAGTTTTTTTGGTTCTGTTTCAGTTTGAATTTCCACTATCATCCTTTTTCAGGATTATGTCTTCGTTTGATTTTATGATGTAAGCCAGGTTTGGGTACTGTGCTAAAACGGCTTGTGATTAATTAATTTTTCACAGGCTGATTTTTCACAGTTTTTGATAGGCAAATTTGTGACAATTTCTTTGTGACAATTTAAATTGTCACAAAAACACTGTCACCGTTCTTTCAGACCTAATGGCTGGCAAATAATACTCCTTTGGAGCCCCAAAAAATAAAAAGCATGATCACTATAAAAATGACCATGCTAGTATTACACCAAAAAACAAGCTTTAATCCAGGTACCTGCGGAGTGTCCAGGCAATTGTTTCATGTTCTTTCATCAGATCGGTAAGAAAATCTGCTGTACCTATATCTTTAAATTTCCCGTCGCATTCGTCAATGTTTTTTCTTGTAGCTGTTATGATTGCCTCGTGATCCTTCAACAGTTCGCTGATCATTTCTTTTTGCCCGGGATTTTTACCGGGAGCTTCTTTTAACGTAGCGTGGTCGATAAATTCTTTCATGGTGCCAATCGCCTTAAACCCTAGTTTCCCGATACGCTCAGCCACCTCGTCTATAGCTTCTTCTAATTTTTCATATTGGTCTTCAAATAGTTTATGGAGTTCCATAAAACTATTCCCGCTCACGTTCCAGTGAAATTTCCTGGTTTTAGTGTAAACAACCATCAGGTTCGCCAGGGAGCCGGTAAGAATGGCCGAAATACCCGCTAAATTTTTATCTGTAATACCAATATGTGCTTTCATGGTGTTTGTGTTTGTTTTTATGTGGGTTTGTTAGCGGGGTCGGGGTGTTATTTTACTGGTTTGACCTCATCACTACTGGAAAAAATGTTTCCAATCGCATGCATCAGGTTAGACATGGGTCCTTCCATTTTATGAGTCCTGTCGTCAATGGAATCGTCATTCAGCAATGTACCGATCTGGATTTCGGCAGGTAGGTAAGGCAATACCAGGTTACGTTGATCAGCAAGTAATTTTTTTACACCTTCTTCTGTCCCTTCTGAAGCGTGTTGCTTAATAGCAGCCACAGCCGTTACAAACACTTCCTGAATCCGGGGTACACAATTATAGACATTGTCATACGAGTAGGAAGCGATCTTTTCAAAGAATTCTTCTTTCCTGTCGTAAAAAATGATCTCCGGCCAATCGGTGTTTTCATTGTTTTGTATAATCGTTGCTGCCCCGTCCTTAGTTGTAGAAAATTGATACAACGCAATAATGGCTGCAGGAATGGTCGCCTGGCTGAAGCGCTCTTCACTGGGCGTTTTATTATCTATTTTTACTTCCTGTGTATTAGGGTCCACCTTTTGTAGTGGCTGGTAATTCAGGGTTTGCTGTACAGTTTCTAACAAGTTAATTGACATAAAATTTTTTTTTGATGAAAGAAATACCAGGTTCGTTTCCCTATCTCTCCCACAATTATTGAATCACTTAGCCGGCCACTCTTTTCCAAAAATCTCTAAAACCCTGGCCATTTATCCGCCTGATAACAAATTCGGCGGTGGCTTCGTTTTCATTTATAGATACAGCCTGGAGTATATTTTTTTCTTCCTGTTCCAATTCCGCTTTTGCCCTTTCATACATTTCCGCCGACAACGGAAATGTCAATCCTTTTTTGCCGTGGCTTTTCTTTTTCATGTGTATCAAGTATTATTAGTTGGGTCAGTAAGTTTTTTGCGTTCATTTTTTACGCTGTTTCCTCTTCCGGATCCTTCTTCTTTTTCCTTTTAAAAATCAACCTGAGCAGCCCAACGCCGATGTTTTTTATGGCATCCGGGTGGTTTGAAACAAGATTCGTGATGCCATGCTGTGCCAGGGAGCCGATCAACCTTTTAACGGGGTTCTGCGACTTGCCTACAAACAGTTTTTTAGAAACAAAACCTGCTGCAAGGCCGATACCATTATCAATCAGATGCTCCTTTATTTCCGGAGAAGTACTGACACCGGTCCAAACGGCTTTTACCAGGTTTGCCGGTTTTAATTTCTCCAGTCCTTCTTTAATAGTTTCCTTTAATTCTGCTTCCTGGGCTTGCTTCTTTATTTCAAGTTCGGCAATGTACTGGTCTAACTGTAATGCGGTGGTGATGGTGGGCGTCATGACTTTTTCATTAAAATTTTTCTTACAATCAGATCGTTTATAGGCTGTTTAATCCATTGATGCCTAAATGCGTAAAAGATTAATGCAGCCAATCCATACACACCGGCAACAATAAAAAATCCATAGAATGAATGCCCCAGCATATAGCCAACCCATAACGCAATACCAATATTTAAGACAAGCATAAATGTGCCAAGCAGTAGTACCACCATGAGCCTGGTAATTAAGGACGAAGCCACCTCTGCCCCTTTGTCGATTGCCCTGTACTTCAGCAGGTGGATCTGTGTTTCCGCATAGTCACTCGCCTTTTCAAAAAGGCCCGGTTCTTCTTGTGGTATTGCTTCAGTTGGCATATACGGGTGAGGTTTTTATTACAGTGAATTGATGTTACCTGTCTTCCGGCTACCCGGTCTGTTTTTTTCAGCCATATGAAGTAAACGACCCAGTATACGGAAGACAGGTAAAATTTTGCCTGTTACGAAAAATTCTGCTGTACATCAGCTTTTAATTGATGCGCTTTTGATTTTCCTTTTTCTACCATGTCTTCTGCATCGGCTGCTGCACCTTCTACCTGGGCTGATATGGAATCAATCAGGTCACTAAATTTTTTCTTTAGTTTATCCACCGCATCCCCGGACTTGGTGGCAATTTTCTTACGGGTATCTTTTCCTTTTTCCGGAGCAAACAGGACACCTAACAATGAACCTGCTGCCGCACCTATCAATACCCCTAATAACAGTTTTGAACTACTCATGACATTTTGATTTTAGTGTTTAATAATGATTGAATACACAACAGTTAAAAAACCCTGCCAAACTAATCCTGTTGGTTATGCCTTGGCTGTAATGCAATGTGGTAAAGGGCTTTTGACAGATGGCTGCCTTTGAAGGGCTTGTAAATAAGGGAAATTATTCCCCACTTTGCGGAAATTCCTGTTTGTTATCGGCTATGTGGGCGGCGTAAGTTTTTTACATTTGGTGATTGCCAAAAAACAGTGTCACCTTTATCACTGCTTAATTCATCATGGTACATGGATAAAAAAAAGGAGACATTTTTTTTTGCGGGCGCCAACAGGGTACGAATTGGGTATACCCTTGCATTTTTGATGTTGTTGTTATCTCTTGGCCTTACGCTTCTGTCGGTAGAGAAATTATTAGGCAGGGCAAAGGAAGTAGAGCGTACCAATGAAATTATACTGAACCTGGAGGGCTTTTTAGGTAGCGTAAAGGATGGAGAAACAGGTTTCAGGGGATACCTGGCAATGGCAGATCCGGCTTTCCTGGTGCCCTATATTGGAAGTAAGAACAAAGCCGATTCTATATTGATAACAATAAAGGGTCTTGTTGCCGGCAATATTGTTCAATTGAAATATGCAAATGTAATAGGGGCACTTACCGAACGTCGTTATCAAATATTCGAACAAGGGCTGGATATTTTTAGAAAGGGCGCCTATAAAATGTCTGATTCCCTGAACACGGTATTTAAGAATGGTAAAATTGGTATGGACAGTATCCGGTTGATCATTAAGACGATGCAACAACATGAGCAAGGTCTTTTAATGCGGAATACAGAACGGTTAGATTCGATCAGGACTGCTGTACATATCATCAATTTGGCATCTCTGGCCGTCAGTGTCCTGCTGGCGTTTTATTCGTTTTTTACTTTTAATAAAGAAAACAAAGCCCGCCAGTCAGCCAATGATAAAGCCGACGACTACCGGAAACGCCTGGAAGAACGTATTGCGGACTTAAGAATCGCCAATGCAGAACTGGTACTGTTGCGCCAGAATGAAAAATTCGCAGTAACCGGCCGGCTGGCCCGTACCATAGCACATGAGGTGAGAAACCCGCTCACCAATATAAACCTTGCCGTGGAGCAGATAAGAGAGGAGACCGGTTTGCCGGATACTGACCCGACCCCGTTGCTGGATATGATAGACCGCAACAGCAGCCGCGTAAACCAGTTGGTAACAGATCTGCTGGATTCCACGCGTTTTTCGGAACTCAGAACTGAACGAAAAGCGATTAATGATTTATTGGAAGACACACTGGAACTGGCTGCTGACAGAATTGGATTGAACCAGGTTGCAGTTGTTAAAGATTATTCAGAAAATATTTGTGAAGTAGAAGTAGATACGGAGAAAATAAAAATCGCATTCCTGAATATCATTGTAAATGCCATTGAGGCCATGGAGCCAGGAAAAGGAGTGTTGACGCTACGCACCGCTGGCGAAACGGATCAATGTATGGTGTACATAATCGACAACGGGATTGGCATGGACCAGGAAGCGGTGCAAAGATTGTTTGAACCCTATTTTACCAGTAAAACAAAGGGAAACGGGCTGGGAATGACCAATACCCAAAAAATTATTTTAAATCATAATGGCAGTATCCGGGTAGAAAGCACCCCCGGCCAGGGCACCTCCTTTGTTATTGCGCTCCGCTTTCCTGTATAGGCGGAAGTTCTACTTTTTCAGGTATAATGGCCTTGGGCTTTTGCCGCCACGTAGTAAGCCTTCTGTATATAACGCTGGGTTCGTATTGCGTTATTTCATCACCCAACAACATGCCCCAGGGCTTTAAACCGTCTGTTTGTTCTAAAATTGTTTTGAGAATTGCAATAGATGGTATCGCCAGAAACATTCCACTGATGCCACATAGCGCACCACCTATTAGTACACCGAGAATCGTTACGAGGGAATTAATTTTGACCTTACCACCGACAATTCTTGGCATCAGTATGTTATTATCGACAAATTGTACCACTGCCAGCACCACAAATACCCATAGAATGTCACTAAAATGCGTAGAAGTAGTAAGCGTTACCAGCATACAAAATACATTGGCTATGAGCATGCCTATATAGGGTATTAAATTCAGTACAGCGGCGAGAACTGCGAGGAATATGGCATAATCAATTCCAATAATAATGAAGCCGATAGAATTGAGTACGGCAACGATTGACATTTCAATCATTAAACCAACCATAAAGCTCTGAACGATACTCTTTGACTTATTAAGCACACAGGTAACCTGTTCACAATATCGATCCGCAAAAATATCCATACAAAATTTGCGGATCATGGGGCGATAGTACAATATCAGGAAAGTATAAATCGGCAATAGTACCATCAATACGACACCATCTTTAACGGATAACAAAGTGGACGCGACAACGCCATCCTCTTTTATTTTCGCGGCAGCATTATTAAAATATTCGGACTGCTCTCTACCTGTGATATGAAAGGTTTTGTAAACCCACATCTGCAAGGTATGTGCATGTTCCAGCAGGTTCTTCTTTATCGAAGGCATGTCCTCCACAAATGCTGCTATTTGAATACTCAGAAAATAAAGTACCCCCATAATCACAATGAAGGCTACAAGCAGTGAAAATATAATGGCTCCCACCCTTGGTATACGTTTTTTTTCAAGCCAATTGTTCATTGGTAATAGCAGCATTGACAATAAAATGGCAAAGGCGACCGGAACCAGGATGTCATTTCCAAGAACAATGATAACCCCGACAAGACAGAGGCCAAAAAGGGTAATGGTTGCCCTAAGATAAAAAGGAACCTTTGTCCACATATTTATAGGATTGATGTCGGTAGTAAATATATAAATTGAAAATCAGCATGAAAATTTCATGCTGATTAAATATCTTCTTTAAAAAAAATAGAATACGTAGACTATTAAACGCTGGTACCTCCACGAATAACCTTAAGCAATATTGCTATTACTGCAATTACGAGGAGAATGTGTATTAATCCTCCTGCATGAAAACCTAAAAAGCCGACTGCCCATGCTACGATTAGAACTACGGCTACGAGATAAAGTATGTTTCCCATGATTGAAAAGTTTTTTTTGTTTAATTAAATATTTGTCAGTTAGATAAACATAAAAACTTTGCCAAATTAAGATAACGTTCGGAAAGTCAATGTGGTAAAGGGTTTTACTGATTTCGGTATACGTGATGTGCAATGTTGATAATACACTTCTTTGTAGAAATCGTTGCCCATTATGCGAAAGGGGGGATTAATTTAATAATCTGTCGACAGCGGCATAGATTGTTTGGCGTGTAAATGGTTTGCCGATGAATTCATCTGCTCCCTTTTCGAGCGCCAACTTCCTGTCGGTTGGGCTATCATAAGCGGTGATCATGATTATTTTGGCACCAGGCATCATCTTCTTAAGGATGGGTAAAAAATCAACTCCACGGCCATCAGGTAAATTATTATCTAAAAATATAAGAGCAGGGCGTTCTGCTGCAAGCCATGAATTTGCTTCAGAAAGACTGTGAACTGATACAGAATTATAAGCTTTTTGTTGTAGAATTCGGCTCAACATGAAACAAATATCCTGTTCATCGTCGACGATGAGAACAGGGTGAGACAGTAAAGTTTCTTCTTTATTCATTACATTATACTAGGTAAAAATAGTTGATGGAAAAACAACTGCAAAAAATTAGCCACAATGAAGTTCTTACAGATGGTTAGCCTATGACAGGGCAGCAATTACCCCTCCACGCTGTTCGAGGTGTTTTTTGTCCAACAGTGTAAGGTGGGAAAATGTTTTCCCGTTTTGTTGCCAAATTCCTACACCCATACTTTTGCCCTCAGACTTCCCCAATATCCCTTACCAGCCATTTGCATGGGCTTTTTGCTTAAAAATACTTCTGGCTTTATTTTGTCTATATGAAAAGTTACCTGGTAAAAACCACTCCTAATATGAAACACAACATCGCAGCTTTTATCGGCACACTCATCCTCGTTCTGACATTATTATTTGCATGCCAGGTTAATGTATAGTCCTAAGCCTCATGCTGCTGAAGGTTGGCTAACTGCCAGAAGTTGGTGAACTAACTTTCGGCAGCTATTGAAGGCAAACTGGAAATCCTTTGGAAGTCTTTTTTGTTGGAGATTGCGTTTTTAACGTACACACCCATTTTCAGACAGGCACTAAGTACCAACCTTCATTAATAAAACCTATCTTGGAATGTCGTTGTTACAAGGCAACAGCAGTAATTTATGAAAAGAAAAGTATGGAAGGCTTATGCTTTCATCAAGCAGGTATTCCTTGAATTTTCGGATGTTGGAGGCCTTAAGTTCAGCGCAGCGCTTTCTTACTACATGGTATTTGCGCTGGCACCGGTATTGATTATGATCATTTCGCTATTTGGCCTCGTGTTCGGTGGCCAAAAAGAAGCGATCAGGCAGAATATATTTTCTGAGATTGATCAAATGATAGGAAGAGAAGCTGCTGTTCAGGTACAAGACCTGATACAAAATGTGCATCTTAGCGGCCAGGGTCTTTTCGCTACCATTGTCAGCAGCGTATTATTACTGATAGCTGCTACCAGTATTTTCGGTGAGATCCAGGATTCCATCAATAAGATATGGGGCCTCAAAAGCAAACCCAAGAAAGCATGGTGGAAATTGATATTGAACAGGATATTGAGCTTTTCTGTAATTATAAGTGTAGGTTTTGTGTTGCTGATCTCTTTACTGATGAACGCTTTGGTAGCATTATTGAGTGTGTATTTACAGAAAAAAATTCCCGGCAGCGGTGCCGTGTTTATACTGGTTATGGACCAGGTGCTCACGTTTACCATTACCACATTTATTTTTGCCATGATATTTAAAATACTGCCCGATGCGCATATTGGATGGAAGGATGTGATAAAAGGAGCATTGCTTACCGCCATTTTGTTTACCCTTGGAAAATTTGGGATAGGATACTATGTAGGCCGCAGCAACCTTGGTAATTTGTACGGCGCTGCAGGGTCTATTATTATACTGATGGTATGGGTGTATTACAGCGCCATTATTCTTTACCTTGGGGCAGCATTTACTAAGGTTTGGGCCAGGCACTATGGTGGTAGAATATTGCCCAATAAATATGCAGTATGGGTAACAGTGCAGGAAGTAGAGTCAAAAAAACTTCATATTGCTACCGACACACCCGAAACTATAATCATTTCAACTGAATAATTTTAAAAACAAAAATGCTATGGCAGAGAAGAAAATACTAGTTATTGACGATGATATGGATATGTGTAGCTTGTTGCAACGGTTTCTTACTAAAAATGGGTATACCGTAGAAACCGCAACAAGTGGTCACAAAGGGATAGAGAAATTTAAAGAAGGTAATTTTCCGCTCGTACTCTGCGATTATCGGCTCGGTGACAAAGAGGGCCGCGATGTTTTAAAAGAATTAAAAGCTAATAGCCCGGCTACCAAAGTGATCATCATCACCGGCTATTCAGATATAAAAACTGCGGTCGAGGTTATTAAAATGGGCGCTTTCGACTACATCACGAAGCCCCTGATCCCCGACGAAATCCTGAGTGTATTGGACAAAGCCATGCAGCAGCCAGCATCTGCACCCATGGCGACAAGTTCGCAGCCGGCGGCCTCTTCTGCCCCTGGCACTGGATTACGGCCATCGCAGTACCTAACCGGGTCGGATATAGCTACCAAAGAATTATACCAACAAATACAGCTGGTGGCACCCACTAATTATAGCATTATTCTCTACGGCGAAAGTGGAACCGGTAAAGAAGTAATTGCCAAAACGATCCACGAGAACAGCAACCGCGCTTCGATGCCTTTTGTGGCTGTGGATTGCGGAACACTTACCAAAGAACTTGCAGGAAGTGAGTTATTTGGTCATGAAAAAGGGTCATTTACCGGTGCTGTAGGCAGCAAGGAAGGTTTTTTTGAAGTGGCCAATGGCGGCACCCTGTTTTTAGATGAAGTGGCCAACCTCGGCATAGGCGTGCAGGCCACGTTGTTAAGGGTAATGCAGGAGAGAAAATTTAAAAGGGTAGGGGGCAATAAAGAAATGCCGGTGGATGTAAGGGTGATCGTAGCCAGTAATGAAAACCTCAACGAAGCCTATATCAAAGGCAAGTTTCGGGAAGACCTGTTTCACCGGTTTAACGAGTTTTCTATTCATATACCGCCTTTAAGACAAAGGGGCACAGATATCACTGCCTTCGCCAATTATTTCCTGGACATCACCAACGAAGAACTGGGAAAAACGGTTGCAGACTTTAGTGAGGAAGTAATGGAATTATTTATGCAATATCCCTGGCCGGGCAATGTAAGAGAGCTCCGCAATGTTGTTCGCAGGGCTGTTCTGCTTACTTCGGGCAAGGTGATAGATGCGAAAGTATTACCGCCGGAGATCATCCATAGCAGCCGGATCATGCAGGTAAATATGAACGACCGGCCCGCTCATGTTCAGAAAACTTTTGTAGCTGACAGGGATACAGATCTGAAGAATGCAGCTACACAGGCTGAATACGAAACCGTAATGAAAGTGCTGCAACAGGTAAAATACAATAAAACCAAAGCCGCCGAAATACTCCATATAGACAGGAAAACGCTCTATAACAAAATCAAAAGCTTCGAAGAGCAAATGACGGAGAAGTCGCAATAGGCAATAGTCACAATGTCAATAGGTCAATAGGTCATTAAGTCAATAGGTCAATAGCACCACTGACTTAATGACCTATTGACCTAATGACCTTTTTATTTAGTATTGCCCCGTACTTAGTAGAACCAGGGTGCAAGCCTCCTGGGGGCGGATACCGTTGGCTTTGGCAAGGGCCCACAATTCATCGTTTTCTGTACCTGGATTAAAGATGATGCGTTTTGGATGGAGTGACATAATGTAATCGTAGTACTCCGGTTGCCTCCGTGGATTGATGTATAAAGTGACGGTATCGATATCCTCAAAATGCTTTTTTTCAGTTTCAATAGTTACGCCAAAAACTTCACCGGGTTTTAGCCCGAGGGCAACTACGTCGTGCCCGTATTTACTGAGGCGGTTAATGGCCAGGTAGCTATAACGTTGCGGGTTTGCAGATGCGCCTATTACCAATGTTTTTTTAGAGTTATTCATGTGCTGTTTTCTTTTTAAAAAATCCTACATCGTAAATTTTGCTGATGCCAATCCAATAACGGGAAATCAGCAAAGGCGGAATGCCCATCATGATATACCAGGCGGCATCCTCTATATTCCTTGCCATACTTCCCTTAAAGAGCTCCCAAAGGATGATGGCCACAATAATGTACCCGATAGCAATAAACAGGTTATTCCTGAAAAATGTTTTATGAGTGCCGCCTTCATTCGCAAGGTTTACAATGGTACTGATCAGTTGCCATACACCAGTTGCAAACATTACTAAACCTGCGAAAGCAATACTCATGTCATCAAAAGGTATAGCCAATAGCAGGCCAATAATGATCAATACCATTTGGCCGTAGAAGTCAAATTTTTTCATAAGGCTAAAGTAGAAAGGAATAGCAATAAAGCAGGCGAGGGATGAGCAAAAGGGGCGTATCAATTACCCATATGACTTTTTTTTGCCTGGCGCCTTACACATTTATTTTAAAGCCTGAATCCGCGACCTCTTAAACCGGCATGGCCAATCTAAAGCCAATACACTCGTCTTTAGCAGTGGGATCAATTGCATATCTTTTAGAAACGGTACAATGAACAGCCCAGTTATGATGGCAGCCTCCACGAAGCACCCTTTCTTCAGTTTCCATTAAATAAGGTGAGCCATCTTTTGGTATCGAATGGATATCGCTTTGGAAATAATCCTGGCACCATTCCCATACATTGCCACACATATCGTGAATGCCCAGTTGATTGGGAAGCTTTTCTCCAACCGGGTGCGTATGCGTACCGGAGTGCTTCTCTCCCTGCCACCCAACTTCTTCAATATGATTGCTGCCACTAAATAAAAAATTGTCTTTCCAGTTGATACCACCCCTGGCCGCATATTCCCACTCTGTTTCTGTGGGTAAACGAAACTTCATACCATTTTTGATTGGCTCCTGGCTTTCATAAATCGCGTTCAGCTTGTCGAGAAAACCATTAGCAGTTGTAATGTCGTTAAATGAAACACATTCAACAGGGCGGGTCCGTTCTTTAAAGTGTGCCGGGTTGCTGCCCATAATAAATTCCCAGAGTGTTTGCGTAACAGGAAACTTTGAAATGTAAAAATCCCTGACTTTAATCTCCGCTTTATCAGTTTCTCCAAACAGGTAAGGCGCGTCCGCTGTGCCTTTCACAAATACCATTGGAAAGGGGTAGTCAATCCCGGGAAAGTTGATTTCAAGATTTGTCATATGGCTGTGTATTATCCATGTTTAGCACACCCGCACCACTTCCATCCCCAACAACTGCCCCAGCTTTTCAATCTTGCTGCTGATATGCCCAATACCTACCGCACAGTGGTGTGCCGGGCCATGGCTGTTCCAGTCATTCACAAATTTCCGGGCACCGATGCTGAATTTATAGCGGCTGTTGGTATTGCCAATTTGTAATATGGGACCGGCTACTGATTCGGCTTCAGCTACCAACAGCATCAGACCGCCGTTTGCTTTTTCCACGACCGAAAGCAAGGTTACCGGTCCGTTTTTTATACTCATTTCTACACTTAGACCACTGCCCACTTTGCCATGGTACACTACGAGCGGCCGTACTTTTGTTTTGCCTTCGGCAATGGCTATATGGCCGGGCCCATCGTGGCCCATCAACACGACATCTGCGGCAAAATCCATGGCATAATATTCAGTAAACGAACCGCCTGCACCAAAGCTGTCCATGATCTTCATAGCCTGTGCATTTTTTATTTCATACTCACCGGCCACGGGTATGCCATTGGCCGTAAGCAGAGAATTACCGGGTATGATGGAGTTAATAGCAGCCTCGTTATCCGCGTTGCCGGTGCCTTTGTAGTAATATGCCATAGAGCCAAGCTTATGTTTTGCTACCAGTTGATCGAGGGCTACAGAAGTGATAGCAGCCTTTTCCAATTCTTCGAGGGAGCAGTCTGGTTGTACGTCAAAAACCTGGTCAAATACCTCCAACCGTTCTTTTATGGCTGTACTGCTTACTTCTTTCCGAAGGCCGGCCAATTCTTCCACTTCCAGCAATTCTATATGGCCGCCGAAATAGGCGTATTGTTGGGTAAGGTCGGTATAGATATCCAGCATGCCGCTGTAATAATGCCCCATGGCACCCAGCCGGTTATGGGCCATAATGTTGGCTACTTTTGCAGCCTCCACCCATTCGGTTATTTCGTTCCAGCATTCAGTATCATTGTGCAGCATACCCGTTACCTGGTGAAATTTAATCCCGGTGCGGTTGAATACATTGGCAATTTCCGGCACAGGGCAGGCAGAGCAGTACGATAGCCATTCGCCCGTCATTTTGGTGCGGTCAGTCATGGCATTAAAACCGGCATAATCAATAGCAGCTTCCGGCGCCAGGTTTAAAATGATCACAGGCACTTTTGCCCGTTGCACCACAGGCAAAACGGTGGATGATAAAGCATAGGTAGTAACGTAAAGAAAGATCAGGTCCACTTCTTCGCGGCGAAACAGGTGCCCGGCTTCAAAGGCCTTGTCGGTATTATCTACCAGGCCCGCATTGATTATATGCGGATGGATTGCCGCCAGCTTTTTTTTTACTGTGTCCAGGTAACTGTTCAATCTTTTTTCAAGTCCGTCGAACTGCGGCCAATAGGTATCCAGGCCAATGCCGAATAGCCCGATTTTTAAATTCATGAGGAAGGATGTTAAATCAGTTTATCGCAGTGTCATGTCGTTGGCTTCTTGTCCTTTAATTCCTGAAGCCTGTTACCTTGATCCTTGAACCTTGGCGCTTGAACCTTTATTTCCCCAAGGCCTTATACCTCGCCATGGCTTCAACAAAATAGTAATCTGCATAGGTCAGCGGTACATCCACTTCCGTTTTATTGGGATAATGTCCCACACAGTGTTTAATAACATATCCTCCATTTGTTCCGGCTGCTGCTTTGTATTCGGCAGAAGACAGTGAACGTAAAATATCCTCCGCTTCGGTCATATACTTTTTACCGGCAGCCGGATTTACATACCCGCTAAGTTCAATGAGCGCCGAAGCCATTATAGCTGCTGCCGATGCATCGGGCAATGCATTCGGAATGCCAGGCGCGTTAAAATCCCAATACGGAACTTTATCTGCCGGAAGATCGGGGTGATTCAACATAAAGTCAGCAATATGGATAGCCTGCTCCAGGTATTTTTTGTCTTTTGTTTCCCGGTAGGCTTCTGTAAAACCATATAATCCCCACGCCTGACCTCTTGCCCAGGCACTTGTATCAGCAGCGCCTTGTGCCGTGCGTTTTTGTATCACCGATCCATCCTTCGCATTGTAGTTGATCACGTGAAAGGAACTGTAATCTTTCCTGAAATGATTCTTGAGGGTAGTATTGGCATGGGTGACAGCGATCTTATAAAACGAAGAATCGCCTGTAACCTTCGATGCCCAAAACAATAATTCCAGGTTCATCATATTGTCGATAATGACCAGGTATTCGTTAGGGTCTTTAGAATTCCACGATTTGATACATCCAACTGCGGGATTAAACCGTGTGGAAAGCGATTTGGCACTATTGATGAGGATTTCCCTGTATTCGGGTTTAGGTGCGATGCGATTGGCATTACCAAAACTGCAATACATCATAAAACCAAGGTCATGTGTTCCCTTATTAAATTGCTCCTTTTTTAAAGATTCATTGATACGGAGCGCTTCCTTATACAAGCTTTCATCTTTGGTTTGCTCGTAGAGATAAAGCAGTGTGCCGGGGTAAAAGCCACTGCACCACCAGCTGGAATTGCTGAATTCATACTGCCCTGTTTTAGGGAAAAAAGTTTTAGGGAATTTGTCTGCCGGCAGGTTTTTCATCTGCACCTGGTACTGTGCTGCGGCATCGATAAAATTTTGGTCGATCGTTTTGAGCAGTTGTGGGTCGGGCTTAAAATTAGGTTGTGCGATGCAAGTGCTAAAAAGCATCATTAATACGGCAGTGTACTTCATTGTTTTTATTATCATGGATTATTTTTTGTAGCGAATGAACAAGAATAATTTTTACGAATCAACAATCAACCAATACCTAATCCCCAATCCCTGTCTCCAATACCTGCACTATTTGCGGCCCAATATCTGCCTTGCCTTCGCCATCTATCTGCTCTGTAAACTGAACAAACAAATGCAGCCATTTTTTTTGCTTCCATAGTTCGGTATCGTAGCTGGGTTCCCAGGATCCGGCTGAGAACGAGGATAGGTCTTTTACCACCCATTTATTCTTGAGCATGTCTTTATTAATAGCCACGGAAACTTTACTGCCCCTTTCGGTATCCCGAAAAATAAGGGCTGCGCAAACCCGGTCCCCTTTTTTCCACGCAATAATCTGGGGCCGGGAAATAGGAATGCGCTTGCTGCCGGTACCACTAAGACTAAAGGCAGTTTTGCGAAAATTAAGATTCTGGGTTTTCCATCCCTGGTTTAATTTATACAGCACATGATATTGCGGTATTGAATCGCCCTGTTCCCGCCAATAACTCGCAATAAACGGGTTGCCCGCTTCATCGGCGTACATGGAGGTTTGGTTAATGAGTTCACTTTTTTGTGGTATGCTCCCCACATATTCTGCAGAGGCAGCATTGATGGGCAATTGATATTTTTCGCCGCTGGATTTTTCCCAGCTCATGCCGCCATCTGCAGACTTTGCATAACACATATCATGGTTGCTGCTTACATCAGCCGTTTCTCTCCATACCCAGGAAATATGGATAGTGCCTTTAGCGTCTACACAAGCCTGCCAGTAAGCATTGCGCTTTTTTTCACCGTCAATTAAATTGCTGTGGAGTTGTCTCCATTGTTTGGCTGCCAGGTCGTAACGGTTAATAACTAGATTCCCCTGCCCTGATTGCCCGTCGCGGTAAAAAAACAACAGATCGCCATTGGGCAGGCGGTGAAATTCCGGATAGGTAACATTGGTTTCCAGGCTGCTGGTCATGGGCAATTTTTCGGTCATTTCCAATGAACCGGGAGCGATGCTTTTACAATACCGGAGCGGGTTTCCATGATGGTCCCAGGAAAGGTGCAGGTAACCGTCCCCATCAGTCATCATGCTGATACAGTTATGGGCATCGGCGGTTTTGCCTTTGAAAGGTGTTCGTTTTATTTCCCATTTTTTTGACCCCAATATTCTTTTTCCCAGCACCATGAAACTTTCAGCATCGTAATAGGAGATGTATTGAGTGTTGCCAAAAGTCACCAGCGAGTTTTTGCGGAAGACAACGGTGTTTACCGAGTTGTTAGCCCAGCCTTCGCCAACATCAATCGTTTTTTGTGCACCGGGGGTTTGTAAAAAGCCCATGCAAACGATGACGAAGATGGTTTTACAAAAGTTCTTGTGATGGTTGGGGTGTTTCAGCTTAAAGTATGGCAATTGGGATGGCGATTTGCCGGAAAGTTAATGGCAATTTTTATTTCTCCCGCTTTTTCATTTATAACTGATGGACGAACTGCTGTTTGCCCGAAGAGATTAGAATACGCAGTTAACGACAGAACAAAAAGGCCAGGGAAAGAAAAGCAGCTGAATGAAAAAAAAGCAAAAAAACTGGTTACCTTATCGGCGCGAATGTCAGTGACCACCCAATGTGGTTCATCACAACTAATTTCTGGAGATACAATTAGAAAAACCCATTTAATACGCAATACTATGGACAGGAGAAAACTATTAAAATCTTTCGGCATCAGCATTGGTGCTACGCTTGTTTCTACCAAAGTACTGGCACGACTGGCCGATGATGCTTATGAGTATGAGATCCCACCGAACCCGCTGCATCAGCCATTGGGTAAAGCAATCACAGCTATTACGCTGGGCGCCGGCAACCGCGGTAATGTATATGGCAATTTCGCGGCTGAACACCCGGATGAAATAAAAATTATCGGCGTTGCGGAGCCTGTAAAATTTCGAAATGATAAGTATGCCAAAATTCATAAGATCCCGGAATCGAACCGGTTTACTACCTGGGAGCATGTGTTTAATCAGCCCAAATTTGCGGATGCGGTTATTATCACCACGCCAGACAGGTTGCACTATGGCCCGTGTATGAAAGCCCTGGAGATGGGTTATGACGTGCTTCTGGAAAAGCCGATCTCACCTTCGGAAAAAGAATGCCGCGACATCCTTAACCTCGCTAAGAAAAATGGCCGCATTGTAGCGGTTTGCCATGTGCTGCGCTATGCGCCCTATTTTGTAAAAATGAAGGAACTATTGGCCAAAGGCGCAATTGGTGAGATCATTAGCGTTCAGCATCTCGAACCGATTGAACATACGCATATGGCGCATTCCTATGTGCGCGGCAACTGGCATAATTCAAAAGAAACTACACCGATCATACTTGCCAAATCCTGCCACGACCTCGATATTATTAAATGGGTAATAGATAAGCCCAGCAAGCGTATCGTGGCCATGGGTGATCTGAAATGGTTTAGAAAGGAGAACGCTCCTGCCGGCAGCACAGAACGTTGTACCGATGGCTGCAAGGTGGAAAGGGAATGCCCATATTCAGCTATCAAACAGTACTATGAAAAAAGGGAACGGACATCCGTAATGGACTTGCCGGAAGACAAATCAAAACATGCAGATCACATTATGGATCGGTTAAAAACGACCAACTATGGCCGCTGTGTCTACCGTATGGAAAACGACCAGGCCGATCATTACATTACGAGTATACAATTTGAAGGTAATATAACCGCCAGCTTTTCAATGGAAGCTTTTACATCCTATGCGGGCAGGCGCACCCGTATTATGGGCTCCATGGGCGATATGGTGGGCGATATGACCGAACTGGTGATCAATGATTTCAGAACAGGTAAGCAAACAAAACTCATTCCTAAAGCAGAGGATGTTGAAGGATATAAAAACAGCGGTCATGGTGGTGGCGACTGGTTGCTGGCCCGGGATTTTGCACAGGCGGTGGCTCAGCAAAACGCTTCCCTGCTTACATCTTCCATTGATGAATCCATCGAATCGCACGTGATGGCTTTTATGGCCGAGGCAAGCCGGGCGAAAAACAGTGTCATGGGAATAAAAATGTAGGAAACTAGGCAAGTTTCTATCTAGTCAGTTTGGGCGATCGCCTCCTAAATGCCTGACAGTTTTTAAAACAGGTACTTAAAGATTAAAAAATTAATTCCAACTAATACTGCTGCTAAAACCAGGAACAATTCAAACCTGACAGTATTGTCAAGGTCTTTTCGCCACATTTTTTTTGACCAAATTGAAATAAAATCGGGGAAGAACAACCAATACAAAGATTTCTTTAGGTTTTTGAAAGTTCTAAAGCAGATTACACCTGACACGATTATAAGAACAAAACTTACTAATATAAAAGCGGAAAGTTTTGACATCGGAGTAAATGAATTATAAATATAGCAATCCACACCGAACCAAAGGAAATCTCCCGACAATTCAGATGCTAACAATTTCTGTGAAAAATACGAAGGGCTAATAACACCGCCCCAACTAATGTCGATGCAATACATATTATGCAGCCTGTAATATCCATCCAGATTGCCGGTAAACCCTCCCGCTGATGAAACTGGTTTTCCATGGAGAAATTTTAGAACTTCCCGATACGGTTGTCGCATAAGGTCATGCTATGTTTACCGTTGAATCATTTAAAAGCCACATACTCATTCAATTTATCACAGGTTTTCATTGAGGCATAATTTGGACGACTAATCACCTGATTGTCCAAAAAATAAAACCTTGTTATGAAAAAGTATTTGCTTCTCTTTTCTTTTGTGGCCATTGTTTCCGTTAACCCATTACATGCCCAGGTAGCCATTGGAATACCCGGCAATCCCCCCGATGCCAGTGCCATGCTGGATGTTCAAAGTACCAATAAAGGCATGTTGATCCCCCGCATGACAGAGGGTGAGAGAAATGGAATCGGCAGCCCGGCGAAGGGTTTGCTGGTGTACGACAATTCCTACGATGCATTGTATGTGTACCGCAACAATACCCAGCAATGGACACAATTAGGCGAAAAAATATGGGTCAAGTACAATGGTAATGCCATCTATGAAAGCGGCAACGTTGGCATTCATACATTCTCGCCTGCCACATCGTTGCACATTAAAACCGGGGAATTAATATATGCCAATAAATATGGCTATTTACTCCTCGGCGATTCCGCTTCTGTCAACGTGTCGTTTAGCAATAAAGAAATCCAGGCAAGAATTGCCGAATATACTTCCACCCTTTATTTGCAACCAATGGGTTCGGGCGTACACATCGGCGGGGCCACAACCGAATCTCCAAATACCCAGTTATTTATACCAACCGGAGCTGATGCAGGAATGGATGAACTCAATAGTGGTTTCATCATGATGGGCAGGCAGAGTAGTGCCAATATGGTATTAGATAATAACGAAATTGTTGCGAGGAACAATGGAGTCAGTTCTACCCTTTTTCTGCAAAATGATGGAGGCGGTGTAAACATCGGGGGCGGTACCTACAGCACCACTTTAAAGCTGGGAGTCAATGGGGATGCCATTTTTAACGGTAAGGTAAGAATCGGCAGCACAGCATTACCTGTCGGCTACAATTTTGGGGTAGATGGTAAAATGATCTGTGAAGAAGTGCAGGTGAAGTTAAAGACCGACTGGGCCGATTATGTATTTGCACCTGATTATAACCTTCGGCCTATCAGCCAGGTGGCAGCATTTGTAAAACAAAATAATCATCTCCCGGGCATTCCTGCAGCGGCTACTATTGCAAAACATGGATTGAGTATTGGCGAAATGCAAAAGCTACAGATGGAAAAAATAGAAGAATTGACCTTATACATCATCCAGTTAAAAGGTGAAATTGAATTGCTTAAAAAGCGCTGAGCTACGCCACAAATTTTCTCTACAACCTTTTATACAACTTTTTATGTATCATAGACTGGTAATCATTTTTTTCCTGGTGTGGAGCATGCTGCCGGCAATTGCCCAGCAGGACGAAATAGCTCTTTCACCTTTGCTTAAAAGCAAACGTACCCTGCCTGCTGTAATGCAGGTAATAGATACTTACTATAAATCACCGTCAACACTGGCCCGTATCGGTACAAAAAATGCTGAACGTTCATACAAACATTGGAAACGCTGGGAATACTGGTGGAGTAGCAGGGTAGGGCCCCAGGGTGAATTTGTAAATGTGAGTGAAAAAATGTCGCAGGCCCTGGGCGTTCAACAAAACAGGAAATTGTCTGCCCCATCTTCGCCGGATGCGGTTGAGTCTGTTTCAGGAAACTGGAGCCTGGTGGGACCCAGTGCCACCACAGGTGGTATTGGAAGAGTGGACAGGCTGGCCTTTCATCCAACAAACCCCAACATCATTTATGCAGGTGCTGCTGGTGGTGGCGTATGGCGCAGCACGACCGGCGGACTCACCTGGACAAATATTACACCCGATATACCCTGCCTTGGAATCAGTGGTATCGTTATCAACCCGGATAATACCAATGAAATTTTTGTACTTACGGGCGATGGCGACAGCGATACAGGTGGGCTGGTGGAGGATTTTGGTTATATGCGGTTTTCTATCGGCGTTTTGCGGACTACCGACGGGGGTGTCAGCTGGCAGAAACTCGGAAGTTTTCCGGGCACCAGTTCAACCGTTATCGGGTACCGGCTGACGATGCACCCTACCGACCACAGTATCCTTTTTGCCTGTACGAATGATGGCCTGTTTCGCACTACCGACGCCGGTACCACCTGGACCAATGTTTGTGACAACGGGCGTTTTTTCAATATGGCTTTTAAACCCGGCGACCCGCAGGTATGCTATGCTGCCGGCCGTGGTGGCCCCAATAACCGGGCTTATTTTTGGCGCAGCACAAATGGCGGCGTTACCTGGGATAGTACGGTTGTGATCAATAACCAGATCAATAACCCGACTTCCAGGATAGACCTTGCCGTGGCTCCAAGCAACAGCAGTGTGGTGTATATTCTTTGCGGCGGCATACCCGATTCCGGCCAGTATAAAGGCTTATATCGCAGCAATAACAGCGGTGTAAGTTTTGCTTTACAAAGCAACGCCCCAAATATCCTCGGCAGGAAAAGCGATGGCAGCGACAATGCCAGCCAAAGCACCTACGACCTGACCCTCGCCGTAAGCCCAACCACTTCCACTAATGTTTTGGTGGGTGGGGTGCAGGTATGGCAGAGTACTACTTCAGGTTTATCATGGGCTTATAAGGGTACAGGCATTCACGACGATATACATGAACTCGCATATAACCCGGTGGATAATAAAATTTGGGCAGCCACCGATGGCGGGGTCTACAGCAGTACTGACAACGGCACCACTTGGACATCCCATTTTACTGATATGAGTATTGGCCAGTTTTACCGTATGGCAGTGAGTCCTAATGATTTTAATGATATGATTGGTGGCTTACAGGACAATGGTGTGAAACAAAGAGTGACAGGAAACAGCACTTTTGATGCCATAGGAAGCAAGGATGGATATTGTGTTGGGTATGATGCGATTGATGCCTCAGTGTATTATTCAGTAAACAATTCTGAAATCACGAGATACACTGGTAATGGCACCAATAGTGGCAATATAACACCTCCAAATGTCAATCTCAGTTTTTTTACCAACATGGCCATGCACAGCACTCAAACCGGTGCTTTTTTCCTGGCATCGGATACATTTAGACGAATTACAAACAACGGTGCTACATGGGGTTTGTATAGTACGATCACCCCGAATATGCCACTTGGTGGATGGTACCTGCAAACATGCCCCAGCAACAGCACCCGGATTTATATGGCTGGTGGCGCCGCCTATAATTCCACAGGCGCCGGCACTTTAAGGAGGAGCGACGACGGAGGCTTTACCTGGCCTTTCGGTACTATGATACTGAGTAATAACCCTGGCTTTCCATCCAGCTTTCCAAAAATTACCTGCATCAACGTAAACCCCACGAACTCTAACCAGGTATGGGTAACTTTTGGAGGATTTATGGACGGTGTAAAAGTGTATTCCTCCAACGATGCCGGCCTTAACTGGACAGACCGTAGCGGATCGCTGCCAAATGTGCCCATTAACTGCGTGGTTTTAGATAATAGTAACAATGCATACATTGGTACAGACAATGGTGTGT
Organism: Bacteroidota bacterium; assembly: GCA_040386335.1. Taxonomy (GTDB): domain Bacteria; phylum Bacteroidota; class Bacteroidia; order Chitinophagales; family Chitinophagaceae; genus JAZKFT01. The sequence goes on from JAZKFT010000021.1 coordinate 126,026, forward strand.
ACCGAAAAAGCAGCACTGTAAACGATTGGGTGCCGTTTTACAACAATTTGCCATATGTTCCGGTAACTGACCTTGTCATTTCCCAGGTGGATAACAGGATCCGGGCTGCTACATTTGGTCGCGGCATCTGGAGCAGTGATTTGTATAGCCCCTGTCCTTTAAACATTTCCGTTGGGGGTTCTCTTGTAGGCCAGGATTTCTACGAGGCCAGTAGTGACGTTACCACATTCAGCACCGTTACGGGTAATGTTGGTACCAAGGTGAGAATGAAAGGCGGGGCAGGTGTTAAGCTGATCCCACCATTTAAAGCATTGACCAACTCAGACTTTAAAGCTACGATCGGCCCATGTGAAAGCGGCCTGGTACAATTACTAAAATCGGATGTGACAGACTCTACATTACTCGCACCTAACCTCTGGATGAAACCACCGGCAGGTTTAAATGCTATCGTAGAAAATGTTGTTTTCAATAACCAGCAGGTGGTTGTAACACTCAATACACGTGTAGCCGGTAGTATAGAATTGGTGCTGACAGATATTGCAGGCAATGTGGTGGAACACACGCCTCCGGCCAATATTGCTGTAGGTAAAACTCAGAAGCTGGTCAATGCGACGGGGCTAAACCCGGGCACCTATTATGTGCAGGTTATACATAACCACCGGCAGGAGCATTTGCAGGAAGTGGACATACACTAAAACGAAAAGCCCCGGTAAAATGTACCGGGGCTTTTCAGGATGGGGAGTTCTTGTTTTAAGAAAGATACTTCTCAGGGAAGTGCCATAAACTGCTATTGCGCTAGCTACACAACCTTATTTGTTTCTTCATCACTCATCGCATCTCTTTTTTCAAAGTATTGATGCGCCTTTTCAATAAAAGCTGATATCCGTTGCTGCGCTATCGGGATCGTTGACTTGTTGGCAAGAATGATAAACCCCTCTTTTTCGATTTTATACACATGCGCAAGATTGACAAGGAAAGACCGGTGACATCTTAAAAAGCCGTCGCCTGACAAGACATCCTGGTAGTTTTTTATTGGATAGGAGGAAGTGAATTTCAGATCGTTATTTAACAGGAACGAGGTAGATGAGCCTTTGGATTCCAGGTAAATGATCTGTTCGGGAGCGAGCAGGTAAGTGCAGTCAGAGCAGTTAATAATAATCCTCTTTTTGCTATGCATTTTTATTATTTAAATAAGTTGAACTTTATAAAAAGAGTACGGGAATGAGGTGATGATTGTTTGCATTCGGATTTGTTAGTAAGCATTTTTCTCTCCCTTGATGGTGTTAAAAACCGTCAGGAAAATGATCCTGAGATCGAGCCATGGATTCCAGTTTTCCAGGTACCACAGGTCATGCTCCACCCTTTTTTGCATTTGATCTACCGTTTGGGTTTCGCCACGATAGCCGTTTACCTGCGCCCAGCCTGTAATACCGGGTTTTAAGAATTGGCGAACCATGTATTGCTTTACCAGTAAAGAGTATTCATCGGTATGCTTCAGCATATGCGGTCTTGGACCTACAATACTCATATTTCCAATAAACACATTTAAAAACTGGGGAAATTCATCCAGGCTGGTGCGGCGTAAAAACTTCCCAGTTTTAGTAACCCTTGCATCATTTTTCTTTGCCTGCAGTTCGTTTGCCTTATCATTTGGTTTCATGCTGCGAAACTTCAGGCAAGGGAAGCTCTTGTTATCCTTGCCGCTCCTTGCCTGCATAAAAAAGATGGGCCCTTTCGATTCCAGCCAGATAAGCAGGCCTATCAATGGAATCATCCAGGAGAGAAAAAACAGGATGACAAAAGTGCTCACAACGATATCGAAGCCTCTTTTTTTGATCCTGTTGCCGAGATCTTCCAGCGGTTCGTTGCGAAGCGAAATGATGGGTATCTCATTCATATAATCCACCCGAACTTTCTTCTTTACAAAAAACGAGATATCCGGTACTATTTTAAACCGGATGCAGTTTTCATCGGCACGCTGCATCAGCTGGTATAGTGATGGATATTGCTCTGGCGCAATGGTGGAATATATCTCAGTGGCACCAAAAGTTTTGCAAACATCCAGTGTATCGCTGATATTGCTAAGTATGGGATACCTCGATAGCTCGTTTACATTGTTTGTTTCTTCGCAATAGCCCACGATCTCTTTGTTGATGCCCTCGTCTTCAAGATAACTCACCAGCTTCTTAGAAAGGGAATTATATCCAATAACCACCACTTTGCTGATGAGGTAATCTTTCTTTTTAAAGTATTGGTAGATAGCCAGGTAGAGAAAGCGGCTAAAGAGCAGGCCCGAAGGGATACCAATAAGTACCACGGTTAAAAATGCCCGCGAAATAATGAACTGGTGGAAGAAGAACAGGTACAAAATAATTAGTACAAGAAAATACAAAAATGCGTACATGGAGTGCCTTGTAAAAATCTCGAACGACATAATGTTTTTTCCCTGGTAGATATTTCCTATCAGCGAAACAAGCAACCATGCCAAATTGAGCAGTAGTACAAAATTTGTGTACTCGTAAGTGTTCACAAGTAACGCCTCCTTGCTAAAAATATATTGGGTAATAAAGTAGACAGCATTAATGGAAAGGAAGTCTAATGCTACCAGCGATAACTGTAAGTGACGAAGGAAGCGGGTATTCATAGGTTAATATTTTTCTGGCGTAAAACAAAAAGTGACTGGAAGCGGCGTGGATAAATGGAAGAGATACCTGCCGGGCCGTTACGAATCGTTGTAATTAATTTCCCCCCAAGGGCCGCCACTCAAGGCCAAATAACAGGCCTGCATTTTTTGAAAGCTGCCCAAAGTCAGCGGCTACACTGGCAATTGCTTTAAGACCTGTATGGGAAATAGTGTATGCTACTTCCTGCAGGAAATACAATTGCGTGTATGCGGCACCATTTTTAATGAAATTCCTGGTATAGGTACCGAGTGTTTTTGCAGCCATTTTTTTGTTGCCGAATAGCAGGCCGGCATGTAATCCGATAATGTTGTTAATATAAATATTGCTGCTCCCGGCAATCGTGTTGGAAGGCGCATCCCAATCAAAAGGATAGATGTCTGTAAAATAATGCTGCGCCCTTACACGGTTAATAAAAAGGGGGGCTCCAATGATTTTGTTTTGGTATTCCCAGCCTGTTTTGTAGACACCATTGTTATAAAAGCTTTGCCGGTACAATGCGGGGTAATTATCATCTGACTGGTTGGTATAAATAAATTCCAGGAGCGCTTTTTTAACGAAAGCCTTGTTATTTGACGGACTGACACTGATTCCCAAAAGCCTGTTATTTAGCAAGTGGACTCCCTGTGCATTTTCAAGTGGCGTTTGATGATACAGGTGAACGAGCATTTTATCAGCCCGGTATGCACCACCAAATTCAACTACGCCCCTTTGATCTCCTGAGCGGTTGGGCAATAAGCCCGGTGTTTGGGAGGGCCCCGTTTCCTTGAGTTCTTTACCTAAAAACACATTAAAAAAATCTTTCCACGATCGGTCATATGGAACTCCATCACGGCTGCCTGCCCACTCTGCATAGTGCTGAAGACCCGCAAAAAAACTGAGCCTTTTCTTTCCGACCCGGAGATACAGTTGTTTCTCGTGCAGCCAGCTGTTTTTAGTATACCGGTCGGTGCCCAACCATCCATGGCTTACCTGTGCATTGTATTGCAACCAACCATTTGTAAACGGTATGTTTTGATACCCCCTGGTCGAAAAGGAAACTTTTGGAATGGGCACTGCGTTGCCACTGATTCCGAGTGAACCACTTGAAAGGTCTTTATCCACTTCTCCTGGGATCTCTTTAAATCGGCCTCCCCTGATTTCAAAATTGCCAATGCCAATTTTTACAAACAACTCCTGGAGGCAGATATTTCTGAAATGTTGATTATATACCAGGGAACTTCCATATTTCAAATACAACTTACTGTGCTGCCTGTTGGCTGTAGTGTCTTCAGGATCTTTATGTTTTGATTTAAAGTTGTGTTGGTTGCTAAAGGATACAAAAGCTGAGACATCATTTTTTTGATCACTGATGCTGGCGTACCTGTTAGCAGTATGCCATAAAGGCTGATAGCTATTTGTAGCTGCAGTGAAATTTGCGCCAATCACAAAAGCAAGGGAGTCAGCCTTTGAGAAAGCATAAAATGGAAGCAGTAGCAGGCAGTGCATTCCAAACAAAGACAAACCATTTCCAGTACGTTTCATTTTAGGGAATTCTTTTTAATTGAAAGTTCCGGATGCAATTTGTATCTACACCCTGTGCGGTTTTTGCAGAAGTATAGGGTTGTTCAATGGAGGTCAAATGTTGCCCAACAATGCCGGTTTCTTTCTGAAACTAAGAGGTACTGATCTCTGCTAAAAAGTTACCAATCACTGCTTCTTTTTTTAGATATTTTTCTGCGTACAACATGGAATTTTTTCTCAGGATCTCCGTGGTGTCAAGGTCTAAAGCAGCAATAGAAAGTGCTTCCCAAAAAGCTTGTGGGTCTTCGGGAGGTATAACGAGGCCTAAATTGTTGGTAGCTACAATGTCGAAAAGTGTAGTGCCGGGCAATGCCGTAACGATGGATAAACCGCCAACAGCCATAATATTTGTAAGCTTGGAAGGAAGTAACAAATCGCTGGCTTTCCCTTTTTGAATTACCAGGTGCAGGTATGCATGATTGAGTAACTCATTAAAAATTTCAATGGGTTGCAGGTCAATAAAAAAAAGGTTGGTGAGTTTTTGGTTGGCTGCTTTTTGTTGTAATGTTTTAGCATAAGGGCCGCTACCGGAGATAACAAATACCAGGCCCGGCAGGGTCGACAATGCCCGCAAGGCAACATCCAGGATCATCTCTAGTCCTTGTTTTTCGCCCACGGCGCCCGAATAAAAAACCATTTTTTTGTTTAAAGGAAAGCCAAGGCCGGCGAGCGTGGAAATGTCAGGCTCCTTGGGAAATATTTGACCAAAATCCACCCAGTTTGGAAACAGGTATTGGTTTTTAATAGTGACTGGTTTCTCCGCAATTTTTTTTTGCATGCCGGTAGAAATAGTAGTTACCCAACTGGCATTTTTAAGGATGAAGCGCTCACATTTTTTTAAGACTTTAACCAGGATGGAACTTTTGATCATTCCAAGTTCTTCTGCAGCATCTACCTGTAAATCCTGGATATGATATATAAATTTTGTTTTACGATTAAAAAATTTATAAAAGGAGCCTACAAAACCTGACATAAAGGATGGAGAAGGAATAAAAATGATATTATACCGCCTGCCTCTCAGCATCAACGTGGTTACGTATAATAATGAAGTGGAGAAGAACGAGAAATCCTGCATCATTCTTTTAAGGCCACTTAAAGAACCCGGAACATATAACGGGCAGCGGGTGACAGAAACGCCCTGTATATTTTCAGTTTTGAAGAACAGGTTTTTGTAGCCCGGAAATACTTTCCAGGTAGGGTAGTACGGAAAGCCCGTTACCACTTTTACGTTGTATTCCTTTTGTCCCAGGTGAAAGGCCATTTCGGAAGTATACTTTCCTATACCGGTGGGCTCAGGAAAGAAATTAATGCCTACAATAAGAACAGAGGGCGTTTTGGAATCCATGTATTTTGGATAAGTGATCGTATAAATTATCTGTGAGTTGTGTTAGACTATAAGCCCCGTTGCTGACTTTGTAATTCTCTTATTTTACAATACACCTGCGTGAAGTATGACATTTTTAAAATGGCGAACGCAAAGCCTCTTTTGCCATCTCTAAAGCCACCCATTAAAAAGTAGCTGCCGCAAAAAAAGGCAGGCCCGATGAATGGCGTCCGCATCAGGCGGTATTTTATCCGCTGTTTCCAGGTCCAGTTGGACGAGACTTTAGCGTCGTCGTATGCCTTTATAAACCTGCCTGCCTCCCAACTGGCGTATTCGCTGTGCTTAGCCACATAATGAGATACGCCCCGGTAATCCTGGTGATCGATCTTGCTCCTGATAACACCGGTTTCGCCGGTAAGTACCGGGTGTTCGTGAATTTCCATATCCAGTTTACTCCATTGATCTTCATCAATTCGTTCGTACTCTCCGGATCCTACACAAAACAGGGCTAACTTTTTTAAAGGATAGCCACCCCGTAGTTGGTTTCCTAAAAAATAGATCGTGTAATTCAGCCAAAAGCCAATTTTGTCGGTTTTAAGTAATGTTTCCCGGAGTTCTTTTATAAATGCTGGCGTCAGGTATTCATCCGCGTCCAGGAACAGTACCCATTTGGTGGCTGGTGTATGCGTTCTTAAATACCAGTTTCTCTTCTTTGGAAATTTACCGTCCCATATAAAGTCAATTACCTGTGCTCCAAAATCCTTTGCTATTTTTTTGGTGTCGTCAGTACTGCCAGAGTCAATAAGCACAATTTGTTGGGCCAGGTCTTTGCCAATGGCAGCAAGGCAGCCGGGTAAGTTCTTTTCCTCATTTCGCACAGGAATGGCTATAGTTAAATCAAGAAGCTGCGACATGATGTATGATGATTGCTGGATGATAATTGTCAGAAGTCTGGAAAGTGCTGCTACCGTGCAGGGTTCCCTTTGACGGATTGGTTATTGGCTACATTCCTGGTAACCACGCTGCACGCGCCTATAACGGCATTGTCTCCGATAGTTATACCAGGCATTATAAAGGCCCGGGCACCTACAAAAACATGTGAACCAATTTTTATCGGTGTGGTAATTAGATTTTTTGCCGGCTCATGAAAAGCATGGGTGCCGGTACACAAATAGGCTTCCTGGGCTACAATGCTGTATTCCTGGATCTCTATTTTTCCGAGCGTATAAGCATTGGCCCTGTCGCCCAGGCAGGAGCCATGATGCATGGTAAGATTCCAGGGAATCTGGATGCGGGCCCGCTGGTGAACAAATGGCGATCCATACATATTGGCACCAAATACCCTGAGCCAGAATATTCGCCACGGATTTGCCGGTTTGGGTGTCCAGGAGCACAGTAGCAGCCATACATATTCCCAAGTCACCATTTTGATGCGCTGACCTAAAGTCCATGGGCTATCAATGGCTGTTTCCTGTTCGTGTACGAGTGTATCCATTGGTATTTAAGATGTGGTGTCAACCGGGAATTTTCCGACGGGTTTTAAATTGAACTATGAAACCGCTATTATTTTCTGCTGCGGTGCGGTTTGACAGATGTTTTTAAATGCTGCTAAAAACAGTTCTGCTATATGCGCCGTAGAATGGGATAGTCTGACAGCTAACGCTTCGGTTGCCAGGTGTTCACAATATTTTTTATCTTTTTGTAAAGCGCTGATATGGGCTGCGAGCTGATCTACCGCTTCAGCCGAACGATGGTCGAAGATTAAACCATTTAAACCATGGGTGATAAAATCCTGGAAACAGCCAAGGGCGGATACGACCGGAACACATCCCCATGCCATGGCTTCCAGCGGCGACAGGCCAAATGTTTCTCCCTGTTCGGCTACGGACGGATATACAAAAATGGACGCATCGATGTAAAATTTATTCAGCGCTTCCACATCATAAACAGGACCTGTAAATTCAATTGGTGCATCACCGGCCAGTTTGCGTAATTGTTCAAGATATGCTTCACCGCCGCCGCCGGCTGATACCTGCCATGGCCCCACTATTTTTAAGGTATAGCCATTTGCCGTTTTTTTAAAAGCTTCCACCAGCAAATGCAATCCTTTTTCAGGATGGATGCGGCCAGTGTAAAGCAGTGTTGGTTTCTTTTCGGCAAAATCAACTTTATACTGTGGGGTAAATGGGAGGGGGTTCGGAATCATGACCACTTTTTCGTGGTATACTTTCGGCAACTCATTTCGTATAGCTGTCGCCACGGGGTTGGAATTTGCCCTAAGAATTGCTGTATTACGATACAGTTTCATCTGTTTTTTTGGCATCCTTTGCACATCTACCATACATACCCGGCGTGCCTTCACCGGCAAAAATAGAGGTGCCCAAAAAGTATTGCTTATTACAATGTCAAATTCCTCTGCAAATAGTTTCCTTGCCCTGATCGTGTACAGGAGATCCAGCCCTTTTAATACAATACCTGATGCGGGTGTGGCATAGCCTTTAATACGAAAATGCTGTACCCCATCTATCACCTCTTCGTTGGGAAGCTGATCAATACTCCGGGATACATGAACCACTTCATGCCCGTTTTTTGCAAATTCTTTGCCCAGTGAAAACCACATTTTTTCCACCGCACCACCGAGCAAAGCCGGAACAGGAAGAAAAGCACCCTGGAGAATAGCGATACGCATATTGGTATTAATTGAAGGATGATCTTTAGTCAGGATGCCGATGAAATGCCGATTAGAAATAACCGGGAGGCAGGAGCTACAGAGAAGGACCTTTCATACGCTTCAAACGCCTGTACCCCCATGGCCTGCTGTTGCTCCATAGTTAGCGTCATCCATTTGGTTATTAGTTCCAACGTGCCTTCCTGTGAGTCTTTTGCAACAATCCCGGCCCCGGCATCCTTAATCTCTCTCCAGATATTCACCTGGTCGGAAATGAGGACCGGCTTACTACAGGCCAACGATTCGGCTACTGCAATTCCAAAGTTTTCCTGGTGACTTGGTAATACAAAAGCATCGCAACCATAAAAGGCACCCCATTTTGCATCGCCGGTAAGCATGCCCGGGAAAAAGACCGACTGTTTTAATGAAGGTGTGTCTTTGACCATTTTATGGAGTTTTTCGCCATAGGCCGTTTCAAGGCCAGGGCCAGCAATTACCAGTTTAGGCATTTTTACAGATGCATTTTTGGGATCTTCTATGATGCTTTTATATGCTTTTAAAAGCAGGTCGGTCCCTTTTTTATGATGGATACGACTTAGAAAAAGCAGGTAGTTGTCGCCATTAAGAGCCGGGCATTTATCAATAAAGGTTTTCTTCATGTTCGGCGTGAAGACCGGCGGTTCTGCTATTCCATAGCTCACATTTATTTCCATTTTTGGACGATACGGCTTAAAGGGTTGCCTGGCCAGCCTGAGTTCTTCTTCACATGTAAATAACAGTCCATCTGCCTTATTTACAATCTTGCTTTCTATTAACTTCCAGTATATCCAATTCCTGATAGCTTTCAATTTTCTGCCGGAAGCTTTTTGAAAGTATGGATCCAACATGCCATGCGGCATGATAAAGAGTTTTGGGATCTTTTGATTTGCCTTTCGCCTGTTCCTAAGGCTGGTCATTGCTTTTTGCACTGCATAACTGTGAAATAGCCAAAGACCATTAACGATGACCGCATCAAACCTGTCCATATTTTCAATAAGCCAGGGCAATAATTTAGCGCTATAACACCAGGGTCCTTTTCCGGGACCAAGGGCATGAATCGGGAACGTGTCGCGGCCTATAAATGAGGATCCGGGATCGTCGAGGCTAACAACTTCGCGGTGCACACCCATTTTTTCCAGTTCGGGTATGGAGTTTCTTAATCCCTGGCAGGGGCCGCCCGTAGAGGGATTCATACTGCCGATCACATGTAATATGTTCATAATAGAAATGAGGTGATACAATACAACACCGCTATAGTTTTCCGCGGCTATGGTGTTATTTTATGGAGTGCGACATTCTTTTCCTTAAAATGGTCTTCGATAACTGACAGAACGGCTTCCCGCACTTCCTCCACGTGTACAGACATGATACATCGCTTTTTTTCTTCAATACAGATTTCCAGTCCGCAGCCGGCGCAGGATGTTTTATGATAGATGATCTTGTTGTGAACGCCTCTCGGTAGCCACCTGCCATACAGGCTTCTTCCTGAAAAAATTGCAACACAAGGCGTGCCCACACAGGCTGCGAGATGCATGGGACCGCTGTCGTGACCAACATATACCATGGCCCGGGTAAGTATAGCCGCTGAAACCCTTGGCGAAGTTTTGCCGCATAAGTTGAGTCCTTCGTTTCCCCAGGCTTGCAGGAAGGAGTCAGCCATTTTTGATTCATCGGCTGCTCCAACGATTAATAATTTCCAGCCGGGCAATAATGGTTTCAAACCCGTTACCAATTGCAGCCAGTTTGCCTGTCCCCAATCATTTACATTGGCTTTTGTTCCGTTACCTATTGCAAGCAACGGCGTGGTGGCAGGTATATCTGCCAGTATCATATCTGCTACGTCCCTTTCTCTTGCTGTTAGCTTCAGGTCCCAGTATTTATCGTTTTCAAGGGGTATGCTGCCCAGTGTTTCAATTTGCTCCGCCAATCGCCTGGCTTCCCATTTCACAGGCCCGCCTGTTGTATTATTATCAAGTTGTATATCAACTGGAGGTGTTTTGAAGCCAATAAGTTCGCGTACTCCGGCTGCCTTAAAGAAGAGCCAGTCTCTTTTAGCCGAAAACTTAGAGCGGGTGGCTGTAAGGTTAATTACGGTGTCAATTTTAAGCGCACGGATTTGTTTTATTAAACTAAATAGCATTCTGAAATCCCTGGTGCCAACCGGGTAATGCATCACATTGTTATAAAAAAAATCGACGCCCAGTACAGCTTCCAATGCTGCGGCTTTAGCCATAACCGGTTTGTTTGTAAGTACGGTTATGTTGGCATCAGGGTACGTGTTTCTTATTTTATGAAAACAGGGTAATGCCATAACTGTATCGCCCAAACTACCCAGGCGATAGATCAAAACATTCTTTCCGGTTGAACTCATATTATTTTGTTTTCCTTGTAACTGGTTATTGCGGCTTATAACGTGACCCCTGAAGACCGCTCCAGCCATGTTTGTAGTTCGTCGAGCGTTACTGGTGCAGTACCCATATGTGCTACCACGCAACCTGCCGCTGCATTGGCCAACCTGGCTGCCTGTGCAGGGTAGGCTCCTGCAGCAAGCGCTGCTGTAAGTGTTGCTATTACCGTATCCCCTGCTCCGGAAACATCAAATACCTGTTGGGCTTCGGTAGGCAAATGCTCTATCACTTTTCCTTCCTCACATATGGCCATCCCTTCTGCACCAAGTGTTACTATTAATAATTCAGGTTTGTACCGGTCGTGAATGCGGCTGCAAATTTCAGCCAGCGGATAGTCTTCATCGGGTTGCAGGTTGTTGATACCCGCCAGTTCCATGGCTTCCGAACGATTTGGCGTCAGTAAGCCTGCTCCTGTAAAAGAGAGCCGGCGGGCTGGCTTGGGGTCAACCGCTACCAGCAATCCGGGGAAATTCCCGGCCATTTTAAAAAGCGTATCTACCAATGACTGGTTCACAACGCCTTTAGCATAGTCGGAAAGTATAACAGCGTCCACACCGGCCAGCGTATTTTCAAGCTTTGCTTCAAATCCTGGCGTCATGTCTATCCGATATTGTTCCCGGCCTACTTCCCTGTCTATGCGGCATAGTTGCTGGCTTCTTACAATCACCCTTGTTTTTATGATGGTGGGTACCCGCCCATGCTCATGAGGATTAACCAGGGTTACATCGTTATCACCCAATATCTGCTGCAGTTTTTGCCCGGCGTCATCGTTAGCACAGTAACCCATCACTGACGTTTGAACACCAAGGTTGGTAAGATTCAGCGCAACATTCGCAGCACCACCTGCTGTAAAGGAGTCGTTGCTCACCTGTACTACCGGTACGGGTGCTTCCGGCGATATTCTGTGTACATCACCCCATATATAATGATCCAGCATTAAGTCTCCGATGACCAATACCCTGATACCTTTAAGCTGGTGTAGCAATGATTGCAGGTACATAGTTTGCATTTATAAATTACTCCAGTCGGTCGCATCTATTTCTTCGAGCCACTGGTGAAGGATGAGTGTATGTATTTCCTGGATTCGGGCTGTTGTATTACTTGGAACAGTAATTTCAAAATCACAAAGACCCTTTGCTTTCCCTCCATCTTTACCGCCCAAAACAATCGTTGTAATATTTCGCTTACGGGCTTCGCTAAATGCTTCCAGCACATTGGGGCTGTTGCCACTGGTACTGAAACCCACCAGTATGTCGTTGCTTTTACCCAATGCTTCCACTTGCCTGGAAAATATTTTATCGTATCCATAGTCATTGCCAATACAGGTGATGGCAGTGACATCCGAATTCAGGCAAATGGCAGGCAGACCGCGTCTTTCAGCCTTATACCGGCCTACCAGTTCCTCTGCCAGGTGCAAGGCATCTGCAGCACTGCCGCCATTGCCGCAGGTTAGTAGTTTGCCACCCAGTTGCAGGGATTTTACGATGGCATTACCTGCGTTGGTAACGACATTATGCAGGCCGATACTGGCGGTGAGTACCTGCTGTAATTCGGAAGCAGATTCTGTAAAAGAGGGATAAGTTGTCATGTATAGTGAATTTCGGAACCTCAGCGTCCCCGTCTTTCCGGAGACCGGTTTGAAGATGTATGAATGGGCTGGGCGGGCATGTCGCCACGAATTGAGGCCAACAAGAAGCCGGCAATAACCACCCCGAAGCCTAGTGAAGTAGGCTGAGCCCACTGACCCTGGACTATATTTATCAGGCCAAAACTTAGCAACATCCACGGGAGCAAATCGCCAATGACTAATTTGCCGTAGGCCTTCCTGGCAATGCTGAATGCTAATCCTAATCTTAAAATCACGGCAATTAAACCAAGCAAGGGCCCCATTTCTCCAACCATTCTTCCCCATTCGTCTTCACTTATTTGCAGTCCCATCTTGCCCTGTAACAGGCTTCCCCCCACGCTGGTTCCATAGCCGAGACCATGACCAAAAAACGGGAGACCCGGCGAGGCACTAATGGCATCTGCCATACCGCCTAAATAACGGTGGCCAAAAGTTCCTTTTAAACCGCCTTCATGCTCCACAGCGCCTTCGAGTCTCGAGGTAAATGCTTCAGCCGATATTTTAAACAAGCTGGTTTGGCTGATAGCTACAAACAGTATAAGACCCACCAGGTATGCCAGGATCATTTTGCCGAGGTACTGCGGTTTTCGTGCTATGGCCAGTGTGGCAAAAACCAAAGAAATAATGACCCCGAAAAACAGGCTGCGGCTGATGGAAAGTGAGATGGACGCAAACAGGCAAAGAGTCGAAGCGAGGAGCACCAGGCGATTTATTTGCTTAGCACTAAGCCAGAAGTAAAATAGAAACGGAGCCAGGAAGCTATAAAATAAGGTATTGCCATTAGTAAAAGAAAAGGTACCCGGCGGCCTGAAGAAACCAAGCGCACCACTAAAACCAGCTCCTTCCATATTACCGCCTACGCCACGGTTTACCCAGGCATCCTGCGGACTGTAGAACTGTAACGCGATAAGTACAGTCATCGGTATGGAGAGCCAAACGGTGAACCTGCCTATTTTAAGCACATCTTCACGGTCAAAAATGTTACCGATCACAAAGATCATAGGAAAATGTACCAGGAATATCCTGGCTCCATAGAGGGCCACACCAATGTTGCCATGCCCGGCCAGCAGTGTCGTAATGGTGCCGATGATTGCAATTAATACCATGCCGGTAACATAACCATTTGGCGGGAAAAGCCTGGCATGGATGGATTTTATAATCAGAAAAATCGCTATAGGATCACGTATCAGCAATAAAGGGGTCGAAAGGCCCGGAACCACCCATTTCCGAAGGGCGCCTTCAAAAAAAACAAGTAAGAAATAAGCCCATATCCCTTGTTTTAGCAGCCGCCTGGTATTTTCTATGGAAGGAGTTATTAGTCTCTTTTCCATCAGTTGCCAGGTAGCCGCATTGCTGTCTAGCCGAAAGGTATTGTTAACAGACATTTTATTGAAATTGGATACAGTTGTAAATGGAATGGCGTCAGGCAATCCGGCTAATATTGGTGCAGATAGTATTATAGCTATAGATATCTACAATGCTCTGCGAGGTGCTGGTCCAGGATAGTTTTTTTTCGATAAGTACCTGCTTTAATTTGGAAGTCAGCTCGGGTATGTTTCCTGTTTTAAATACATAGCCATTGCTGCCCTCTTTCACAAGGTCTGCCGAGCAGCCGGTAAGATCGGAAACGATGATGGGCAGGTTAAAGTTCATGGCCTCATTTACTGAAAGTCCCCAGGTTTCACCGACAGTAGAACACATAACAAATACATCGCCTATAGCATAGTACTCAGAGATCTGCGACTGGTTAATAAAGCCGGTAAGGATAACATTGGTCAGCTGCTGATCGCAAATAAGGGTTTCCATTTGTGGCCTCAGTTCTCCTTCGCCTACCATTACCAGCCAGGTATTGGGGTCGTTCAAACGAATAAAGGCATCCAGCAGATCCAGCGGTCTCTTTTTATCGAAATATTTACCCGAGAACACAATTACCCTGGCATTCTCGGGGATATTCAGTTTCTCCCTGAGATTTTTTTTTGCCGGTAAAAGCTTTTGATGTTCGCTGCGAAAACGTTTGTTATCCACCGAGTATGGGCAAAAGATCAGCCGGTTGTCGGCTACCTTGAAACCCTTGTACAGTAAACGGTTTTGCGTGCCAATGTTCAGAAAGTAGTGGATGCGAGGGAAAAGTAAATGCTTCAACCCCCACCGGCGTACGGATTGCTTAAAGCCCTTTTTTAGTGCCTCCTGGTTTTGGGGCATTTCCCAGCGGAGGCATACGGTATGGCCTTTTAATTTTGCGAGCATCAAAATGGACAAGTGCGTAAAATAGTGCCATCCGTGTACTACGATCACCGATTTTGGGATCCTGAAAAGTTCCCGGATCATCCCAAGATTCATAAGCCCAAAAAAGCCGGTAGAATGGGAAGCTTTCCACGAATGGTTTTTAAAGAAACGGCTCTTATACCCCTCCAGCAAGGGAATATCCCATTTTACATCCACGCCAAATTGCTTGTCCCTTGCACCCCTGATGGATTCGTCGCTGCAGTACCATGCCTCCGTTTTTATGCCATGATCATTCATGGCCTTGTATAGCGGCGCAAAATATTGGATAGGATGGGAATTAATGAAAATGATCGGCTTCATATGATAATGTATTCTATAAGAGATACCTGCTTATAAAACGGTTTTCATTTTTTTGTAAGTGATGATGCAAATAATGACTATGAATGGGTAGGAAGGGCGGCTTTTTCGGGTGTGGCGATTCGTAATAATGGCAGCTCTGCCGGGCGTTTTTTTGTAAACGGTAATTCAAAGTATTTGTAGATCAGCGCCGACACCAGGATAGTTATACCAAGTCCTGCAATTTTCGATAGCAGGTTGCCCATTGTATTTACACGAAGGGTCCCTGTAAGCGCATAAACCGAAAAAAGAATCGGCACATGGCTGAGGTAAATAGAATACGACCAAAGGCTGAGCTTCTCCACAATGGCTTTAATAAAACCCAACTTAGCTGTAGGTAATGTTATCTGTGTTGTATGGGGGAGTAGTAAAGAAGCTCCTATTGGAACTATCGTAAGCGTTAGACTCGTGCCCCATGTTTGATGCAGTGGAATTTTAGCTATAAAGCCGTATATAAAAGGTGCAGCGATTAATACCAACCCGGTAAAAAAGGCCGCCAGTTTTATAACCCCGTTTGGTTTGTATATATGCGTGACAAAGGCGGCGGCGACACCATATCCGATCGCGTCCAGCCTGGCCAGCGTAATGCAGGTTAATGCATGAACTTCACCATTGGCCGACAAAACAGTTCTGCTGACTACAGACCCTGCGAGAAACAGGAAAAGGGTCATTAAAAATGTTGCGTGATGCTTTAACCGGAGCATGCTAACCAGCAACAGGCCAACCGGAAATAACAGGTAAAACCACTCTTCCACACATAAACTCCAGGATACGCCATAAAAATCATCGTTGCGGTGCAGAAGGTCCTGCCCAAACCATAAGAAATTTGTAAGCCTTGATAGTGTCGGCAATTGCTCACCCATGGCAATCCTGGTAACAATAGATATTATGAAAAAAAGGAAGTAGTTCGGTATGGTACGCCACCAGCGCCTTGACCAGAAATTGACAATATGTGCCGGCGTCCATTGAGCCGTTTGCGAAAAATTACGCCATAGAATTTGTCCGATCAAAAAGCCACTTAAACCAAAAAATATTTCCACACCCCAAAAACCAAACAACTCAAATTGCTGCGCAAAATGACAAAGTAGTACCAGGCAGATCGCTATTGCCCTTACCAGGTCAAGCCCAAAATTT
Source organism: Bacteroidota bacterium (assembly GCA_040386335.1). GTDB lineage: Bacteria > Bacteroidota > Bacteroidia > Chitinophagales > Chitinophagaceae > JAZKFT01. Next base: position 142,092 of record JAZKFT010000021.1, read on the forward strand.
CTGGAATGCGATAACATGTTTTTCACTTTCAGATTTAAAGATGCACTGCCTTTTTGCCCACAGCTGCCACGGCTTTTGCTAACTCATGGCCGTAGTGCGACCAAGGCCTGTTTTGGGCGGTCGCCATAGCGGCTTTCCCGTTTTCAGCAATTATACCGGGAGCGGCGATTATTTTTTCGAGAGCTGTCTTTAAAGCCTCTGTAGAACCTGCTTCTATCAGCCAGCCATTTTTGCCATCTTCTATCAGGTCAGGACCGGCAGTGCGATCCGTTGTTATTACCGGTGTGCCCTGCGACATAGCTTCTGTAATTACCAAGCCAAATCCTTCGAACAACGATGGGAAAACAAATACATCACTCTCCTTCATCAACTTCAAAATTTCCGGGTGCGACAGGCTGGGAATCCATTTGTGCTTAGACAATTCATGGTCGAGGGCCGCACATTCACCGCCGGTTTTAGCACCCACCAGTGTTAGCTCTACATAGTTTTCCAGCCCTTTTAACGCTTCAAAGAGATAGGCGATCCCTTTTCTTTGTGAGAGGCTGCCTACGAAAAGGAGGCGTATCTTTTTGTGTTTGTTATTGTATGCGCGGTTGAAATCCGATACTGTGGGAAAGCCGTAGGGTATCACTTCAATATTCGCCAGTTTTCCAGGGAAGTCGCTTAACGTGCTGGCAGTAAAACTGCTTGCTACAAAAATGCGGTCAGCCAGTTTTAGTTCCTCATCCTTTCTTGCCAGCTTGGCCTTTGAGTCGTTGAAGCCAGGCAATGTAGCAACCCATTCGGGCCATTTTTCTCTTTCGCCGTCCAACAGCCGATGGCAGGTTCGCCAGTAGCCTATCGGGAGATCGTAGAGGCATAAAAGGCCCAATTCTTTTGCCCTTAAAAAACTGTGCTGGGAAACATCTTCGTAACCGTATACAGCGCTGATGCCTTTTTTAGAGGCGCGGCCCAATCCTGATGCCACCCTCTTGTCAAGCTTTTGGCAGACGTTATCAATATTAAAAAATCCTCCTGCTTTTGTAAATGCAGACAGCTGCGTTTTGTAAGCGATAAGGCGGCCGATTTCAAATGCCGGCCAGGATCGTACAAAGGGTTTTAAAGATGCATCAAAGCTTCTGCGCCTCACCTCCGACAATGGACCTATTGCACCGAGCCTATCGAGAAAGCTGCCGGGGAATGTAGCCATGGAAACATGAAATTCGGCAAGCATATTAGCCTGCCTGAATCCGGTCGCAGCGGCCTTTACATTGGCATTTCCGGTAAGGTGTGAAAGAACTAGTTTCATCTGGAGTGGAAGGCAGATTTTATTGTTACAAGGGAAGGCGTATACGATGCTTGTATTTACTTAATTGCCTGAGCATGCCTGGTCTTAATGAAGCGAATATTGCTTATGGATTTTAGCAGGTATCCTATAATATTATTCCACCAGTTACGCTTGCTTTCGAGAAATAAACCTAAAACCACTATCACCGACAGTATGCAGATTACGGCAATACCGAACTGAATGATATTGCCTTTTTCGGTGGCAAAAAAGCTCTGCCAAAGAACTAGTAACGGGTAGTGTAGCAGGTATAACGGAAAGGTGAGATCGGCAATTTTCCTGAACGAAATGATGCTGGACGGGGCCTGGGTGTTTACGCGAATATGTGAAATGCCAAACAGGGCCACCGCTACAAAGAAGCCAATAATGATATCCGTGACAAACTGGTTGGCAAAATGTAACGGCGCCTGTCCCATGGCAAATGGCATCGACGGCAGTACCTCCAACAATAGCAATGAAGCACTCATGCCCAGCAGGAATAGCAGCCATGCAGTCTTGTTCGATATTTGTAAGCGTCTCATTTTATAAGCCAGGCAACCCATGATCCAGATGGGCATCATAGCTAGTATGGATGGGCCCGCCACAAGAATAGCCCCCAGTATTATAACGTATGAAAGCCAGCTTTTTTTCAGAAAGAACCACAAACCAAATATTACATAGTACCAGAATTCGTAACTCATAGACCAAAGGGGGCTATTGATAGCCGGTGCGGCAGATAGAAACCAAACCTCGTTTAAGAACACAGCCGATAAACCGTAGCGAAGCGCAACCGGGGGCCGCGAAAAATGTTCGTGGACAGCCGGGTTAGTATAGAAAATGGTAAGCTGGCAGATGGCAGTAATGAAGAGCGCTGGCAACAAGATCGAATAGAGCCGCCCCAGCCTGGATTGCGCATATTGGATAACGCCACGATTGTTGTTGGCAGTGGTGTAGGCTATCAGGTAGCCGGATAATACAAAGAATATCACCACGCTATAGTGCGCTATGGACACCAATTTATCACCCACCACATCATTAAACCAAATGCTGTAAACATGATGCAAAAAAACCAACATGGCCGCGGATAGCCGCATAGCATCAAGTACCACGCTTGCTTTCCAGCTTATTTTATGGAGCTTGCCGGGAGTCATTTTTTTTGAAAGAAATAATTTGAGATGGTGGTGTCAGGGGCAGTTAAAACGGGTTCTACATTGCACGACTGTTCAATGATTTGCAGGTACCTCCTGGTAACTTCCTGTCCTGAGTGTAAAGCAAGATGTGCAGGCGCCGCCTGTTTCAGGCCATCTTCCAATGCAGGATTTTCCAGAACTTTTTTTATGATGGCCACCAGGTCGTCTGCATCACCACTTTTAAAAACCAGGCCAGCATTTCCAACAGCATCGGGCAGACCACCGCCATCGGAAACAATGGGTACGCAGCCACAGGCCATGCCTTCTAATGCCACGATGCCAAATGGTTCCTCCCAGCGGGACGGGGCCACTAAAAAGCGGTGTTTATTTAAGCAGCTTACTAATGCATCACCGCGTAGTGGGCCGGTAAATGTTACATGTTGTTGAAGTCCCAGCTCCGAAACCATTTTTTCCAGTGGTGCTTTTTCATCGCCATTACCTACAATGGTGAGTGATAGTTGCTTTGCATCCAGGCCCTTTGTATTTGGCGCGGATAAAAGCTTATGCAGGGCAGTTACGATAATATCAACTCCTTTGTCGGAAACCAGTCTTCCCAGGAAAACAAACCCATCCCGTTTATCTGCACCGGAGATGGTACGGAAAGTTTCTGTCTTGTAAGGATTGCCAATGACCACCGATTTTGGCCAGCAGATTTTCCGGATAGCCTCACTACATGAAATCACCCGAAAAGCTCTTTTCAACCACCAATCTTTCAGTTTTTCCTGCGGCCCATTCTTTCCACTGACGGTCCAGGTTTGCAGCGAAATAACCGATGGTCTTTTAAAAAAAATTGCGGGCCAGGCCATGCGGAAGCAGGGATTGTTTTCAAAAACAACATCAGCCCATGCATGTTCTTTAAACAGGGATGCAACTCCGGGGTTTCGAACTACTTTGTAAGGAAATTCTTTACCTGTATCATCCGTTGACCATGTAAGTAAATGAACATCATGCCCGGCATTTGAAAAGCCATTAGCGAAAATCTCTGAAATAGATTCTATGCCGCCAATGTCCGGGAAAAATTTATGGGAGAGAAACAGGATCTTTAATGCCATGAAAGAAAACAGTTTTATAAACTATGAGGCTGCTAAAAGTGATTGCGACAAGATGCCGGAAACTTGTTGCAACGTATTGTTGTAGGGATATGCCGGCTTTTGCAAAATGCATGTCGCGAAATTTCCATCCTGGTATTCTATAACGCCGGGTGGCACAGCAGGGTTGGGCATATTGCGGGGCTCCCATGGATGCGATACACAAATTACGGGTAGGCCATGGCTTTGCATCGCAGCTACTGAACCACTCTTTTCCGCCAGCTCTATGGGTGTAGTAGATATACCGATGGTGGAAGCACTTAAAACCTCTGAGATACGTTGTGTCGATTGCTCACCTAGTAATTGTACGGGTAATCCCCTGGCCTTCCATATGTTTGCCCAACGGTTTTGTTCCTGTCCGCAGCGTCCCACAATGGTCAGCGTTATTTGTATGTTTTTATCCATTGCAAATAGTGCGGCATCTCTGGCAAACGACTCTGCAGGAGCCCCCGGGTGCACGCCTCCAAAAATTACAAATGAAATATTTTTGAAACCTGTTTCAACAGGCTCTTTTGTATTATGATCAATTCCGGGCACTGAGGTGTTTGGAATGTTGGAGCACAGCGGAAGGTACCGGGCCTCAAAACCCATTTTTGAAAGCTGCGACTGGTAGAGTTTTGTTTGAGTATGAATGAGCGCTGGCTGCAGTTTAGTAGTGATGGAGTGGATGAGTTTTTGCTGAAGCCATCCCCACCACGCAAATTTTGCCCCCGACTCTTTATCCATTCCTACCCAGAGCTCATGGAACATAATATGCCATTTATGATTCTTGCCGAGCCTGGTAAGATGCCTGCTCAGCCCAAACGCCAGGCCTTTCGGGTGAAATGCAAAAGGAACAAACTGCAGGCTGATCCAGTCGGGTTCAAAAACCCGGATCCATTCTTTTGAAAGTTCCATCCTTTTTTTTATCGGGACCTTGGCTGGCAGCCTAACTACGGGTATCGCCACGCCATCCTCATATTGGCTGGAATCGCTGATCTCAACCGCATGATTGTCGCTGAAAGCAAGAACGCCTGTTTGATGCCCCTGCTGGTTAAGTGCACCTGCCAGGCGGCGTATGTAATCGCCCACACCATCCCTGCCCGGTTCCATGGAGCCACATAAAAAAATAATCTTCATTTCTTATTTCTGTAAAGACATTACCGGTTTTTGACTGGTGAGCTTTTGCGCTAATAGATGTGACGGCTTTTCGAGTATTAAATAGAACCCATATGATGCAGCCAATACCACCGCGATATAAACCGGGTATGTATAGCTGTTCATTTCTACACGATCGTATAAAAAATGTAGAATTAAAGGATGACAGAGATAGAGGGAATACGAAAATTTGCCCCAGTTCTCAAGCGTAGTATTTGCCTTCCTGTATTTATAGTAGCATATTTCCATTTCAATCCATTTTAGAATTGGGAACGCAAATAGCGTAAGTGAGATAATGTACGAGACAAAAAAATGAAAGCGGAGGGTGCAGGCAATTACAGAAAATGCAAACACAAGCACCCTGGCGACCATAAGTGTCCGAAAGCTGATATCAGAATTTATATCGTCAATTTTATCAGCAAGTCTGACGCCAAGCAGCCAGCAGGGAAGACCTATTAACCATGTGTACGGAACGCCCAACTGCCAGTATTCTCCAACATAATTTGCGTCATGCTGCTGCATCATGGAAAGGATATCGTGTTTAGCACCTACGACGATGAGTAAAAATGTAATGATATAAGCAATGATGACCTTATTGGTCCACGATATTTTTTTTGCATAAGCCAACAGTGGGTATATCGCGTAGTAAATCAGCTCACAGTATAAACTCCATACTACAGATTTTTCCGGATGGTCTAACGGGATACCCAGGAGTTCAATAATGATCAGTGGTATCAATACGCGGAGAAACCTGCGGATGTAAAATTTTTTGAGGTCGGCTATTCCGTTCTTGTTTGGATAGTGGATAACAAATCCTGAGATAATAAAGAACGCCACAACGGCACAGATGCCAACAAAAGATACACCCAGGAAGCCACCGATATAATGTAGAATAGGGATATCAGATTGCCTGAGCGCAATGCCTATCGGGTTTTTGGCATGGCCGAGAAGCACGATCAATGCCAGAACAAACCTTATGCTATTAATGCCTTCGAACCATTGAACCTTTCTTGTTGTCGTAGATGCTGCTATTGTGTAATTAGCTTTCGATACTGCCGGCGAATAGATCATAATTAGTCTTAATTAAATAAGTGAGCGGAACATAGTTGTGGTTGTTGTTTTAAGGTTAAGGAAATACATGCTGGAATACCTGGAGTGTGTTTGCTGTAGGGACTAATCCAGGCTGATGACTAGTGTCCTGCAATTATTTATATAGTGGTTAAGAGTTTCTTCTGATACTTTGTTTTTAATAGCGGCGATAGAAGCGACCAACAAATGATGCGATGGATATACAAAACGTTTTGTAGCGGATATAACTGTTGCTGAACGTAGGTATCGGAGTTGTGGCATGTAGCCAGAATCCTTTTTCTGCAAGTGTAGGCGGCTTTCCATCCAGGGCCATTTTACAGAAATTTTTTTTCCATGGTTTCGGCGAACCGGTTGCATGAGACATTGTCCAGCCCGCATTTATAAAATCCATTCCTTCCGATCCCATTTCGCTAATGGGCGATTCGCAACACATGGCGGCTATATTAAATGCATCCTGGTCTACATTCCAAAAGGGAGAGGTTCTGTCAAACGATGCAAAAGTTGACGGATCCTGGTTGTAATACTTAACAGCGGTATGGATAATTTTTGACCATGTCTCGAGAAACTCAGTATTTTCCCTGATAACGCCACAGAAGCCTCCGTTTATGTAGGAGTGAATATTTCTGACCGTTTTCATTTCGGCTTTTTCTATCACCTTCATCCACTCTTGCCGGATTGGATGTGTTGCCGGCATATCGTTGCTTACAATTTCATGCACCAGTGCCACACCATGCGTCATCCAGGTTTCAAAAAAATCCCATTTACATTTTATTACAATGTCCGGATCGAAGTAAGCCAGGGCATCAGCGTTTTTTGCAGGCCCGTTCCAAAGACTTAACATAAAGTCCGGCTTGTAATTGGTTAAATGAAAGCTGGTGTCTACGGGGAGAAAATGAAGTGTAAGACCTTCAGTAACCGTCATCGATAAACACCCCTTCCAGTCAACTGTGGGATCGGTTGTTGCACCGGCTGCCCAGGGCGGTAATGCACCGCGATAGCCGACATAAATAGCGCCACGAAAACCCTGCTCGTACAATGAATTTGTGAGCGCAGCCACACCATAATGATAGTGCCCTTCAAATAGTGTGCAAATGATTGAATCCATTGCGTTACATCAGTTTCGTTTTTTTATAAACCTGGCGGGACATCCGGCCCATATTTCATAATCGGGAATCGATTTGTTTACCACCGATCCCGCACCCACCACACTTCCTCTTCCTATTGTGACACCCTGAAGCACGGTGCACTTGGTACCCAGCCAAACATCATCCCCAATTGTAATGTCTTTAACGGTTACGGGTTGTTTATTGATGGTGGTATGTGAACTTGTTTCATGGCCAACATCCACTATCACAGTACTGCTGCCTATTTTGACATCGTTGCCGACAGTAATTTTGCCGCTGCTGTTAAATTCGCAACTGCGGCCAATAAATACATTGTTGCCAATTTTTATGTGATTCTCTTTCGAAAATGGCCTTCCGATGCGAAAATCTATCCTGTCCTGCAAGGTGCAATTACTGCCGATGGTGACCTGCTGTGGCCATACACAGGTTATTTTGCCAAAGGTTCCGCCTTCTTTAATGTTCAGACCCAATAACCTGAAGTATTCTTTACGAAGCCGGTTCAGAACGCCATTTACTTTGACACGCAGAATCGCCAGATACGGTTTTTTCACTGCTCCCGGAACGGCGGCCGGTATTTCAGAAACCTGTTGGACGGGATGTACTGATAACTCCATAAGTTTATTTTCTGTAATAAAATCTGCTAATAAAAGACGCCAGCTTCAGGGCCAGTTTGCGCCGTTTTACAAGGCCGCTGTTTTGTGATGTGATAGGGCCATTGGCATAATTCCAGTATTCAATATCCACCCGGCGTAATGCCCGGCCATTGAGAGCCTGAGTTAGTGGTTTTAGATGCCATGGCTTGGGTTGGCCAAGTGCATGTGGCAACATGGGGGCACCATGTATAAATGCCATTCCCTCTTTGCCTACAAAATTCACGTGTCCATCCCAGGCTTCGATGGTTATGTTTAGGGCGTCCTGGTCTGTTTTGCCAAATGGCGCGTAAGGGCCGCGGGCTTCAGGCGGGAGAGGAGTACCGGTCAATGAAGAGCATTGTAGTCCACCTATTTCCGGGGCGATGGTTTCCTGTACATTTTTCCAGAGTAATAGAAACCCTTCGTTCTTTTTCATTAAGCCCACAAAGCCACCGTTAGCATAAATTGTTTCCCTGGCTTTTAATCTAAGGCTGGTCGTGGAAAAATACCTTCTCCATGCCAGCCTGCGCGGATGGTTAACCGGCAAAGGCGAGTTGACATCTTCACATAATGCAATTCCGCCACAGATCCAATCATTAAAAAAAGACCATCGAACCGAAGTGACAATGTCGGGATCTATGTAAAACATCCCCGCGGCATCTTTAGCCGGACCATGCCATAAGCGTAGCATAAAATCCGGTTTATAATTGGTCAGGTGGTATTCAGTTTCAAGGGGCAAAAAATGAATAGTTATCTTATCATGAACGGCTAATGATGTTGCGCCCGGCCAGGAAAGCGTGCTGTTCTTTTTTGCGGCAAGAGCCCAGTTTGGTAATTCGCCCCGGTAGCCGGCATAAATGGCCCCGGCGTAACCATGGTGATGAAGCGAATTGACCAGGGCCGCAAGACCATAATGGTAGTGGGCTTCGAATAGTGTACAAATGGTGGAGGTCATCTCTTATGAATAGGGTTAGGTTGCGTACCGCTACTTTAATGGGCAAAACCTGCGTTTCTAATTTTTAAAAAATTAAAAACCTGGTATATCATTGTTTCCACAAGGGCAACAAGGATATTGAGCTTTAAGATTCCCTGGATGGTGGATATATCAATAACTAATGCGCCAACAACGATGGTTGCAATGCTGATGGGGATCGTTACCACCGGATTGACAGCCCAGCCCCTGCTGGCTGCAATGTTGAAAGACAGACCGCATACCAGTGTGAGGCAGCTGCCGATAATATTTAAAGTAATTTCATTAGTAAGGTGCGCATAGTCTTTGCCTAGTATCCATAGTATCTGGGTAGGAAAAAGGTATACGATACTGATGATGGCGAGGCATAATCCGATGACACCAACTTGTATTTGCAGGTATCTTTTCAGCAGTATTTGTTTGTCGTTTGGGAGCCTGGAATACCTTGGCGTAACAAGTGTTGAGAAAAGGATGCTGAAGATTCCCAGCATCATAGCCAACCGCCCCAACGCCCCTGCCTGCGCCAATGCATCTGTGGATCCAAATACAGATATTAGCCAGATCGTTATTTGCCCGGACAGGCAGAAGTATATACTGCCTGGTAACACCCTTTTAACAAGTTGTAGTATTTCCTTACGCATGCCCTGGTCGGGACTCTTGTTTTGTGCAGCATAGTGGGCTGCTGTTTTGCGTAGTTTGTAATTCGCCCATACCTGCGGAAGACCAAAAGCTAAAACTGCTACGTACGCCCAGGGAAACAAAAATATAGTGAGCCCAAGTAATATAAGCCTGGCAATACTCGCCCCTACCTGTATTTTTTGAAGCGGCGCTATATCCTGCCGGAGTTTAAGTGGTATTTCCAGTAAGGTGCCGGAAAGGGCTGTAAAAAATGCTGGTATCAGTGAAAGGACGATCAGTGCTGACATGATCCACGAGGCGCCATGGTGCCAGAGCAGGTAAAACAGAACCGGCGTTGCGATCAGCAGGCTAACAACTGCGAATTTTTTCCTGAGATCAAGACCGGTTGCAATAGCTGTACCCAGTTTTTCACGATCCTGCCACACTTTACCTCCTTGCGACATTACGCCTGTGGCTATTCCACCATCTGTAAGTATCGTCATGGTGCCCAGCATTGTGTTAGCCAGTGTGTATAAAGCATATTCTGTTGTGGGCAACAGGCGAATGATGAGTATGCCACTGAGAAGACTGATTGCCTGGACGATAACCTGTGCCGTACCCGTAATGGATATTAACTTGCCCCATTCAAAAAGCCGTTCGTATCTGGGGTTGGCATAAATTTTCTGAACTAGTCCTTTCATGTGTACGGGGCGCCTGGCTTATTTGTTGAAAAACCTATGCCGGTGTAAGTGAATATTTTGCTTTGGTTGTTTCATAATAACCGTTGCTGCCGTATGTGTCGTATTTGTAGGTAAGGTTTTGCTTTCCCGTTGCGTTTAAAATGGTATAGATGGGGTGGTTGGGCGCCTGCAACTGGCGGAAATTAAGTTCGGTGTACACTCGTTTTAAACTATAGCCTTGCCTTAATACGACTATGGAAATATCGGCATATCGTTCCAGCAGGGTAGCATCTGTAACCATAGAGAATGGTGGTGTGTCAATAAAGATATAGTCGAACATGTCTTCGAGTTCCTTCATCATCATCTCCATTTTATCGCCAATGATCAATTCGGCGGGGTTACCCTGTAAGACACCTGCCGGCATGATAAATAAATTACCATTGGTATTTGGCACCTCTTCAATGATGTCGGTCAACTTGCAATGATTGTTTAGATAACTGCTGATCCCTTTTTCAGTTTTTATTTTCAGTTTAGCTGAAATGCCCGGCCTTCTGAGGTCGAACTCAAGCAGTACAACCTTTTTATTTAACAGTGCATAAGTGGAAGCCAGGTTCAGACTGATAAAACTTTTGCCCTCACCCAGGCGGTGCGAAGTGACCAGTATTTTTTTTGGTAAACGCCCCTTACGAAGAAAGCTAATGGCGGTTCGTAAAACCCGGAATTGCTCGGCCACACGTGTGTGTAGTTTTTGAGAAATCACAATTGGATTTTTTAACCTGGGTACAAAGGTTATTTCACCTATAAATGGCAAAATGGTATTTTGCTCTACTTCCTCTTTTCCACCCACCTTGTTATCCATAAAGTCCAGGAGTGCAACTATGAGCACCGGAAGCATTAGCGCCAGGGAAATGGCGATGGTCCAAACAGATTTGCCGGCAGGTTTTGTTTGCCCCATGCTTCTTGGCGCTACGATGGTGCGGGCATCTGTAATGTTCGATGCCAGCATGATGGCCCGTTCTTCGCGTTTTTGAAGCAGGAACAGGTATAGTTGTTCCTGTACGCCCTGGTTTCTTTTTATCTGTATCAGATCTTTCTCGAGTTGTGGCATATTGCGGATTCGGCCACCCAGTTCAATATCCTTTTTTGCAATATCATTGAGTGCAATGTTGTATGCTTTTTTAAGATTGCGAACATTTTCAAGAAGAGATGTTCTGACATTCGTTATCTGGTTTTCCAGGTCGAGCAGCAAAGGGTTTTTAGGCCCTGCCTGGTTTTGCATCCTTTCTTTACTAATGATTAACTCATTATGCTTCTGAATTAAACTAGACAACGACGATTCTGTGATGCCTAATGTAGACGGAACCAGTGTCGGGTTGTCTTTTTTAGATACCAGTTCCCTTTCAAGGTCGTTAATAATATTTACCTGTGTTTGCTGAATCGCTTTTTGTTTGTCAATATCAGCAGATAATTGCATGTATTGCTGCGATTCAGATGAGATATCGGATATCAGGTGCCTGCTTTTAAATGCTTCCACCTGGCCTTCTACTGATTTAAGATCTTTTTCCACAACTGCAAGTCTTTCATTTAAGAACTTCATCGTATTGGTGCCGGAAATGTTTTTGTCGTCCAGGCCCTTTCTGTTGTAGATGTCTATAATGGAAGCCAGTATCGCAGAAGCCCTGGCAGCATTTTTATCATCCACATTAAGCGATATTACCGACCCCATTTTTCCCACATGCTCCACCGTCAGGGCGCTGCCGTAAGCCCTTGCCGCTACGCCTACAGGTATAATGGTAATGAAGAAATCGTTCATTGCTATTTCGTCTGCAAACGGCGTTTTACCGTATTCAGGGTTTGGCAAAAACACAAATTTTAGTTCCCCGGCATTGTATTCATGATTAAGCGAAACAGGAAATGGCTGGCCTTTCTCAGAAATGGCAAGTTGCCACTGGTTGCCGGTACGGGACAGGTGGAGCACTACATTTTTATACAGGCTGTAGGGGTTCAGTACTTCGATAAGTATGGGCAGGTCTTTTCTGAAATGTGTTTTTTCTGCTGCAAAAAAGGCGCCCTTACTTTTGATATTTACGTACAATTGTTCTTTCAGTGCCACCGAATCCATGATGTCGGGGCTTTTAAGTACTTCAATTTCATTTTCTATTATTTTGCCATCCCCCAGTACGTTCAGGTCCTTTAATAATGGGTCCGATTCTGCGTTGTCATCCTTGATCAATATATAAGCCGATGATTTATAGGCCGGTTCTGTATAACGGAGGTACAACCAGGCGGCAGAAAGGCATACAAGAAAGCTGAGAATAAACCAGGGTGTAAGTTTAATAATTCTGATAACCCATTTTCCGAGATCAAAACTTTGAACCCGGGACTGACCAGGATTTTGCAATGGTTCATTTATCATTTTGCTGTAATTGTATGGGTGAGAAATCAATTTTGATGCAGGGCAGTCAACAAGTGTGGACTTTTATTTCTTCCAGCCTTCCGGCATCATTTTATTAATGTGAAAAGTGATACAAGTATTAAAACGGCTGATGCGACTATCGGGAGCACATAGGATAGTTTGGTGCCCACCAATCCTCTTGTTTTGATAGGCTCTACATATACCACGTCGTTTTGCTTTAACTGAAAATACGGCGATTGGAGGGCGCTGCTTTTATTAAAGTCAAGATGGGCCACCTTCATTATATCGTTGGTTTTACGCATTACTTTTATATTGTAGCGCTGCCCGTAAACAGTCATATCACCTACTGCGCCAATCGCTTCCAATACGTTCATTCTTTCGCCTGCAACCGGCAGGGTAGTAGGTCTTCCTACTTCTCCCACTACAGTTACTTTAAAATTGGCCAGCCTTACAGAAACAACCGCGTCTTTCAAATAGCTTTTCAAGGACACATTCAGTTTTTGTTTAAGTTCTTCCGTGGTAAGATCAGCCACCTGTATATCTCCCAAAACAGGCATCGTTATATCTCCTTTGCTCGATACATTGTACACATTCATAAGCACGGGCGACGGGGCAGTGATGGTGCCAGCTACGTTGGAAGCTGCTGTAGCAGAACCCAGGTTGAAAAACTGGCTGGATTCCGGGCTGGTACTGGATATCGTGATCTGTACCTGGTCGTCTGGTTGCAATTTTAATGGTTGGTAAGGGTAAAGTGCTATTTGTTGAATTCTTGTCGTGTCGTTCAAATCCTGGAAATACGACAACTGCTTCGTATTGCTGCAACTTGAAAGAGCAATGACGAGAAAAATTAGAAAGCAAAGACTTTTGATTCTTGTGTAATGCATAAGAAGGTTTTTAGACCGGCCTCAGTTTGAAAAGCCAGGCTATGGAAGAGAACAATAAAACTGATTCAGAGAATTAAAGGTTTCAGCGGGTAGTGGTAGTGAAGCGGCTGAAAAATTATTCGAAAGAAAACGTCCTCATGATTGTGGAAAAAAGAGGAATTGAAAGGGTAAATTGAAGGAGGCCTTTTACGGCTTCGCCACTCTCAGTCACATAAGCTATGTGGAACGGAGAAATACACCTGATAGTAATACTGCCTTTTCGTATTTGTAACCCTGTTTTTCTTTTCTAAATTATTAATCAGGAAAAGAAAAAAGTAAATGTATTGTAATGCGTACTATGATTCGGAACACCTTTCCAGGAAGATGTTTTTATTCAAACTGGTTCTTAATTACGTAGCCTGAATCCTGTAACAATTTCTCTTTCCTGAAATGCTCCAAATCTGCTGCTATCATTTCCTGTACCAGCATTTGCAGGTCGTATTTAGGCATCCAGCCGAGTTTTGTATTTGCCTTTGCCGGATTGCCGATAAGCAGTTCCACCTCGGTAGGCCTGAAGTATGCAGGATCAACTGCTACCACCTCGATGCCTTCTTCCAATTGGTATTCGGGATGGGAGCAGAATGCAACATATCCTTTTTCCTTAATGCCTTCGCCCTGGAACACGATCTCAATACCGAGTTCTGCAAAGGAAAGTCGTACAAATTCCCTTACCCTTGTAGTAATGCCTGTAGCAATCACAAAATCTTCGGGTTCGTCTTGTTGCAGTATCAGCCACATGGCTTCTACATAGTCTTTGGCATGCCCCCAATCCCTTTGTGCGTCAAGGTTTCCAAGGAATAGCTTATCCTGCAGGCCAAGGGCTATCTTGGCAACGGCCCTTGTTATTTTCCTGGTAACAAAGGTTTCGCCCCGCAAAGGGCTTTCGTGGTTGAATAAGATGCCGTTGCATGCAAACATGCCATATGCTTCACGGTAGTTTACCGTGATCCAGTAGGCGTACATTTTAGCTACCGCGTAGGGGCTACGTGGATAGAACGGCGTTGTTTCACTTTGCGGCACTTCCTGCACCAGGCCATAGAGTTCTGAAGTTGAGGCCTGATAGATCTTTGTCTTCTTTTCCATACCCAGTATACGAATTGCTTCCAGCAAACGCAACGTTCCAATACCGTCGGCGTTCGCGGTGTACTCGGGCATATCAAAACTCACCTTTACATGACTCATGGCACCCAGGTTGTAGATCTCATCGGGCTGTACATCCTGAATAATTCTTATAAGATTGGTTGAATCGGACAGGTCTCCAAAATGCAGGGTGAACCTGATGTCTTTTTCATGCGGGTCCTGGTATAGATGGTCTATCCTGTCGGTATTAAAAAGAGAACTTCTTCTTTTAATCCCATGCACCTTATAACCCTTGGCTAAAAGTAATTCAGCCAGGTAGGCACCATCCTGACCAGTAATACCGGTAACGAGTGCTGTTTTCATAGTGCTGGTTTATTATGCCTTAATGTAGTCGTTAAAATTCTTGTGTTCCTTTTTATGCAGTTGTTCGTAACTAAGGCTCTTGAAGTATTTGTAAGTAATTTTTAACCCTTCAGCCCTGTCCACTACGGGCTCCCAATCCAGGATCACCTTGGCAACACTGATGTCTGGCTTCCTTTGTTTGGGATCGTCCTGGGGCAGGGGGTTATAGATAACCTTTTGAGAAGTACCGGTAAGCTTAATGATCTCCTCTGCAAATTGGCCAATGGTAATTTCATTTGGATTGCCAATATTTACCGGTTCTACATAATCACTCATCAGCAGCCTGTAGATGCCTTCCACCAGGTCACTCACATAACAAAAAGATCTTGTTTGTGAGCCATCTCCGAAAACCGTAAGGTCCTCCCCACGTAAGGCTTGTCCTATAAAAGCAGGAAGTACACGTCCGTCGTTCAATCGCATTCTTGGACCATAGGTGTTAAATATCCTGATGATCCTTGTCTTAACACCATGAAAAGTATGATAGGCCATTGTGATTGCTTCCTGGAAGCGTTTGGCTTCATCGTACACACCCCTTGGCCCCACGGGGTTTACATTGCCCCAGTAGGTCTCCTTTTGCGGATGCACCGTAGGATCTCCATAGACCTCCGAGGTGGAAGCGACAAGAATAGTAGCATTCTTATCCTTGGCCAGCCCCAGTAAATTATGGGTACCCATCGAACTAACCTTAAGTGTCTGGATAGGTATTTTCAGGTAATCGATCGGGCTTGCCGGGGAAGCAAAATGCAGGATGTAATCAAGCTTGCCGGGAATGTGGACATATTTGGAAACATCATGATGGTAAAACTCAAAATCTTTTAAGGCAAAAAGATGCTCTATATTTTGGAGATCGCCTGTAATGAGGTTATCCATGCCAATTACATGAAATCCTTCGGCAATAAATCTGTCGCACAGATGGGAACCTAAAAATCCTGCTGCGCCGGTTATCAATATTCTTTTTTTCATTTTGTGCTCCGGGTTTTGGTAATGAAAGATTAGGGAAGTACACTGGGGAAATGTGAGGCTTAGGCCAGGATATTATTCTGATGCGGAATGCCCATGCCGTAATAGGTGAAGCCCGATTTTTCGAGTATGGTTTTGTCATAAATATTTCGGCCGTCAAAAATGATCGGCTGCAGCATTGCAGCTTTGACCTTTTTCCAATCGGGGAGGCGGAACTCGTTCCATTCAGTAACCAGAACAATAGTATCTGAATTTTCTGCAGCTTCATAGATATCGTTGCACCAGGTAACGGAGTCAGCAAGTTCATGTTTAGCTTCAGGCATCGCTACCGGGTCAAACACTTTTACTGAAGCGCCGGCCTTTAAGAGCGAATCGATCAGTACCAGCGAGGGTGCTTCTCTCATGTCGTCTGTATTGGGCTTAAACGAAAGTCCCCAGATACTGAAAGTTTTTCCTTCAAGGTTGCCGTCAAAATGAGTGGATATCTTGCCAAACATTATTTTTTTCTGATCTTCGTTCACAGCTTCCACCGATTCGAGAATTCTTAGTGTATGCCCGTATTCTTTCCCGGTTTTCACCAGTGCCTTTACATCTTTCGGAAAGCAGGAGCCACCGTAGCCAATGCCGGGATAAATAAAGCGGTTACCAATTCTTGGATCACTACCAATACCTTTTCGCACTTTGTCAACGTCAGCGCCTACCAGCTCACACAAATTAGCAATATCATTCATGAACGATATTTTGGTGGCCAGCATTGCATTGGCAGCATATTTGGTCATTTCTGCGGATGCGATGTCCATGAAGAATATAGGGTGTCCATTGAGGACAAAAGGATGGTACAACTGTGCCAGTACCTGTTGCGCCTTATCGGTATTGATGCCCACAACTATGCGGTCAGGTTTGATGAAATCCTGTATGGCGGATCCCTCTTTCAGGAATTCAGGATTGGATGCTACATCATAGTCATAGATCTCCTCCCGCTGGCCCATTGCCTTTTTGATGGCCTGGTTCACTTTTACGGCTGTGCCCACCGGTACAGTACTTTTTGTTACCACTACAAGATAGCCGGTCATCGATTTACCAATCTCTTTTGCCACCTGTAAAACATACTGGAGATCGGCACTTCCATCTTCGCCGGGAGGCGTTCCTACGGCGATGAAAGCAACATCTGCTCCTGGTACCACCTCTGCCAGTTTGGTACTGAATGATAGCCTGCCGTTATGAAAATTCCGGCTTACTATTTCTTCCAGGCCAGGCTCATATATCGGGAGAATGCCTTTTTTTAGGTTTTCTATCTTTGTTTCATTTACATCAACACAAACTACTTCGGTGCCCACTTCTGCAAGGCATGCGCCTGTAACCAGGCCTACATAGCCTGTTCCTACAACAATTACTTTCATATTTAGGAGGTTTTTTTACCCGGGCCCCTGTCACAACAATTTTTGACAGCGGAATAGGTATTGATTTAGAATGTTAAACCGGAAACGCAATATTTGTACGTAACATGACATGGTAGCCCCACTTACAAAATGGGTTGACCTGGTGTAGCAAAAGCTGGAACAACAAAAGGTTCCGACTTGCTACCGGTAAACAATAGTCAGATTGCTTTCAGATAGCCATATGCCAGGGAAGTGCTTTTTGCATCCATGTCGGCTTTCGAAATAATTTCCACATTCGATTTTTCTACTTCGGCCACCATAGCATATCCCAATGAAGGGAGGTAGATTTTTACAGATTTGTTTTTCACTTCCATCACATCGCCTTCCCGTTGCATAAAGGGGCCGCTGTTTATTCGTACAGTATCATAGATGTTCACTTCTGTTTGTTCCAGTTTCACATTTTGATACTCATTCAGGAAGTTCTTGATCGTATTGATTTCATCGTCTTTGATCACTGCCGGCTTGCCCAGCCAATACACAAAATTAAGTACACCATCTGTTTGTTTGATGGTTGAGAGTTCCTTCTCTTCGGCGTTTATAAACACATAGGAAGTAAACAATGGTTCGTAAATGATTTTCTTTCTGTCGCTCCATTTGCGGACGACTTTATTTAACGGGCAATAGTTTTCAATTTGCCTTTTGCTTAAAAGTTCAGAAGCTTTTTTCTCCCACCTGGGACGTGTGTAGACTGCATACCATTGATTTGTTGCTTTCATAAATAGGATATTTGAGTGTTAGACAATTGTTCGAAAGCAGGCTTCGCCCAACTTACTTACATAGAATGCCTGTTTATAGTGTTTTAAACCTGTGCTATTGTCATCCCGGTATCACCAGCGGCAGTGTTTTAAATTGCCGATAGTGATAACGTACAAGTCAAGCGATCGTAAAATTTTGTATTCTTAACTTCCCGGCAGTGATTAACTGATAATACGAGCTGTATTTTTATTATACGATGCTCTTTGTTGCCGGTTGGCCTGCTGAAGGAAACATCCAGTGTTTTCTTATGAATGATGGATTATTTCCGATTTAGTAAACTAAAGATACCAGCAAACGACCTGGTGGATATGTTCATTTTTGTTCAGCCGGAATGAAGTGGCGTTTATGTATTGTATTATACAATTAGAAAATGTTAAGTTCTTTTTCTGCATCTTTTGATGTAGCCTGGTAGGGCCTGTGCAGGTATACAGCGCCTAACTCTTTCCCAACTATAGCAGAATATTCTTTTATGTGTTGCTCCTTCTCTTTACTGCAAATTACCAGTGCGTCTTCGGTGTCTATAACCATAAAGTTACTGAGACCCTGCACTACTATTGCTTTCCCGGATGGTGCGTGAATAATGCAACCACTGGTATCGATTACAATTACGCTGTCGCCGGACACAGCGTTTCCACTGATGTCTTTTTCCATATTTTCCCAGGCGCTTGTCCATGTGCCTAGATCGCTCCATTCAAAGGTGACTGGTAAGATATAAGTGTTGTCAGCCTTCTCCATGATTGCATAATCAACAGATATGGATTGGCTTTCAGCATACGCAGTATCCACCACCTTCTTTTCATCACCTGTATTGTACTCGTCCATACAGCTTTCAAAGAGATAATATATGTCCGGAAGATGCAGTTTAAATGATTCGAGTACAACAGTGGCCCGCCAAACGAATATCCCGGCGTTCCACAAAAAGTCGCCGCTTGCGATAAATGTTTTTGCTTTCTCCAATGTTGGCTTTTCAGTGAACCTGTTTACTTTAAAGATGGAGGGTGCTTGCTCTTCCGAGTCTCTTTGAATATAGCCATAGCCTGTATTCGGATGTGTCGGCGTGATACCCAGGGTTAACAAGGCGTCATTATTTTTTACAAAATCCAGGGCTTTAAGGCAATCTTCTTTGAAGGCAGTCTCATTTAGTATTAAATGATCGGCTGGCGTCACAATTAAAACGGCACCAGGATCTTTCTTCTGCAATTTAAAGGAGAGGTAGGCGATACAGGGAGCCGTATTCTTTCTGCAAGGCTCACCAAGAATATTTGCGGCAGGCAGCATTGGTAGCTGCTCTTTTACAATATCTGTATAATCGTCTGCAGTAATTACGTAGATATTCTCAATTGGAACCAGTGGTGTAAACCTGTTATAGGTTTGTTGAATCAGCGTTTTGCCGGTACCCAGAATATCCAGGAACTGTTTTGGGTAGTCTGTACGACTCACCGGCCAAAACCGGGAGCCTATACCTCCGGCCATTATTACTACGTAATTTGAACTTGTCATAGTCTTGTTTTAATGCTGGTGAATTATTACAGGATATCCGGCAGCCTTTTGAAGCCGGTTTCCTTTACCAGGCCCTGTAGTTGTTCCTCGTACCTAAGGTCTTTTTCCCTGGGCTTGATTTTCTTCAGTAGCAGGATGTATAAAATGCAACAAAGCCGTTTGTTTAAAAATGGAAATTCAGAAGATTTGATCTCATTAAATTTCTTTTCCGCTTTCTTATGTTCACCCATTTTGTATAGGGCGAAGGCCTCCAGCAGATTGTAGCTTTGTGTATCATTAAGGATGGAGTGATCTGATTTGCGACACTCATCAAATTTTTTGGTTTCCCTGATGTAATGTAATGCTTCGGCATCATGGCCGGTCATTAGTAACGCTTCTGAAATGATATAGGTAAAATGGCCAAGAAATTTCCTGTTTTGCGGGCAGGAGGCAATGTTTTCGTGCATGTTATGAATAGTGATCCTTATGGGCTCCGAATCTACATTTTCCAGGCAGCTTGCGAAAAGCAAGGCGGCAGCCTGTCGTGCTTTAATGTAGGGATGCATGTTGAGGTCCGCATCCGGATTATTCAGATTCACCGCACTCTTCAACAGCTTTTCATCTTCGCCGCTGAGCCAGTACTTAAGAACATACAACGAAGCTGTGAATACCTCTGCTTCCGCAGTACCTTTTTCTTTTAGATAATATCGAAGGCCATTGCCGTAGAATGAATTGAGTTTATCGACATTCACCAGTTGCTCGAAATAAAAATTGTTGCCATTTTCAGTTTTGGCGATAAGGCTTTGAAATTTGTCTGTAAGAAACTTGTTTGCATTGAGAAACTTAATGGTCTGCATGATTACATGCAGAAAAGTGTTGTCGTAGGTGTCCCGGACTTCCGTATTCCGGAAAACGGACACCAGGAAGTGTAACACGGTCTCTGGATTTACGGACCCTTCTTCGATTGTCTCGGTATTTTTTATCCGATATATATCATCGATAGATTGAAACCCACAGTATTTGGAAAGTATATTCAGCGTTGCCTGTGACGGTGGGTAATCGGCCTTTACCAGGTTAAAGAAACGTCGCAGTGTGTTTGGATTTAACTGGTGTTGTGTCTTGTTAAATATCTCCTCGCTTAATTCGATGCAATCCCTGGACGAAACAACTCTTCGGCCAAAGACATGTTCGATTTCGTAAACGATAATGGATTTAAGTTTTGTTTTAAGAGGGTGCATAGAAGTAGTACTCCACCAGAATGGGCTTTCCGGGTAGATTAGATTTAGATAGGTTTAATATTATGTTTCCTTACATCGCAAAGGCGGTTTAATTCCTTACGATATTTCAAAATAAGCTGCTTGCCGGATCGATTAGGTATAATTTAATCCTTTAAACAAATAATGAATTCAACAATGAAATTGTCCCGCAGGAAAAGATCATTGGTCGAAAAGAAATTCCAGGGAACTAGAAATAGATAAGGGTGTGTTGAAATTTCACACCATCGTTAAATTGTCATTCCTGTGGAATCTTATCACATTGTCTGTTCAACAATAGGATAAGTCAAATGACAAGCAACCATTCGTAGTGGATAGAGGTATAGTACTACTAAATGGATTTTGGTTAATCAGTTAGGATAAAGGGTTTCTTAGGTTAAAAATAAGGAGGAAATATTGAATTTCCCATGTCCTTTTTTGTTCAGTGCCTAAGTACCTTTTTATTACACAGTGTACCTGCTAATAAAAACTGTGCCACTTTATAAGCGACACAGTTTGAAAATTTGTTGGGTGTATTTGTCTATGATGAGATCCAGGTTCAGCCTATACTTGTTGCGTTTGCATCATGTGGGTCTTTAGACCGCAAGGCCGGTATCGGGAAGATGCGCATGCTGCGGGTTGCAATGTTATGAAATTATTAATATATACTCAAACAGGAGAATCGTAATATGAATACGGTTTTGTTGTTTGAGATTTGAATTATTTCAAGCTGTATTGCATGAACCATTGGTAGGAATTATTCTTTTTTGGAACCTATAACCGGCACAGCCTTGTCCCTGATAAGTTGGTTCAATTGTACCACATCTTCGCTTATAAGTTTCTTGAGTTTATTTAGCTGAACATCTGCTTTCACACTCAGGTCACTATAGGCATCCTTTACCTGGCGGGTAGGTGGATTATAGCCACTGTTAGCATAATCATAGAGACCACTGATCTTGTCATTTAAACGGATAGGATAGTTGAGTACATCCTGCCCGCTTTTGGCTTTGGTTTGATACAGGGCCTCTTCAATGGCAGTCAATTGTTTGTTGATGGTATCTCCTTTTTCTTTTACCTCCTTTGGTAAGTCCTTTCCCAGCCTGTCAGCAAACCCATTGATCTGGGTCCGGATATCCCTAATGCTTTTGATGGCCTTCTGCATTTCATTAAATTTATCCCGGATGGTAATAAGGGTATTGAACTGCTCTTCATAATCCTGTTGGGTAATTTTGTAAGTTGGGTTTGCCAGGATGGTAAAGGGCTGTTCAACAGAGTCTTTTCCCAGTTTTATTTTTGCAAAATAGTTGCCTGGCGCTGCTTTGGGGCCGCCCACAGTACCATTCCATAGAATCATGCCTTCAATTTTTTCGGCTTCGGGATAGTTCATATTCCATACAAACTGGTTCATGCCTTTCGTTATTTCTATTTTATCTGTTTTTTCTTTAGCATCGGTGGCAAAAGCTTTTATTTCCTTTTTGTTTTTATCCAGGATGGTGATACTCGCTTTGGAGGTATCACTAATGTCGGTTACATAATAGTTTATCACAGTGCCATTTGGCGGGTTAAAGCCGGCATTTTTTGGATTGATATTTGCCGATCCATCCCGGCGATAGCTGTCGTTTATTTTTAATAGATACAGGCCCTTCGGAGTAGATGCCTCCTGGTACAGCTGTACTGCAGAGAGATCGTCTATGCTCCATAAGGCCCGTCCCTGTGTGGCAACAATAAGATCGTTGTTTTTGATGGTCATGTCCGTAATGGGCACAATGGGAAGGTTCAGTTGAAAAGGTTTCCAGTTGCCTCCGTCATCGTAGCTGATATACATTCCGTACTCGGTACCGGCATATAGCAGGCCGGCGCGTTTTTTATCGGCCCGGATAGCCCTGGTAAAATGCATGGCGGGTATGCCGTTTGTAATCGTTGTCCAGTTTTTTCCATAATCCTCCGTTTTGAAAATATAGGGTTTAAAATCATCCAGCTTGTATTTTGTTCCAACAATATAGGCTGCACCTTTTTTAAATGGGCTGGCATCTATGCAATTCCACATCATCCATTTGCCTGCCGCCGGAGGCGTTACATCTGTCCAGTTTTTACCACCGTCTTTGCTCACATTTACCCGGCCATCATCACTGCCGGTCCATAACAGGTCTTTTTCGTAGGGGCTTTCAGTGGCGGTGAAAATCGTGCAGTAATATTCCACAGAGGTATTGTCCTGAGTAATGGGGCCACCACTTGATTGCTGTTTGGCTGTATCGTTGGTGGTCAGGTCAGGACTTATCACTTCCCATGTTTGGCCCTCATTTTCTGTTACAAAGAGGTGCTGGCCTGCAGTATATAAACGTTTCGGATTGTGCGGTGAAAAGAAAATAGGGAAGTTCCACTGGAAGCGATATTTCATGGTGATAGCACCGGCGCCCATTGGGTTATCCGGGTATACGCTAATCGCCCGGTTTTCACCTGTTTTATGGTCGTAACGACTCAGGAAGCCATCATAATTGCCACCGTAAACAATATCAGGATTAAGCGGATCTGCGACCACATAGCCGCTTTCGGCACCCGCAGTTTCCACCCAGTCGTTGGTTGTAATTTGTCCACCGCTGCTGGCGCTTAAAATGCGTACCGTACTGTTATCCTGCTGGGCGGCCAATATGCGGTAAGGAAAATGGTTATCTGTCGAAACCCGGTAAAATTGTGCTGTGGGCTGGTTTTCGTAGGTGCTCCAGTTAGCTCCTGCATCAAAACTTACCTGCGCGCCGCCATCATCGCCCACTATCATCCGGTTGGCATCTTCAGGGTCTATCCACAGATCGTGGTGATCGCCATGAGGGGTTGGTATACTTTTAAAAGTCTTACCACCATCAACGCTGCGGTAAAAGCCTACATTAAGCGCATAGACGATATTTTCATTTTTAGGATCGGCAAAAATTTTGCTGAAATACCATGCCCGTTGCAGGATGTTGGCATCATCAGACTGTTTTTCCCAGGTATTACCACCATCGTCGCTGCGGTACAATCCACGGCTCTTGCATTCAATTAAAGCAAACACCCGTTCAGGATTTACGGCACTTACAGCAATTCCTATATTACCAATGATCTCATTTTTGGGCATGCCTTTTTTATTCATCAGGTTATTCCAGGTTTCTCCGCCATCAGTACTTTTCCAGAGGCCGCTGCCCGGACCGCCACTTTCCAGGCTGTAAGGTGTACGGCGTATATTCCAGGTACTGGCATAAAGGGTGGTGGGATTGCCGGGTTCCATAACCAGTTCTACGCCACCAGCATTCGCGTTGGCAAAAAGTACTTTCCGCCAGGTTTTTCCGCCATCGATTGTTTTAAAAATGCCCCGTTCTTCATTTGGGCCAAATAAATGACCAATGGCCGCCACCCAAACGATATCCGGGTTGCGCGGATGAATTACTATCCGGCTGATATGCCTCGTATTTTTGAGGCCTATATTTTTCCAGCTGCGGCCACCGTCTTCGCTGCGCCACATACCGTTCAATCCTTCGCTTACATTTCCACGCACCGTGTTTTCGCCTTCGCCGACATACAGGATGCTTTCATCGGAAGGGGCTATTGCCACGGCACCAATGCTGCCACCATAATATTTGTCGCTGATGTTTTTCCAGTTACTGCCTCCATCTGTTGTTTTCCAAACACCGCCACCCGTGGCTCCGAAATAAAAAGTGTTTTTAGCTCTATAGCTTCCCGCGACTGCACCGCTGCGCCCACCCCGGAAAGGGCCTACGAGCCGGTATTTTACTTTGCCAAACCATGTGGAATCAATTTCTGCGGCAACTGGTTTTTCTTTTTGTGCCTGGGAGGAAAGCACAGCAAATAATGCTGCGATGGAAAGCAGTAGTCTCATGGTAAAAATTTGAAACTGGAATGTAGGGTTTTAGTTGATTGGTTGATTAGTTGATTGGTGGATTGGTTTGTTGGATGCATCTTTAAAGCACTTTCCTATAATGAGGTAAGCAATTTCCAGGCTTTCAGGTATTTGTTTAACCGGGCAATATCCTTTTCTGTTATTTCCGGCATGCGCCTGATATCCATATTGTCGGCAAGGTCGTTCAGCTTCACTTTTACGGCCAGCGGGTTGGGCTTTACCCTCTCAATGAATGCATCGTAATCCTCATTTTCACTGGTTTTTGTGACACAGCGGATGGCCTCAATGATATGTGGCGCAAAACCCTGCTCCGATAATTTTTCAAAGGTCCAGCCGGTGTCTTCCACCAAATCGTGCAGTACACCAACTATTTTTTCATCTTCCGTTTTACCGGCATTCATTACCCTGAAAACATGGCCGAGATAAGGTTGCCCATATTTGTCTTTTTGCAGGCGATGGGCTTCTATTGCAATATCAACAGCTGTTTCAAGATTCATGGTGTTTACGATTTTGAGTGGTTATTACGGGATAAAGGATAAAATTAGCAGGCATCATTTACATTTTGTTGAAGGATTCCATTTTCATTTGCCATTGAAACAAGAGTGTCAACATTTTTACTTTTCAAAAGCATATACTACCTTTTGCTCCGAAAATCCCTTTTATGACTCCTACTTTAATGTTCACAATATGCAATGTGCTGGTAATACCGCAATGGCTGCTGATGATTGTGGCCCCCAACTGGCATATTACCGGCTGGATGGTTAAGAGCAGGCTGTTAACCATTTTGCTTGCACTGATCTATATCTATTATATCGTAGGTCTTTTTAGCGTGGGAGGGCTCAGTAATTTTACTTCCCTGGCAGGTATCAAATCCCTTTTTAGCACGGATGAAGTGATACTGGCGGGATGGATACATTTCCTGGCTTTTGACCTTTTTGTTGGCAGCTGGATGTGGCAGAATGCCAGGATCCGCCACGTGCCACATTATTGGCTGATACCTTCGCTGTTACTCACCTGGGTATTGGGGCCGATAGGATTGCTTTTTTATCTTGCTATCAGGCTTTTATATCCGCCACAGATACAGGCAGTGCTTTAATCCTGGTAAATAGGTCATTGGGTCAATGGTCAGTAGGGGAGCCATAGTTTTGATCAGTCCGTCTTTTTCAAAATGAAAAATAGTTCGCTGCCCCGCCTGGGTGGTATGGAGTTATAACAATCTTCCATTTTTTGGATGATGAAATGCTTTGCAAAAAGTGACTGGTATTCTTCCAGGTAGCCGCCGAACGGTGGGTTTTCATCAAAACTTCTATTGAATAAAAGGCCGGCCAACCTGCCGCCGGATTTTAGGAGTTGATGCATGTGCGATACATAAGCTTGCCGTTCGTTTGGCGGCAGTGTGCAAAAGAAAGTTTGCTCCAGTATGAGGTCGTAACTGGATACATGTTCAAAGAAATTACCGCAGATGATTTGCAGGCCGTTACCGATGTATTCATGCAAACGTTTACGTAATTCTTCCACCAAAGATGGCGCAATGTCTATTAGGGTAAAATTGGTAAAACCTTTACCAAGCAGGTATTGTGCTTCATGAGCATTGCCGCAACCTGGGATGAATATGCTAATGGTTTTATCGGGCAATTGATCAATATAAGCCGCTAAAGGAGTTGACACATTTCCAATATCCCAGCCATAGTCATTGTTTTGCCAGAGGTTGTCCCAATAAGTGGCATCAAGGATTTGCATTCAAAGAATCAAATTTAAACGTTATCGGTCTTGTTATGAAGCATCACCCGGATTGGTTTCATTAGATGCCGGCGTACCGGTGCTAAAACTGATGCCGGTGTCAAAATCTGTAAAATCGGGTCTCAGAAAATGAGAAGTGACCAGGAGATTATTCTCTACCCGTTTTACCGACAAATAATGGAATCTCGGCTTATAATGCAGGGCAAAATCTTCAATGCTTGTGAGCGATTTTCTAAGTGGCTGATGCAATCCGCCACCACCACCAATTACCAGGAAATCCTTTCCTTTTAGTTTAAAGTGCTCGAACGCGTGGGCATGGCCACTAAGGAACAACTGGGCCTTTTGGGAATTTAGATAACCCGGTACAAATTGTTGCTGGACTTTTTTATTACTGCTCACAATTTTACTGTTGGTGAACGGGGAATGATGACAGCAAACGATGACTGCCTTTACATCATCTGATGCGTCGAGTTCGGCCATAATACCCAGGTACCAATTCTTTTGTACCTCCTCATCTTCAGCCGTAAGTGTGCCAAAATTTGAATTGAGCATTACGATCGCCACACTATCTGTAATAGAAACATAACCGGTGCGTACATGCAAAGGGAATCTTTTCTGAAAATTCTTTTCTCCTTTTTTACGGCGACCCATTACATCATGATTGCCCATAATGCCAGATACCGCAGTGCCCTGGCGGTGGCAGCTGTCTAAAAAAACATCCACTTTTTTCCATTTACTGCCGGAGTAACCGAGCGACACGATATCGCCCAGCATGTATAAATTTTTGGGCTTCTGGTGCAACAGCCTCGCCAGGATATTGGCCGTTGCTTTTTTGTTGTTATGAGACCTGAGCAAGATCTGCTCCACCCACATGGGTTGCTGGGTATCGCTCACAAAAATGAGTTCATCAGATAACGGGCCGGTATCGGCCATATCTTCCGGTTTAGACGGCACCATCCTGGTAATGAGTGCCGATATGGGCGCCAGTTTTTTCATATAAAAAAATCGTTGATCATAGTTTAGCAATCCTCCATACTGCCTGCACCTGGAAACTTAAGGAGGCATCCCGTGTTTCAAAAGCATTCAGCCATTTTCCCTCTGCCGCAAGCCCGAGATTTCTTGACAAAGGGACTGTATACGATACTGCAATATTCGATCCGAGGACCACATCTTTAGAACGAACCTCTCCCTGGTAATCGAGGCGTGTATTTAAAATGAAAGTGCCCAAACCGGCATATACATTTACCCGCCTGACGATTGGCATGGACCATACAAACATAATGGGGATTGCATTGAGGCTAACCCTGCCAGGGATATTTCCATTTTTTACGCGATACGAATAGAAGTTGGTGAAACCCGTTTCGATACCGAGCCGCAACCGGTAGCTCGGGTACCACATGAAGCGGAACGTGGCGGCAACACTGCTCCTCACAATACTTCCTGCAAGACTAATCGGTCTTACATTCACTGCAGCTACATAATAAGAGTAACCTCCACCTATATGCACCACAAAAGCCCTTCTTGGCCTGGTGGCTGTAGAATCGGCGGCAACAGTAGACTGCGCAAAGACACTGCCAATTGAAAAAAGGAGTGCTATTGTAAGCGCTATGAAACGCAATTTATTCATTGGCATAATAGTTAAAGGCCACGCAGGATGGAAAATTAGATAGCATCCCGTCGAACTGTCCTTCCTTTATAAACTGGGTAATAAATTCCGGTACGTCTACCGTCCACACGAAAGCCTGCCTGCCTTGCGCATGGATTTCGGCGACTTTATCGTTTTGTGTACCTTCTGTAAATCTCGGTGCCCAAATATTGCAATTGGCTACGGTCACATCTTCGGGGGTAAGTTCGCAGAGCGATGGTGTATTGAGATAATTTGGTAACGCCAGGAACTGGAAATACTGTTCTTTTCCGGGGAGCCCGATCACAATTTTGAGGTCCCGGCCAGCAGCCGCGGCTTTTTGCAAATATTCTCTTTGAATGTCCTGAACCCGGGAAAGGGGCCCAATGTATTTGGTATCCAGCCAAACAAAAGACAACTGCGTTTGATATAACACAGCATCAAGGGCTTCTCTTAGCGTTGGTATTTTTTCGCCATGTACCAATCGTACAAAGGCGGTCAACTGTTCGTATGTATAATTTTCGATGGGACCCACAAGCCCTGATTTTTGAACTACCCGAAGATTCAGGTCGTTATCATGGTACAAAATAGGAACGCCATCTTTGGTAAATCTTACATCTACCTCCACGCCCGTGCTTCCAAATTCCGGCGTTTTCAAAATCATTTCCACTGAATTTTCTGAGATCATCAGCAGGTCGGATGTGCGGCCACCGGAGCGGTGAGCCAGTATTTGAAAAGGTGTGGGCTTCTGATTCAGCTTTCGGTCGTAGCTAAAAGATATGGGTATTTCTGGTGTATCCTGTCCTGTGCCAAATACACCTTCCATTGTAACCCGGCCGGAATCTATGATCGGGTTTGGCCCCAGGAGCAAACCCGCTCCATTGGCCTGGTTAATGGTAAATCGTACAATACCTGTTTCTACGCTGACCATTTTACGCCAATATCCATTGAGTAAAATAGAGTCCCCCAACTGTTTTCCTTCGCAAATAAAATACGCGATGTCTTTGCCAAAAAAACCAGAAACGTGAAAACTGGTATCACGGCCTTTGACTGTATAACTCCATTTCACGGCCACCAGTTCTCCAAACACATCTACGCCTTTGGTAAGATTGTAAATGCCTTCCATGGCATTCCGCGAGGATGATTTTACGCCGGTTGCTGCCGGGCTATTAAACAATGACCAGTTGGCATAATCCGGCTTAAATATTTCGTATTCTTTTTTGCAGGAAACCAGCTGGACAGCCAATAGCAATATGATCAATGCTTTCGTCATAGGATAAGTGCAACTGTTATTTGTGGGTAAAAGACCTTTCGGTTGGTTTTATAAAACAACGACCATGTTTGCCAGTAGAAATAATTATTGATGGTGGAAATCGCGAGTGTTAAGTGTTTGTCGTTAAAAAAGAGTTGTTCCAATGCCAGTGTAAATGTTTCTCCGTTGTAAAAGTTCTTTTTGGAAGTAAATGTGCTTTCGCCGTTAACAGCCTTGTAATCGAGGTTTAGCGAGACTTGTGCCCGGAAACTGATCAGCAGATTGCGCCGGGTTTTGTAGCCCAGTGACAGGTGGGAATAGTTCAAAATACCCCGGCCCCTGCTATTGAAGCCATCGATTTTTAAGATGCCCAGCCAATAACCGATATCGTCGCCGGCAGCAAAATATATTTGATCGGTGATGGGTTTAACATACCTCACACCCAACGAAACATGGTTCTGTAACACCTGGAACATGACCCTGCCTTCGAGGTTAAATTGATTATTAATCCTTCTTAGCACCTGGAAATCACCACAGGGTATCCGTAACCGTAATTCTTCTGTAATGTCTTCCGGGGTAGTCATTAATGTAAAACCAATAGAAGAACGCCATTTTTCGGTGTACATGGGGTATGGAAAGCTAATAGCCGCATGTTTGGCGTTGAAAACAGTATCCTGGGCGGTAGCAGTAAATGAAATGGTCGTGCCTATCAGTGTAGCGATTAGGATTTTGGAGGGAAACCCGGGCATTGAAATTTGGTTAGTTAATAAATCTAAGCTGATGGTTGCTATTACAACAATGTTGCCATGTAAATAGGATTCGCATTTTACCCGTTGATACCGCCGCTTACTTCAATGCGCTGCCCGTTGACCCATTGGGCATCTTCGGTGCAAAGAAAAGCTACTACGCCGCCAATATCACCGGCATTCCCTACACGGCCAAGGGGCGACAAGGAAGATAGCACACCCTTCATTTGCGGGTTGTTACGGATAGCGCCGCTGTTGAAATCTGTTTCAATAGGCCCTGGCGCCACAACATTGGCCCCAATTCCTTTGGGTCCAAGTTCTTTGGCCAGGTATTTTGTAAACACTTCTACAGCCCCTTTCATAGAGGCATATACAGAATAACCGGGGTTGCTGAAACGGGAAGTGCCGGTGGAAATATTAATAATGCGACCACCGCTGTTCATATGCGGTACCATTTTTTGGGTAAGAAAATACACACTTTTAAAATGGACATCCAGGAATTCGTTGAACATCGCTTCCGTTACTTCCAAAAAAGGCACGGTTTTTCCCATACCGGCATTGTTGATCAAAAAGTCAAATGAGGTCGTATTCCAGGTGTTTTGCAAACTGTTCATTACCTGTTGTACAAAACCATCCAGCGACGCAAAATCACCCATGTTTAAATGAAGTGCCACCGCTTTGCGGCCCATGCTTTCGATAGTGGCCACTGTTTCCTGTGCCAGTTCTTCATTGCTATTGTAAGTGAGCATCACATCAATGCCTTTTTTGGCAATGCTGATTGCCATATCTTTTCCTAAACCCCTGCTGCCACCGGTTACGATGGCGATTTTTGTTTCTGCCTGCATGGTAAACTGATGGTTTGAAGTTGAATTGTAGATGTGCTTTATGTCAAACACCTGGGCAAAGGTTTAGTTCAGAAAGAAAAGTACGTTAGGATATTGCGCTTAAGGAACAGGTGATCGGCTGGCGATCTTTTTCTTTTTGCTACTGAGCGACGTACTTTGTCCTTACTCCTTCGTGATAAATCATAGTGAGCAGCCCCGTATCCGGCTGAACAAAAATAAAGTCGGAGGGTTGGGGGAATCCCATTTTAAAAAGCTCAGGATATACTTTATCCATAAAGTAAAGCATGTCTTTATAGCCAACTGAAAAGGCCATTTTATCTCTGAAGCATTCGTCTGTAATAATAAAAATGGGATTGTTAGATGGTTTTACTTTGGCAAATGCGATGGCCAGAAAATCTTCATCGCTATACTGGTTAGAAATTTTGCCAGGCCCCCAACTCACATCCCATTTTAGAATAGGCCGCCATTTTAATTTAATACCACAGTTTTGAGCCAACTGAGTAATATATTCAGGTAGTAAATCCCATTTTTCGGTTCCACTGGGACAGCGAAAGATTTTTTCAATCTCCAACTTCACTTCTTCGAACGGTATTTTGGAGTACATAATTTGGGTTTAGAATGAATTCCATATTGCCGCTGTGTAATTTAACCATGGGACTTTACATTTTTACAAATAACTCAGCCACCATTTTTCTTTATGGTTGGTTTTATACTTGTCATACCACCTGCACAGCGGATAGAGGGCAATAACAACTGATGCCCATATGAGGTACACGGTTGTGAGGCTCACACCTTCGCCCGGAATCAGGAACAGGAAGGGTAAATTCTTTGCCGAGTCGATAGCCTGTTGCAAGTTGTGCCCCCTGGCAAAGAAACTGATGGCACATAAAAGATGAATCAGGTAAAAATGGACCAGGTAGTAAAAGAAAGCCGTACGTCCATAGGTGCGCATGATGTTGGTGAAACTATTACGCATATTCTCAACCAATGCCAACATCAAAAAAGCCGGCCCGATAGTCATACACATGTACAGTAAGGAGGGAGGATATTTATCCACGTTTATAAAAGACAGTAATGTGTACATACCATTCCTTTGAGGCTTCCAGGGCAAAGGATCGCCATAAACATTCATGTAGCGCAGGACAATAAAGAGAAGGATCAGGCTCAAACCAACATACACCAATATTTTCCGGCGACGGGCTGCAGTAAATTCCGGTGTAAAAAATTTCCCTGCACAATAGCCTACCATCATCAATCCCGTCCAAGGCACAAATGGATAGAGAATTGCTATAAAACGGGTGTTATTTTTATCCAGGCTGACGCCGCCTCCATTATGCGCCAGGTCCCACCAGAAATTGCTTTTAAAACCAGGGTCAGATTCCGGGATGTTCAACAGGTTATGTGCAAAAACGATGATCAATCCGAGGATCAGGATGGCATTGAAGGGAAGGCGAATGAGCAAGGCCAATATGACCATGCTAATGCCGATGGCCCAGATAACCTGTAGCAAAATAAAATTGTAAAAGGGGTTAAATGTAATGCCAAATGCGACAATAACGATCTCGGCAAAGATCAGCCACAGCCCGCGTTTCAGGAGGAAAGCGCTCAGTTCGTTTTTGGTTTTAAGCAGGCTTTGCAGGTAAATGGATGTGCCCGAAAGAAACACAAAAACCGGTGCACAAAAATGGGTGATCCACCGGGTGAAATATAAGAGAGGAGACGTGGTTTGCAGGTTCAGGGGGTCTTCGATATTGGCTACCGAATGAAAAAAATCGCGGGTATGGTCCAGCGCCATAATCACCATTACCATGCCGCGGAGAATATCGATGGAGTCGATGCGTTTTTGCAGGGTGAGGGTGCCGGTGGAAGTTATGTTTTGGTTGAACGCTTGTAGCATGTCGCGAGGTTTAGGGTAGATTTCGGTATTTCCTTTGCCGCCAAAATAGCAAAAGAAGATGTGCTTTACAAAATTTGTATTTTGAAGGATGGAGAGAGGATTTTCCACCAGCCAAAGCCAACAGATGATCTGTAACGCTGGCGTTACGCAAATAAAATATCCAACCAATCTTTTAAAAATAAGCAGCTACACGACGTAATCTCAGGATAATTTCTTCATGGGGAAGTTGGTTGTTAGATTTTCTTTATTTGCCGGTCGCCACCCAAAAATATTCCGCATCAAAAAACTACCGGCCGTTAGTTTGCACTTACTTTTGCGCCACTAAAAAACGAGCCGTTATGAATTTCCAACTGACTGAAGAACACCTGATGATACGCCAGGCTGCAAGGGATTTTGCACAAAACGAATGCCTGCCCGGTGTGATAGAAAGAGATGAATTGCAAAAGTTTCCGAAGGAACAAATTATGAAACTGGCGGAGCTTGGTTTTATGGGTATGATGGTGGATCCCCAGTATGGCGGCAGCGGTATGGATACGGTGAGTTATGTATTGGCCATGGAAGAGATCAGCAAGGTGGATGCCAGTGTAAGTGTTGTAGTGAGTGTGAACAATAGCCTCGTTTGTTATGGCCTGATGGCTTATGGAAGCGAAGAACAGAAAGTAAAATATTTAACGCCGCTGGCACAGGGACGAAAGGACAACGAACTATATATCGGTGCTTTTTTGCTGAGTGAACCAGAGGCCGGCAGTGATGCCACCAGCCAGCGCACGACAGCTGAAGATAAAGGCGACCATTATGTGCTGAATGGGATCAAAAACTGGATCACCAATGGCAACTCGGCCTCGGTGTATTTAGTAATAGCCCAAACGGATGTGAGCAAGGGAAGCCGTGGTATCAATGCATTTATTGTTGAAAAAAGCTGGCCCGGTGTGTCTGTTGGTGCCAAAGAAAATAAACTCGGCATCCGTGGCAGCGATACGCACAGTATATCGTTTACCGATGTAATGGTGCCAAAGGAAAACCGCATAGGGGACGATGGTTTCGGCTTCACCTTTGCCATGAAAACATTGGCTGGTGGCCGCATTGGTATTGCATCGCAGGCATTGGGCATCGCCAGTGGGGCTTACGAACTGGCATTGGCCTACAGCAAACAGCGCAAAGCTTTTGGCAAAGAGATCATGCATCACCAGGCCATCCAGTTTAAATTAGCCGATATGGCTACCCGCATAGAAGCCAGTCGCCTATTGTGCATGAAAGCTGCCTACGAAAAAGACCAAAAACAGGATTATACATTAAGCTCATCTATGGCTAAAGTATATAGCAGCGAAACGGCCATGTGGGTGACCACGGAAGCCGTTCAGGTGCATGGCGGCTATGGTTTTGTAAAAGAATACCATGTGGAACGGATGATGCGGGACGCCAAGATCACGCAGATCTACGAAGGCACGAGTGAGGTGCAGAGAATCGTTATTAGCAGGGCGATATTGAAATAAATGTGGAAATGAAGAATAAAAATTGCAGTCATTGCGAAGCCGGTTCTTGCCGGCTGAAGCAATCCACAACTATTAGCCGACCGGGGTTGCTTCAGAGTAAAAACAGACCAATGAATAGTAGGGGATTGCTTCGGGCAAGAACCCTCGCAATGACTATGATTTTTATTGACTTAATCTCCACGATTACTTAAATCTATGGCCATAAACAAAGAAGCCTACCTCCGCATTAAAGCGGAATGCGAAGCCAGTGGCGTTACACTCGTAGCAGTGAGTAAGATACAGCCCAACGAGAAAATCATGGCTTTGTACCAAATGGGCCAAAGGGATTTTGGGGAGAATTATGTACAGGAATTAGTGGCGAAATATGAAGCATTGCCTAAAGATATCCGCTGGCATTTTATCGGTCATTTGCAAAGCAATAAAGTAAAATACATCGCTCCTTTTGTGCACCTCGTACATGGCGTGGATAGTGAAAAGCTGCTGGCGGCCATTGATAAGGAGGCTAAAAAAGCTGGCAGGGTCATTGATTGTTTATTGCAGCTACATATTGCCAGGGAAGAAACGAAATTTGGGATGGATGAAGAACAATTAGCAAATGTGGAAATGAGCAAATTCGCAAACGCCAGAGTTTGCGGATTGATGGGTATGGGCTCGTTTAGCGATGATGAAAACACCGTTCGCAACGAATTTAAAATGCTGAAAAATATTTTTGATAAATATCAGCCGACACCGGATCAGGACTCACCACTCAAGGTGTTAAGTATGGGCATGAGCGGCGACTACAAAATAGCTATTGAAGAAGGCAGCACCATGGTACGAATTGGTAGCCTGCTATTTGGGGCCAGACTCTAGACAGAGAAGTCAAGTTTTTAAAACTTGACTTCTCTTGAATACCGACCTGACTGCTACCTAAAAATAAAGCAATGAACAACACACTCAAACTCATAATCTCTATTATTATTCCATTGGCAGTTGGTGGAATATCTGGTTATCTTACTGCTACGGGTGTCGATAGCTGGTATGCTACCGTTCAAAAGCCATCGTTTAATCCACCCAACTGGATATTTGGGCCCGTTTGGACCTCTCTCTACATTTTAATGGGTATTGGCCTTTTCCTGGTTTGGAAACAACCGGCAGCAACGCCTTTCCGGGGAACTGCCATTGCAATTTTTATTGTTCAGCTGGTACTTAATTTCTTCTGGTCTATCATCTTTTTTAAATTGGAAAAGCCAGGTTTGGCTTTTGCTGAAATAGTGATACTGTGGATTGCTATTTTGTTGATGATCATCTATTTTATCAAGGTGAAACCGGTAGCTGGCTACCTACAAATTCCATACTTGTGCTGGGTAAGTTTTGCCAGCGTCCTCAATTTCTATATCTGGAATTTGAATAAATAATTAGATGAAAAAGGTCGTAAAACAAGAAACTCCATTTCTCAAAGAAATGGAGTTTCTAATGCGGTCTGTAGATCCAGGATTGCCAACTGCCAACTGAATTACTGCCAACTTATTTCAGGTTATGAAACACCTTCTGCACATCCTCATCCTGTTCTATTTTATCCACCAGTTTCAATAGATCTTCGGCTTCGGCTTCGCCGAGTTCAACGGTGTTTTGTGGAATCCACTCCAACTCGGTGCTGATAGGAGTCAGGTTTTTTTCCTCAAGGGCTTTTTGCAGGTTGCCAAAGTCGGCAAAGTTGCAGCGTAGCACCAATACAGTATCGCCGTTTTCTTCAATGCTTTCGCCCATTTCATCGAGGCCTGCATCGATCAGTTCAAATT
This sequence comes from Bacteroidota bacterium, assembly GCA_040386335.1. Lineage (GTDB taxonomy): Bacteria > Bacteroidota > Bacteroidia > Chitinophagales > Chitinophagaceae > JAZKFT01. The sequence continues at coordinate 177,898 of JAZKFT010000021.1, forward strand.
CCAGTTCATCCTGGTCGAGGCCGGCGGGGTTCAGTTTAAAGACACCCATTTTCTTAAACTGGAAACTTACGCTGCCGCTATTGCCCAGAACGCCATTGCCTTTTGTAAAAATGGATTTTACATTGGCTACCGTGCGGACATGATTGTCTGTGGCGGTTTCTACAATAATCGCTACGCCGTGGGGCCCGTAACCCTCGTACAAAATTTCCTCATAATTGCTGGTATCCTTACCCATAGCCCTTTTAATGGCGGCTTCCACGCGGTCTTTGGGCATGCCTACGCTTTTGGCGTTGGTGTAGCAGCGGCGCAATGCCGGGTTGGTGCTGATATCGGGGCCACCCGCTTTTACCGCAATGGCGATCTCCTTACCGATACGGGTAAAGTTTTTGGCCATTTTGTCCCAGCGGGCAAACATGGCGTGTTTTCTAACTTCAAATATGCGACCCATACGATTTATGATTTTTGATTTCGGATTTATGATTTGGCTTTGCGGTCATTGGGTCATCGGTCAGTAAGTCATTTTTCTAATACTCTTTCACTCACCCAATTTTCAATTTTCAATTTTCAATTTTCAATGACCCAATGACCCAATGACCCCATGACCCCATGAGTCAGGGCGGCAAATTTAGTGGAAGCGGGCAACAAAAAAGCCGCCCGGTACAGAGCGGCTTTAATATTCTTAAAAGTGTGGATTAAGCATTTAGTTTTTTACTGCCTGACAATCTCATGGCATAATAAATTGCATGAACAGCTGCCATTCCCAGTGAAAAATAGAAAAGACCCGTGTCTTCATTGCCTGCTTCCAGCGTGGTATGGTGAAGGAATGCCACGGCAGCTAGCAAAATAGCCAGGGCAATTCCCGTATAACTTAATACACTTATGCCTTTACGGTTAACATTACCCATTCCAAGTACACTGTTTTTAAGTCCGTAACCCACGTACACGTCGATACCTATCAACATCCAAACGATCAGACGGATCCAGGTATCCAGCGGCAGGAACACCATCATAAACAAACAGGTGAAAATACCCAGGATCGGAACCAATGGAACCAATGGCGTTTTGAATGCCCTTGGCGCATCCGGATCGCTTTTACGCATCACCATTACACCAATACAAACCAGGATGAATGCAAACAGGGTACCTATTGATGTCATTTCCCCCACAACCCTTGCAGGCACAAAAGCTGCGAAAAGGCTTACAAAGAGCAGGAACAACAAATTGTTTTTAGATGGGGTGCGGAATTTAGGATGCACTTCGCTGAACACTTTTGGAACCAGGCCATCTTTACTCATACTAAAGAACACACGGCTCTGACCCATGAGCATTACCAAGATTACCGAAGCATAACCTGCAAGAATGGCCAGTACAATGGCGCGGTTTAGCCATGGGTAATCGGGTTTAAGCACACCCGCTGCATCAACAGTTCCCATATGATCAATGGCCACCGCAACCGGTGCAATACCATCTTTACCGGCAAAACTGGTATAACTGGTTACGCCCGTCATTACGTGGGCAAACAGTATGTATAAAACGGTACAGATAGCCAATGATCCCAAAATGCCCCATGGCATATCTTTTTTCGGGTTTTTTGCCTCCTGCGCCGCTGTACTAACGGCATCAAAACCAATATAGGCAAAGAACACAATGGCTGCTGCCCTTACGATACCGCTGAAACCGAACTCACCAAATTTGCCGGTATTGTCAGGGATATAGGGACTATAGTTTTCAGTATTGATATATTTCCAGCCGAGGAAGATAAATATCAACACCACCGATATTTTAAGACCAACAATAACCGCATTTACCTTGGCACTTTCGCTGGTACCTTTTATCAACAACAAGCTCATCAGCAGCACAATAAATACTGCTGGCAGATTAACGATGCCCCCATCCCATGGGCCGCCCATCATCGAATCGGGCAGATGAACTCCAAAACCACCCAAAAATTTCCCGAAATACCTGCTCCAGCTAATGGCTACTGTAGCGGCACCTACCGCATATTCCAGTACTAAGTCCCAACCGATGATCCAGGCGATAAATTCGCCCATCGTGGCATAACTATAAGTGTAGGCACTACCGGCAACCGGTATCATAGAGGCAAATTCCGCATAACACAAACCTGCGAAGGCGCAACCTAATGCAGCTACTACAAACGATATGGTGATAGCCGGACCAGCCTGGTTAGCTGCGGCACCGCCGGTAATGGAAAACAGACCGGCCCCAATAATGGCTCCGATGCCCAATGCAATCAAAGAGCCTCTTCCAAGGGTCTTTTTCAAGCCTTTTTCTCCGTCAGCGGCTTCCGCCATTAATGCGCCTAATGGTTTCTTTACGAATAAACTCATAGTTGGTGGTTATAGTTTTGAGGTGGTAAAATAGTTACAAATTGTTAACCCGCAAATTAGATGTAGATAAAAACGCGGACAAACTGATATATGGTGGGGTTTTCTTTAAATGTGGAAATGTGAAAGTGTGGAAAATGTGGAAATGAAAGGATGGGCACATTTGCAAATATGCAAATGTGCAAATGCAGTGGTGGCACCGTGCCAAAAGCAAATCAGAAATCAAAAATCATACATCAGAAATCAAAAATCATAAATCACTTTATGCTTTTAACTACCCGTAGATATTCTTTACAGATCCTTTCGATCGAGAATTTTTTTTGCATCAGTAGCCGGCCGTTTTTACCCATTTTGCGCAGTTTGTCTTTCGGGGATTCCATCATCATTTCCATTTTTTCGGCCAGGTCTACCGGGTCTTTTGTTTTACAAAACAAACCGGTGACATGGTTGGTGATGGCCTCTTTACAACCTTTTTGGTAAGTAGTAATGATGGGCAAACGCATACTGGCAGCTTCCATCAGGCAGCGGGGCAGGCCTTCGTTGTAGTAGGAGGGAAGTACGAAACAATCGGCCTCTGCCAACAGTGGCCGCACATCTTCGGTAAATGGGTGAATGCTTAGCAGGCCTTCTTTTTCCCAACTTAGCAACTGGTTTTGGCTGATGCCATCGGGATGGCCAGGGTCGGTTACGCCTACTAATACACAACTAAACTGGTGGCCCTGGTTTTTAAGTACCCTGCAGGCATCTGCCAGTGTGCCAATTCCTTTGCTGTACAGCAACCTTGTCGCGATGATAAATGTAAACAGCCGGTCTGCAGTATGGCCATTGGCATATTCGTCGGGTAAAAAATGTTCGGTGTTAATGCCCTCGCCATGCAGGATATGCACCTTTTTTACATTCACCATTTTGTGCTGTATAAAAAAGGAGCCGTCTTCATTGTTCAGGAACCAAACTTCTACCGGGATTTTCAGGGCTTGCCTGTATAATCTCTTTACCATCTGGAACAGCAGGTTGCGTTTGGTAAACGCATAGCCGATTCCGTTTACAATCGCAATGCATTTTACACCGGCTGCTTTTGCCGCAAAACTGCCGAAGATATTGGCCTTAATGGCATAATGGAATACGCAGAGCGGCCGGTATTTTTTGTAGATTTTCTTTAGTTCAAAATACAGGCTAAGGCTGGCAAAGGGGTTACGTGTTTTATTGCTGAACTCGTATTTAATAAATGTAATGGCGGGATCATTGAAAGCTTCTACCTGGCGATCTTCGGGAGCTACGATAAGCACTTTGTACCCTTTATCAATAAAGAAACGGATGACATCGTACCGGTGTATGTAAATATACCAGGCGCTGTTTGAAACAAATCCTACCCAATTTTTTTGCGGCTCTCCGTTCACTATTTTCTCGTGTTTTTATTTGGTTTCCGCGGGAGACGCCATCATGGCGTCTCTACGAATCAATTAACCAATCAACCAAACCGGTATCGCTCAAAAGTATAACTTAGCCACCATTAATTAATTTGTGTGTTTTTCTTATTTCCCCATACCTGATGCCGCTTATAGATTCGATACGTTTTCAGCCCGGTTTCATACATGTATTTATAAGCCCGGTATATTTTATGAGACGGCCGCTGTACCAATTTATTAAATACCATGCACCACAAATGACCGGCAATGTCGCCGATGTTGGATGTGGAAGCAAACCCTACCGGCAGTTTTTTACTGGTGTTGAAAAATATACAGGTTATGATATGGCCAACGAAGGACACAGCCACGACAATGAAAACATAGATGTATTATTCGACGGCAAAACTATCCCGGCAACCGATGGCAGTTACGATGGTGCCATTAGCAGCGAGGTACTGGAACATGTATTTTGGCCCGGAGAATGGCTGGATGAAATAAACCGCATACTAAAGCCGGGCAGTAGTTTTTTGATCACCTGTCCTTTTATGTTTCATGAACACGAAGTGCCCAATGATTATGGCAGGTACTCTTCGTTTGGGCTAAAATACCTGCTCGAACAGCATGGATTTGAAATAACAGATCAGCAAAAAGCCGCACCGGGCCTGCGTTGTGTATTGCTTCAATGGAATGTATTATGGTGGAAGGCTTTTGAAAAGGTATTGCCAAAGCCCATCGCATTTGTTTTGTCCTGGTTCTTTTTCTTTCCGGCGAATATACTTGGTCTTTTGTTCGGCTGGCTATGGAACAGCAGCCATAGTTTTTATGCAGGAAATATGGTTTTGTGTAAAAAAATTGCAAGGCCTTGAATACCATCGTAACCTATATCGTCCCGCTCCTCAGCATGGCTTTGCTGGCTTTTGTATTGACCCGTATGAGATGGCTACAGAGAGCGGGCTTTACCAAAAAGTTCGTGGTGTTTTTTTTTGTAGCCAAATGCTTTGCAGGTTTTGCATACAATTGGGTGGCACTGCACTACATACCAAACCGTGGCGATATTTGGCCTTTTTACGAAGATGGTGTTTACCTCTATCAGACTTTTTTACAATCGCCATCCGCGTTTTTCGACACCTTATCACAAAGCTTCAGGTACGATGACCTGAATGCATTGAGTTCCGATTCAAGTCTTGCCAGGTCGGCCTTTGAGATCATCAAGTTATTTCACTTTTTACTGAATTTTTTGTCCTTCGGCAGTCTTGCGGGCAATACGGTCATTTTTAATTTTATAGCCGTTCTATGTTTCTTTTACTGTTGGAAATTTTTTAGGGAGCAGTTGGGGAGCCAGGGCATCATTGCCGGGTTGATCTTTTTTTTGCTCCCATCCATTTTCTTTTATTCCTCGGGTATATTAAAGGAGGGATTGGTAATTTGTTTGCTATGCCTCTTAATACCGCTTTCTCATAAATTGCTGGCTGGCCGGTTTTCGTTTAAAACACTCGCAAAAGGCCTGTTAGCTTTACTCTTGTTATTTGCGTTGAAGTTTTTTGTGGCGGGACTTTGGGTTTTTGCTACGGTTGTTTGGGGGCTCATGTTGGCATTTCCAAGAAGACAATGGCTGGTCTTATTGGTTTCGCTGGGTGCTGCAGTGCTGGTTTTCTTCTACAGCCACCAGCTGTTACCATCACTTAATTTTCCAGAATACCTGGTACAACGGCAGCAGGAATTTTTGGCACTTCCTGCAGCGTCCGCCATGCCCGTAAAAGTGCTGGAACCAGAACCACTGAGCTTCGTAAAAGCTTTGCCATCCGCATTGAACAATACCCTTTTTAAACCACTGCCTGGCGAAGGTGGTAAAGCCATGTACCTGGCTTTTACTGCTGAAATGCTCCTGTTTTGGCTGGGAATGATTTATATAATTTGGCGGCGCAAAAAAGGATCGCTTTCACCCAACAGATCTGCCTTTGCGGCTATGGCTTTGCTCTTTGGTCTGCTCAATTTATTGATCATCGGTCTTATTGTTCCCAACATCGGGGCCATGGTGCGGTACCGAAGTATCTTCTTTCCTTTTCTCGCCCTGTTTTTGATCATTGCCTGTAACTGGCAGCCGCGTCCCGGCAGGGTTTACTCACGGTTATTACTATTTATTGCCGGAAATAATAATTTACATTAGGTAAAAAAATCATCTGAATCGATTTTGGGGCAAAACCATGTTTTTTTAAAAATCCCTGTTACATTTTTAACTTTTGCGTATAAAAGAAGGCAGTTTTATTACGGCGGTCAAAAAATCCTGCCATTTTTTTAGAATCATTGCTTTTATTTGCAGTTCTTAAACTTAAATCAACACTATATGGAGTCATTACGTTTTAAAGCTTTACAAAACATCACTACTATCCAGCCGGAATTGGTAGCTGGTGGCGCATCGAAAATCACCGCCATCTTTGGTGAAAATGTATTTACCCTGACAAAAGCCAGGGAATATTTGAGCGATGAGGCCTATAAAAGCCTGAAAGCTTCTATTAATAGTGGCAAACGTATTGACCGCAGCATGGGCAACCAGATCGGTAGTGGCCTTCGTGCCTGGGCCGAAAGTAAAGGTGTTACCCACTTTACCCACTGGTTTCAGCCATTGACAGGTGTTACTGCTGAAAAGCATGATTCATTTTTTACCATTAAAGGCGATGGCACTTCTATTGAGGAGTTTGACGGTGCTGCACTGATCCAACAAGAGCCGGATGCCTCTTCTTTCCCGAGCGGCGGATTGCGTGCTACTTTCGAAGCACGTGGTTATTCTGCATGGGATCCTTCTTCACCTGCATTTATTATGGAAGTGGGCCAGGGCAAAACGCTTTGCATCCCTACCATCTTTGTTTCTTATACCGGCGAATCTCTGGATGCCAAAACTCCATTGCTTCGTTCTTTGGATGCATTGAACAAATCTGCTGTTGCAGTGGCTCAATACTTTGATAAGAACGTTACAAAAATCACTGGTACCCTGGGTTGGGAGCAGGAATATTTTGTAGTGGATGCAGGTATGGCCAGCGCCCGCCCTGATTTGGTAATGACCGGCCGCACCGTGTTTGGACACGCTCCTGCAAAAGGTCAGCAACTGGAAGACCATTATTTTGGTTCAATTCCTGAGCGTGTTTATGCGTTCATGAGAGATTTCGAATTTGAATCTTACAAACTGGGTATTCCTTTACGTACCCGTCATAATGAGGTGGCTCCATCACAGTTTGAGTGTGCCCCTATTTTCGAAGAGGTAAACATCGCTGTAGACCATAACACCTTGCTGATGGACGTAATGACCCGCGTGGCCAAACGTCATAACCTGGTGGTATTGCTGCACGAAAAACCATTCGCCGGTATCAATGGTAGTGGTAAGCATAACAACTGGAGCATGAGCACCGACACTGGTGTAAACCTGTTGGCCCCGGGCAAAACGCCTAAGACCAACCTGATGTTCCTTACCTTTTTTGTGAATACCATTAAAGCGGTTCATGATTATGCTGATCTGTTAAGGGCTTCTATCGCGTCTGCAGGTAACGATCACCGCCTGGGAGCCAACGAAGCACCACCAGCGATCATTTCTATCTTTATTGGTAAATATTTGTTTGATGTGCTGAACGAGGTGAAAACCCGTGTGGGCGACAAGTTTACCGAGCAGGATGAGATCTTGTTGAAATTGGATATCCACAAAAACATACCAGAGTTGTTGCTGGATAATACCGACCGTAACCGTACATCTCCGTTTGCATTCACCGGCAATAAATTTGAGTTCCGCGCTGTAGGTTCTACCGCCAATTGCGCCACGCCTATGACCGTGTTGAATACAATCATGGCTGAAACATTGTCGCAGTTTAAGAAAGATGTAGACGGTTTGATAGAGAAAGGGGAGAAGAAAGAACTGGCGGTGATGCTCACCATCCAGAAGTACATTGTAGAAAGCGAAAAAGTATTGTTCGAAGGTGATGGTTATAGCCAGGAATGGCATCATGAAGCGGCCCGCCGTGGATTGCCAAATATCCCAACTACTCCGCTGGCTTTAGATGCTTATGTAACCGACAAGAGCAAGCACCTGTTTGAATCTATGGGTATTTACAGCCATAGCGAACTGGAAGCCCGCCACGAGATCATGCTGGAAGAGTACATTAAAAAAGTACAAATCGAAGCACGCATTATGGGTGAGATCTGCACCAGCCATATACTGCCATCAGCCATTAAGTACCAGAATATCCTGGTGAAGAATATCCAGGGTCTGAAAGATGTAGGACTGGACGAAAGCGCTTATGCTAACCAATTGCAGATTCTGAAGAAGATCAGCGAACACATCAGCACAGCCGCTGACAATGTTGAGAAAATGATTGCGGCGCGCAAAGTGGTGAATGCCATTACAGATACCCGGACCAAAGCGATCGCCTACTGCAGCCAGGTAAAAGAGCCATTCTTTGATACCATCCGCTACCACGTAGACAAACTGGAACTTTTGGTAGACGACCAATACTGGCTACTTCCTAAGTACAGGGAAATGTTGTTCCTCCGTTAATCGTTTTTTTTTGATAGATAGTAAATTGCCAACCTGGTGAAGGTTGGCAATTTTTTTTGAGATATATTATTTGGCCTGGATGGTTGCCCGAATTTCTGCCAGGCTTAGATCAATCAATAATTTTCCATCCCGGAAAACTTCTTTTAATTCACCCTGCTTTTCCTCTTCCCAGGATGCCTGGTCTTTCAGCTCGTAATGGCCATTGGCGTCTTTCCTGATCTGCATCAAACCTTTGGCAGATTTTTTAGTTCCGTCATCCGTAACCGGGTCTTTGTAAATTTCCCGGTGTTCACCGTTTACTTCGCCATAAGTTGCCTTCATCGCAAAGCCAAATGTATCTCTTGTATTGTACTGGTAAGTGAATGAGCCAATGCCCAGGACGACGTTGGTGCTGGCAAAACCCTTTTGTTTCAGGCGTTCGCAGATATCTGTAGCTCTTTGTATGGTGATGCTGTCGCCATAGATAGCGCCGATCTGTGGCACCAGTTCTTTATAACCTTTGTTATTCTTAGTGCCACCAAACACATCCCATAATAATTCGATCACACCTTTCTTTTCAACCACTGTATCGCCGGCCGGGTCGCCACAAATAATGTCTACCGGGTCGCCGCTGTCGGGTCTTATCACCACTTTTCCCGGTCTTTCCACGATCTCATTTTTTAACCGCGGTAAATAATCAGTCAGCACTTTCCACAAATCCCAGGTGTCGGACACGATGGATAAAATACCTTTCGGATACACTTCGCAGATCAGTCTTTTGAACGTGTCGTACTCGCCTTCCGTGGTACCCATACACATCACTGAATGTTCAGTGGCAGCTACCGAACCGCCAATTAATTCTATATCAGAATTGGCATTGTAATATTCTTCAAAAAAATCGATAGCAGGTATGGTATCGGTACCGGTAAAGCTGAGCAAATGCCCCGCCGCAGAAGTGACAGCAGCATCTATGCCGGCCATGCCACGCATAGAAAAATCGTGCCCCTGCCAGTTTACAAACTCAGGTACCGAAGATGTTTCAGCTGCATACCAGTCCAATACTTTTCGGTATTGTTTGGCAATGGTAGCTGAGTTGCAGGGCATCCATATGGCTGCAGAGAGTAATGTTTCAAAGTAGTTGGTCAGCCAAAAAAAGCTTGGCAGGGTATTGTACATCGTAAACATAGGTACCCGCAATGGTACACTTGCGCCCTCAGGAATGGCTTTGAAAACCATTGGAATATAACCAAGGTCGTGGAGGTCTTCAATATGCCTGGTACCAACCAGGTTTTCACCCAGGTAATTATTGATCCTCCGGGCATATTTTGCAATCACTTCCCCTTTTGGTTTTTTAAAAAACTGCTCATCAAATTCTTTGATGATATATTTTTTGATGAAGTATTGCAAGCCGAAAAACACCACTTCGTTTACACCCTCAATCCTGCTTTTCCTGGGTGTCCAGTTAGAATACACGAGTGTAGTTCCTGTTGGGTACTGCCGCCTGTGGTCTACTTTGTAGCCATCAGTTAATAGTAATGGGTTCATTTTTTTTAGTTTAACCATATAAGGATTATAAGGGCATGTAAGTATTGTTTACAATTTTCCTGACAGAACCTTATTGGTTTGTGAATAATTGCTTTGTTTATGTGATTTCATTTTTAATGCTAATTGCTGCCAGTGTTTTCAAAAAGACCTGATCGTAAAATCCATCTATCGCCTTATATGTTCTCATAATCCTTATATGGTTAACCTATCAATCCATCCTCCGGTAAAGTTCATTCACGTATGTCTTTTGGCCTTCTGAAAAAAGATGGGTGCAATGAAAATTGATCATTAGCCCCATTGGAGCGCCGAGGAGTTTCATATAGGTCAACAAAATAGCTTCGTCAATAGGCTCTACTTTTTTAGCCGCTTTTAATTCCGTAACCAGTATATCTTCAATAAACAGGTCGCACCTTAAATCCGTATCCACGACCATGTCTTTAAAATGTACGGGAACAACCATTTCAGACCGGTATTTAATGCCTCTTAAAGTAAGTTCATACTTCATGCATTTATGATACACACTTTCCAGCAGGCCTGGCCCTAAAATTCTATGAACTTCGATGGCGGCACCATTTACACGATACACGAGGTCTTTTAATTCAGCTTTCGTCATGTTGTTTAGTTTTAACCATATAAGGAATATAAGTGCATTTAAGGTTTTTTCCCAATGCAAATACACCGATGCATGGATTCTAGGTGCGGACAATTTGATTTCGGCCGATAATGGCAGCTAGCCGAGATTTTGAAATATTTTCTTATGTGCACTTATATTCCTTATATGGTTAAACTAATCGTTATTTCTTCCCTTCTCCGCTGGGTACAGCGTTTGCGCCACATCACTCTGCACATATTCTTTGCTGTCAACGTTCAGTGCGGTTAATTTTCCATGGAAAGCGGCGCCAGTATCAACATTCCAGACATTCACTGCGTTCATGGGAATTGTTATGTTGTAATACAATGTTGGTGTATGCCCGATATAGATTTCATTGAAAAGCAATAGCCTTTTGGGATATAACAAAGAGTCTTTTTTTACCCGTTCATCCATGGTCAAAGCCATTTCCCAAAGCGTTCTGTCCCAGGAATAGTTGCTTTGATAGTGTTCCTTCTCAGGACCATGCATGGAAGAAAAGCCTGCGTGGATATACAGCCGGTTCTCTTCATCCACATAATAGTTTTTCATCCGGTTAAAGAAAACCAGGTGCCTGTTTTTTTCATCGGCAGAAAGAAGCCCGTAACTATCCACAGTAGATTGGCCACCATGGAACAACCATGTTTTGTCGGCTTCCTTTCCGGCAAGCCAGTCTTCGCACCAGGCATCATGATTGCCTTTAATAAAAATGCATTCATGTTTTTCTTCCAATGCCATGAGGTAGCTGATTACACCGGCCGATTCGCTCCATGCATCTACATAATCGCCCAGGAAAATGAACCTGTCATCTATTTGAGGTTCAATTTGATCCATAATCTGAGCCAGTGCTTTCAAAGCCCCGTGAATATCGCCAATCACAAATGTTCTTTTCATTTTTAAAAGTCTATAAATTGGGGCGGCACTTCGTCGCAGAGCCAAACACCATTTGCTGATAGGTAAAATGTGAAACCTTGTTCAGCCATCCTTCCTGATTGTACCACCAGGATCACCGGCTTGCCTCTTCTCCCTCCAACCTTTAAGGCTGTTTCTTTATCACCGCTTAAATGTACATGCTGGCGGCTCATTTTTTGCAGTCCCAATTCTCTAATGGCGGGGATGAATTTGTCTACGGTTCCATGATACAGGAAAGGTGGTGGTTCTTTGGGGTCCATCTGCAGGTCCACCTCAATGCTATGACCCTGGCTGGCCCTTATTTTTGTTTGGTCTTCATTAAAAGCAAAGCGCTTCTTGTCGTTGCTCTCCACCACAAATTGTAATATTTCTATATCGAGTTTTCTTTGGCTACTGTTACATAACGTAATGAGTTCATGCACATCGGCCCAGCCATTTTCATCCAGTTGCAGCCCGACGGTTTCAGGGGCATGTCTCAGTATGTAGCTGAGGAATTTGCTGATCGATTTTGTTTCTTTTTCGTTCATGATCTGTGTGTGTTGTTTTATTCAATATCTGCGAGTAATTCTTTGTATAGCTGAAAGTTTTCTTCATCAAAACAGACAAAAATGATCCGGTCGAATTGTTCTTTTTCGGCAAATCCCGATACTGTTTTTAAAGCTATTGATGCTGCCTTTTCTTTTGGAAAATGATAGATACCCGTGCTGATATTCGGGAAAGCAATTGTTTTTATTCCGTGCTCCAGGGCTAATGCCAGGGAATGATGGTAGCAATTTGCCAACAGCAATGCTTCATCTTTTTTCCCACCATTCCAAACCGGGCCCACTGTATGAATTACATATTTTGCGGGCAGGTTACCTGCGCCTGTAATGACTGCTTCACCGGTTTTACAACCACCCTGTTTATTGCGGATGGCAATACAAGCATCCAAAATTGCGGGGCCACCTTTCCTGTGTATCGCCCCATCTACGCCGCCACCGCCCAGTAATGAACTGTTGGCTGCGTTTACGATCGCATCCACTTCGAGGGTGGTAATGTCGGCATTTATTAATTCAATTTTCATGTTCCCGGAGTTTAGTAATCCCGATCCTGTTCTCAATTTCGATGTCATTCAATGCAAGTACTTCTTCGTAGGGTACCATCAAATCATCAGTTTTGTTTGCGGCTACATGTTGATATTGACTTGTGGCAAAATCGGTGATATCTTCTATTTTTACAATCCATTCGGTACAAAACTTTTCGAGTATTTTACCTTTCATTCCTATCTGAATAGCTTTCCGTTCCTGTTTATTTCCCCAGGGGTCATGATCCGGATCCCATTGCAGCCTTACTTCTGTACGCTTTATTTCCTCACTCCATATCTCTTTAGTTTGGAACAGATCGCTATTATAGGAAGAAATTGTAGCCTCGCCCAGGATATGTTTAAAATGAATGACCGGTAAATGAATAGCTAGTATTTTATGTTGATCTTCCTTACTTGCCCAACCTGCCCGATGCATCATCCATAGAAAGCCAGGTTTGATCCAGGACATCCTGTTAAAGCTATAATGTGATCCTCCGAACCTTTGATTTGTAACTGCATACCGGGCGATATTTGAATTGAAGGCCTGGTAAACGATGACGTTTTCTTTGTCTATACTTCCTATGATTTGTCTCCCTGTTTTTGGGAGCCTTTTTGCTTGTTCAGTATATTTTTCAATTTTCATGTTCTCTTAATTTATCCCTCACTTCCATAAGGGCGTATCCTAACAAATTTTCCCCTCTCCATGTCTGCGGGTTTTCAATTTTGGGGTCATCTGCCGCCATTCCAATTCCCCAAATTGCATCTACAGGGCTTGCTTCCACCAATACCCTGTTGTGTGTGTTTATTAAGAATGTTTTTAGATCCTGGTGCTGAGAGAATTTGTGAAAATTTCCATCTACAACAATGTCAAATTTCTTCTTATCCCAGGCTTCTGTATCAAAATTCCGGATCTCCCTTCCCAATTTTTTGGCCTCCGCCGCCGTTTTTGAAGCTACTATTTTTTCAGCCATTTCAGTATCGTTGCATAGCAATGCTTTTTGTGCCATCATCCAATGCTCAGCTGTTTTATATTCAATGTCTTCCACGATAAAAGGCGCTACCCACCATTGACTAAAACAGCTTTTGGTAATCGTTCCATCTGCGGATGACTGGTGCCCCCAGAAGAATAGGTATTTATTATTGTTTTTTTCGGCGATCAATTTTTTAGTACTGTATTTCATAATTTTTTACGGTCTTTCGTGAATTCAGCTGGTGCATCTATTATGTAGATTCGTAAATGGGTTTAGCCATATTCATACTATACAAATTTCAAAAGCTCGATACTTAATGGTGAATGATGAGGCATCACAAAGTGCTCGCCAACGAATGCGTTTACGATCTTGATGCCGTTAATAATATTTGAATTGAAAACATCGAGTTCTCCGGATGGAATCCATAATTCATTGTGTATTTCACCACCTACATTTTGAACATCAAAGGCTTTTAGATAGTCCCGGTTGACATCAAAGCTGGTAACAATGCCACAGTAGCCTGAGAAGGCATCATTTGTGTTCCATTCCGATGCAATTTGTTCAGCATACTGTTGATTTAATACCGGGTAGAAAATCGGCTGCCATTCCAGCCTCGGTGGAAATTGTTGCCATCCTGATTCTGCTATCAATTCCATTTCTTTTAGCCCGACAGGACGATATAAGGTTTGTGTTTTCATTCCGTATTAACCATTGTATTTTTTATAGAGCTTGTCGGCCAACTTTTCTATTTCTGTTCGCTTTACCAATACATCCAGCCACTCCTTAGGTATGGATTCGTAGCCGTAGAAAATCCCGGCGAGTCCGCCGGTTACTGCTCCTGTTGTATCGGTGTCTTCTCCTAAATTCACAGCTTTTAATACTGCTTCAGAATAGCTATCTGTGGTAAGTAAGCACCACAAACTTGCTTCAAGTGTATTAAGGACATATCCACTTGAGGAAATTTCATCTTCAACGCAGTTTTCAATCAGGGTTAGTTCAAACAAGTCATTAGAATGTTTTCCAAGTATCCTGCTAAACCTGTCGCTTTCACCAAACGAACAAATAGGATTATCGTTCAGGAATAAATTGACTGTTTGTCTCATGTTTCCTAATGCTTTCCACTTATCTTTTTCCGACAATAGTTCGATGGCAAATTCTATGTAGATAAAACAAGCCAGCACTGAGCGGATATGGGCATGAGTAAGTGAGGAAACATCTTTGATAATGTCGAACCTTTTGCCAATAGGCTTTTCTTTTACATAAGGGAGAACTGGCAATATCCGCATTAAGGAACCATTGCCGTTACAGTCTTCATAACGACCACCGGCTAATGTTGGGCTAATCCCTTTTGACAAAGAATGTATAGCAGAAGATGTGGCAATCCCTATATCGAATACATTGCCATTCGGAGTCCAGTAACCATGTTCTTTCCAGGCAATAAACAAACCTGCAAGATTTCCCAGACTATATTTCTCACTTAACATTTCGGCTAAGCAGCATGCTAAAGAACTATCATCACTCCACGTTCCAATAGGTTGATGATGACTACCAAACTCCCTCATGCCTGTAACAGGACCCATCTGCAGTGTTTTCCTGTTAATAAATTCCACAGGAACACCCAAAGCATCACCCACGACCAAACCTATCAACCCACTTTTTACATAATTATCGTTCATCCCAATACCTCTTTTAATTTAATCTGCACCACCCCTTCATGCTCAATATCCTTCACCGAATCCGTAGTAAAAATGCCCGTGAAATGTTTCAGCAATTCATCAAAACCCTTACTAAAAATACCATGACTAACGGCCAGGTATAATTTACCCGGGTTCTTCTTTTTAAGTGCTTCAGCCAGGCCGAGAAAAGTGCCACCTCCATCGCAGATATCATCTACGATCAGGCAATCAGTTCCCATCAGGTCATCATCATATACTTTGAACCCGGATAGTTTACCGGTTTTTACATCGCGGCTCTTGCTGCATTCCACTACATCTACACCGCCTAAAAATTCCGATACTTTATAGATCTTTTTCAAAGCCCCGCCATCGGGTGAGATCAGTTTTACTTCAGTGCCAATACGGGCTATTACCTGCTGTATAAACCGGTGGTTCGGTACCGCATCGCAATGGTTGAGCAGGGCAGGGGTCACTTCAGAATGGGCGTCGAACACCGTTACTTTATTAAGCGCCATCGCATTGATGATATCTGCGTACACCTTTACTGACAATGGTTCCCCGGGGATCATCACCCTGTCTTGCCTGGCGGCAGGAAAGTAGGGAATGACTAGTTCCAAATTTGTTACACCCATTCTTTTCAGTGCATCCACGGCTACACATAACAGGCCGAGATCATTAAACGAATTGAGCCGGTGCGTGATGTGGACAGTGGCTCCGGTGTCAAATCCGGGCTTGATTTTTATATGCGGTTCGCCACCTGCAAATGAAAAAGACTCAAAAAAAATGGCTCCGTTGTTACCCAACGGCTGGAAGTTTTTATCTAAATTAAGTGTCATTTTGCGTTTATTTTACACAAACCTAAAGAGAAATAAATTACCGTGCAAATAATTTGCGTAAAAATTACGCAAATTGAATATCGAAGTGAAAACCCTCTTTGCTAAGCCCCTGGTATTTCTTTTTATTGAACTTAAAAAGCCTGGCCGGGCGGCCACTTTTTTGTGGAGCAATTTTGGTGGTTTCGTCAATGATGCCGAAACTCAGAATTTTCTTCCTGAAGTTTCTGCGGTCGATCTCTTTTTCCAATATGGTGCAATACAAATTTTCAAGATCGGAGAACATGAATTCCTTCGGCAGCAGGTCAAAGCCAATCGGTTGATAGGTGAGTTTGGCTTTCAGCCGTTCTATGGCTTTTGCTACAATTATATTATGGTCAAAAGCAAGTTTGGGTATTTCAGAAACCGGTACCCATTGCACATGCTCGGCATCGGTGTCGGCCGCTATTTCAAATTTGGTAGAATCAACCAACGCGAAATAGGCCACCGAAATTACCCGGTTCCTGGAATCCCTGCCTACATCATCCCCAAAAGTGTACAATTGTTCCAGGTAGTTTACGGCCACATTGGTTTCTTCTTTCAATTCTCTTTTTACGGCATCTATCAGGGGCTCGTCATCTTTTACCAAACCACCGGGTATGGCCCAGAATGATTCTTTGGTGCCAAATTTTTGCTGGATCAGCAGCAGGTATAACTGGCTGTTCTGGTAGCCAAAAACAATGGCGTCTACAGCGATCTTAATATTTTGAACAGGCATGTATGCGTAATTTTTACGCAAAATAATTTTTTAGTTTGATTATTCCCTGTTCACAGCATTTTTGTACGCCCTTATTTCTTTTCAGGCTCAAACCCATATCTCCAAACAATCGCCGCGGCAATGCCCCCTACGATGGGCGCCAACATAAATAACCATAACTGAGCCAATGCTTTACCACCCGCAAATATGGCCGGGCCAAAACTACGTGCAGGGTTTACAGATGTGCCGGTAATGGGTATGGCAACCAGGTGGATGAGTACCAATGTAAAGCCAATGCCCAGGCCAGCCATGGTGGTATAACTATTTTTATGGGTAGTGGCGAAAATGACGAAGAGGAACAGGAAGGTCAGGACGGCTTCTGTTATAAAAGCGGAGACCATATTATAGCCTGCCAGGTAGCCTTCGCCCCAGCCATTGCTTCCAAGGGCCCAGTCGCCCATCATAAATCCGGGCATCCCTTTTTGTATGAGGTATAAAATGCCGGCACCGGTTGTAGCGCCTGCCATCTGCGCAATAATATAACCAACGGTATGTCTTGTACTTAGCTTACCAGCCACCATCATGGAAATACTAATGGCCGGATTTATATGGCAGCCCGAAATGGGTCCGATTGCATATGCCATGGCCACCACCGTTAACCCAAATGCCAGTGAAATGCCCAGGAGACCAATGCCCGAAGGCCCACTGGCAGAAGTGCCGGCCACCACAGCGGCACCGCAGCCAAATAAAACGAGTGAAAAGGTGCCGATAAATTCCGCCATGTACTTTTTCATAGATTGGAATGTTTTGGTGAACTGTTTTTTAAAATGGTTGTTTCGGTTTCCAAAATAGATATTTGCCTTAGATTATTTCGCTCATTTTACTAACAAATAAAAAACTACCATGGCTATAACCGCAGGACAGGCAGCTCCGCTATTCACACTTTTCAGCAGCGATAAAAAAGAGGTTTCTCTCAGCGACTACAAAGGGAAGAATGTGTTGCTCTTATTTTATCCTATGGCGTTTACACGGGTGTGTACCGCCGAGCTTTGTAATGTACGCGATAACATAGGCATGTACAGCAACGTCCATGCTGAAGTGTTTGGAATATCGGTTGACTCGGTATATACATTGGCTAAATACAAAGAAGAACAAGGCTACAATTTTACCCTGCTCAGCGATTTTAATAAAGAAGTGACTATGGCCTATGATGTGCTGCACGAAAATTTTGCTTTTGGCATGAAGGGCGTGAGCAAACGTGCGTCGTTCGTAATAGATAAGGATGGCATTGTTGCCTACGCAGAAGTTGCCGATTCTCTCAGCGACATGCCCAACTTTGAGGCTATCAATGAAGCACTAAACAAACTTGTTTAGCCTTGATCCTTGAACCCTGACTCTTGAACCTTTTTTCTTTCAATTCTATTATTTGGTTTTTGCCGTTGGGTATTTTACTTTTAGTGCATGGCATTAAAGCAAATAGACCACGGCACCAGCGAATATAAATTGATGGTGAAACTCAGGGATGAAATTTTGCGCAGGCCATTGGGCTTGTCGTTTAGCCAGGACGACCTGGATAAAGAGAAGGAAGATATACTGATCGCCGCCTTTGACGACGATGAAATACTGGGCTGCTGCCTGCTGACCCAAACCGCTGCCGACACTGTAAAGCTGCGGCAAATGGCTGTTAAAAACAATCTCCAGGGTAAAGGAATTGGCCAGGCTATTATGAATTTTGCCGAAACTCTGGCCCGGGATAAGGGTTATAAAAAGCTAACCATGCATGCCCGTGATACCGCCATTGGATTCTACGAACGTTGCGGTTTTAAAATATTAGGTGATGGTTTTATTGAGGTGAGCGTGCCGCACCATGTTATGGAAAAGCGCCTTGGCTAAAATTCAAAAGAAGCATTCAGTAAAACGGAATAGAGGATGGAGGCGGTGGTTTTCTGCTGCTCGTAGATGGTATTTACTAGCAAGTAATGTATCACCTCTTTGGTTTCGGGGTCTACGATAAAATATTCTTTTACGCCAAATTTTTCATACAGATTCTTTTTGACGATTTTATCGTGGTCTTTATTTCCTTCCGATAAAATTTCAATGATTATTGCCGGTGAACCATGCACAAAGCCGCGTTTATTCAAATAGGCTTCGCCGCCATTTTGTAAAATAAAAATGTCAGGCTGTACGGCATTGGCTACCTCGTCCAGGTATACATCCATAGGGGCATATAACACTACTCCCCAATTGTTTTTTTCTAACCAATTGAAAATTTTATTTCCAATTATTGACGATACCAGTTGATGCAGGCCAAACGGTGAAGCTGCCATAAGGAGTTGGTTGTTTATTACCTCCGCTAAAGTACCTTCCGGAAGCATTTTAAATACATCCATGGCAGTGCGGGGTGGGCTGGCGAGTTGCATTTCCATAACTCTAAATTAAATCATTTCTTCCTCCCGATCTTATCGATCAGCAATTTTCTCACTTCTACAGTATCTGTTTCCTCCACGCAGGCATCTTTGGGAACAATAAAAAACGATTTGTCATTGATGTACAAATGGAAAAAATTGGGGCTTTCTATAAAATATTGAAAACGGTTGTACGGCCACTCGGCTACGCCACGACTGGTTTCCAGCAGTATGCCCCTATCCTGGAAATCCATATCGATCTTTTCCTGGAAGGTGGCGCTGCGTTTATAAATAGTGCGGGGCAACCAGAACCAGAAGGTAAGCATCAGCGTAAACCAAAGAAAAGAGGCTACCATGAATGCCAGTGGGGAAATCGTTTTACTATAAAATAAAACCGCAGCCAGCACCGCAAATACATTCACAACGATTAGCAAAATCCGTATCTCGGTCCGGCTGATAAAATGATAACGCAATGCCTGCAGCACTTTGGGCTTGTCGTAACTGATATGAATCTTCATCCGGCGAAATTAATTGTGCTGATAATACTATTTGTTGGTTTCTTTTTCGAACGGTGGCACGCCAAACATGCCGGGCGGAAGGGCCACTTTCCAGGCTCCATTTTCTTTTACCATTAAAAACGGTTACTGCTGCCATCATCCGATTCACCTTTTTCCAAAACTACCACTTCAGCTTCGGTGGCGTTTAGCAGGTTCACTTTCCAGATCATACCTTTTTTTAACCAGTAACTTTTAAGCGTGATGCCCACGTCTTCCTGCGAACCGAGCACCCGCTCGTAATCAAAACCTGAAGGCATTTCCTCGTCCGGGTATTTCTTAAACATCTGGTTGCTGAACTCAAAAAATTTCTTTTCGTTTTTAATAAATGCGGCAGCAAAAAGAGGCGCACTGGCTTTTATCCAGGCAAAATGTTTGTCAACGTTCTTCCAGTTGATCGTGTAAGGCGGCCCATCCGATTTTGGTTTTTCAGAGCTGTATAGCTTAAACTTTTCAAAACCCTTATAACCGGTTTTGTACCAGCTAAGAAAAGCCACTGCAGCGTCTTTTGCTGCTTTTTTTTCACCGGTGAGGTTTTGGGAAAATACAGTGCCGGTGCAGAGCAGCAGCAGAATGAGGAGTTTTTTCATGTGTGCATTTTTAGGGCTGTCGGCACATTTTATAAGTAGTGTTGAAAGCAACGAATTTTGTTTCGCCCCAACCGGGGTGACATGTATATAGTAAGTCTCTGAAATTTACATGCGACCCCGAAGGGGTCGAACGTGCACACCGGGAGCATTGCTATAAACATGCGACCCCGTTGGGGTCAAAAAGCACTATCTGTGATAAATTGCGATCGTGGAAAGCAATGGGTTTTGGTTGTTATCAGAAAAACATCAGGTCTTTATATCCAACTTTCACACAATCCCGGTTATTTACCCTTCTCAAACCGCAGCGTTTTCTGCTCAACACTCCACTCATTTAGTTTCTCCCCCTTTGGACTGATAAATTCCACTTTTAACACCCGCCCATTCCTGGGGCCGCTGATAGTAACCCTGGAAAAATTCTGCATATTGTCTACACCCATCACCCGGTATTTATTGTCTTTTTCCGGGCCGTTGAATTTGGCGAGGCCGCTGGTTAAAGAACTATTGGTAACGTCATAAAGCGGGTACATGCCATCCTGCTTTACTTCTATCACTTCGCTATGATGTCGGTCGCCGTCGAAAAATATGACGCCCTGTATCCTGTTGTCTTTGATAAATTTTTTCAGTTCGTCCAGTTCGGCTGGGTAATGGACGGCACAGTCGTAAGGGCTCACCGGGTTTAGCACCTGGCTGCCGGTGGCGATCATTCTAAAGCTGATCATGCTATTGGTATTGCTTACCAGCAACGCATTTTTAAGCCATTCCATTTGTTTTTTGCCCCACATCAGTTTATCTGGATTGGGCTGGCCGTTCACACTGTCGGCCATGGCATCGGCACTGCGGAACCAACGGTCGTCCAGCATAAAAATATCGAGGTCGTTCCTGGTGATCTTGGAATAGATGCCTTCGCTGTTTTCGCCATAGCTGGGGTTGGTCCAATAGTTCATAAAAACCCTGCGGCTGGTTTGTTTTAGCGGATAAGTTTTGTCGGCATCGTTCCAGCCATAATCGTGGTCGTCCCAAATGGCGTACTGCGGCATGGATTTCCAGAAATTTTGTAATACCGGCAGGCTGCGGGTGAGACTTGCGCGGTAGTACAAGCCAAAATCGCTGTAGTAATCCACTTCGCGGGTGTACCAGTTGTCGCCCAGCCACAACATAAAGGAAGCAGGCGTTTTGGCCATGGTTTCAAAAATGGCGCTGTCGTTTCCGTAAGGCGTGCCGGGCCTGTCGTAAATAGGCTGGTTAAAATAGGAGCAACTGCCGGTAAGAAAACTAAAGTCCGGGGCTGGTTTGCGGTATTGCCAAAGCTCCTCGGTTTTAAAATTTCCGGTGATGGTTTGTGCTTTAACGCGTTTGGCGTTCAGCACTTCCATTTCGTAACTATATTCTGTACCCGGTTCCAGGTTGGTAAACGTGTAGGTTTCGGTAAAAACGTAAGGGTCTTTTGCTGCGCTATTTTCGCTTGGAATGGCAAGTACAGCCTTCTTTTTATCACCGCCTTTTTGCCAGCATTTTACCGATGCACTGCCCAGGCGTTCGCTATGTTCCACCCAAATGGTCGCTGAACGAAAATCCATATGTCCCAGCATCGGCCCGCTTTTTAATTGTGCAATCGAAGCCAGTGGCAACTGGCAAATCATCATTAGCCGTAGAATTGTTTTTGTCATCCCTTATTATTTAGGATGGGAAGTTAAGGTGTTCAAATAAAGTAATTGTGAAGAGAATGTAGAGCAGGTCACAATCAAGGAGAGTTTACAGAATCTCTAAAAACCCGCAGTCATTGGATTTATACAAGTCTTCAATATCCTGTCTATGCCTAAGCAATAACCTGAAATCTTTGATTGAAGCTTCATTCCGGGGTTTGGTATCTTCATCAAAATTCAGCATCCGATTTTTATGAAACCAACCATCACTACACCCGGCGTTTATATCAACGAACTCAATGCCTTTCCAAACTCAGTGGTTGCCGTCGCCACAGCAGTTCCCGCCTTCATCGGTTACACACCACAGGCGTCCTACGAAGGAAAATCTTTTACCAACATTCCACAGAAAATAACATCGTTTGCCGAATTTCAGGCAATCTACTGTTACTCCAATCCGTCGCCGCCTGCGGCCCCGGTGCAGCAATACAGCCCGCAATTTTATGCAGTACAACAAAAAACGCAACCTATAGAAGGTGACAGCCTGCTGATACGTGGCTCGTACTATGCGATCCTCCCCGATCCGGGAACCATCTATTATCTCTATAACAGTATCAGGCTGTTTTACCAGAATGGCGGCGGTGATGCCTATATTGTTTCCGTTGGTGGCTACGGACCAGCTATTGGGAAGTCAATAGATCCGGGCGATCTATTGGTCAATCTGAATGTGCGCTTTGATGACCTGCTTGCGGGACTTGCTGTTCTTGAAAATGAAGACGAACCCACGATGTACATCTGCCCCGAAGCAACATTGATGAAAGCTGTGGACAATGGTGAATTGATGCAGGCCATGTTGCAGCAAGGCAGCAGAAAGGGTACTGCTGTCAGCATCTTAGATGTTGCCGCGGGACGCAATCCGGATCCGCTGCAATTGGAAAAAGATATTGCATTATTCAGGGACCAGGTGGGTTCAGCAGGATTGGATTTTGGTGCGGCCTATTACCCGTTCATCGGAACAACGATCATGCAATCTGCTGACCTCGATTATACCAATCTCTTTGGTGGTGACCTGGCGCCCCTTGCCGCAATTTTAACGCCGCCCGAAGCGCCTGAACAAACAGTTGCTGCCATCATCGCGGCTATCCAAAATCCTGGCGCAAACCCACTGTCCGTATCCCAAAATCAAAATGCGCTGCTCATTGCAAGTAAGCTTTATGAGACGATCATGAAACATGTTTTGAACCAATGCAACCTGCTTCCGCCCAGCGGCGCTTTAGCCGGCGTCATCACGCTTACAGATAGCCAGGTAGGTGTCTGGCAGGCACCCGCCAATATTTCCATTACCGGCGCAGCCAGTTTGCCGATCAATATTTCAGACAGCCAGCAAGCTGGCCTGAATGTAGACGCGGTTTCGGGAAAATCAATCAATGCAATCCGCTTTTTTAACGGGCAGGGGATCTTAGTCTGGGGCGCAAGGACATTGGATGGCAATAGCCTGGACTGGAAATACCTTCCTGTAAAACGTACCATCATCTTCCTGGAACAGTCCTGCAGGTTGGCTGTCAGTGGCTATACGTTTCAACCCAATGATCAAAATACATGGGAGGCGGTGAAAGCGATGATCAGCAGTTTTTTGAATAGTGTATGGAAGCAGGGCGGGCTGGTGGGTAGTACACCGGAAGCAGCTTTCTCGGTAGACTGCGGATTGGGAACTACAATGGTAGCAGAAGATGTATTAAATGGGTTCATGAACGTAACGGTCAAAGTAGCTGTTACGCATCCGGCTGAATATATAGTGATCACATTTCAGCAGCAAATGGCCAGGTGATGGGTTGTGTCTCAGTTTGAATTTCCAGTATCGTCATTTTCGTGCTTGTGTCTGCGTTTTCATTTTACAATGTATGCCAGCTTTGATATTGTGATAAATTCCTCGGTAAAAAATGAATTTTTTACAGCCTGATTTTTTACAGGCTTGTGACAAAATATTTGTGACAGTTTAAATTGTCACAAATATTTTGTCACAACTTATTTTAAGCCTGATGGCTGACAAATAAATAGCACCCAAAATTCAAACTGATACACGACCCGTTGATGGTTTTGGAGAATGCAATTTTGCGACTACAAAAGCTGTCTACTGATGGTCGCTCCTTCTGAAAATAGTTACTCCTTTTCTTATACTTTCATTTTCTGACTGCCAGCACAAGTGCAGTGATACAACCAGTAGTAATGATGCCATGGTGTCCCCCACGAACCTTTGCATCTGAAGCGGCCATCCTAACTAATCAACTAATCACCGATCCCTACCCCCTCACCCTCACACAAATTTTGTGCACATCCGTAGCAATCTTATAAATAAAATAGAACTGGTCGGTGATGGAATTCAGTCCGCTACTGAAACCTGCATGTGGAAAATCCGACTATCTGTGTCTTGGTACGGCAAACCCAAAACACGCATTATGAGACTATTCTCAACATTGGTACTGCTCTTTCTATTTAGCTGCAACCCACCTATTGAATATCCTCCCGGCGGCTACGATTATCCAAAGGAGCTGAAGGGTGAGGATACTAATTTTTATTATTTGCCGATTAGACAAACCGTTTCAAGACGAGATTCATTTAGAACTGCTTTAAGTTATTTGTTTTTTAGAGCGTTGAAGGAGCCGAATCTCAGCATCAAACCAATGGTAAACGAAACTATTAGGGTTGAATATTTCAGTGCATTTGGCGAATTTATTATCATTTCATTGTCAGAGAATATGCTTACCATAAAGAAAGGCGATGATAGTGGTGGGGTATATGATGAGGTTACATCAAGACTGACAGTAGTTGAAAATAATAATCTGAGTTTTTTACACCGATATTTCCCGGTGGACACAACTGGGAGGCCCGATTGGAAAAAAAAGTACATGGATTCAATGACAAAAGAATTTCCAGAATTATTGGATCCCAATTATTATAAGAGGCTATTATTAAAACAAATGGTATTGAACACAAAATTTACTTTTGAGACTACCAAGAGGAATGTTTCAACGCCAGTATTTCATTCATTGATAAAAGAACTGAATGCCTCTGGTTTTTGGTCGATGCCTTATGAAGTAGAGAAAGAATGCGGGGATGCGCCAATGGATGGCGATGGCTTTACTATTGAGGTGAATACAAAAACAAAGTATCAGGTAGTTAATTACAGCGATTGCTACGATACAGCCAGGTTTACTAAAGCGTGCCAAAGATTATTTAATATGGCTGGGTTGGGGAAAGAAATCAATTTCTACAGAGGGAAAGACCTCGAGGAATAGAACTGTAGCTTTTGTTGTCTTACCGACTAATGAACTAATCCCTAATCCCTAATCCCCAATCCCTAACCCCTCATCCTCACACAAATCTTCTGCACATCCGTCACAATCTTATAAATAAAATAAAACTGGTCGGTGATCGATTTAAAATCAGACAGTTTTTTCTTGGTGCCGGTTTCCATCTGGCCCAGTTTGATTTCTTCCTGCCGCTGCTGCATCAGCAGGTTTATTTTTTCATCCAGCAGCCGTATTTGCGCATTTTCTTTTTCAATAAGTTGTTCGGGTGGGCGCTCTGCATCGGTCAATTCCAACGCCTGGGTAAGGCAGGCGGTACTGGCTTGAATTACGGGTTTATAATCGTCCATGATCAGCTCTGGCTGCAGGTTGTCGGTATAGTAGGCAAGCGTGGCAATATGCGATACCAGCATATGATTGCTCACCACAAACTGGTGAACCTGCTCCATATTTTTCTGTTTGCTTTTGGGCTCATTCAGCATCCGGTTAAAGGCATCGGATAAATTGGCCAGGGATACGAGGTTGTTCTTCCTGGCTACACGGGTGGTGGCTTTATCTATTGGCGAACCGGTAAAGACAGCAGCCGTTTGATTGTAATATTCCAGGCCGTCTTTCAGCACCGGGGCCATCAGTTCGTGTATATGTTCATGCTCCCAAACGGGTGCCAGCAGGTAACTAAAAATCAGGGCCAGCACCGAGCCGATGGCCGTATCAATAATACGATCTGTAAGGATGATTTTAAAATCCTGTGGTTCCAGCAGGTGAAACATCATCATCAGGTAAGCCGTCATCAGTATGACACTTACCAGGTACTGTTTTCGCATAAAACTGTAGGCGCCTATCATAAACACGGTCAGTGTAATAATAATGGCCGTGTCATTTTTTACCAGGTATAAAAACAATGCACCGATAAGTGCCCCCGCAATAGTACCGGCAAGCCGTTCAAAATTTCGCTTTTTGGTGAGGCTGTAGGCCGGCTTTAGAATAACGATCACCGTAAGCAATATCCAATACCCATGCCCGAATGGAAGAAATAACGCAATGATATAAGCACTCAAAGCCGCCAGGCTAATCCGCAGGGAATGACGGAAAATATTGGAACGAAAGCTCAGGTTTTCAAACAGCAGCTTCGGGTCAAATTCCTCGTGACTAATAAAATCTTCCGGATCTGGAGCCTGAAGCTTCTTCCGTTTTAATTGTACATCGTACGAAGTGTAGTGATGAAGCGTACGGATACGTGCTGCTATATCATCGATGCTATCCAAAATATGCCGCAGGCTGATGAAACCATCCAGGTTAGCGGGTTTCAGCACGGCAAGCCTTAGCTGCTGCAGGTGTTCCCTTTCTTCCAGCAGTTCTTTATCTATCGCTTTATTATACTTCGACGCCCGCCCGCTGTTAAGTGCGATACCGATCTCATCGAGGTCATTTGCCAAAATGTTGATCAGCTCGCGGTACTCGTCCAGTATGCCTGTTTCGTTAAAGTAGCGGTGTAGTTTTTCATAATCCTGGTGCGAGGTCATGGCCCGCTCAAAGAGGTCGGCCACATCCAGGAACACCATCATCAGCACCCTGGCGGTATGTGTTGATTCTTTTACAACACTTCTTGTTTTAAACAATAATTCGGCGACGAGGTTTTGCTTTTCCTGGACTGCTATTTGTGTTGTTAGCAGTTGCTGGTAGCTTTTTTCGTATTCCACATCCATGGCATAGAAGCCGGCTTTTACCCGAAGGTATTCCCCGGCTGCCAGCACATATTCGCCCAAAGCCTGCTGCATGAGTTTGTAAGGCCTAACCCGGTGCAATGCCTGGCTCAGTAAAATATACCAGGCCGAACCGGAGAGAATGTACAAGGCATTAAAAACAATATTCCACCCTGCCAGCTGGTGTTGTGTTTGTAACACCATGATCAACAAAGCAGCAATGCCAATAGAAGTCGCCCGCGTGCCGTAAACCCCGATCATTGAAAAGAAAAAACAGAAAACCGGCAGCAGTATAAAAAACAGCCAGGGTACCAATAATGTAAAACCGGTAATCAGGGCCACGGCGAAAACCATGAAGGCACAAATAATAACACCGTTGCGACGATGATGGATCGGGCCGGGATTATCGGTAATACTCACCACCATGGCCCCAAGCGCTATCGTAATGCCGGTGGCTAAATGATCCAAATACCCGAACAACAGAGCCGGCAGCAGGATGCCTACCGTCATTCGTATGCCTTCGGTGAGGTAGTGGCTGCTGATAAAACTCCGGTATTCTTTGGTATAATCCATCGGGGTTAAAGATACCTGCAAATGTTTTTTGGATAGGCGATTGAAAATTGTCCCTTGCCGTTTCATCAGGTTAGATTCGCTGTCCGTCCGTCCCAATCAGTCTTTTCGCGGGCGGGTTTCGTATTTTTAACCGGGTCTGTTTATAGCCATAATTAATCTTTAATTTTATAGCCCTGATTTGTACCAAACCATGCTTATGAAAATGTGCCTCAAACATTTTGCCACCTGTATCCTGCTGTTTATTACCTGCCTGCCGTTTCATTCTTTTGGACAGGATGGCACCATTGACCCTACATTCAACCCCGGCACCGGTGCCAATGCGATGCTGCACACAACTGTGGTACAGCCAAATGGAAAAATAATAATCACCGGCGATTTTATCACTTACAACGGTGCATCTAAAAAAGGCCTGGCGAGACTGGAATCCAACGGTAACCCCGATGCCAGTTTCGATCCCGGCACAGGTATCAGCGGGGTCAACGCCACTATATTGGTCACGGCCCTTCAAAGCGATGGCAAAATTCTTATTGGCGGAAATTTTACGGGTTTTAATGGTGTGGCCCGAAATGGTATCGCCCGCCTGAATACCGATGGTAGCCTCGATACCAGTTTTAACCCGGGTAGAGGAGTAGCAGGTGTATCCGTTCCTGCGGTAAGAGCCATTGTAATTCAACCTGATAAAAAAATTATTATCGGAGGTGATTTTGCCACCTGTGGTGATTATGACAGGAGGAGTATTGCCCGGCTGGATACCAGCGGTATAGTAGATATCGGTTTTAGCACCGGAGCTTCTTTTCCCATAGGAACTGTCGGGCTGGAAGATGGTGTGAACACGATTGGTATTCAAAATGATGGAAAACTGATCGTGGGTGGCCGTTTTAATTTTGTGGGCCTTGTGGCCAGGAACCGCATTGCCCGGCTAGAAACGAACGGTACCCTTGATCCCGGTTTCAATACCGTAACTGACCGTACAGATTATATAAGTACCGTTGCCGTCCAGGCCGATCAAAAGATTCTTGTGGGCGGATCCTTATTTGTTAACGATCTCGGTGGCGGCAGTTTTTCCGATATCAACCTGCTGCGGGTAAATGAGAATGGCAGCATCGATCCCGGTTTTTATATGGGCGATGTGGAAGCAGACCCTCAGCGGCTCTGGACCATCCTGCTACAAAGCGATGGTAAATTCATCATCAGCGGCGTTATTCAATATTATAACCATTGGTATGCCGGCGGAATTGGCCGTGTAAACGCCGATGGCACCTGGGACGGAAATTTTAATGCAGGATTTGGCGTCGGTTTTAGCCCCGCCAGTATTACCCAAGCCGCGCTGCAGCCCGACGATGGCAAAGTGATCGTGGTAGGCAATTTTACCAGTTTTGACGGTGTTCCCCGTAATTACGTGGCCCGTTTAAAAGGGGATCCATGCGGCGGCAGCAATACCAAAACGTGGACGGGAGCACTCAGTACCAGTTGGCATAATGTTGGAAATTGGACTTGTGGCCTTCCCAATTCCGGGAGTACAGTGGTTGTAAACGCAGGAGCTGGCAATATGCCGGAAGTTACCCAAAGTGTTTCGGTGAAGAAATTGACGCTGAAAAATGGGGCGGTGGTTACGGTAAAAGCTGGGGTAGATCTTACCGTCACAGGAAATTAAAGGCTTGCGATTGTTCCCTTAAACTGCAATCTCGTTACCAACCTGGGCATGGAAACTGATGTGGGTGTCAAGCATTTTTCCAAAGGCAGGCATGTCAGGAATTTTGTGTTTTGGAAAGATGAAACCAGTGAATTGCGTAACAAACAAAATGATATGTGTGGGTGTATCCTTTCGTTTCACAAAACCCTTCCAATAAATCTGCCCGTCAGATAATGGTGAAGAAACCTGGATGCCTGTTTCGCTTATTATGTAAGTTTTGGGATCAAAAAATGACTGATTATCAGAGTTTTTCGTGAAATTCTTTGCCTGCGTTTTCGCTGCAATCTTGTGCAAAAACCTGAAAGTGTATTTCCGGCGCAACAAAAGGTAAATGAAATAAGTGAAGCAAAATATCGTCACAATCCAATACAATGTGGTCACTTTTTCTTTTAAATAAAGAATCAGCGTATAAAAACATGACATTAAAGCCATGAAAAGAATCATTCCTGTATTTTGTTTTAATTGTCGGGTCTTTGCGGTATCGAGATACACCGTTTCAAGGAATGCCTGATAGTCATTCACTGATAGGGAAATTTGAAAGGTGAGCATACAGGAGGTTTCATCAAAGATGTGGTATTATCTGCGATTATTGGTTTTCGGGATTAACCCACTTTCTCAAGTTTTTTGGGTATCAAATACATGTTTAGTACTCAAGCACCAGCAGCAGACGGTGCATCATTTTGGTCACAGTTGGACGCCATGCGCCAGTTTTGCAGCCCTTTTAAATTATTTTTTCCACATTTTTGCGCCCAATCTTAAAAACTTGAGACATTTTTTGTAAATCTTAAACTGAACCCTCTATATTTGCACTCCCAAAAAAAGTATGTCTAAACAAGCACTTATTAAACAGGACGGAAGCATAGTGGATACGCTATCAAATGCTATGTTCAGGGTTCGCCTTGAAAATGGCCATGAAATCTTGGCTACGATCTCGGGCAAAATGAGAATGCACTACATACGTATTTTGACCGGTGATAAAGTAGGCGTAGAGATGAGTCCCTATGATTTAACCAGGGGACGGATCATTTTCCGCTATAAATAAAGAACAACCATTCATCAATCGCTGAGGGCACTGCTGTCGGCAAAATTTTGTGTTATGAAAGTAAGGGCATCCATTAAAAAACGCAGCGTTGATTGTAAGATCGTTCGCCGGAAAGGCAGGCTGTATGTAGTTAACAAAAAGAACCCTCGTTTTAAGCAAAGACAAGGGTAATCAATTTGCAATATGCAATTAGCAATTTGCAATTGACAAAATCATAAATCACAAATCACAAATCATAAATAGTTTATGGCTCGTATTTCCGGTATTGACTTACCAAAAAACAAGCGTGGGGAGATTGGTCTTACCTACATCTTTGGTATCGGTCCAAGCACTGCCCGTTACATCCTTTCTAAGGGTAATATTGATGTAAACAAGAAGGTAAATCAATGGAATGATGATGAATTGGCTCATATCCGTAACACCATCACCAACGAATTCAAGGTTGAAGGTCAGTTGCGCAGCGAGGTTTCCACCAACATCAAACGTTTATTGGACATCGCCTGCTACCGTGGTCTGCGTCACCGTAAAGGTTTGCCGCTTCGTGGTCAGCGTACACGTACCAACAGCCGTACACGTAAAGGCAAGCGTAAAACAGTTGCCGGTAAGAAGAAGGCACCGAAGAAATAAGAATTTGATTTGTGATTTCGGATGTAGGATTTATGATTTTTTCAGATTCGGGCATTCTTTACAATATCAAAAACTTGTTTCCTGAGTCTCGGTACTTGATACTTGTGTCTTGAATCTTGACCCTTGTTCCTTGGACCTTAGTACACAGCCCTGGATCATTATAGGCAACTATAAAAGGAGGGGCTTCATCATAAACATTCACAGATTACCTCCAATTAAAAAAAATGGCTAAAGCAAATCAGCAAAACAGCGCAAAAACCGCCGCTAAGAAAAGAATAGTGAAGGTGGATGCCTACGGCGATGCACATGTAAGTGCAACGTTTAACAACATCATCGTTAGTTTAACCAACAAAACCGGACAGGTTATCAGCTGGTCTTCAGCAGGTAAAATGGGTTTCCGTGGTTCTAAGAAAAATACACCTTATGCAGCCCAGATGGCCGCAGCCGATGCAGCCCGCGTTGCAATCGATGCAGGTTTAAAAAGGGTTGATGTATTTGTAAAAGGTCCGGGTTCAGGACGTGAAGGGGCTATCCGCTCTTTAGCCAACAGCGGCCTGGAAATAACAATGATCAAAGACGTGACGCCGTTACCACATAATGGTTGTCGCCCACCAAAGAAAAGAAGGGTTTAATTATAGTATTTATTTCCAAATCCCGCAATGGCGGGAATTTGGCTTTTTATAATCCAAGCTGACAGCCATACAAATTTTAAGATTTTTACATGGCTGCCAGGAACTCAAAAATCTACCAATAAATCATGGCACGTTATACCGGCCCAAAAACAAAGATCTGCCGCAAGTTCGGTGAGCCTATTTTAGGCAACGCAAAGTATTTAAGCAAGAACAGCAACCCTCCGGGTATGCATGGTGGCACCAAGAAGCGTAAAGCTCCGGGTGAATACGCCCTGCAGCTGAAAGAAAAGCAAAAAGCCAAGTACACTTATGGTTTGCTGGAAAAACAATTCCGCAAAACCTTCGTGGAAGCTGGTAAGAAAAAAGGTGTTACCGGTGAAAACCTCATCAAATTGCTGGAAGCACGTTTGGACAATGTCGTTTACCGCATGGGTATTTCCCCAAGCCGTCCATCTGCCCGCCAGTTGGTGAGCCACAAGCACATCACTGTTAACGGAGAGATTGTAAACGTTCCTTCTTACCAATTGAAACCAGGTGATGTAGTTGGTTTAAAACCAAAAACTGAGCACAACCAAAACCTGCTGAGTTTCATCCGTGGTAAGAACCCTAAGTTTGGCTGGATCGACTGGAGTGATGCCGATAAGAAAGGTACATTCATTGCTTACCCTGAACGCGAAAGTGTTCCTGAGAACATCAAGGAGCAACTGATCGTGGAATTGTATAGCAAATAGTAATTAGGGATTGGTAATTAGTAAGTATTTGCCACGGTAAGAAATCGTAAATCAAAAATCAAAAATCGTAAATCGATTATGGCTATATTAAATTTTCAGAAGCCCGATAAAATTGTTTTGCAGAAAACGAATGAGTTTGATGCGCAATTTGAGTTTCGTCCATTAGAGCCTGGTTATGGCTTAACCATTGGTAATGCGCTTCGCCGTGTATTGCTGAGCTCTCTGGAAGGTCATGCCATCATTGGTATCAAAATCGAAGGAGCCGACCATGAGTTCGCTACTTTGAAAGGCATTACCGAAGATGTAACAGAAATTGTACTGAACCTGAAGCAGGTTCGTTTTAAGAAGACCGTTGAAGGTGATGTTTCTTTTGAAAAAGTAACATTGAGCCTGAAAAATAAAACCGAGTTTACTGCCGGTATGATCAATGATGCATTGCAAAGTTTCGAGGTGATGAACCCCGAGCTGCAGATCTGCACCATGGACAACAGCTCTAAACTGGATATCGAAATTCATATTGCCAAAGGCCGTGGTTATGTACCAGCTGAGGACAATAAGATCAAAGATGCGCCATTTGGTTATGTAGCCATGGATGCCATTTTTACACCGATCAAGAATGTAAAATACACGATTGAGAATACCCGTGTTGAGCAACGTACCGATTATGAGAAACTCATCATGGACGTAGCTACAGATGGTACCATCAATCCTGAAGATGCAGTAAAACAGGCCAGCCGGATCCTGATCCAGCACCTGATGATCATCACCGACGAAAACATCACTTTCGACAATAAAGAAGAGAAGAAAGAAGATGTGGTAGATGAGCAACAACTGCAACTGCGTAAGGTTTTGAAAACACCGTTGGAAGATCTTGATCTTTCCGTACGTGCCTTCAATTGCCTGAAAGCAGCCAAGATCAACAGCTTGAGCGAACTGGTTCAGTACGAGCAGGAAGACCTGATGAAATTCCGCAACTTTGGCCAGAAAAGCCTTAGCGAAATCGAACAGGTACTCGGCGAACGCGGCCTTGGCTTCGGTATGGATCTGAGCAAATTAGGTTTAGACAAAGAAGAATTGTAATACAGGTAAAGGGTTTAAGGTGAAAGGTGTAAAGCCTTTACCTTAAACCCTTCGCCTTTTACCTTACACCCCGGGTTTTTCATTTCCACACTTCCACATTTCCACACTTCCACATTTTCATTTGCACATTTGCCCATTTGCAAATCTGCACATTATCTAACAGGCTGTAATTCCTGACACGGTACAGCTTTTAAACAACATCGTCATGCGTCACGGAGACAAACAAAACAACCTCGGCCGTAAAAAAGCCCATCGCGAGGCGTTGCTTAGCAACCTCGCCACTGCCCTGATCACCCACAAGCGTATCGTTACCACTTTGGCCAAGGCTAAAGCATTGCGTGGATACATTGAGCCGATGATCACCAAAACCAAAAAAGTAGCTTCAAAAGAGCAGATCACGCACATGCACCGTTTGGTGTTTGCTGATCTGAATAACAAGGATGCAGTGAAAGAACTGTTCACTGTTATCGCTCCAAAAGTAGCAAGCCGCCCTGGTGGATATACCCGTATCATCAAATTGGGCATTCGCCCGGGTGATGCTGCTGAAAGAGGTATGATAGAACTGGTAGATTTCAACGAGATCTACGGTAATGGTGTTGCCAAAGCCACCACTGCTGAACCAGCCAAGCGTACACGTCGTGCAGGTAGTGCTAAAAAGAAAGCTGATGATGTAGTTGCAACTGAAGAAAAAGCACCTGCAACTGAAGTAGCCGCAACTGAAGCTCCTGCTGCTGAAGAAACAAAAGCTGCTGAATAATATCAGTAGGTTTAAGATAATAAATGGGCTGTCTCTTAACTGAGATGGCCCATTTGCTTTATGTACGGGTTTAACCACGCAAGTTCCGGTAAACGCGAAAACCTATCTGGCAGCCCGCACATCATTCCAGGTCGGCGGGAACAGTCTTAAGCAGGATGCCCGCACATTGTTCCCCGCTGGCGGGGACCGTCTTTGCCGCCAGGCAAAGACAGGGGTGGTCTGTCGTCAGGTATGTACAGGATGCCAATAATCAATTTCCTCCCCAACTTGCATCCTCGATTTAGACCCTAAAGTTTGCTATATGAAATTAAGAACGGTTTCGTTTTTTAAGTTGTTCCTGGTTGCGCTGGGCACCAGCTTTACCCTCTTACATGCCGCCCCTACACCTGCATCCGGCCTGGATTGGGTAAAAAAAGTTGGTGCTAAAACCTTTCCCTCCGGTACCAAAGTTTTTATGGTAAACAATTATGGCGCTGTTAGTGATACGGTAACCATTAATACAAAGGCCATTCAGAAAGCGATAGACGACTGTGCTGCTAAAGGCGGCGGTATCGTGGCTTTCAAACCCGGCACCTATGTTACCGGGTCTATATTTATCAAATCCAATGTGCAGTTAAGAATAGACAAAGGCGTGCTGATCTTAGGCTCCCAGAACTTTGATGATTACCCCGATATGGATACCCGAATTGCCGGCCTGGAGATGAAATGGCCTGCTGCGCTGATCAACCTCAATAATGTGAAAAATGCAGCCCTCACAGGCTCCGGTACCGTCAATGCAAGGGGCAAATTCTGTTGGGATAAATACTGGGCCACCCGGAAAATTTACGATGCCAAAGGCCTTCGCTGGATCGTGGATTACGACGTGAAACGTGTAAGGACCGTACTGGTGCAAAATTCATCCGACGTTACAATCAAAGGGCTTACGTTTAAAAACGCCGGTTTCTGGACGGTGCAGCTATTGTATTCCACCCGTTTAACTGTAGATGGCATTATCATCAAAAACAACGAAGATGGCAGCGGCCCCAGCACCGATGGGGTAGACGTGGATTCTTCTTCCTGGACATTGATCGAGAACTGCGATATTGATTGCAACGATGATAATTTTTGTCTCAAAGCTGGTCGCGACTGGGATGGTCTCCGTGTAAACCGCCCAACGGAATACATTGTTATCCGCAAATGCATCGCCCGCAGGGGTGCCGGCCTGGTTACGCTGGGCAGCGAAACATCCGGTGGAATCCGCAACATCCTGGCAACCGATATGTATGCAAAAAACACCGACAATGGCCTTCGCATCAAATCAGCTTTTACCCGCGGTGGTACTTTAGAGAATATCTATTTTGAAAATTCGGTGCTGGATTCTGTGAATAATGCTTACCAGTTTAACCTGAACTGGAACCCTGCTTACAGTTATTCTGAATTGCCGAAGGGTTATAATTACGATTCCATTCCACCCCATTGGAAATCCATGCTGCGCCATGTAGAGCCGCCGGAATTGGGCATACCACATGCCAAAAACATTTATGTCAGTAATGTAGTGGTGACCCATGCGAACGTAGCCTTTTCAGGCGGAGGCTATGAGAAATCCCTGCTTGAAAATTTTGTGTTCACCAATTGCACCATCACCGCTTCACAAATAGGTGTATTGGAATATGTAAAGGGCTGGAAATGGAACAATGTATCGGTAGATGTTAGTATTAAGAAGGCAGAAAAGGCAGTGGAAGGAATTGAGCATTTGGAAAGATTGAAGTAATGAGTAATGAGTGGTGAGTAATGCGTAATACGACAGGTGAATTTTTTTTGACCAGCTTTTGATTTTGATGGCATCGACATTGGCGACGCTCCTTTCAACAACAGAATATGTAGCATCAAGCTTGACTGACGGATGTAACTAAATAAAAAGTTTCTTACAGAGAGGCACCCTTCTCCGCCAGGAGAAGGGCCGGGGATGAGGCCTCCCTCGGTATAAGGACGCCATCAATTAACTAAATAACTATCGCCATCTACGCCTAAAATGAAAACTATTTTTAATAAATCATTCAGCATTTTACTGGCAGCTATTTTATGTTGCACGGTAGTGAATGCTCAGTCTTCCCGCCAAATCCTTTCCTTCGACAACGGTTGGAAATTTATAAAGCAGGATGCTCCCGGTGCAGAGCAGGCTGCTTTCAATGATGACACCTGGCGCAGTCTGAATGTTCCCCACGACTGGAGCATCGAAGGCCCTTACGACCGCGGCAATAAGACCGGTCGTGGCGGAGGTTATTTGCCGGGGGGTATTGGCTGGTACCGCAAGACTTTTTCACTCGACGCAGCCGACGCCCAAAAGAAATTCTTTATAGAATTTGATGGCGTAATGGCCAATAGTGAAGTCTGGATCAATGGCCATCTATTGGGCAAACGTCCCAATGGTTATTCCAGTTTTCAATATGATTTAAGCGGGCACCTGAATTTTGGTAATAGTCAAAAAAATGTGCTTTCGGTTAAGGCAGATAATACGGTGCAACCGGCTTCACGCTGGTATACAGGCGCGG
Source organism: Bacteroidota bacterium (assembly GCA_040386335.1). GTDB lineage: Bacteria > Bacteroidota > Bacteroidia > Chitinophagales > Chitinophagaceae > JAZKFT01. The sequence goes on from JAZKFT010000021.1 coordinate 214,398, forward strand.
GTATTTACAGGCATGTGCGTTTGGTTAGCACACAGCCGGTGCATGTGGCGCATTGGGGGTCTTTTGTAACAACCACCAACGTATCGGCACAGAAAGCCACGGTAAAAATTCAAACCAAAATTCAAAATCCGGAAAACACCAATTCAACGGTGCTGCTGGTCACAACCATTGTTTCGCCTGATGGGAAAACCGTGTCGACCGTAGAGTCAAAACAAAAATTGCAGACCGGTGATACAGATGTTTTTCAAACAGCCGGAGTTACCAACCCCGCATTGTGGGATACGGAAACACCACAACTCTACACGGCCGTCACTAAGATAATGGCTGGTAAGAAGGAACTGGACCAGGTGAGTACCAGCTTTGGCATCCGTTCCATCAAATTCGAAGCCGCCACCGGTTTCTGGCTGAACGGAAAGAACATGAAAATTAAGGGCGTTTGCATCCACCATGAAGCCGGCGCTGTAGGGTCGGCAGTACCACTGCAGATTTGGAAGAAGCGGCTGCAGGCACTTAAAGACCTCGGATGCAATGGCATCCGCACCTCGCACAATGCGTTTGATCCGGCCTTCCTCGATCTCTGCGATAAAATGGGAATGCTCGTAATGGACGAAACCTTTGACACATGGAACGCCAAAAAAAGCAGTGCCGAAAATGGGTACAATCTCTACTTCACCAACTGGTGGGAAAAAGATACCCGCGACCAGGTGATGAGAGACCGCAACCATCCCTCCATCGTTATCTACAGTATTGGCAACGAAATACACGATAACCTGAATGATAGTACGGGCTTTAGGAAATACAAAATGCAACAGGATCTGATCCATTCACTGGATTCCACAAGACCTGTTACGATGGCATTATTCAGACCGGCAATTAGCAAGGTTTATTTTAATGGCTTCGCCAAATTAATGGATGTGGTGGGCCAGAATTACCGTGAAAATGAATTGGTTGTAGCACACGAAAATAATCCTGAATGGAAAGTAATAGGCACCGAAAACCGCCACGAACTGGCGGCCTGGCTGCCGCTTCGGGACAAGCCCTATATGGCCGGCCAGTTTTTATGGACCGGGATCGACTACCTGGGTGAAGAAGACTGGCCCAACATCGCCCACGGCAGTGGTTTGCTGGATAAAACCGGTACGCCACGCAACCTGGCTTTCCAGCGCCAAAGCTGGTGGAGCGATAAGCCAATGTTACATGTTATGCGCAAACAGGGCAATGCCGGCGCAGGCGAATGGATCAGCGACTGGAGCCCTACCGACATTGATACTTACGATGAAGCCCATGTGCAGGTATTCAGCAATTGCGACGAAGTGGAACTGTTCCTGAATGGTAAATCGGTAGGCGCCAAAGCACGCCCTGCCGACAATGCCTCTGCCCGCACCTGGACTATCACTTTTCAAAAGGGAACCTTGAAAGCCGTGGCTAAAAATGGCGGCAAAACAGTGGCTGAGCAGGTACTTTCAACGGCTGGTGCCCCTGCCAAAATAATGTTGACGGTTGATAAATCCTCCCTTCAAAATAACTGGGAGGATGTCGTTTTTGTAACAGCCACTGTAACCGATGAAAACGGAAACCCTTGCCTCAACGCCGATAATAAAATACAATTTAGTGCAACCGGCGCCGGCTCAATAGCAGCAGTAGACAATGCAGATATTTCCAGCAGCGAATCTTACCAGTCCACAGAAAGGTGGGCTTACAAAGGCAGTTGTGTTGCCCTGGTCAAAGCAAATAACAAACAAGGAAAAATTACCATAAGAGCAACTTCCGACAATTTGAAAGAGGGGACAATAGACATACAGGTTCAGTAGGGGCAGACTGCGTGTCTGTCCAATCAATGAGAATAAATTCGAAAACTTACGCGTCATTGCAAGGCTGGGTTCTTGCCCTGCCGAAGCAATCTCCACGAATTTAATTTGAGTGGCTGTTTATACTGTAACCCGGCTGACGAATAGCAAGGGATTGCTTCGGGCAAGAACCCTCGCAATGACGGACCTTTTTTTAGCTCGCAATGACTGATTTCCCATTCACACTAATTAACCTCAATTAGCATTCTTACCGTTAATAACAAATTAAAAAAAACGTTATTTACACGATGAAAAAAATACTAACTGCCATCCTCTTTTTTTCTACAATTACAACTTTTGCGCAACACCATATGGAATGGCTGGACCGCGGCGTAGTAGCAGTGAGAGATAGCGCCAAAGTCTTTGTCAGCTGGCGTTTGCTGGGAACAGAGGCGGAAGATATTGCTTTCAACCTGTACCGAACTACAGATGGAAAAACGACAAAGCTTAACAGCAAACCCCTGGCACAGGAAACAAGTTTTACAGATGATAGTACTGACCCTTCAAAGGAATATAGCTATGCTGTTTCAGCGGTTGTAAAAACCAAAGAACTTGAAAAAAGCAAGCCATTTGTTTTAAGGGCCAATTCAAAAAATTACCTCTCCATTATTTTGCAAAACCCCAAAGGCTATGCACCCAACGATTTAAGTACCGGCGACCTGGATGGCGATGGGGAATACGAGATCATTGTTCATCAAACAGGCCGCGGCAGGGATAATTCACAGGCAGGATTAACAGACCCACCCATCTTCCAGGCCTATAAACTGGATGGTACATTGTTATGGGAAATTAACCTTGGCCGGAACATTCGTGAGGGTGCCCATTACACGCAGTTTATCGTTTTCGATTTGGATGGTGACGGCAAGGCAGAAATATCCATGAAAACCGCAGATGGTACCATCGATGCCAAAGGAAAAGTGATCGGTGACAGTTCCAAAGACTACCGAAACAAAGATGGCCGCGTGTTAGACGGACCAGAATTTTTTACCATATTTAATGGGCTTACCGGTGAGGCAATGGCTACCACAGATTATATCCCTTCCCGTGGAGATATTGGTGGCTGGGGAGGCATTGGTGGTAATGGAGGCAACGATAGAAATGGTAACCGGGTAGATCGTTTTATTGCCGGTGTCGCCTACCTCGATGGTGTGCTGCCAAGTGTTTTTATGTGCCGTGGTTATTATGGCAGAACCGTATTGGCCGCCTGGGATTGGCGTGGTGGCAAACTAACCAGCCGCTGGGTTTTTGATAGTAAAGATGGCAAGGACCCATACTCCGGCATGGGCTACCACAGTCTTAGTGTGGCCGATGTAGACGCAGATGGCAAAGACGAAATTATTTATGGAAGTATGGTGGTGGATGATAATGGAAAGGGACTATTCACTACTGGCTTACGTCATGGCGATGCTTTGCATGTTACCGATTTGGATCCAACCCGCCCGGGGCTTGAAGTTTTTGGGGTACACGAAATTGAGGATGGTACAAAGGGACCCGGGGTAGCTTTATATGCTGCCAAAACAGGAGAGATCTATTTTACCGGCAGTATGGATAAAGATGTAGGCAGGGGAGTGGCAGCAAACATTGATGCTACAAACCCCGGCGCAGAAATGTGGTGGTCGGGCAGCAATGGATTGTATAATATGAAAGGCGAACGTATTGGCGATGCACCCCGCTCCACCAACTTTGTAATCTGGTGGGATGGCGGACTGACGCGCCAGTTGCTCGATGGAAATCACATTGACCAATACAACGGTACCCGACTGTTAACAGCCGAGAATTGCACATCCAACAATGGCTCAAAATCCACGCCAGCCCTCAGTGCAGACTTATTCGGCGACTGGCGGGAAGAGGTCATTTTCAGAACCACTGATAACAAAGAACTTAGAATTTTCAGCACGCCTATCGCTACCAAACACCGTATGCCTACGCTCATGCACAACCCACAATACCGGGTGGCTATTGCATGGCAGAATGTTGGTTACAATCAGCCCCCGCACCCCAGCTTTTATATAGGTGATGATATGGTGAAGCCAATCAAGCCAAACATTGTCGTATCTAACAAGAAGTAATAGCTATAATCGAGATGACCTTACATGTCTCTCCGGGAAAGGAGTTTTATGAAACAATTTGAAAAATAAATTTCTTCATATTTCAATCATCAGCCATGCAAAAAAAATTACTTCGGGTCCATTGGGTGATTGTCGCCTGCCTTTGCATTGGCAGTACAGTAAAAAGTTTTGCCCAACGGCAAATGGAATATCTCAACCGTGGGGTGTATGCAGTAAACGAGGGTAACGGAAAAGTATTTGTAAGCTGGCGGCTATTGGCTACAGATGACGATAAGATTGCATTCAACGTATATAAGGCTACCGGTTCAAAATCAACAAAACTCAATAAGGCTCCGATAAATTCTGTCACAAGTTTTATAGATGAATCTGCCGACAGCACTTTAGCAAATACATATACAGTAAAGGCAGTGATAAAAGGTAAGGAGCAGAATGCCGTGGGGAATTCATTCACGTTGCCTTCTCATGCATTACCGTATTTCTCCATCGCGATGCGGACACCAGCTGGTTATGCACCAAACGATGCATCAGTAGGTGATGTAGATGGAGATGGGGAGTTCGAAATATTCATACATATGGCTGGCCGTGCGAGGGACAATTCGCAGGCAGGCATCACCGATGAACCGATTATACAGGCCTATAAGCTCAACGGAACTTTTTTATGGCAGATAAACCTGGGTAAAAATATACGGGATGGCGCCCATTATACACAAATGATGGTATACGACCTCGATGGTGATGGCAAAGCTGAGATTTGCATGAAAACGGCTGACGGAACCGTTGATGGCAAAGGAAAAGTGATTGGGGATTCTACCAAAGATTGGCGCAATGAACGCGGCTTTATCTTAAGCGGCCCCGAATTTTTCACAGTGTTTGAAGGTGCCACCGGGGCTGCATTGTCCACCACAAGTTACAATCCACCCAGGCATGCCTCTTTAAACCCCACAGCTGACGAATTAAAAGCCCTTTGGGGTGATGGTAATGGAAACAGGATGGACCGCTTTATCGCCTGCATTGCCTATCTCGATGGCGTTCATCCAAGTGTAGTGATGTGCCGTGGATATTATACCCGGACGGTACTCGCAGCATGGGACTGGCGTGGTGGAAAGCTCAGCCAGCGCTGGGTTTTCGACTCCAATAACGGGCATAAAGATTATGCCGGACAGGGCAATCACAATGTAAGCGTTGCAGACGTAGATGGCGATGGCAAAGATGAAATTGTATATGGCGCCATGACGATAGATGATAATGGGGAAGGCCTGTACACGACACGCCTGGGCCATGGCGATGCCTTGCATGTAAGTGATCTCGACCCCTCCCGGCCCGGGATGGAAGTATTCGATATACAGGAGCGGTTTGGTGACGCCGGCGCTAACTTCCGCGATGCAAAAACAGGTGAGGTCATTTGGAAAAAGGCCTCGGTTAAAGCGGGCGACGATGGCGAAGGTCCTGGCCGCGGCCTTGCGTTGGATATTGACCCAAGGTATCCCGGTTTTGAGTGCTGGGTTGCCGGGGCAGGTATTACCGGCATGTTCGATTGCAAGGGCAATAAAATAGCAGAAAAAACACCTCCCTGCAACATGGGTGTCTTTTGGGATGGCGACATATTGAGTGAAATTTTGAACGGCACACAGGTAAGCAAGTGGGATTATACCAACAGCATGAACAATAAAGTGCTTGATGTGAAGGATTTCGGATGTGCGTCCAACAACGGAACAAAAGCCAACCCCTGTTTAAGCGCCGATCTTTTTGGCGACTGGAGGGAGGAACTCATCTATCGTAGTGCCGATAATAAAGAACTACGGATTTTCTCAACTACCATCCCTACTGACAAAAGGTTTTATACTTTTATGAACGACCCGCAATACCGCCTGAGCATCGCCTGGCAAAACGTAGCTTACAATCAGCCTCCGCACACCAGTTTTTTTATAGGTGAAGGAATGGCGGCACCTCCCAAACCCAATATCGTAATTATTAAAAAATAAACCAGTGACGGACGTAACAAAATGATCCTGCACAGAGTATTGGAAACCAGGAAATAGAACATCATGAAAAAACACAATTATATTTTCCTCAAGCTTACAGTGCTTGCAATTGTACTTTCCTCCTTTGTACTGTTAAAGGAAGACAAACCTACCTGGTACATCATCGGTGATAGTACTGTTCGCAATACCAACCGCCCACAATGTGGTTGGGGTGAAATGATTAGTCAATATGTGGATACTACGCAACTCCATATTTCCAACCAGGCTATGGCAGGCCGCAGCACAAGGACTTTTATTAAAGAAGGCCGCTGGGAGAAAGTGATATCCTCTATTAAACCCGGCGATTTTTTAATCATGCAATTTGGCCACAACGAAGGCAGCAAGCCAGACACCAGCCGTGGCGGTTACCGCGGAGTACTCAGGGGTACCGGCGAGGAAACAGTACAGCTTACATGGAAAGACAGTACCCTGGAAACGGTCCACACCTATGGATTCTATTTAAGAAAATTTGTAAGGGAAGCCAAGGCAAAAGGTGCCATACCAATCATCGCATCGATGATTCCCCGCAACCAGTTCGCGGATGGCAAAGTAAAACGGGCCGGTAATGATTATGGAAAATGGGCGGCTGAAGTGGCGCAGCAGGAGGGTGTTTATTTTGTGGACCTTAATAGTATCACCGCTAATAAATACGATGTGATGGGTGCCGATTCTGTCAAAACATTTTTCTCCGGCGATCATACCCACACCAATGTTACCGGCGCCACGATCAATGCCGCTTCCGTTGCCGAAGGGCTCAAACAACTTAAAGATTGTCCGTTGAATAAATACCTGTTGAAGTAAAAATGAGCGGTATTGCGAGGAGGGTTCTTGCCCGACGTGGCAATCCCCCGGAAACAGTTGAAGAGATCGCATTAAGACAACTTCAGGTTCATAAATAGCAGGGGATTGCCACGGGCAAGAACCCTCGCAATGACGAGCTCATTTTGCAATGATTTTCATAAATAATAAATCATAAATCATAAATCACAGATCACAAATCAGAAATCATGCGTAAATACATTCTTTCATTTACCATTTTGGCCTTGCTGTCTTCATTCATCATTTTTAAAGATCAGCGCAAACCCAAACTGTTTATCATCGGAGATTCTACGGTAAAAAACGGCCAGGGCAAGGGTGGGGGCGGTCTCTGGGGCTGGGGTGATTTTATGATGCCTTACTTTGACACCACAAAAATTACAATTGAGAATCATGCGCTGGGTGGCACCAGCTCCCGTACCTTTCAAACAAAAGGACTTTGGGATAAAGTGCTGGCAGATATGCAGCCAGGCGATTTTGTGATCATGCAATTTGGCCACAACGACGGCAGCCCGCTGGACGACACAGCAAGGGCACGCGGCACCATCAAAGGTGTGGGCGACGAAAGCAGGGAAATTTATAACCCGATTACCAAACAACAGGAAGTAGTTCATACTTATGGCTGGTACCTAAGCAAGTTTGTAAATGATGCAAAGGCAAAAGGCGCCACCAGCATCATTTGCAGCCCCATCCCGCGGAACGGCTGGAAGAATGGTGTAGTAGGAAGAGCTGGAAATGACTACGGTAAATGGGCTGCCGAAACAGCCACAACCACCGGGGCCTCTTTTATTGACCTGAATAAGCTGATTGCCGATAGCTACGATGCAAAAGGACAGGAAGCCGTTAAGGTATATTTTACAGAAAAAGATCATACGCATACCAACAAGGAAGGCGCAATGATGAATGCAGAATTGGTAGTAGCAGGTATACGTAGCCTGCCGGTTGGCGCCCTCGCCAAGTATCTAAAATGAACCCAGGTAAATGAATAAAAAGTCGGTTCTTTTCGCCCTGTTTTTGTTGTTGTTAAATGCCCGCGTATTTGCAACCCTATTTTACGTTGCCAGTAACGGTGACAATGCAAACCCGGGAACTTTTGCCCAGCCTTTTCTTACGATACAACAAGCCCAATCTGTAGTATCAGCAGGCGATACAATCTATATACGCGGTGGCACTTACAACATGACAGAGGCCCTGATAGCACAGTATTCAGGCATTTGGGCCTTTGTGACGAAACTGGATAAAAGTGGTACTCCGGGCAAACGGATCAATTATTGGGCTTACCCCGGAGAGAAGCCGGTGTTTAATTACACGGCGATCAATCCTGCAGGCTATCGCATCCATGCTTTCCAGGTAACCGGCTCCTGGTTGCACATTAAGGGCATTGAAGTTGTAGGCGTGCAAGTGAATATTCTTACCCATACGCAAAGCGAATGTTTCGAAAACCAGGGCAGCAACAATATTTATGAAATGCTCAGCATGCACGACGGAAAAGCGATTGGCTTTTACCTGACCAAAGGAGGAAATAACCTGGTGCTAAATTGCGATGCTTACAACAACTGGGACAATGTTTCCGGAAATAAACGCGGTGGAAATACGGATGGTTTTGGATGCCATCCAAATAATGATAGTGTGGGCTACACCAACAATATTTTCAGGGGTTGCCGGGCCTGGTTTAACAGCGATGATGGTTACGATTGCATCAGTGCTTTTGAAAGTACCACATTTGAAAATTGCTGGGCATTTTACAATGGCTATTCCAGTTCTTTTGAAAGCCTGGGAGATGGCAATGGATTTAAAGCGGGCGGGTATGGTGTTTCGCTAACGCCCAATGTGCCTGGCGTTATCCCGGTAAATACCATTCGTTTTTGCCTGGCGGTGCGAAATAAGTCCAATGGTTTTTATTCGAATCATCATTCCGGTGGAAGCGACTGGTACAATAACACGGGTTGGCTCAATACTTCCAATTATAACATGCTCAACAGGAAAACGGATTATACAGCCGATGTTCCCGGTTATGGCCACAATATGAAAAACAACCTGGGTTGGGCTGCCCGCAGCACAGAATACAACAATATTGATTTTGCGCTTTGCAATGCGGATACCAATTACTTTAATTTACCCGTAACCGTTAACGCATCCGATTTTGTAAGTACAGACCAGGCCTTGCTGGCTGCACCGCGACAACCGGATGGCAGTCTTCCCAAAAACGGTTTTCTTAACTTGGTTCCCGGAAGCGATTTGATTGATAAAGGGTCAGATATTGGTTTTGCTTTTAAAGGGATCTCACCGGATCTGGGCTACGCTGAGTTTGGCGCTGTTAAGGTTGAAAAATAGAAACAAAGGTTACTCATTTTGTTGCGGCCTCTTGTTTCAGGCGGTTGAATCCTTCTACGATATCAATATATCCCTTCCACGATTTTCGGTATTTTAATTTTTCTATTTGTGGAGCATTACCGGCATCTCCCGCAAGTAATTTAATGGCTTGTTTCTTACTGTCTACAGCTACCACATAGTCAGGATCATCACCGGGAAAGCTGAAATAATAAGAGGATAAGATACAGCCATCATTAGCCCTTGAATATTGCATATAAAGCGTCGCAAAAGGTCCTGCACTTACCTTTTGCATAAAATGCCATTTCTTATCCTTTTCTGTTTCATCAATTTGCTTAGGGCTATCGTCATCAATTTTTTTTGCATAGAAAGTACCATTGCATAGGAGCCCTTTTCCATGTTCATTCCTTGTGTATGATTTAACCTGCCCTGCCTCTATTATTCTAATGGAATCTTCTGGAAAAATGGCGGCAACCCTCTCGTAGCCATTCTCATACTTATAAGCAGGCTTCAAGCCTTCTTTTTTTGGCTTGTTGGGGAAAGTGCAGGAAACCGTGTCATTGGTCCAGGTCACAATATAGTTTTGACTGTAAATTTTTGAAATGGCGCAACTAACTGAAAATAATAGCAGGAATAGTTTCATAAAACCCGATTTGAAGGCATGATCGAATCTTCAGCATTTTCGGATTAAAAGTCCGAAGTATTCCGTATGCCTGCAATACCCAATAGCACGTAGTTTCGTGAATAAAGGACTTGTTTTGGAAATCAAACGATGTAACGACAGGACAGAAGCCTTTGCCGGCATTGGCTTTTACAATATTTTATTGTTGCTGCTCTGTACATACTTGTCGGTAAGAACCACTCCTGAATTCTTAAGAGTGTTGTTTCTAAACAGGTGAACAGCTCTTACTGCATCTTCAAAAAGAATCACTGTCTGCCTGGTATTGCAATCGGTAAAAATGTTTTTCTCAATAAATGATTTTTGTGTGCCGTACAGTGAAAGCTGAGGACCCGCGCACAGGCTGTTTGAGATATTGTTATTTCTAAAGACAAGTAATGGGCCCATCGTGCTTTCATCATTACCACCACGAAGCATGGTAATAATCTGATCCTCATGATTGACTACTGAGTTGCCAATAAACTTTAATTGCTCCACGTTGTAGTAACCCTTCTTGTCTGTTTCATTACTAAAGTTGAACAGCTTCCCTTTGTTGTTTTTATACATGTTATTAATGATAACAATGCTGTCGCAAATGCTTGATTTGGCTGCTTCAAAAAATGTTCCTTTGAGGTGGGAGATGCTGCAGTTGCTCATACCAAAGTTGCCGTGGCTGCTGCTGCCTGAAGTGTCTGTTGTAATAAATGTTACCTCCCGTAAGACGGATAAGTTCATCGTAAGATTGTCCAGGGATAAACTGCCCCCGCCTTTTATTTCAAACACATGGTCATTGATTGCTGAACTCCTGAATTTTATTTCTTTTTTCTGAGTTGAAGTAATAATGACATCGGTACCAATGCTTATTGCCTGATCTATGGTATAATCATTACCGGTCAGCATAATAAATACCGGTTGATCTTTTACTTCCTCTATTGCTTTTGCCACGTCATTCCAGGTCTTGCAAGTCACTGCTTTTCTATAAGTGAGTTTTTTTGCATTTTTGAACCAAACTGATCCGGAATTTTTATTAGCATTGTTTTCCACCGACGCCAGTTTTCGTGCATCCCAAAACCCCGGAATGGCACTTAGGTTGGTTGAAATCCTGCCCTGTGCAGCTTTAACTAAGGAATCACCGGGTCTTGAAACAGCTGCTTTAGGAGTGAGGATGATAGACGCGTTGTTTGTTTTTTGGGGAACTAACAATACTTTACTGAATCCGGTGGTAAGTTGTTGTTGTAAGTTCTGACTGGTAAGGTTTCCTGTAAAATGGATGCCACTGATATCGTCGTAACGATGATAAATAACACTGTCCCTACTATTATAAAAAACATTTCTTTCAAACAAAACCCGATCCGGCGCCACACTTCTCTCCGTATCGCTTCCTTCGCAAAGGCTGATGGGAGCACAATTCACAAAGCTGTTGTTTGATACCACTGCATCCGTAACAGGCACATACCTATTTGCCGGTGAATTGGGCACACCGTTCATGATGGATAAAGGAGAGCGAAAACCCTCACCACGGCATTTGTAAAACAGGTTGTTTACCACCCACTGCCCGGCATTGATAATGCGAACACCGCCTGTGCCTTCTTTACCATTCCCCAGAAAGATATTGTTTTCAACAGTATTGTTGTCGCCATGCCGTAACACAACGCCACCCTGGCATTCCTTAAACAGGTTATTGCGAACGATATTGCTGCCACTCTTTATGGATACAATTTCTGTCTCGCCGTCGCAGTGTTCAAAATAGTTATCTGTTACCTGGGTATTGCTATTGAACTGGCAATGTTGCGAAACGCCCACCCTGATAATTTCGCCACTATTGGAGGCCAGCGGCAACCTCACACCAAAATAATTATGGTCTATCGAATGAAAATTTTCACGGCTGGCGTCGTCCTCAAGTGTTACTGCCATCAGCACACCCATGTTCAGTTTGTTTAGGAATGTGCAGTGATCGATCCTGTTTTTTTTGCCTGAAAAACTGACCCAGTAATTTTCATCCATCCGCTTCGGATTATTAAAACTATTGATTACACAATTGGTCACCCGGCAATTATTGGCCACTGTTGTCTTGTTCATTCTGAAATTAATAACGGCATTGTCGCCTGCGTAGCCATTGCTGAAATTCAACCCATCCACTACGATAAAACTACCGCCCAGCTTGAGGTTCGAGTTTCCGGTGATCAGCACTTTGCCAGCTGTTTCTGCTTTGAATGTTATGGGATTTTCAACAGTCCCTGCACAACTCAACGTCATTGACACATTGTTCCAATCACCATTTTGCAATATGATCACATCACCAGGATTTGCCTGTTTGTTGGCTTTGGCAAGTTCTGCTGCATTTTTTACCGTAATAGTATTGGCTGTTGCAAACAGCATAAAAAGGGTACAGCTTTTTAAAAGCAGCAATCGTAGCATGGCGATGTATTTAAGCGTTTATTTTTTGGGTACTGTACGAAGCGAAGATTCGCGGATGATGAGTTTGGTTTTGAGTACTTCTTCCACTTCGCTCATGTCTTCGTTATTGTGCATGGTTTCTATAAAAAGTTTAGCGGCCATTTTTCCGAGTTCAAAACAAGGCTGCTCCACGCTGCTGATACCCGGCGTTACCAGCCCGGTGACCGGCTCATTGTTGAAACCGACGAGGCCAATATCATGCGGCATTTGCAAACCTTTTTCTTTAATGGCAAGCATGGCACCAATGGCCATACGGTCACTGATGGTGAATATCGCATCAGGTCTTTTTTTCATATTCAGCAACTCTTTTGTAGCGAGGTAGGCATAATCCTGGTTGAAATCACAATAGATGATCAGCTCGGTGTCGGGTTTCATCTTGTATTTCTTCAAAGCATTTAAATAACCCTCTACCCGTTGGTTACTTACACCCAGGTTTTTGGGCCCTGCCAGTATTGCGATCCGCTTGTAGCCTTGTTCAATGAGGTGTTCAGTAGCCTGGAACCCGCCATCCGCATTATCGATCCGAACGCCTGGTGCTTTTAAAAATGGCGTTACCCTGTCGAACACCACCATAGGCATTTTCTTTTCCTGTATTTTTTTGAAATGGTCGAACACTTTTGTTTCGCTGGAAACAGAAATGATAAAGCCATCCACCAGGCTATCCAGCAGGCGCCGGGTGTTCACTATTTCACGCCCAAACGATTCATTACTCTGACAGACCATAACGGTGTAACCCGCTTCCAGCGCCACTTCGTCTATTCCTTTTACCATGGTAGAAAGTACATAATCCAGGTTGGGAACAATCACACCAATATTGTGCGTCTGTCTTTGTTTAAGGCTCAATGCCAGTTTGTTGGGTTGGTAGCTCATTTCTTCGCTCAGCGCCTGCACAGCCCTGCGGGTGTCCACATTTACATCCGGCGCATTCCGCATCGCCCGGCTAACGGTGGAAAGCGAAATGTTGAGTTTGCGGGCTATGTCTTTAATCGTGGCTGGTTTCTCCATGGCAATTTTTCGTTTCGTAAAACTACAATAAAACAAACTATCGGAAATGCCGGCAGCGTTGCCGGCAACGTTGCCGGTCTTGATAATTTCTAAAATTTTTACTTAATGAGCTTTCATTTTGAAGAATGTCTACGAAAGGCGCAAATTATTATGATTCTTAAAACCCGCCGATTTCCGGCGCTTCTCAAAATCATTCTAATATTACATTGGAAAGATTGCTGTGCCCCGAAAGGCCAACCAAAGGCCTGTATGTCATTCGGGGAGCCGTCCTCCACATCCGACAGGTCAATTACAGTATTTAAAAGCTATTCATCGATATGTCATTACTAACAGGAAAGGTTGCGATCGTAACAGGTGGTTCAAGGGATATCGGCCGCCAGGTGTCGTTAAAATTGGCCGCAGCAGGAGCTAAAGTATGCGTCAATTATTTTGGTAATGAAGCCCTGGCTGTTGAAACAGTGGGATTGATAAAAGAGCAGGGAGGAGATGCCATTAGCGTACGCGGAGATATGACAAAAGCTGCGGATGTAAAACAGCTCGTAGCTGAATGTGTGACCGCCTATGGCGATACGATTCATATCCTTGTAAATGTGGCCGGCGGCATTATGGGCCGCAAGGTTTTGGCCGACCTGGATGAAGCATTCTGGGATGCCGTGATCGATGTTAATTTAAAATCGGCTTATCTCACAGTCCGGGAAGTGGTACCACATATGGTGGCAGGTAGTTCGATTGTGAATTTTAGTTCGCAGGCTGCAAGAGACGGTGGCGGATTTGGTGCTTTAGCGTATGCAACAGCCAAAGGCGGTGTACTCACCTTAACAAGAGGCCTCGCAAAAGAGCTGGGCCCCAAAGGCATCCGTACCAACTGTGTATCGCCCGGTATGATCAATACAACTTTCCACGACACATTTACAAAGCCAGAAGTGCGGACCAATGTGGCTGCCGGTACACCCTTAAAGAGAGAAGGTGAAGCTACCGAAGTAGCCGACCTGGTGTTGTACCTCGCCAGTGATGCCGCTTCATTTATTAACGGGCAAAGCATTGAAATTAACGGTGGTACTTATTTCGTCTAAGGATTCAATTATTATGAAAGGACTACTAACACTTGTATACTTTTTTTTACTGCCTGCTGTGCTTCTTGCCCAGCATCCGCTTGGATTTTTTACCAAAGCTGAAGTGGCCACGGTTAAAGCCGGTATTACTAAAAAATACCCGCTGCTTTTGCAATCGTACAGCGAGATTAAACAACAAGTGGATGAATGGATTGGCAAGGATGTAGATGTGCCATTTCCAAAAGATCCTGCAGGTGGCTATACCCACGACAAACATAAAAGCAATTATACTTTAATGTTTAACAGCGGCATTTTATATAACCTTACCGGCGAAGCAAAGTATGCCCTGCTGGTAAAAAATATGATGCTGAAGTATGCGGCGCTCAATCCCACCTTACAAAAGCATCCACAGGCTACCAGCAGCTCGCCGGGCCGTCTTTTCTGGCAGGCACTGAATGATGCCAACTGGCTGGTATATGCCGGCATGGCGTACGATCTTGTCTATCAATCATTAAATGCTGCCGACAGAAAAACAATTGAGGATGGGGCTTTTAAACCAGAAGTGGATTTTTTTACAAAAGACCTGAAAACCTGGTTCAACCTGGTGCATAACCATGGCGTGTGGGCTTGTGCTGGTGTGGGTATCGTAGGCATCGCTACCAACAATAAGTCGTATGTGGATATGGCATTGTACGGAACAGAAAAAGATGGCAAGGGCGGGTTTATTTCTCAAATGGATGGACTGTTTTCTCCTGATGGTTATTATACAGAAGGGCCTTACTATGTGCGCTACGCCATACTGCCCTACTATCTTTTTGCGAATGCTTTAAACAATGCCCGGCCTGAGTTGAAAGTGTTTGAACATCGTAACCGGATCCTTCAAAAGGCACTGATGGCGGGGCTGCAGCAAACCAACCTCGACGGCAGTTTTTTTCCATTAAACGATGCTATAAAAAATAAGGATTATACGACCAACGAATTGGTAACGGCAGTAGATATAGCCTGTGCTGTGTATGGAAATGATGATGGATTATTATTGGTTGCCAAAAAACAAAACCGCGTAATGCTGCACAGGGGCGGTGTTTCCATTGCAGCCGCTTTGGCCACCGGGAAAAAGCTGGAAAATACTTACCCTTACCGTACTATAGAATTTGTAGATGGCGTAAAGGGAAATGAAGGGGGTGTTAGTTTGCTTCGCAATGGGAAAGACAATAACCTCACCACTTTAATTTACAAGTACGCATCGCACGGCCTTTCCCACGGACATTTTGACCGGCTGAACTTTAACCTCTTTGACAAGGGGCATGAAATATTTACGGACTATGGATCAGCACGTTTCGTAGGTGTGGAACAAAAATATGGCGGCAGGTATTTACCTGAAAACACCACTTACGCTTCACAAACCATCGCCCATAATACTATTGTGGTAGACGAAACCAGCCATTTTAACGGCAATGAAAAAACAGCTGAAAAATACCATGCTGATAAATTATTCAGCGCCACCAGCAACCCCGCCGTACAGGTAGTGGCTGCAAAAGAAGAGAATGCCTATTCCGGCGTTCACCTGCAACGCACATTGTACATGCTGGAGATACCAGGCGGTAAAAAAATAGTAGTGGACATTTTCAATGCCTTGTCAGCAGATGAACACCAGTACGATCTTCCTTTCCAATACAGCGGGCAGTTTATAAACAGTTCCTTTAAATACGAACCTGCTACAAAAAAGCAGGAAACCCTGGGTAAGAAAAATGGCTACCAATTTTTGTGGCAGGAAGCAGAAGGAAAAGCCGCCGACACTACCGTACAGTTTACCTTTTTGAATGGCGGTACTTATTATTCTGTTTCTTCATTGATAGAGGGCCAGGCGGAATTATTTTTTACAAGAACAGGGGCCAATGATCCCAACTTTAACCTGCGTCATGAGCCGGCTTTTATCATACGTAAAAAAGGGAAGGATCAATCATTTGTAAATGTGATGGAGATACACGGGAAGTATGATGCAATTGCAGAGTTTTCTTCCAATTCCTATCCCTCTGTCACCAGCATAAAACTGTTACAGAACGATGCCACATTTTCAGTGGCAGAAATCATTATCAGCGGAAAGAAAATGTTGATCGCACAATGCAATAAAGACTTTGACGCAACATCAAAACATATTGTGAGCCATGAAGGGAAAAATCTTGAGTGGACGGGCCCTTACGTTGTTTTGTACGATAACAAAAAATTAAACTAATCAGAAAATTCAACCTATAACAATTTAAAAGCAAGGTTATGGAAACGAAAGAAATGGTAAAGACATTTATTGAAAACAGCGACCTGGACTGGGAGCAGGTGGACAAAGGCATGAAAAGGAAAATTATGGCCTACGATGACCGGCTGATGCTGGTTAAAGTTGAATTCGAAACCGGCGGAGTCGGCGTGCTGCACCAGCATCCACACACCCAGATCACCCATGTGGAAAGTGGCATTTTTGAAGTGGAGATCGGAGAAGAAAAAATGGTGTTGAAAGGGGGAGATGCCTTCTATATTCCACCAAATGTAATGCACGGCGCTGTGTGCCTCGAGGCCGGTGTACTCATAGACGTTTTTAGCCCCATGCGGGAAGATTTTATTAAGTAGCGGGTGGTAGCAAGTAGTGAGTAGCAAGTAGCAAGTTGTGTGAGATTTTATTAAGTAATGGATCTGAAGTTTAACGAAAGCGCTGTATGAAAATTAAAGGACTCAGATGGTGGATTGTAGGGCTGATAGGCGTGGCCACGGTCATCAATTATATTGACCGTAGTGCCATCAATATTATGTGGCCATACATCTACAAGGAGTTCGGCATTGCGGATGTGGACAACAAGTCAGCACTGGCATTGATCACTACTTTTTTTATGGTGGCTTATGCCATTGGGCAAACGGTTACCGGCAAACTCATGGATGCCATCGGCACCAGGTTAGGCATGGTGATCTCTATCGGCGCATGGAGCATTTCTATAGCCCTGCATGCGGTAGCAAGATCGCTGGCTTCTTTCAATATTTTCAGGTCTTTGCTGGGTATCAGCGAAGCAGGCAACTGGCCCGGCGCCACCAAGAGTAATGCTGAATGGTTCCCGGCAAAAGAGCGAGCCATAGCACAGGGTATTTTTGGCGCAGGTGCTTCGCTGGGCGGCGTGGTAGCGGCACCCTGTATTGCTGCCATGTACCTCGCATTTGGCTGGCGTGCCACTTTTGCCGCCATTGGGGTACTCGGCATTTTATGGATCATACCTTGGCTGATCATCAATAAAGCAACCCCAGACAAACATCCCTGGATAACAAAAGAAGAGCAGGAACATATTATACAGGATTCAAAAGTTAAAGCAGCTATTGCGGCACCCGCAACTGTGTATACATGGAAGCAGTTGTTGCAATTTAAAAATACATGGGGCATTATTACCTCCCGTTTTTTTATAGATCCCGTATGGTGGATGTTCCTGACCTGGCTGCCAACTTTTTTAAAGGAACAATTCGGGTTCGATATCAAGCAGGTTGGGGCTTTTGCCTGGCTGCCTTATTTGTTTGCTGCTGCCGGTGGATTGGCAGGTGGCTTCTTTTCTTCTGCACAAATCAGGAGGGGTGTTGCCCCGGTGAAAGCAAGGAAAAATGCCATTACCATTGGTTGCGTTATCATGCTCATTTCCCTTACCACGATTGTCATTGTTTTGAAAGACCTTAAAGAAAATATCAGCCTTGCCATTGCGCTCATCAGCGCTGTACTGTTTGGATTCCAGTTTCTCATCAACAACCTTCAAACCCTTCCATCAGATTATTTCAATGGTAAAAATGTAGGCACTGTAGCGGGTATGGGTGGTACTTCGGCGGTTGCAGGCACGATCATTTTTACCTGGCTGGTGCCATGGATGACCAAAACGAGTTACACATCTTTTTTCGTGCTGGCGGCTGTGATGGTTCCCGCAGCCTGGCTTTGCATCAAATTCATAACATCCACAAAAAAACCGGCCGTAGCATAAACCCTTCAGCAAACAATGGTAAAGCTAAGTATGATAAAAAACCTGATATTGCTCTTGAGTGTGTTCATCCTCTGGCCAACAGTGGGCGCAACTCAGCAGCCAAATGTTTTTACATGGGATGCAAAGGCTTTGATGAAAAATAAGGCTAAGATCAGAACTGGTGATGCAGCCATCGCACCAGCCTGGGAGCAGCTGGTAAAAGATGCTGAAAAAGCATTGCAATTTGGCCCTGTCAGTGTGATGGAGAAAAAGAACCTGCCACCCAGCGGCGACAAGCATGATTATATGAGCCTCGCCCCCTACTTCTGGCCCGACCCATCCAAACCAAACGGGTTGCCCTATATGCGTAAGGATGGCGAAACAAACCCCGAAGTAAAGAATTATAAAGACAAGGAATATATGCCAAAGCTATGCGAAGAAGTAAGCACGCTGGCACTGGCCTATTATTTTTCAGAGGAGAAAAAATATGCGGAGCATGCTGCGAAACTGATAAGGGTCTGGTTCCTCGATACGGCTACACGTATGAACCCTAATCTCAACTTTGGCCAGGCCATAAAAGGTGTGACCAACGGCAGGGGCGCTGGCATGATAGATACCCGTCATTTTGTAAAGCTCATAGATGCCGCGCAATTGCTGCAACATAGCAAAGCCTTTACTGCCGAAGATTACATTGGATTACAACAATGGTTCAGTAACTTTTTGAACTGGATGCAAGCCAGTAAAATCGGCCTTGACGAAATGGATGCCAAAAACAATCATGGCATTTGGTACGATGTACAACGGTTGTCTATGGCCTTGTTTTTAGACAGTGCTGAACTGGCAAAAAAAATTGTGCTGAATGCACAGGAAAGGCTGGATAAACAGATGGATGCATCCGGAAGTTTTCCCCTGGAAATGGAAAGGACCACTTCACTGCATTATACCACATTTGCCATGCAGGCATTTTTTCATGTTGCCAAAATGGCTGAGAAAACAGGTATAAATTTCTGGACATATAAGAGCCCCTCAGGCAAGTCACTGCAAAAAGGTTTAGATGTGCTGCAGCCTTACCTGGCCGGGCAAAAAAAATGGGCGGGTCCCCAAATCAAAGATTTTGAATTTGAGGAAGGGTTGCCTTTGCTGATGACTGGTGCTTTAAAATTCGGTTGTAAAACGTGCAGGCAATCCATTCAAAATATTGCTGCAGATAAAGCCGGAAGATTACGCTTAAACCTTTTAAACCCATAAACGATTTCAATTTCCCAAAAACTGCTATTATGAAAAAGCTACATTCCCTAATTCTGATACTGCTGCTTGCCGGCAGTGTTGCAATGGCACAGCAAAAAACCGTAACCGGTAAAGTGCTGGATCAAACAGGAAGCCCCTTAAAAGGCGTTACGGTTCTTGCCGAAAAGGTCAAAGGCGGTATTGTTACAAAGGATGATGGTACCTATTCCGTTAGTGTACCGGCCGGCAGTAACTCGCTTATTTTTTCCTATGTGGGATATACCACGCAAACCGTAAAAATTGCCGGGAATACGGTGATTAATATTACCATGGAGCCATCGCTGGCCTCAACCGACGAGGTGGTGGTAATTGGTTATGGCACACAGAAGAAATCGAGTGTTACAGGTGCGGTGGCCAAGTATAAAAACGACCGTTTAGATGAAACACCGGTGTCACGCCTGGATCAGGCATTGCAGGGAAAAATGGCCGGCGTACAGGTTCAGAATATTTCGTCGGAAGCAGGAGCAGCCCCTAAAATTAATATCAGGGGTATTAGTTCTGTCAATGCAGGATCCAGCCCATTGGTGGTGGTGGATGGGCAACCCATTCCGGACGGCCTGGCATTTGTAAACCCTGCCGATGTGGAGTCGATAGAAGTATTGAAAGATGCTGCTTCCGCCGCTATTTATGGTTCAAGAGGTGCCAGCGGTGTTATACTGATTACCACAAAAAGTGGTGTTGCTGAAAAGCCAAAATACAATTTTAAATATTCCATCGGTAGAAAGACCGACTACGATCGGTACGACATACAAACAAGCACAGAGTACACCAATATGCTGTACGCCGAAGCCGCTTTGCGGTATGCGGATTCTGCTGCTTACACCGTTGGATTTAGTGCTGCGCAAAGGGCAACATTTGGCGCCAATAAGGGGAATTTAATTACCACTGCCGAAAGGGCAGAGTATGTGATAGAGCAACAACTTCGTGGCGGGCAGGGTACCGACTGGCAAAGTTTGTCGCTCCGTCCGGGTCTGTTCCAGAATGCGCAGTTAAGCATATCTGGTGGTAAAAAAGAAGTGAAGTATTTTGTGTCTGCCGGTTACCAGGGCGATGAGGGCATGATGTATAAAAGCAATTTTGAAAGGTTCACCATCAGAACCAAGATGGATATCCAGGTGAGTAAAAGAGTCAAACTATCTCTGAACATTAACCCCTCATACAGCACCAGGGAAAGCCCATCTGAAAACTTTACCAACTTCTACAGGTATTATAGCTTTTTGCCTTTATACCACAATGACTCAACTGCCAAATATGTAAATACAGTGGCTCAGTGGGCGAATATTAAACCGGGTGATTACGCTCAGCCAAGGCATTTCAGTAATGTATATTATTTTGGCAGAATGCCGGACGGAAGCATTTGGGCACCGACTACCACTTCCGATCCATTTTCTTCTGCACAGAATACACCAAGGTCTTCCGTGTTGGCGCAGGATAATAATACGAAAGAGTACAGGCTGCAAAGTGCTGCCGACCTAAGTATTAACCTGTTGCCAGGTTTGGATTTTAAAAGCCTGGCCAGCGTTTATGTTAACTATTCCACCGGGTTAAATTATGCCAATAGAAATGCAGCAGCCGATGGTGTGGTAAGCAGGGGCGTATTTTCAACGGCCAGTAATATTGATGTGTTATCGGAAAATACCTTTACCTACAAGAAAAATATTAAAGATCATTCTTTCAACCTGCTGGCTGGTTTTACAGCGCAACAAACCAATATCAACAGGGATCAGACAACAGGTTTAGATTTTCCAAGTGATGCTATAAGAACGTTGAACAACGCTTCGTCGATAGATAAGAACGGAACATTCGGCACCAAAAATAAAATTGGCCTCATTTCATATCTCGGCAGGCTCAACTACGATTTTAAAAGTAAGTACCTGCTATCGGCAAGTTTCCGTACCGATGGGAGTTCTTATTTTGCCCCGGGCAATAAATGGGGTTCATTCCCATCCATATCTGTGGGTTGGGTGCCTACACAGGAAGCATTTTTACAAGATGTACAATGGTTAAGCAGGTTGAAATTAAGGGCGAGTTATGGTGCTACCGGTAACAATCGTATTTCTGATTTTGCATTCTTAGACCTGCTAAGCACGGGTAACTATTCCTTCGGTGCGGGTACAGGAACTTTAAACTCAGGACAGATAACATCAGCCACCAATATAGCCAACCCAACCATTACCTGGGAGCGTACTTTCCAAACCAATTTTGGGGTGGATATGTCTATCATCAAAAACCGGATCAGCCTTTCAGTAGATGTGTATCAGTCTAAAACCGAAAGGTTGCTGCTGCAACAATCTGTTCAGGCTATTGCCGGGGTACCACAGTACTTTAATAATATTGGTAGCCTGCAGAACAGGGGTATTGAATTTGAACTATCTACCGTAAATATTGCCAACAAAAATTTTAAGTGGTCTACGGCTGCCAATTTATCAAAAAACAAAAATAAAATACTGGAGCTGGGTAAAGAAGCTTTCTTGCTAAACCAGGGAGAACGTACAGAAGTGTACCAGAACAAAGTGGGAGATCCGTTGATCAATTTCCTGGGTTTTAAAACTGACGGCGTTTGGCTGTCGCAGGCTGATATAGACGCCGCAAGGGCAAAAGGCCTTACAAGTGCCCTGGCCAATGTATTTATTCCGGGCGGGTTAAAATTAGTAGATGTAAATGGCGACAATATTATTGATAACAATGATAGAGCCATTCTTGGAACGCCGTATCCTGAATTTACATGGGGCATCACCAACACACTTTCTTATAAGGCTTTTGATGCAAGTTTTACCTTGCAGGGTGTACATGGTGGCCAGGTAATTAACGGCGACCCCAACTACAATGAGTCGAAAAGAAAAATAGTGGCGTACAACCAAAACCGCTGGATAAGCCCTGCTAACCCCGGCGACGGAAAAACACCTTACTCCACAGTTGGCTTTAACTGGATGCTTACCGATCATGTGGTGGAGGATGCTTCGTACTATGCCTTACGTGAAGTAAACTTTGGTTACACATTACCCGCCAAAGTAGCAAACCTGGTGAAGCTTACTTCATTGCGGTTATACTTTTCCGGCCAGAACCTGTTCTTCCATAAAGCAAGTGGTTTCAAGGCACTAAATCCGGAGGGGCGTGCTAATTCAGGCCCTTACGCATCTGCCCTGATAGATGGGTATCAACGCGGAAGTTTCCCGATACAAAAGACTTTCATTTTTGGTATCGACATCAACTTTTAATCTCCAAAACTTACTATAATGAAAATCATACAATCTATAGTGTTGCTGTCGGCCATTTCATTTGCAGGATGTAATAAGATCATCGACCTGACGCCACAATCCAACATCAATTCCGGCACCTACTATTCCAATGCAAGTGAGATCAGCACCGCACTTACCGGCTGCTACAACGGCATACAAAAATCGTTGGCCGACGAGTGGTCGCTAACCGAATTGCGAAGCGATAACGTAGTACAGGGCGTGAGGGCCAGTACCTCTACTGTCAACAGGGACCTGAGCGACCTCGATATGTTTTTTCCCAGCACCTCGCACCAGGGCATTTACAATTACTGGCTCAATACCTATTACAATATTCGAAATGTAAATTTTGTATTAAACAGCCTGGGTGTTGACTATTCCGAAACTGCCGGTACGCTTTCATACAACCCCATTACCATTCCTGTTACAACAGCTGATGTAAAATCGCTTGCTGCCGAAGCAAGTTTTATAAGGGCCTATCATTATTTTAACCTGGTACGGTTATACGGTGGCGTTTTCTTAGTGCACGAACCCATCAGTCCGGAGGAAGCAAAGGGGCTTAACAGAACAACCACTGCCGATATCTATAAGCTTATTATCGCTGATCTTCAAAATGCCGCAACCAATGGAAGCGCTGCTAAATTTGCCTCCATTGTTCCGGCTAACCTTGGAAGGGCAAATAGCTGGAGTGCAAAAGCATTGCTGGCTAAAGTGTACCTTACCATTAACCGCAAAGCCGATGCCATTCCATTATTACAAGACGTGATAGCCAACAGTGGCTACGCTTTACAATCCTCCTATGCCAGCGTATTTTCCATTACGAACGAGATGAACTCCGAAGTGCTGTTCGCCGTACGGTATAAGGCCGGCGGTATCGGTTTGGGTTCTCCTTTCCCCAATTCATTTGCACCACTTAACAGCGGCGCAGCTATAGCCAATGGCGATGGCAGGGGTTATATGTATCCTGCTGCCGAATTAAACAGCAGCTATTTTTCAATTGCCATACCCAGTGCCTCTGTAAAAAAAGACTCGACCCGTGTGGTGTTAGCTGCTGCCAATGCTGCCATACTACCAGGTATGTCGGTTACCGGCACCCAGATAGCGGTGGGTACCACTGTTACTGCTATAAATGGTACTGTGCTTACCCTTTCGTTGCCGGCTACAGCCACGCTGACTACGGCGGCATTAGCCATTAGTGATCCCCGCAAAGCCATAAGCATTGGTACTTTTACAGGTGGTGTTTTGTATCCGGCAAAATTGATTTCAAACCCACCTATTGTTAACGATGGAGAAAACGATTGGATGGTAATCAGGTATGCAGATGTGTTATTGATGCTGGCCGAAGCACAAGGTAATTCCGCTGCTTCTATTGCATTAATTAATCAAACACGTACCAGGGCAAAACTAGCTCCATTAGACCCATTGGTAGTAAATACGGTTGCCTTGTTCGAAGCAGAGCTTGCAAAAGAAAGGCGGGTGGAACTAGCTTTCGAAGATCAGCGCTTTTTCGATTTACAAAGGATGAATACCAATTTCACGACGCTTACCATGGAGCAAACCATTAAAGATCATTTTGCTGTAATGTATCCGCTGCATTATTTTGGCTATCCCGCACCGGTGCTAACACTGGCTCAGATGCAGGCATTTGTAATATCCAATCGTATGTTGTTGCCCATACCTCAAAGAGAAATTGATAACAACACAAGAATTGTGATTCCTCAAAATCCCGGTTATTAAAAAATGATTGCCCCACTTAAAAAGGCCGTCATTGCGAGAAGGGGTTCTTGCCCCGACGTGGCAATCCCCAGGGTTTGTAATGTGGGTTGCAGCAAGGAATACCTGTACAGCAATTGGCTGGGGATTGCTTCGGGCAAGAACCCTCGCAATGACCGTGCTTTTTTTGAGAGATTGCCAAAAGAGGGGCAGATAATGGTTCGATAGCAACGAATGTTTTGGAACTTAATTTTTGACAAAATTTTACATGAAAAAAGCGTTTATATTTTCCATTACTGCTTTGCTGGTTGTAACATGCTGTTTTGCCCAGCAAACAGATACCGCTACCATCAAACCCGTAGAACTTCCCGCCGGTTTTACCGCTCAGCTAAACGTAGTGTACGCCAAAGTAAAAGACTGGGACGGAAGGGTGGATCTGTACCTTCCACCTAAAACCAATAAGCCTACACCCGTTGTCATCAATATCCACGGTGGTGGCTGGAACAAAGGCAATAAAGAATCGCAAACCGGCTTCAACACCTTTTTTAAAGAAGGCTTTGCAGTAGCCAATATGGCCTACCGGTTAAGCCAGCAGGCCCCGGCCCCCGCTGCCATTGAAGATACCCGCTGCGTACTTATTTACCTGGTAAAGCATGCTAATGAATTAAATATCGATCCCAATAAAATTGTAATCATGGGCGGTAGCGCAGGAGGGCACCTGGCCCTGATGGGTGGATTGCTGGCCAACGATCATCGTTTTGACTCCAACTGCCCCACCACAGAAAATATTAAAGTGGCCGCCATCATTGATAAATACGGCATCACTGATCTGTGGGACTGGGCTTACGGCCCCATCCTAACCAGTAAGTCCGCTGTTCAGTTCCTGGGTGCCAGGGCAAAGGATGAGCAGTTCGCCAAATCTGTTTCCCCCATTTATTATGTAAACAAAAACAGCCCGCCTATATTTATTGTACATGGCGATGCAGATCCCACCGTGCCTTACCGGCACTCGGTAGACCTGCATAAAAAGTTAGTGGAGCTGGGTGTAAAAACACAATTCATTACAGTGGCTGGCGGGCTCCATGGTAAGTTTGAAAAAGACAAGAACAGTGAGATCAACAAAGCCATCATGAGCTTTATTTTAGGACTGGATGGTTTTAAGTAGGTTGTTTTTTGATATGTCGGAAAATCTGGCTTAGAATATGTTATTTATAACCGGCTTGCGCCGGTTTTTTTTATGCCCCGAATCAACAGAAAACTTTCTATTCCGATGTGTATGCCGATAGTTATGCTGAAATGAACCAGGTGCCGTAATTTACTCACAACTTTATCAAATCAAAAAACAACCACTTATGAAAAAGACATTTGCGCTGTTATTCATATTCCTAACCCTATCATCCCGGGCACTATTTTCCCAGAATGTTGGTATCGGAAGCAGTAATCCTATCCTAGGAAAACTGGTGGTGGAAGGCGTTTCCGGATCAGGAGCCACCAACGCTGTCTTTGGTAATGCCCAGGCGGGCATTTCACTGCAACAAAACTGGCCTACGATCGGCTTTAATCAATTCCGGGATCTTACAACCCCGGGTAGCTATGGTAAGCGGATGGCGACTGGCTACTCCGCACTGTTGTCGCTGAGCCAGGATAATGGCGTTATGTTCCTGGAGATGCATGGATACGGCACTGCCAATACCAATGCGGTAACCAACGCCATTGGATTTGCCGTAACTCCGTCAGGAAATGTCAGTATTCATCATGGTGCACCCAATGCTTCACTGGATGTAGTAAGAGGCTCCGCTCCCGAGGGCACTGCAGCTTTCAGGGGTACCCTTTACAACAGTCATTTTAATTATTCTACAACTGAGCACACATATTTACGCGGCGGCAAAGCCAGCTCGAACGTGTATGTTAACGATATCCCCACGGGTAATATTTACCTTGGTGGTGGTGCCGCTGTTGTAGGTATTAACACCATAAATCCTCCGGATGGGGCAGGTACCCTGGTGATCAGCCAAAACGGCCAGGAAGGTATTGGTTTGATAGACGATGAGTGGGGCAACCTGCGTTGGGAAATAAATGGTGAGCATTATAATTCCGACCCCAACGACCCTAGCTCCTGCCTTATGCTACGTTACTCGGGAAGGGCCAATCCAATTATGGGCTGGTTCCGGCCAACAGATGGGGGTTATTCAACTAACTCTGACCGCCGGCTAAAGGAAAACATCATCGAAATGGAGCCGGTGCTCAAAAAAATCCTCACACTGCAGCCGGTACGTTACAAATTTAAAGTTTTGAACAAAACCCACAGAAATACGATGGGATTGATCGCCCAGGATGTGAATACTGTTTTTCCGGAGCTGGTAGATCACAGGCAATTCTCGCTTAGCGATGGACAGTCAACAGATCTGTATGGGATGGACTATTCAGCGCTCTCCGTGTTGGCGATTAGCGCCATAAAAGAGCAACAACAGCAAATAGAAGCGCTGAAAAAGCAGGTTGAATTGCTTTCAGAATTGTTGCAGGCAAAAATAAAACAGTAGCTCCCGGCGGCAAGAATTTTGTTGTACCGGGCTTTCCATTTTTCGAAGCCTCCTGTCTTGAGTGGTATCAGGACAGTTCAGGGAAGTTTTTTCAATAGATTGCATCGTTTGGATCCGGGCAGTGCCTGAACCAAACGATGCTTTTTTAATTAACGAAGACTTGTCCCAATGCTCCATTTCAGCGTTTTATTGCGTTCAGCGTTATGCGTTCCGCTTTTTGCAATTTTTCATACCTCTTTTGCGCAAACCAAAATTAACCGCAAAGCCCTGGTGGAACGGCATACTGTCGTAAACACCGGCTTCGACAGCCTGGGTGCAGTTTCTGTGGGTAATGGCGCTTTTGCTTTTACGGTTGATGTAACCGGCCTTCAGTCTTTTCCGGATGCATATGCGAACGGGATGCCGCTGGGTACCCAAAGCGAATGGGGCTGGCACAGCTTTACCGATACTTCGAATTACAGGTTTGAAGAATCGCTCCGGGACTATGATCTGAACGGCCGTAAAATCTCCTATGGCGTGCAAATCAAAGAGCCAGCCCGTAAGAAAAATGCCGGTGATTGGTTCCGCCAAAATCCGCACCGTTTACAGTTGGGTTCCCTTGGTTTCGAACTGGTAAAGAAGGATGGCACCATCGGCACCATCAACGATATAAAAGACATCCGCCAAACCCTGAATATGTGGACCGGCGAAGTAAAAAGCCATTTTGTTTTTGACGGGGAGGCAGTGGATGTGTCCACATTTTCCCATCAGAAAGAAGATGCCATTTCAGTGGATGTAAAAAGCAAACTGATCCTGGAGGGAAGGTTGTTTGTAAAACTACAACTGCCGTACCCAACCGGGGGCTTTTTGGATGCCGGAAACTATACAGGGCAAAAGAATAAGCACAAGTCATTTATCCAAAGCGATGCTGGTAATACTGCGGTGATCGCACACCAGCTGGATACCACCAGCTATTTCATTTCCTGTAGCTGGAACAATACCGGGTCCGTTGAACAAAAAGAGCCACATGTTTTTTTGTTGCGGCCGATAGCTCCCAATGCCTTTAAGTTTACCTGTCGTTTTTCTCAAAATAATGAGAAAATGAATGGAGAGCAATACGCTCAAACAAAGGCCAATAATGCAACTACCTGGCAGTCATTCTGGACTAAAGGCGCAGCCGTAGATTTTGCCGGCAGCACAGATCCCAGGGCCAAAGAACTGGAACGTCGTGTAATCCTCTCCCAATGGCTTACCGCCATCCAATGCAGGGGAAAATACCCGCCGCAGGAAACCGGCCTGACTTACAATAGTTGGTTCGGAAAGCCCCACCTGGAAATGCATTGGTGGCATGCGATCCATTTTGCATTGTGGAACCGTACTGATGCGCTGGAGAAACAGATGCAGTGGTATGATGATGTAGCGGAAGAAGCAAGAAAGATCGCTGCCAGGCAGGGTTTCAAAGGTGCACGCTGGCAAAAAATGACCGATCCGGCCGGCAAGGAAGCACCCTCTTCTGTAGGAGCCTTTATCCTATGGCAACAACCACATTATATTTATTTTGCTGAGCTGGTTTACCGCAAACGGCATGATGCTGCTACGATCAATAAGTACAAACAACTGGTTTTTGAAACGGCCGAATTCATGGCCTCATTTGCCCATTATGACAAAGCGACCAACCGCTATATTTTAGGGAAAGGCCTGATACCGGCGCAGGAACGTTTTAAGGCAGAAGAAACCTTTAACCCTACCTACGAATTGGCCTACTGGGACTGGGCATTGAATGTGGCCCAGCAATGGCGTGTCCGCAGCGGATTACCTCGCAACAAGCAATGGGACGATGTACTGAAACAGTTAAGCCAGCTACCGGTACAAGGCGATAAATACCTCGCCACCGAAAGCGCCACCGACAGCTATACCAACCCGGAATTTAAAACAGACCATCCGTCAGTGTTAGGTGCCTTTGGCATGCTGCCCGGCAGCAAAATGTTGGACACCACCCTGATGCAGAACACTTTTAACTGGGTTTGGAACAACTGGAGCTGGAACGATACCTGGGGCTGGGACTTTCCCATGACGGCCATGACCGCCACCCGCCTCGGGCAGCCTGAAAAAGCCATTGATGCATTATTAATGCCCATCAAAACCAATACTTATTTAACCAATGGCCACAACTACCAGGACGATCGCCTGCGCCTCTACCTGCCCGGAAATGGTGGACTGCTGGCAGCTATCGCCATCATGTGCGCCGGCTACGAAGGAAGCAAAGCGGTCAACCCTGGTATCCCTAAAAACGGCAAGTGGAAGGTTAAGTGGGAAGGGTTGGAGAAGATGTTTTAGGTACGCTAAACGCTAAACGCTTGACGCTTGACGCCAAACGCAGGTTTTCACAGGATTCGGACTCCCCGTCGGCGCACGCGGAGGCCATGGTTGGTGTCCCCACCAACCACCAGCGGAGAGGGGTGCTTAGAAATAATTTTCCAGGATAATGCGGTTCAGTAATCGGTGAGGACACTGATCACGGCCACAAAATAAAAGATCCGGTGCCGAGCCCCGGAAACCGAAAAAATGAAAATCATGAAAAAAATCTTTTTCTCCATATCCTTACTGACCGCTCTTGCAGCCTCCGCCCAAAAAGATACCACCCGCAACCCCATCATCCGCAATAAATTTACAGCCGATGCGGCTGCCATGGTGTACAATGATACCGTGTACCTCTACACCGGCCACGATGTCGCCCCCGAGAAAAAAGGGAGCTACGAAATGCACGACTGGCTTTGTTATTCTTCCACCGACATGGTGCATTGGACCGAGCATCCAAGTCCTTTAAACGTAAAAGATTTTGCCTGGGCCAAAGACGATGCATGGGCTGCGCAGGTGATAGAACGTAATGGAAAATTCTATTGGTATGTGGCCATTTCGCATGGCACCATCCACGGTAAATCCATCGGCGTAGCCGTAAGCGATAAACCCACCGGGCCATTTAAAGATGCCCGCGGTTCCGCCATTATCACCAACGATATGACCACCGATACCAAAATCAGCTGGGACGATATTGACCCCACCGTTTTTATAGATGACAAAGGCCAGGCCTACCTATATTGGGGCAACACGATTTGCTATTGGGCAAAGCTCAAAGACAATATGATCGAACTGGACGGCCCCATCAACCAGGTTAAATTACCGCATTACACAGAAGCACCGTGGATCCACAAACGTAACGGATGGTATTATCTTTCCTACGCCTACGAGTTCCCGGAAAAAATTGCTTATGCCATGAGCCGCAGTCTTGAAGGCCCCTGGGAATATAAAGGCATCATCAACGAGATAGCCGGCAACTCCAATACCAACCACCAGGCCATCATTGAGTACAAGGGCAAATGGTATTTTATCTACCACAACGGTGCGTTGGCCGCAGAACACGGCAGCTTCCACCGCTCGGTTTGTATTGATTATTTGTATTATAATAAAGATGGAACCATCAAACCCATCATCATGACATCGGATGGCGTAAAGGAAGCCCGGTAGAGGCAGACCTGTGTTTCTACCCCCCAAGCAGAGGTCCCGCCATCAGGAGACGCACATCACACATCCGAAATCATAAATCCAAAAATCAGGACGCTACAGGATAATTTTCTCCGCTGTATCTTGTATCATGCATCGTCATAAAATAATAATGCTGCCATTATGAAATCACAAGCCAAACATTTGTTCCATCCAGCCTGCTTTATAGCTGTTGTTTTTTCAATTACTGCCTGCGCACAGCGCCTGCCTTCCAAACCAGAAGTGCTGCAGGTGATGGACAAAACAAATAACTATTTTATGAACCTGTGGCCCGATCCTGGAGCCAATATCCCAAAGCCCATTGTACGTCCAAGCAATATCTGGACAAGGGCTGTTTATTACGAAGGCGTGATGGCCATGTACGCCATTAACCCACAAAAAAAATATTACGACTATGCCCTCGATTGGGGTGTAAAGCACAAATGGAATTTAAGGGGTGGCATTGGCACCCGAAACGCCGATAACCAATGTTGCGGTCAAACCTATATTGACCTGTATATGATCGACAAAAAACCGGAGTATATCGTGAATATCAAAGCATCGATAGACAGCATGATGCGGACCCAAAAGATAGACGACTGGAGCTGGATCGATGCCATACAAATGGCTATGCCCGTATTTACACAACTAGGTGTGTTGTACAAAGACACCGCTTATTTCGACCGGATGTATAAGATGTATGCATTTTCCAAATACAATCATGGTGGCAAGGGCCTCTACAACCCGGCTGATCAGCTCTGGTGGAGGGATAAAGATTTTGTAGCACCGTACAAAGAACCCAACGGCGAAGACTGTTACTGGAGCCGCGGCAATGGCTGGGTGGTGGCTGCATTGGTACGGGTATTAAAAGATTTGCCTAAAAATGAAACCCACCGCAGCGAATACCTCGCCGATTTGAAAGCAATGCTAAAAGCGCTATTGCCTATACAACGTGCCGATGGCTACTGGAACGCTAGCCTGCACGACAGCACGCATTTTGGAGGTAAGGAACTTACTGGCACCGCATTGTTTGTATACGGCATGGCCTGGGGCATCAACAATAAAATCATTGACAAAAAAACCTACCAGCCGGTGCTCCTGAAAGCATGGAATGCCATGGTAAAAGAATGTGTTCACGACAACGGCTTCCTGGGCTACGTGCAGGGAACAGGTAAAGAACCCAAAGATGGCCAGCCAGTTACATACACCAGCGTTCCCGACTTTGAAGATTACGGATTGGGCGCATTTTTATTGGCAGGAAGTGAAGTGTATAAGCTAAAGAAGTAACCAAATCTACGGTCATGGCGGGAAGCGGTTCTTGCCGTTTCGAAGCAATCTCCTGCATTTCGTTTTGCTACTACATTAACGGCAACATATCTCACAAATAGCCGGGGATTGCTTCGGGCAAAGCCTGCTCCGCCCAAGCGGAGAACCCTCGCAATGACGACCTTTTAGAATGAAAGTGAAAAAACATTGGGCATACGCAGTCATTTTCTTCCTGCTTTTCACCCAGCAACTATTTGCGCAGACAAAATCTTCATCCCAAAAGCCGAATATCGTCCTCATTCTGGCCGATGACCTCGGCTATGGTGACCTCGGGTGTTATGGGCAGCAAAAAATAGAAACGCCTAACCTCGACAAGTTGGCAAAAAGTGGTATGCGCTTTACCCAATTTTATGCCGGGGCTACAGTTTGTGCTCCCAGTCGCGCCGCTTTAATGACTGGCTTACACACCGGTCATACTGCCGTTCGTGGCAATAAGGGTATGAAGCCGGAAGGACAATTCCCATTGCCCGATTCCACCATTACCATTGCTAAAATGCTGCAGCAAAATGGCTACAATACAGGTGCTTTTGGCAAATGGGGCCTGGGCTTTCCCGGGTCGGGCGCTGAGCCCAATAATATGGGTTTTGCTACCTTCTTTGGTTACAATTGCCAAAGCCTGGCGCACAATTATTATCCCGATCATTTATGGAGTAATGAAAAGCGGATCGACTATCCAGGCAATGAAGAAACGCATGAAGTCTATTCAGCCGATCTTATCCACCAACAGGCGATAAAATTCCTCGGAAGTCAAACCAACAAGCCTTTCTTTTTATTTCTTCCCTATACCGTTCCACATGCCGACCTGGCCGTGCCGCATGACAGCGTGTATGATTATTATGTAAAACGGTTCAATGACAAGTCATTGAAACCCGGCTCTGCAAAGGAAGGTGCAAACCCTGTGGAACCTTATCCACATGCCGCCTACGCTGCCATGGTAAGCCGCCTGGACAAATATGTGGGGGAAGTGGTGGCCGCTTTATCCAAAAAGGGCATGCTGGAAAATACACTCATCCTTTTCAGCAGCGACAACGGCCCGCATAAAGAGGGTGGCAACGATCCTTATTTCTTCAATAGCAATGGCGGCTTTACCGGTATCAAAAGAGATTTATACGAAGGTGGAATCCGTGAGCCATTTATTGCTTCGTGGAAGGGAACAATAAAGGCAGGAACCGAAAGCCAAAACATAGCAGCCTTGTGGGATCTTTTTCCAACTTTTCAGCAACTGGCCAAAAAGCCGGTTAACAAGAATATTGACGGCATTTCTTTACTACCAACATTGTTGGGCAAAGCACAGACCCCACACGACTATCTCTATTGGGAACTCCACGAAAGCGGTGGCAAACAGGCAGTGCTGATGGGCAATTGGAAGGCAGTACGATTAAATGTGTCAACCAATGCCAACAGTCCGATAGAACTCTATGACCTCAGCACGGATAGTGCAGAAAAAAACAATATAGCCAGCCAGCAACCAGCTATTGTTGTTAAAATGGAAGCCATTATGAAAAAGGCCCATGTGCAAAATCTAAACTGGCCCTTGCTGGCAGGAGAGGGGCCACTTAAATAAAGTTGACGCTTTCTACCTTTCTTTGAAAACCCTGCCAATGGCCGGCGCAAACAGGCGACCGAAACCCGGTTCCGGTTGATCTGTAAGCTGATAGTCCAAAAAATATAATGCCCGATCGTGCAACTTAGCCAATGCGCTTTAACACTTTCGACTATATCTTTGATTTTTAATTCTTACACACAGTGGGCAAACACATTAATAAAGTCTCGGCGGCTGGGCTGCTGGTGGCTTTGGGCATCATCTACGGCGACATAGGAACTTCTCCGCTATACGTTTTCAATTCCATCATTACAGACCAGGTCATAACGCAGGACTTAATTCTGGGATCCTTGTCATGTATTATCTGGACAATGACACTGCTTACAACTGTCAAGTATGTAATCCTGGTGCTTCGGGCGGATAATAAGGGAGAGGGCGGCATCTTTGCCCTTTTTGCTTTGGTGAGGCGCCGGAAAAAATGGCTGGTGCTCCCGGCGATGTTGGGCGGCGCCGCAGTTCTGGCCGATGGTATCATCACGCCACCCATTTCCATTACCTCTGCAGTTGAGGGGTTGAAAAAAATGCCCATATTCCACAGTATCGAGATCAATACTATTGTGATCATCGTTTTGTGCATCCTGGGTCTGTTCTTTTTCCTGCAGCAGTTTGGTACCCATTCCATTGGTAAAATGTTTGGCCCCATCATGTTTGTGTGGTTTGCCATGCTGGGCTTACTGGGCTTTTTTCATCTCGCCGATCACCCGGCTATCTTTAAAGCGCTTAATCCCTACTATGCGTTTCATTTCTTGAAGTATCATAATGGCAATGGCTTCTGGATGCTCGGAGCGGTCTTTCTCTGTACAACCGGCGCCGAAGCATTATATAGTGACCTTGGCCACTGCGGACGCGATAATATCCGCTTTTCATGGGGCTTTGTAAAAGTGTGTCTGCTGTTAAATTACTTTGGACAAGGTGCCTACCTTTTATCGCACAGGGAGGGTATTTTGGCCAATGAGGTGAATAAGGCAGCTTTAAATATCAACGCTTTTTATGACCTGATGCCTCAATGGTTTATTATTCCGGGCATTGTAGTGGCTACTATGGCGGCTATTATTGCCAGCCAGGCGATGATATCCGGGTCTTTTACCCTTATCAGCGAAGCTATGCGTCTGAACCTCTGGCCACGCATGAAGATCAAATATCCGTCAGAAGCTAAAGGGCAGCTCTTTATCCCGGGCCTCAATACACTGATGTTTGTAGGTTGCGTGGGTATCGTTTTGTTTTTTAAGAAGTCGTCAGAAATGGAAGCGGCTTATGGTTTGGCCATCGTGTTGACCATGATCGCCACGACCATACTTTTTGCAAACTTTATGGTATTGCACCGGGTAAAGCCGGCCCTGATCTATTTGTTTTTGGCCGTTTACCTCACCATCGAATTATCGTTCCTTACTGCCTTGCTTGTGAAGTTTGTGCATGGCGGCTATATTACCATACTGGTGGCGGCAGCGATGTTTATGGTGATGTACGTATGGTATCGCAGCCGTAAGATCAAAAACCGCTATGTGGAATTTGTGCGGATGGAGAACTATATACCCCAGATACAGGAACTCAGCAACGACCGAACCGTACCAAAATACGCTACCCACCTTGTGTACATGACCAGTGCCAATAACCCCAAGGAAATTGAGCATAAGATCATTTATTCCATACTCAACCGCAAACCGAAACGGGCGGATATCTATTGGTTTGTACACGTGGATACGCTGGACGATCCCTATACCTGCGAATACTCGGTAGATCATATTATTCCCAACGATATCATCAGGGTCGAATTCCGCCTGGGATTCAGGGTGGAACCACGCATTAACCTGCTGTTCCGCAAAGTGGTAGAAGACCTCGTGATCAACCGGGAGGTGAATATTACCAGCCGCTACGAAAGCCTGGAGAAGAATAATGTGGTGGGCGATTTCCAGTTTATTGTAATGGAAAAATTCCTGAGCAACGATAACGAATTGCCTTTCAGCGAAAAACTGATTATGAAACTCTATTTCTGGATCAAGGAAATCGGCCTCAGCGAAGAGCGTGGTTTTGGCCTCGACACGAGTTATGTCCAGGTAGAAAAATTCCCATTGATCGTGGCCCCCGTCTCTAACCTCAAACTAAAAAGGATCGATGATCCGGCAGAGGATTAGTGGCAGCAATTAAACAATATTCCTGATGAGTTTTGTTAGTTAAAAAGAGTAAATCCTGCAATGATATTCAATGCCATTCCGATATATGTAAAGATTTACGTGAATAAAGTAGAAGTTACCAATCTTAAGTCAGGTCAATCTGTCTCTAGTCTTTCTATTCAAGCATTTTCTACCCAGAGAGTTGTAATTGCGGATTTTAATGTTTTGGAATTGTGTATCCGCAGCTTATTGAATAGAGAGTTAGGTATCCGGACGGGATTTCTTCCGTCACGACTAAAAATACTCATTCAACAACTGATAGAAGTAGAAGGTGGATTAACAGAGGTAGAGAAACGGGCACTTAGAGATTTAGGTGAGTAGGCTGGCGGTGTTAGTGTGCGTATTGTGGAGCATTTTAGACAATTATCAAATCAGGAGGCATTGCTTCAATTAGACCAGCGCTAGTTTTCTCTCCATTACTGTTGGCTTTAGCTAACGGAGTTAAACAGAAAAAAATTTTGAAATCCATTACCCCAACCGCCCTGCAGCAGCTTCTCAGAGAAGAGCCCGATACGATCCTGATAGACGTACGCGAGCCTTACGAAAACGAGGCGTTCAATATTGGCGGCGCCCTGATACCGCTAGGCGAAATTATGCAACATGCAACAGAAATACCCACCAATAAACCGGTAATTCTCTATTGCCGCAAAGGGGTCCGCAGCGCTATCGCCATACAAAGGTTACAGGCAAAGTATGGTATGGAAAACCTGGTCAACCTGGACGGCGGTGTAGATGGCTGGTTAAGATAAAAGTGTATTTTTAAGTGTCCATTCAGGTTATGGAACCAGCATTTAAAACATACGGGTTAACGCATATAGCTTTGGCTGTAAAGGATGTACAAGTGTCAGTTGCTTTTTACGAAAAAGTTTTCGGCACTACGGTAATGTACCTTCAAAGTGCATTTGCACAGGTGCAAACACCCGGCACGAACGATATCATCGTTTTTGAAGAAAATAAAGACCTGGCTGGAAAAACAGGTGGTGGCATATTCCATTTTGGTTTCCGCCTGGTAAGCCCCACAGACATTGATAAAGTAAAAGGTGCAGTAATCTCAGCCGGCGGCAGGGTCAAAGAGACCGGGGAATTTGTATACGGCGAACCCTATATTTTCTTTTACGACCCCGACGGCTACGAAATTGAAGTTTGGTACGAAAAACTCCCTGGTCAGGAATAGTTGTTTTGCTAAAGGAACTGTTTTCCGAAACCCCTGTTTCGTGTATCTTGAACCTTTACATTTTGTATGCCCTTAATCTTTTATATCCTTATTGGCTGGGTGGTCCTCATCGTACTGGCGTATTTTATCCAGGAGAAATTCATTTTTAAACCGGAAAAACTGCACAAGGATTTTGTCTACAAGTATGAAGCACCTTTTCGCGAACTTAATTTTGAAGTGGAGCCCGGGGTTACAATTAATGGCCTTCATTTTCATGTAAAGGAACCGAAGGGGATGATCCTCTATTTTCATGGTAATACACGGAGTATAAAAGGCTGGGCCAAATATGCGAGGGACTTTTTCCGGTATCAATACGATGTGGTACTGGTAGATTACCGCGGCTTTGGCAAAAGCACCGGTAAGCGTGGCGAAAAGGAAATGCTCAACGATATGCAGTTTGTGTACGATACACTTACTGTGCAGGTGCCAGAGCAACACATGATCATTTATGGGCGAAGCATGGGTAGTGGATTTGCCAGCAAAATAGCCAGCGACAACAAACCCCGTTACCTCATTTTGGATGCGCCTTATTTCAGCTTTAAAAAAGTGGCCGAAAGGTTTATGCCCATGTTGCCGCACCGGTTCACCCTGCGTTTTCATTTGCGTACCGATAAATGGATACAACATGTGACCTGCCACACCTACATTCTTCACGGAACCAAAGACTGGCTGATACCCATTAAACATAGCGAGGCACTACAGGCGCTCAACCCCAGGAAAATTACACTGATCAGAATTGTAGGAGGCAAGCACAATAACCTGCCCACTTTTCCCGAATACCATAATTTCATCCGTGATATTTTGTTGGAGTAACAGTGCGGTTGGTTAATGATGTTTGAGCAGAACTTGTTTGATTTGCTTTTAAATTGAATCTAACTTAGTTCTTTAACCACATTGTTAACCTGAAACATAAACTGTCATGAAAAATATATTCAGCGTACTGCTTATCATCAATCTCTTTCCCGCTTCTCAATGCCTGGCTCAAAACGTTGGTGTAGGAACTCCCATTCCAACTGAGAAATTGGATGTGAACGGTAACGTCAATATTGCCGGTACCATTAAAGCCAACGGGGTAGCGGGGCAAACTGGCCAGGTGCTTAGCAGTACCGGCAGCGGGTTGCAGTGGATCGATATGAGCAAGTACCAGAACTTTGTTCAATTCAACTACCAGGCAACTGCACAAACATGGACTGTGCCTGCAGGAGTAACAAAAATTATGATTGAGCAATGGGGTGGTGGGGGCGGTGCGATTTATTACGCCCAATTTAGCGCTGGTTCAGGTGGCTACCTGCGCTCTGTTATTCCTGCGGTTCCCGGCGCCAATGTTACTATTACCATTGGAAAGGGTGGCACAGGAAGCAATTTAGCCGCTACTATCCCAGCCCTTGTGGGCGGTAGTACAGAGGTAGTTCATAATGGCTATACACTCACCGCCAATGGAGGCTTGTCGTACTATACGGGTGGTGACTTTACCGTTTCGCCCGCATCATTTAGAAATTACCTCGGTATTGCCGGCGGCAATGGAAACAGGTATGACCTTAAAATATCAGAGTATACGCCTGGTGTTTTTCGGTCTTACTATTTTTTTGGAAAGGGTGGAGAAGCACCCTTTGCACCAGGGACTGGTGGCACTGGCTCAATCATCTATGAGAATAATTCTGGCCCCGCAAACACTACCAACGTCACGTTTCCCGGAAATGCTGGTGTGCCGGGCGGTGGTGGAGCACCTGGTTGGTCCTATTCAGCCAATGGGGGCAATGGGTTAGTTATTATTTATTATTAATACAAAACATCGTTGAATGCTTGTTAACCCGCCAGTTTAAAATACAAACGGGGTATAGCCAGCGGATAAAAAGATTTTGCTAACTACCCATTTATGTCCCCATTTTTTAAAACATTTCTGATCCGTACGTTGGCGGTATACCTATTGCTTTGTGCCGGATTCTACTTTTTTCAGCATTTATTTTTCTTGCATCCCAAAGCACTTCCTGCTGATCACCAGTTTTCTTTCGGTCAAAAATTTGAGGAAAAACAAATTCGTTTAGATGAAAAAACACTCATCGATATTATACAATTTAAACCTGCTGATACTATTGTAAATGGCGTTGTATTGTACTTTCATGGCAACCGGAAAAACATAGAACACTATGCCGCCTATGCCCAAAATTTCACTAAACACGGGTATGAATGCTGGATGGTGGATTATCCCGGCTATGGTAAAAGCACCGGCGACCTTACCCAACCTGTAATGCAAATGCTTGCTGAACAGTTTTACAAAATGGCCCGTGCAAAATACGCTCCTGGAAAGATCATTATCTACGGAAAGAGCCTGGGCACGGGGCTTGCAGCCTGGCTGGCATCTGTGAGGGATTGTAAACAACTGGTACTGGAAACACCCTATTATAGTTTATCGTCATTAGTGAGGCGCTACACGCCTTTTATGCCTGTTGGCTGGCTGATCAAAATGAATTTCACAACCAGTGAATATATGAAAAACATTACTGCGCCCATCACCATATTTCATGGTTTGCAAGATGAAGTGATTCCTTTTACCAATGCTTTGAAACTGATACCAGGCATGAAAAAAGGAGATCAGTTTGTACCAATACCCGGGGGTAAGCACAACGATCTCCCTTCTAAAAAAATGTACCAGGCCGCGCTTGACAGCTTGCTTTAGTCATTAGGTCAATGGGTCATGAAGTCAATGACCCATTGACCTAATGACCTTTTGCCTATACTTTCTTTTTTTTAGTACCATACGGCACATAAATCTTCTTATCCCCTTTCAGGTAATACCGGCCACCGTTGGCGCCGATATAAATCTTCTCACCATTCGGGCCCTTCATGCGGTCGTCCACATTATCTGTGTATTTGGTAGTGGGTTTTGGTGGAACAGGGATGCTATCTGAAACGGTTGTCGTTTTGGTTTTTGTTTTGGTTTTTGATTTTTGTTTTAATTGTGCAAATAGCGCAATGCTGATCAATGCAAGCGGCAGGAGCAAAAGCTTTTTCATTTGATTTCCGGATTTTATGGTTAGTAATCGTTGCTACAAGTTAAATTTTACTTGTTGTAAAATAAATCGTGTTCCAATACCAGTAGTTCTGGCATTTCGTTGCAGCAAATTAGCGGAATATCTAAATCCAATTTGATGCCACAAGGGCAATTTCGGGAAACTTAAATGAACTCAATTTAGCTGCGGATCGATGGGGTAATTAATGATCTCCTCGTATTCAGGGCCCAATAAACGGACCGCATCTTTCCAAGCTACTTCCGGGTTTGAATGAAACACCAGCCGCCTGGTTCCTTTGGCGGTAAGCCAGCTTTTTTCTTCGAGTTCGCCGTCGAGTTGACCATTGCTCCAGCCGCTGTACCCGAGGAAGAAGCGGATATTATCAAGGTTTAAAGTACGGTTGCGGATCATAGCAAGTACCTGCTCAAAATCGCCGCCCCAAAAAACAGCGTCTGTTATTTCCTGCCCATCTGGTATATTGTCGGGCAGGGAGTGGATAAAATGCAGGGTATCTGTCTGTACCGGACCGCCATAATAAACAGGTATCGGAAAACCTTCGAGGTCGGGGAGTAGCTGATCCAGCGTTTGTTCGTAGGGGCGGTTCAGTACAAAACCAAAGCTGCCCTCATCGCGGTGGTCGCAAAGAAATACCACCGTACGCATGAAGTTTGGATCTTTTAAAAAAGGATCCGAGATAAGAATAATACCAGGTGCGGGTGTAATCATGGAATTAAAG
Source organism: Bacteroidota bacterium (assembly GCA_040386335.1). Lineage (GTDB taxonomy): Bacteria > Bacteroidota > Bacteroidia > Chitinophagales > Chitinophagaceae > JAZKFT01. The sequence goes on from JAZKFT010000021.1 coordinate 254,983, forward strand.
TAGAAAACTGTTTCTAAAATTCATAATTAATTTTGTCAAAACGGGAAATTAAGAAGCTAATACTGACATGGTGTTAAAATGTAGGTAAAATATTTGGGCAAAAAATTGATTACAGGCAGCGCTGCCGAAACCTTTTACATTTACACACTACAAGAATTTGCATGAAGAAGATTTTACCAATCATTATTATTTTAATCACGGTTTCGTTTTTAGGGCTTATTTACCTGCAATACACCTGGTTTCAAAACCTTTTACAGGTAAAACAGGACCAGCTTTGGGAACGGGTGGTAAAAGCAGTGGATGCGGTGGGTAAGGACCTCAGTGAAAGCAATAGCCGCACCCCGTTTATTAAAAATCCGAAAAAGAATATGGGCCTTTCCAACGATCTGTCTGGAATGGAACTATTGCGGCCCGCCACTATCGCCCAGCGCTATACCCAATATGAAATACAGGAGAAGTTCGAAAAAGAATTTCAAAGAGATTATGATAAGGGCAAATCTCTCAAAAATGTGCCGTTTGAATTTGCCATCGCCAGCAGCATGAACATTCTGAATTTCGAGATGCAGTCGGCATATTTTCAAAAAGTATTGGAAGACACCGTTAACAATAAATCTTTTGTGTACCCTTTGGAACCAGCCAGCGGCAGCAGCGCCGAGGGCCTGGTAGCTTACGAAACCATGGTGGTAGTCATACCCAATTTTAAGGACCTTGTTCTCAAATCATCTTATTTGGAACTGGGCGGTTCGGTGGTGTTTATTCTCTTTATCATGTTCGCCTTTTTCTTTACGGTGAGGGCATTGATGAACCAGAAAAAACTCAGCGAAATAAAGAGCGACTTTATCAATAACATGACGCATGAATTTAAGACGCCACTGGCCACTATTTCGCTGGCGGTGGATGCCCTTAAAAATGAAAAAGTGCTGAATGACCGTGAGAAATTGGGCTATTTCAGTGGTATCATCAAAGAGGAAAATAAACGCCTGAACAGGCATGTGGAAACCATCCTGCAGGCGGCGTTGCTGGAGAAGCAAGAATTCCAGTTGAACAAAAAACAACTTCATGCCCACGAGTTGATTCAACATTCACTGGATAATTTCCATTTGCAACTGGAAGATAAACAGGCTGTAGTGCAGCTGCATTTGAATGCGAAAAACGATAAGATCATTGCAGATGATGTACACTTTACCAACCTGCTGAATAATCTTATAGACAACGCCATTAAATATTCCAAAGAAAAACTGCAATTAAAAATTACCACCCACAGTACCAATAAAAACCTGGTGATCCGCATAGATGATAATGGTATCGGCATGAGCCGTGAATCACTGAAAAGGGTTTTTGAGAAATTCTACCGCGCCCATACCGGCAACGTGCACAATGTAAAAGGTTTCGGCCTTGGCATGAGTTATGTAAAAACCATCATTGACGCCCATAAAGGCAATATAAAAGTGGAAAGCACACTGGGCAAAGGAACAGCGTTTACTGTAGAGGTACCGCTAGCTCATTAATGTGGAAATGTGAAAAATGTGGAAATGAGGCAGTTTGATAATTACCTTGAAACAGCATTTAAAATTATTTTACACAGCTTTCCTCCATTTCCACATTTCCACATTTTTCACATTTCCACATTATCTATTCCACCTGATCAAACTGCTATCTCCATAGCTCAAAAACCTGAACCCGTTTTCCAGGGCGTATTCATATATTTTTTTCCAGTCATCGCCCACCAGAGCAGCAATCAGCAGCAATAAAGTTGACTGTGGCTGATGAAAATTAGTAATAATTGCAGTGGCAATTTTAGGTTGATAACCGGGTGCTATCATTATTTGGGTGCGAACACTTATGTGGTGGAGATTTTCCGTTTTCATGCTGTCCAGCAGCGATTCTAAAGCTTCTTTTTTGCTGATAGAATGCTGCATCAGTTTATCATACACCTCCCATTGTTTTATTTCGAGGTTCGCTACAGATGCCGTTTTGTTCAACACAGTTTTTACACCCATCCAATACAGGCTTTCCAACGTTCGCATACTCGTGGTGCCAACGGGTATCACTTCTTCATGGCCAAGTAATTTTTCGATAAGAGAAGTTTCTACGGTAATAAACTCCGCATGCATGTCGTGCCCGGCAATGGTTTCGCTTTTCACGGGTTTAAAAGTACCTGCTCCTACATGGAGCGTTATGTAGGAATTATTGATGTTTTTGTTTTCCAGTGACTGTATCACCTGGTCGGTAAAATGCAGCCCTGCTGTTGGTGCAGCCACACTTCCGTCTTCTTTGGCATAAATGTTTTGATAGCGTTGCTTATCTGTTTCATCCGATGCCCGTTGCAGGTAGGGTGGAATGGGGGTATTTCCAAATAGTTCCAGCGCTGTGGCAAAATCCACTGCTGGCTTCCATTGAAATTCGATCGCGAATTCTTCACCATTCCGGCTGATCATTTCGGCCGTCAACTGCCACGGTTCCTTTTCCCAACCACCGTTGTTCGAGTCCCCACCGCTGTGGTCAGTGTCCCTCTCGCCCTCACCGTGGTTCGTGTCCTCACGAACCACAGCCGGCCGCTGACCCTGACTCTTGTCCTCACTGGTTCCTATGCTTTGTTTCATGTCTTCACGAACCAGAACTAACTTCCCCGTTTTCCATTTCTTGGCACCTCCCACCAAACAATTACAACGAATGCTGCCCTCTGTTTTCATCGCGGCCGTAATGTCGCCATATTCTTCACAAGGTTCCAATATGAAAATTTCAATCATCCCGCCGCTGGGTTTGGTAAAACCAAGACGGCTTTGTATCACCTTGCTATTGTTAAAAACCAATAAGGCATTTGCAGGCAGTTGATCTGCAATATTCCCGAAAACAGTTTCTGAAATAGAACCCCGGTCATAAAGCAATAGCCTGGAGGCATCTCTTGCCGCCAAAGGATATTTCGCAATTTTTTCATCTGGCAGGCCGTACGTAAAATCGGCGATCAATAGGTCTTTAGGATGCGGCATGTCGGTTTCTTAAAAGGCTCACAAAAATAACCGGCATCATCACTACAATGCCAAGATCTATATAATTGATCGTATGCATTCCGTTCCATTGTTGTAATAATTGGCCGCCATGGCTATACAACTGCTGGAGCATCAATACCCCAAAAAAATACAGGAACCAGGCCGGTCTTTTGATCAGGCCAAACACACAAATGGTACTGATCGCCACAAACAATAAATGTCTGCCGGCTGATTCGTTTGGTACCGGGAAAAAGTATTTATTGGCATGATACAGTGCTGCGAACACCGCCAATAATGCATAAAAATAAAATAGGGGATTGTTTTTTTTATTGACTGCGGGCATAAATGGGGTAGCAAATATGAATGATCGGTCGCGAAACAGTATGACATTTTTCCCTCTCAACTTCCTGGAAACCAGTCTGTATGCGGTTATCCACATTAAATGCACACCTATTCACACCCTTTCCACCAAAAACGACCTGTAAATCAATACCAGCTTGCTTTTGGGTATGTGCAAAAGTTAACACTCTCCAAATTAGGTCAGAAAGTGGGGAAAAGTGTTATTTTGTGTCACCAAATGGGAAAATCTATTTAATGACAAGGTTTTTAGGCGAATATGAATCCACACTCGACCCGAAAGGTCGCTTTCTGTTACCGGCTGGCTTTAAAAAGCAAATGCCGGAAACAGGTGGAAACACATTTGTCGTAAACCGTGGATTCGAAAAGTGCCTGGCTTTATACACCACCGAAAGCTGGGGACCCATTTTCGAACGCCTGAGTTCATTAAACAATTTCGACCCGAAAGTAAGGGAGTTCCGCCGTTACTTCCTGAACGGCGCCACAGAAGTGGAGTTGGATTCAGCAGGTAGGATCAACCTGCCGAATAACCTGATAGCACACGCCGGTCTTACAAAAGATATTGTGCTGGTGAGCGCTATCGACCAAATAGAAATTTGGGACAGCAAAACATACAAACAGCTCTTTGAAACCGTTTCGCCTACACATTTCAGCGAGATGGCCGCAATGGTTCTTGGTAATTCGAATACCCACGTGACGCAGTAAAATGGTCATTTGGTCAATGGGTCAATAAGTCATTTTCAAACCACAGAAAAATGAAGCAGAAAAAAGAGGAAAGAAAAAATGACTCAATGACCAATGACCCAATGACTGAAAAAAATGACGCAATGACTAATGACCAGTATCACATACCAGTGATGCTTCATGAAGTCATTGAAAACCTGAACATCCAGCCCGATGGTGTTTATATAGACTGTACCATGGGTGGCGGCGGACATACGAGGGAGATACTAAAGCAACTGGGTGATGGAGGAAGATTGATTGCTTTTGACCAGGATGCAGATGCAGCCGCCAATGCGCCAGACGATGAGCGGATTGTTTTTGTACCGCACAACTTCAGGCACCTGGGAAAGTTTCTAAAATTGCACCAGGCAACCGGCGCCGATGGGTTGATGGCAGATCTTGGGGTAAGCAGTCATCAGTTCGACGAAGGCAGCCGGGGTTTTTCTTTTCGCTACGATGCCCTTCTGGATATGCGGATGGATCAACGCCAGGGCCGCACAGCCGCAGACATTGCCAACACCTATACCGCAGAACAGTTGCAGCAAATGCTAAGCCTGTACGGCGAAGTAACCAATGCCAAAACCCTTGCCCAATCCATTGTTTCGGCCAGGCAGCAGCACCGGTATAAAACCATCCAGGACCTTGTGCAGGTGTTGAACCCCTTGGCGAAAGGAAATCCAAACCGCTACTATGCACAGGTGTTCCAGGCATTCAGGATTGAGGTAAATGAAGAGATGGAAGCCTTAAAAGAGATGTTGATGCAATTGCCCAAGGCATTAAAACCTGGCGGAAGGGCAGCTATTATCACCTTTCACTCACTGGAAGACCGGATGGTGAAGACATATTTCAAACAAGGTGGTTTCGAGACGGCCGACGAAGATCCCATCTATGGCAACAAGGTTTCATCACCATTCAAAATAGTGACAAAGAAACCGATAGAGCCATCTGAATCCGAACAAAAACTGAACCCACGTTCAAGAAGCGCCAGGTTAAGAGTAGCAGAACGGATTTAGGATGTAGGTAGAGCAAAACGATTAATAGCATGGAATAGTAGCAGTCCATTAAAATAGGAGTTCAAGCCCCAACGGGGCGAAACATAATAGCCTGGGGCAGCGCCCTGGGAAAACAAAATAAATTAGGATAGAAGCCCTGAAAGGGCGCAACAAAAAAGTGTGCAAACAGAAAATAAAATAAAGAAAAAGCGGTGGAAGCAATTGCTTCAATACCAATGGATCGTGAAGCACGTGCCTTTCTTTCTGTTCCTTGCCCTGCTGGCAGTAATGTATATAGCCAATGGCCATTTTGCAGATAAAACAATAAGAAACATCGCCAAAGCAAGAGCCGAATTAAAACAATTGCAATACGAACATAAAGTGCTGAAAGCCGAGGTAATGTACCGCAGTAAGGAAAGTGTACTGGTAAAAGCAGTAGAAAAAATTGGGCTGAAAAGACTCGTGGAACCACCGGTGAAAATTACAGATAGTACAAAGTTTTAGGAAACAAGAAACAAGGATCAAGAAACAAGAATCAGGAAACAAGACCGTACATAAAGTCCAAGCCCGGATAAGTACAAATGAAGATTTGGAAGAACTGATGTTTGGACAAGCACAAAAGCACCGTCCTACTCCGGGAGGAGAAGGATAAGAGGATGAGGCCAAAGCTCAGTATAGTACCAGCCGCACAAGGGAGTGACACAACGAAGCTCAATAATAGTACAAAAGCTAAGTACATAAAAAATGGACATTAAAAAAGACATACTGATCCGCACCTACCTGGTTTACCTGGTGATCATTTGTTTTGGCGTGGCCATTGCAGGAAAGGCAATTTATACACAACAGGCCCAGGGCAAATACTGGCGTTCAATGGCAGATACGGCGCATAACCGTACTGAAATTATTACAGCCGAACGGGGTTCTATTTATGCCGAGGATGGAAGTGTTCTTAGCACATCCATCCCTGAGTTTGACATTTTTGTTGACTTTGGTGCCGACGGCCTGAGGGAAAAAAATGGCAAGCTGTTTAAAGACAATGTGGATTCGCTCGCCTGGTATATGGCCAATCTTTTTAAAGGAGAAGACGGGACTTCATATAAGGATGCAAAGGCATACAAAAAAGAATTTCTCAAAGCTTTCAACAACGAAGAGCGGTACTATCTTTTTAAAAGGAAGATCAGTTTCCAGCAGTGGGAAGCCATGAAAAAATTTCCGCTGATTAAACTGGGTAAAAATAAAAGCGGGTTTATAGCCGATGTACGGATGAAGCGACTGAACCCATTTAAGCTGTTTGCAAACAGAACGATCGGGATAGCACGTGACAGCAATAAGGTGGGTCTTGAAAAGGCATACGATTCATCACTGGCCGGCGAAAATGGAGAAAGGTTGGTTCGCTACGTATCTGGCGGCGCGGCCATCCCCATCGATGGCAGTGATGTGGAAGCCGAAGATGGGGCAGATATTATTACCACGCTCGACATTGCTATCCAGGACATTGCAGAACAAGCCCTGCTTAAAATGATGAAGGGGAATGACTGCGAAAGGGGCACTTGCATCGTTATGGAAGTGAAAACCGGGAAGATAAAAGCAATTGCCAATCTCGGCCGCATAAAAGACAAAGACAGTACCTGGTGGGAGGATTACAATTATGCGATTTCACCCACCGAACCCGGCTCCACTTTTAAACTGGCCACAATGATCAGTGTATTGGAAGACGGCTATGTAAATATCAACAGCCCTGTAAATCTCGAAGGTGGAAAATGGACAGTGGGCGGCGAAACAGTGTACGATTCTGAGGTGCACGGTCTCCACGAAACTACGGTGCAGCACGCATTTGAACACAGCAGCAATGTAGGTATGGCAAAATTAGCGTATACAAACTACAGCAGCCAGCCTGCCAAATTTTTGCAGCACCTGCACAAGATGCGTTTTGATACACTTACAGGTATTGATCTCCCCGGGGAAGTAAGACCTACTATTCATAAGCCGGGGGGCAAATTCTGGAGCAACAGCACTTTGCCATGGATGGGTTTTGGCTATTCATTGGCCGTAAGCCCTTTGCAAACATTGTCGCTTTATAACGCGATTGCAAACGGCGGGATAATGATGCGGCCCTACCTGGTTACCACGGTCAAGAAAGATGGCCAGGTGTTAAGTCAACATGAACCGGTAGTTGTAAACGGCAGGGTTTGTAGCCCAAATACATTAGCCCAATTATACACCTGTTTGGAAGGCGTGGTACTTAACGGAACGGCAAAAGCTTTAAAAACAAGTGCTTACCGTTTTGGTGGTAAAACAGGAACAGCCCTGGTGGCAGACAGGGGCATTACCTATAGGGATAAAGTTTACCAGTCGTCTTTCGCAGGCTTTTTTCCACTGGAGAACCCGCAGTATAGTTGCATCGTTGTGATCAGGAACAAACCACATGCAGCCAGGTTTTATGGAGGCTCCGTGGCAGGTCCGGTATTTAGGGAAGTTGCAGATAAATTGTTTGGAATGAAGGTGCAGCCTACACTTCAGCAGGCAGCAGCCATGAAGAAAGACAGTAGTTTATACCAGTTTGCTTCTTCTACTGTTACGGCACAGAATGTAATGAAGATGATGGGTATCAGGTGGGCCGACTCGTCAAAGGGCCAGCCAAAGACAAGTGTGATAGCTACCAGCAAGGATTATAACGTGATGATGAAAGGCGTGTCGATATCAAACAATGCCATGCCCCTGGTAAAGGGCATGACTTTAAGAGATGCGATTTCGCTGTGCGAAGCAGCAGGATTAAAAACTTCGGTAAAAGGAAGTGGGAGGGTCGTGTACCAATCCATTGACCCGGGAACCTTAATACGCAAAGGACAAATGATCCGGTTAGAATTAATTAGCACAATAGGGGCAGCCAACAGTGCCGGGACACCCAAAACAGAACAGGATAAAAGAGATACAAAATCAGCACCCGCAAAACATTAATGAGCAGAATACTTACTGACATATTATATAAAGTACGGCTACAGGCAGTGCATGGCAGTATGGATATAAGCGTCACCAATTTATGTATTGATTCGCGGAAACTGAGTGTTGGTGCCTGTTTTATAGCCATCGTTGGTGCAGCCACCGACGGCCACAAGTTCATTGACATAGCGATTGACAAAGGGGCAACATCCATTGTTTGCCAAACCATGCCGTCGGTTTTTAAAGAAGGTGTTACTTACGTGCAGGTACTGAATACCAATGAAGCCGTGGCATGGATGAGTCATCATTTTTATGACGAGCCCTCGACTAAATTGAAGCTGGTAGGTGTAACCGGAACAAACGGCAAAACCACCATCGCCACCTTATTGTTCAAGTTGTTTTCATCCCTGGGTTATACCTGCGGTTTGATTTCGACCGTTCAAAACCAGGTTGGCACAACAGTGCTTGAAGCTACACATACGACGCCCGATTCCATTAGCCTCAATGCCCTGCTGAAACAAATGCTCGATGCTGGTTGTACCCATGTTTTTATGGAATGCAGCAGCCATGCTATTCACCAGCACCGCATTACCGGCCTGGATTTCGACGGTGCACTTTTCAGCAACATTACCCACGATCACCTCGATTATCATAAAACATTTGATGAATATATCAGGGTGAAGAAAAAGTTCTTTGATACCCTCAACGAAAAAGCATTTGCCATCAGCAACCTTGATGACAAGCGCGGACCAGTGATGCTACAGAACACTGCTGCTCACAAGTATTTCTACAGCCTTCGCAATATGGCTGAATTTAAAGGGAAGATCATCGAGAATGCATTGATGGGTTTGGTGATGGATATCAACGGTACCGAGGTGCATTTTAGAATGATCGGCGAATTTAATGCGTACAATTTGCTGGCTGTGTACGGTGCCGCGGTTTGCCTGGGCGAAGACAAACAACAGGTGCTGCAGATACTGAGCAATACCACCGGTGCCGAAGGCAGATTTGACTATATCGTTTCACAAAAGGACAAAGTGATTGGCATTGTGGATTATGCACATACACCCGATGCCTTACTGAATGTACTAGCCACCATAAAAAAATTAAAACAGGGTAATGAACGGGTGATAACGGTGGCCGGTTGTGGTGGTGACCGGGATAAAACCAAGCGCCCGGTGATGGCCGAAGTGGCTTGCGAGTACAGCGATAAAGCGATTCTTACCAGCGATAACCCGAGGAGTGAAGACCCGCAGCAGATCATCGACGATATGACCGAGGGGATGCTGAGCCAGCACAAGAGAAAATCGCTCTGCATTGTCGACAGGAGGGAAGCCATTAAAGCAGCAGTGGATATGGCCTTACCCGAAGATATCATACTCATTGCCGGAAAAGGCCATGAAAAATACCAGGAAATAAAAGGTGTAAAACATCATTTCGACGATAAGGAAGAGTTGCTGAAAATGTTTGAGTTATTGGGGAAGTGAGGAGCAGGGTGCAAGGATCAAGGACCAAGGATCAAGTGGCGAGAGGACAAGATTTGCAATAGCCTGAGAGAGCAAATGCTGATGTGGAAGAACCAATGTTTGGATATGCACAAAAGCACCGTCCTTCTCCGCGAGGAGAAGGATAAGAGGATGAGGCCAAATGGCGTATAGGAAGCAAGAATAGACCGGTGTCCCAACGAGTCACCCAATCAACCGATCAACTAAAAACCCATGTTATATTATTTTTTTAAATGGCTGAGCACTGAGCACAACGTGAGTGGCACTGGTATTTTCCAGTTCCTTACGTTTCGTATAGCATTGGCAGTGCTTCTATCCCTCATCGTTTCAATGTGGTTTGGCAAGCGCATTATCCGCCGCTTACAAAAGCTCCAGATTGGTGAATCGGTTAGAGAATTGGGTTTGCCGGGTGAAGTAGATAAAGCAAATACACCTACGATGGGCGGCTTTATCATCCTTCTTGCCATACTAATACCTACGTTGCTGTTCGCAAAGTTGAGCAACGTATATGTCGTGTTGATTTTGTTGGTGACTGTTTGGTGCGGTGGTATTGGTTTTATAGATGATGTTTTGAAAATCCGTGCAAAGCGAAAGGCAAAGGCTGAAGGCAGGGCTTACAAAAAGGCAGACGCCGATGGACTGGCAGGTCGTTTTAAAATTGCAGGACAAGTTGGCCTCGGATTAATTGTAGGTACAACACTTTATTTTAGCCCATATGTATGGGTTGAACGTGAAATCTATGGCGATAAAACCAAGGCCGGTCAATATGATTCACTGAAAGCCGGCGAAAAATCTTTAGGAGAAACCGAAAGGACCATCGACGGTGAGAAGCACCGTTTTGTAAAAGTAAAAACACCCATTACCACGATCCCCTTTGTAAAAAACCATGAGTTTAACTACTCAAAGCTTTTGCCCAAAGCCTGGGAAGATTACACGTATATTCTGTACATATTCGTCGTCATCTTCATCATCACCGCTGTGAGTAATGGCTCCAATATCACCGATGGCCTGGATGGATTAGCTACGGGCACTTCTGCTATAATTGGAATTGGACTTGGGTTGTTTGCCTATGTAAGTGGCAACATAAAATTTGCAGAGTATCTCAACATCATGTACATACCCAACCTGGGCGAGCTGACCATTTTTATCGGCGCTTTCATCGGTGCATGTATTGGATTTCTTTGGTATAACTCTTTCCCGGCACAGGTTTTCATGGGCGATACGGGCAGCCTGGCACTAGGCGGTATCATTGCTTCACTGGCTATTATGGTGCGCAAGGAATTGCTGATACCGATTTTTTGCCTGGTGTTTTTTATTGAGAGTTTAAGTGTGATGATACAGGTAGGCTACTTTAAATACACCAAGAAAAAGTATGGCGAAGGCCGGCGTGTTTTCCTGATGAGCCCGGTGCATCACCATTATCAAAAACTGGGATACCACGAAAGTAAAATAGCAACAAGGTTTTGGATCGTTACGATTCTGTGCGTGGTGATGAGTGTGATCACGTTGAAGATTAGATAGGGGTGAAAGTACAAACAAGAACCCTCGCAATGATGAAACAGGGAGGATAGATTGAAAATAATAAATGTCAAAAAAATTAATCATATTAGGAGGAGGCGAGAGCGGTATTGGCGCTGCGCTGTTGGGCAGGCAGCAGGGTTATGATGTATTTGTTAGTGATGGTGGTAAGATAAAGGAGATGTATAAAACTCAGTTGCGCAAAGCAGGAGTTGAATTTGAAGAGGGTGGTCATTCGTCAAAAAGAATACTGGAAGCTGATGAAATAATGAAGAGCCCCGGCATACCGGAGAAGACGGACATTATGAAAGCGATTCGCAAAAAAGGGATCGAAGTCATCAGTGAGTTTGAACTGGCATACCGTTTTAAAGGAGATAGTAAGATTGTGGGTATCACCGGAAGCAATGGCAAGAGTACAACGACCGCATTGCTATACCATATTTGTCATACGGCAGGGCTAGACTGTGCCTTGGTAGGTAATATCGGGTATTCCATTGCAAAGCAGATGGCGGAAGATCCAAAGCCATTGTACATAGCGGAAATCAGCAGCTTTCAACTGGATGACATTAAAACCTTCCGGCCTGATATAGCAATCCTGGTAAATATTACGGAAGATCATTTAGACAGGTACGACTACAACTTTGAGAACTATATACATTCCAAATTTCGCATCATCGAGCACCAGTCAGCCGGCGATATTTTTATCTATTGCGCTGATGATCCGGTTACGATGCAATACTTACCAACTTATCTAAAAAATTCTAAAACCCTCCCATTCTCTATGAAAGAAATTAAAACAGAAGGCGCTTACATCAAAGACGAAGAAATGCTTATCAGGTACAAGAATGAAGAAATGAGAATGAGTATTAACGACTTTGCTGTCCAGGGCCGCCACAATCAATACAATTCTATGGCAGCAGGAATAGCAGCAGCGACACTTGAAATAAGAGACAACAATATCCGGGAGGCCATGGAAACCTTTGAGGGTCTGCCACACCGGAATGAACCCATTGCCACTATTAAAGGTGTAGAATATATTAACGATAGCAAGGCTACCAATATGAACAGCACCTGGTATGCTTTGGAAAAAATGAAGAGGCCGACCATCCTTATACTGGGTGGTGTGGATAAAGGAAATGACTACGGCATTATTGAAGAACTGGTAGCAGAAAAGGTAAAAGCCATTATTTGTCTCGGCGTTGATAATGAGAAAATTCATGCGGCCTTTAAAGACAAGGTGGCAATAATGATAGATACCAACAGCGCAAAGGATGCAGCTAAAGCCGCATATCGCCTGGCAGAAAAAGGCGACGCAGTTTTACTAAGTCCCGGCTGTGCAAGTTTCGATCTCTTTTTGAATTATGAAGACAGGGGTAATCAATTTAAACAAGCAGTAAAAGATCTCTAACATCAGTTTTGGAAACCATACGTAACATAGCAAACGAAATAAACCTGCCATTCTTTAACAAGGATGATGGAGGCAAACTTTACCGTGGAGATAAAGTGATATGGAGTATTGTGTTGTTGCTGGTTTTGGCAAGTCTGCTGGTAGTTTACAGCAGCACCGGCTCTTTGGCTTACAGGCATAATAAGGGCAATACCGAATTCTATCTGTTTAAGCAACTCGCATTTATAGTAGGTGGTGTGCTCATTATCTATTTTGCCCACCGCGTAAACTATACCGTGTATAGCCGTATAGCTTTATGGTTTTACCTGCTCAGCATTCCGTTGCTACTGTACACATTAATTTTTGGTACCAACTACAACGAAGCCAGCCGCTGGATCCGCCTGCCGATACTGAACATGACCTTGCAAACAAGTGATATGGCTAAACTTGGCCTGTTCATGTACCTGGCCCGCCAGTTAAGCAGGAAGAAAGATGTGGTTACGGATTTCAAAAAGGGATTTCTTCCTCTGATGGCGCCTGTGGTCCTTACCTGTTTGCTCATCGCCCCGGCAAATCTTTCAACAGCATTGCTGGTCGGTGCTACGAGTATGATTATCATGTTTATGGGACGTGTGCAAATAAAACACCTGTTGCTTGCAATTGGTGTAGCAGCCCTGCCCATAGTCATTTTGGTAATGATGGCAGTATCGACACACAAGGCGACTGAAGCCAATACCACCAATAGTGAGCTAACAACAAAAGCCAAAAGCCATGGTAGAATAGGAACATGGGTACGCAGAATACAGGATTTCATCTATACGAAAAATGAGGCCAGTCCTTACCAGGTGCAACAGGCAAAAATAGCCATCGCCAAAGGTGGATGGATTGGCCTTGGTCCAGGGAATAGTGAGCAACGAAATTTTTTGCCGCATCCTTATAGTGACTATATCTATGCCATTATTATAGAGGAGTACGGCATTATGGGTGGTGTGTTTATCCTGTTCATATACCTGGTGTTCCTGCATCGGTGTATCAGGCTGTTCAGAAAATGTCCGTATGCATTCGGGGCATTCCTGGCGTTGGGTTTAAGTGTAAGTCTTGTGATTCAGGCAATGGCAAATATGGCAGTAAATGTAGGCCTGTTCCCCGTTACGGGAGTTACGCTGCCCCTGGTGAGTATGGGAGGAACCTCGTTTTTATTTACCTGTTTCGCCATCGGTATTATTTTAAGCGTGGCGAGAAACGTAGAACAAATGGAGGGAAAAGCGGTGGTTAGTAATTAGTTGATTAGGGATTGGTTCATTGGTAATGCCAGTTTGATGATTGATACGGTGATGCCTGGATATGGACAAATGATGATGTGGAAGAACCTGGGTTTGGATACGCACAAAAGCACCGTCCTTCTCCGCGAGGTGAAGGATAAGAGGATGAGGCCAAAGCCACGGAAGATGACCGTTGACTTATTGGCCAGATCACTATAAAACACAAATGAGTAAAAAATTTATCATAGCAGGGGGAGGAACAGGCGGTCATATTTTTCCTGCTATCGCCATTGCGAATGCCTTGAAGCAACAACTGCCGGATGCGGAGTTTTTGTTTATCGGCGCAAAGGGTAAAATGGAAATGGAAAAAGTGCCACAGGCAGGGTTTAAAATTGAAGGCCTTGATATCGCGGGTTTCAACAGAAGTTCTTTGATAAAAAATATTGGGCTACCGTATAAACTGATCACCAGTTTTTTCCAGGTGAGAAGAATTTTCAATCGCTTTAAGCCAGATGCGGTGATTGGTGTGGGGGGCTATAGCAGCTATCCCGTATTGCGAACAGCGCAGGCACGCGGTATTTCGACATTCATCCATGAGAGCAACGCATTTGCCGGCAAGGCAAATATCATGTTGGGGAGAAAAGCGACCAAAGTGTTTGTGGCGACTGGTGGGATGGAGAAGTTCTTTTCAATAGGAAAGATCATTATCTCCGGGAACCCGGTGAGAAAAGCGATAACCGATATGAAGGCGGGCCGCACTGAAGCATTACGGTTTTTTGGATTGAACGCCGATAAGATCACGGTACTTTCTATCGGTGGAAGCCTTGGAGCCAATTCCATCAACCAGGCAGTGGAAGCGGGTTTAGATCAGTTAGCTGAAAATAACCTGCAACTGATCTGGCAAACCGGGAAACCATTTGCGGAGCAGGGTAAAAAGGCGGGGTCTGGTAAAAAAGATGTGTGGGTGAATGAATTTATTAAGGAAATGGAAATGGCGTATGCAGCAGCTGACATCGTAATCAGCAGGGCGGGTGCCATGAGTGTAGCGGAATTATGTGTAGCAGGAAAGCCAACCATATTTATTCCATATCCATTTGCGGCAGAAGACCACCAAACCTATAACGCAAAAGTGCTGGCGGATAAGAATGCTGCGATGATGATAAAAGATGAATCTGCAAAAAGCATTTTGATAGAAACAGTGATCGGCTTATCAAAGAATGAAGCATTAAAGAAGGTGTTGTCCGAAAATATTTCAAAAGAGGCGATAAGGAATGCAGATGAATTGATAGCGAAAGAGATTATAAAAGTGATGTAAATGATTTATGATTTCGGATTTATGATTTGGATGCGCGATTCCACCCCTGTCAGGGCTGGTTTTCGCCCTGACAGGGGTTCGGGAGGCTGATATTAATTTTGGTTTCGTTTAAGCAAGAATAGCTTTTGAAATTCATTTTAAAGTATGAATTGAAGCTGCTCAATAGTAGTACCGAACCTGAACGGAGCGTCGCCAATGTCGCTCCATCAAAGCACAACAGCTGGAAACAAAAAATAAGAATTCCCCTTTGGGAAACAAACATGATAAAACTGAACGACATAAAGAATGTGTACTTCATCGGGGCCGGTGGCATCGGCATGAGTGCCATTGAACGCTTTTTCTTAAGCCGGGGTGTGAAGGTGAGCGGTTACGACAAAACGGAAACCGTACTTACTGCCCAACTAAAAAGCGAAGGTGTGCTCATTCATTTTGAAGACTCGGTGGAACTGTTGGATAAGGAAGCTCAATTGGTCGTATACACACCTGCAGTACCAAAAGACCACAAAGAATTAAACTGGTACCGCGACAATGGATATGAAGTGGTAAAACGGAGCGATGTACTACAGATAATTACCGCGGATTCTTTTAATATATGCATTGGTGGAACACATGGAAAAACAACGATCAGTTCCATGGTAGGTCATGTGTTGCGGCATACGGGTTTCGGCTGTAATGCTTTCCTGGGCGGTATTGCGGTTAATTACAACAGTAATTTCTGGAGTAGCGATAATAATGTGTGTGTAGTGGAAGCAGATGAATACGATAGGAGTTTTCACAAGCTCAGCCCGGACATCGCAGTGTTAACCGCGATGGATCCCGACCACCTCGATATTTACGGGACAGCCGAAGCCATGCAGGCTGCATTTGTAGAATTTGCTGAAAAAACAAAGCCTGGTGGATTACTGATCAGGAGAAGTTCTTTAACCCGGTTAGCTACTGCCAATGTAAGTAATCAGCTTACCTATGGCTTAAAGGATACGAATGCTGATGTGCACCTGGCAGCACTTCGCACCGATGATGGAAGTTATTGGTTCGATGTAAAAGTAAAAGGAGAGGCGTTGAAAGAAGTGAACCTGAATGTTGGTGGATTGCATAATGTGGAGAATGTTTTGGTGGCAATAACGATAGCCAAACATCTCGGCATTGAAGATGAAAAGATAAAAGATGCCGTTGCGGCATTTAAAGGGGTAAAACGACGTTTTGAATATGTGATCAAGAATGAACAACATGTGGTGATAGATGACTACGCCCATCATCCGGAAGAACTCAATGCATTGATCAGCGGTGCGAGGAGTGTGTTTCCTGACCGGAAGATGACAGTCGTTTTTCAGCCACATCTTTTCAGCCGTACCAGGGATTTGGCTGATGGTTTTGCAGCAGCGCTGGATAAAGCAGATGAAGTCATTCTATTGCCAATTTATCCTGCGAGGGAATTGCCAATGGAAGGTGTAACGAGTAGTATGATCCTGGAATTAATGAAGAACGAAAAGATACAGTTGCTTGATAAAGGAGAAATGCTGAATTGGGTAACGGCTAACAAACCGGCGTTACTGATCATGGCAGGGGCGGGCGATATAGATGCCCTGGTGAAACCTGCAGCTGAAATATTAAATTAAATGAACGAACAACGTAAATACAAACTTAAACGAATGCTGCGGGTGACCCTATGGTCCCTGGCAGGCATTGCTTTGTTTGTATTACTGTTGAGCGCCATGAACAGGAATGATAAACTGGCTTGCAGCGGTATGGATATTTCGATTGATGGCTACAACCATGAAATGTTTATCAGCGAGGCGGAAGTAAAAAAGATGCTCGAGGGCGAACTCGACAAGAAGATAGAAGGCAGTTCCATACAACAATTGGATTTAAGAAAACTGGAAAGGTCACTTCAGAAAAACCCATGGATCAGCAAGGCGCAGATTTTTGTTGACAACCAGCAAATGATGCATGTAAATATTGCCGAAAGAATGCCGGTAGCGCGGGTTTTTACAAGAAGCGGAAAAAGTTTTTATATGGATTCATCTGCAGTGCAACTGCCTTTGAGTGTAAATGAAATTGCCGATGTTCCGGTGTTTACCAATGTTCCGGATATAGTGCGGAGCGGAATAAAAATGACTGAAGCAGACAGCCTGCAGCTGCAACAGGTAAGCAGGATGGGTAATTATATTAAGCGGGATTCGTTTCTGCTGATGCAGATAGGCCAGGTGGAGATCGCATCTAACGGCATATACACCATGTACCCCGCCATTGGTAACCATGTGGTAGAATTTGGAACGGCCGATAAGTATGAGCAAAAACTGGCAAGGCTGTCTACATTTTACAGGAAAATTTTTGGAAAGGTGGGGTTTAACAAATACGAAATAATCGACCTGCGATACGATAAACAGATCGTGGCAACGTTAAGAGGTAAGCAGGAAGGGAGGATTGATTCGGCGGCGGCGATGAAAAAATTTGAAGAGCTGGTTAACAGAACAGTAATGGAAGCAAACGACACCACCATGAAAATTGGTTCGCAGAAGAATGAAAAGCCAAGGCAGGAAGTTTTGAGACCTACTTCACTGGAGCCGGACAACCAAACCATATCAGCCAACGAAAACCTGGTGGAGCAAAAGCAGGAAGAGGAAACAATACCGGAAACAAGAGAAACACCCAAACAGAAAGAAACACCCAAACAAAAAGAAACGCCCAAACAAAATAAACCAACAGTTATCACACAAAAACCAAAGCCTATGGTACAGAAACAACCGATCAAACCAAAACCAACTGTTATTAAAAGCAAACCAAAGCCAGCCGCTGCGGAGAGCAAACAACCGAGGGCGGTAATGCCCAAACAGAATGATTATTAAGTGATGAGTAATGGACAATAAGCAATGGTCAATAGGCACCGGATAATGGATAGAAGAGAATAATATGCCTTAAAGTCTGGAAAAGTACAAATGCTGATTTGGAAGAACGAAATGTTTGGAAAAGCACAAAAGCACCGTCCCTCTCCGCGAGGAGAGGGAAAGAGGGTGAGGCCAAAGAACGAGAGTCTAAAAACTAAAAAACTAAAAACACAATCATAATGACAAACACAAAT
>JAZKFT010000022.1:0-277079 GCA_040386335.1 Bacteroidota bacterium
CAAAACTCAATAATTATAAGCAGGATAAAAAGATGGCTCTGGTCGGACGCTTACTTCGCCGCTGAAAAAAACAGGGGAGATGAAGTATACTGCCAGTTAGTCAAGTTTGATCAGCAGGGCCCTGCCCGTTTTGAAGCAGTGTCTCATCATAGTGACGAAAATCTGGGCAAGCAACTGGAAAGTGATTTCAGCCGTTTGGGTTTTAACTTGGAAAAGGATGGAAATTATTTCAAAAACATTCTTCTGGACTCCAGGACAAACATTGAAAATACCGCGGCTGAAATTGTAAAAATTTTTGAGGAGGTTTATAGAATTGAAAAAGGCAGCCCTTACGATTTTGAAGAGGAGATAGAGGGGTGAACGGTCTGATCCTATTTACACCGGGCACTTTTCATGATAATTAATCAGCTCAATCGGCATCCTTTCAAACTCAAAGCCATCGTATTGGCGAAATACTTCGTCCAACACGGCTTCTATTTCTTCCAATTTATTCAGGCGCACCAGCTGGCCACGGAATTCTTTTATGTTCGGCAGTCCCTTGAGGTAGTTGGCATAATGGCGGCGCATTTCAAAAATACCCACTACAGGTCCCTTCCATTCCAGGCTTTTGCGAAGATGGTTTTTACATACTTCCACCCGTTCTGCAATAGTAGGCGGCGGCAGCAATTCGCCGGTTTGTACAAAATGTTTGATCTCCCGGAATATCCATGGATAGCCAATAGCCGCACGACCGATCATAATACCATCAACACCATAACGGTTTTTATAGGTGAGAGCTTTCTGTGGGCTATCGATATCGCCATTACCAAAAATCGGGATATGGATGCGGGGATTGTTTTTAACCTTGGCGATCAGGCTCCAGTCGGCTTCGCCTTTGTACATCTGGCTGCGGGTACGGCCATGAATGGCCAATGCTTTAATGCCAATATCCTGCAGCCGTTCTGCCACTTCTTCTATGTTCAGCGAGCTTTCGTCCCAACCCAATCTCGTTTTTACGGTCACCGGAAGTTTGGTGGCTTTTACACAGGCTGAGGTCAGGCGCACCATCAGGTTTATATCTTTTAGAACCCCGGCTCCGGCACCTTTGCAGGCCACTTTTTTTACCGGGCAACCAAAATTAATATCGAGTAAATCAGGATTGGTAACATCCACAATACGGCTGGCCATAGCCAGGCTGTCTTCATCACCCCCAAAGATCTGGATCCCGATAGGCCGTTCGTAATCAAAAATATCCAGCTTCTTGCGGCTCTTCATCGCATCCCGTATCAGGCCCTCGCTGCTGATAAATTCCGTGTACATCAGGTCGGCTCCGTTCTGTTTACATACGGCACGAAAAGGCGGGTCGCTGACATCTTCCATGGGTGCCAGCAGCAGCGGGAAATCGGGGAGTTCTATGTTTTCAATCTTTACCATTAGCTAGTAGTGAGTAGGAATTAGCCAGTAGTAAGAACTTCGCAATTCATTGCCACAGCGCCTTCGCCTCGTATAATTAAGCTGCGAAAATAAGCAGGAATCGGCACTGAGCAAGTAACCGGCCTTAGCCGCGGCCGCAAATGTCGATATAAGGGCAGTATGTGCATCGTTCAACATCATCCGTTTGCGCAAAAGGAATGCCGGTATCGAAAAGCTCTTCCAGCATCACACGCAGGTGGTCTTCCAACTGATGCAGCACCGGGTGGATCGTGTCTGCACTGATCGTTATTTTCTCTGTCCTTGAAACCTTACTGACGAACCGGGGGTTAAAATTTTCTCCCTGTTCCTGCATTACCCTAAGTGGTAATAGTGCCGGCTCAAACCTTGCCTTCTCCGGGAACTTTCTACTGAAACTCCAGGCATAAATAAGCGTTTGCAAAGCAGCTTTATTGCGTTTTTTTTCGCTGCTGTCGAATAGTTTTTCAACGGTTGTAAACTCCATTTCATCGGCCCCGGTTTTATAATCTACCATGCGGTGGATGCCCGCCACAATATCCACCCTGTCGATATACCCGCTGAAGTAAACAGGTCTTCGCCTGCCATTTACGGTAATGTAAAAGGCCTCGTTAAATTTGGTTTCCAATGCCTCTATTGTGAATGGTGCGAGTCCTGCATCGTAGTCCAGGTAGGCATTTGCATATTGCTTTACCACCTCCGCTACTACCAGCAGGCGGCCGGTGAATTCCACGGGCTTCTTGCTTTTTTCTCTCCATCCATCTATAAATGCCTGCGGCAAGAGGATAGGCACCTGCGTTTTCATCCACGCAATGTCGTCCCTGGAAATATTCCAATGGCCATTCTTTTCTTTCACAGCGTTGTACAGTAATTCCATCAGGTTATGTACAATATTTCCAAATACCGCCGCATCCACTTCGTCCTGTATTTCGTCGGGTTCCTTCAGCCTTGCCAGGTAGCGGAAATAAAATTGCAACTGGCAATGGATATAAGAATTAATAGCCGACGGGGAAAAAGTTTTTGCTTTCTCCGGCATGAAATAAGGGTTGAATTGCTTCATCACCTCTGCCGTTTTTTCGATGGTGATAGGTGCGGCAGCATTGCTTTTTAATTCAAAACGGATATCTGTTTTGTCAATCTTGAAATTGGTTTCAAACTCCAGTTGCGGCACAAAGCGGCTTGGCTCCCCGGTACTTTGGTCGCTGATGGTAGCATTATACATCAACGTCATGCTCTGGCAACGGTGGAGCAGCCTGTAAAACGCGTAAGCAAAAATGGCATCCTGGTGCTCGGGTACGCTAAGGCCAAAAGCCCGGCGTATACTGTCGGGCAAAAATGAATTAGGCGTTTGTATGCGTGGCAGGATGCCTTCGTTGGCACTGAGAATAATGATATGGTCAAAATCCAAACCCCTGCTTTCCAGCAAACCCATCACCTGTATGCCTTGCAGCGGTTCGCCCTCGAAGGGTACGGAGATGGTGGATAATTGTTTGCGGAGGGATTGGGTGAGGAATGGGAGGGAAGGGGCTTGTGTTCGCTCGGAGGCCTCACCCCCGGCCCCTCTCCTCGCGGAGAGGGGTGCCTCTCCGGTAAGTGGCTGAGAAATAAGTAAGGTGGTGCCGTTTTCGGTGGCTGGCTTTGGCTCCTCTCCGCGAGGAGAGGCGGGGGTGAGGCGATCGCCTGCGACCTGGGCAGCTTGCACATTAAAGGCGACTGGATCCCCCATAAACAACCCCTTCAGCTGTTGCACAGATTGCCATACCTGCACCAGCAATCCTTGCAACAGGCTGTCTGTTTCAAATTTTTTGTTGCGGTGAAATGCTTCCACCAGGCTCAATAAGCGGCCGAAAATATCGGTGGCTTTATGCAACGGGCTAAACACATAATTGCCGATATCGCTATGGCCCTGCAATTGATAAATCGGGATCCGCAGCAATACTTCATTCACCATGCGGTATTGCAGGTTTTGCTTTACGGCATCAGCCCAATCGCAAAGCGGGTGTTGCAAAAAAGCCTGTACCTGCTCGTGGCTTATATCCCTGTCGTGGTGAATAGCGAGATCTGTTTGTATGAGGAAAAAACTCTGGATGAAAGAAAACAGCACACTTTGCTTTAATGGGTAGCCCATCGTGACATTTACGTTACCCAGTTCGGGAGGCAGCGATTGAAGTACGGGTAACAGTAAGCCCTCATCGGCAAGAATAATGGCGATGGATTCTTTTCCTGTATCCTCCAAAACGTTAACAGGAAGTTGGTTCAACCATTGCGGTAAATACTTTGTTTGCGCCACGCTGCCCTGTGCTGAAATTACCTGTATAGGAATGGTTTTGCCCCCAATTTCCTTCAACAATGGGAGTTCGGTTTTCAATTGCAGTTTGTACAAATTTCTCCTGATAAAATGCCCTGCTTCATGTTGTGGATTGGCAGTATAGTGATCATCAATGTCCATCCATAAAGAAGCCTTGCCTTGAGCCTGCCAGCGCTGTAGCAACGTTTCTTCTGCCTTGTTGAATGCATTAAAACCAACGAAGGCAATATGTTGCCAGCCCTCCGCAAAACCTTGCCGGCCCTGCATTTCAGCGGCCAGTTGCCGGTACACCATGCCTTGCGTGGTCAGTTGCTGTGCTGCTAATTTTTCATGAAACAATTGGTAAATGGCGGGCAGCATACTCCAGAGTTCGAGGAATTTTTGTTGCTGCACACTCTTTCTTTCGCTGCTGAAACTGCTCCAGAAAGTTTTGAGAAATTGCTTTTGCTCATCGCTTAGAATATCAAAGCTTTTTTCGATGCCTTCAATGTCTTTCAACTGTTCGTACACTTTGGGAACATAGCAGAGATACGCATCCAGTTCCTGGAAATCACGCAGCAGGATATCGCCGATGGTATAAAATTTTTCGTAGTCCAAAATCCTATCGTCCTGCCTTTCGCTCATTACTTCGGCATAAGCATCGTACAGGGCAAACGACTGTACAAAATGATCGGCCACCGGGTAGATGGATGAACGCTGTATCAACTCTTCGATGGTAAGCAGTTCAGGTAAAAAAGCAGGTGGTGTTAGTATTTGTTGCAGGTAGTTTTTAAAGAAAACAGCCTGCCTGCGGTTGGGGAAAACGACAGCGATGCGGTGCAACTGGCTGCTGAACCGCGTATTTATTTCTTGCGCTACTATTTTGAGAAATTGCTGCATTTTGTCTGAACATGGATTTGAGTGGATGAAAGGGATTAAAGGGAAATGAATATTGTGAATGGACTAACTATTGCGACAATTGGGCAATCGATATGTTCATTTAGTCATTTGGTCAATTTGATTTCTTTGGGATTGAATGTAACGTAGTTTAAAATGCAGACGAAGCAAAAGCCAGGTTTTTTGAATACAATAGCCAAATGAGTAAAAATGAATGCGGAAATTATTCAGAATAAAATTTATGAAGTAAGAGAGCAGAAAGTGATGCTTGAGTTAGACCTGACCGAATTGTACCAGACCGAAACCAAGTATTTGAAGCGTTCGGTGCGTCAAAACACGAGTCGGTTTCCGGCTGATTTTATGTTTGAGCTGATCAAGGAAGAATATGACGCTTCAAGGAGCAATTTTAGCACCTTAGACAGACTTTTTGAAAAGAGGAAGTAAATTTTTGCGAGTTGCGGGTATAATTCTTCTGTCACCAATATCGTTGGCAAATCTTTGCTGAAACTGGGCCCAGGAGATGATCCAGTAACGTATCTTCCCTTTTGGAGCTGACTCTAGGATTGTTTGTAAATAATCCTCTAATTTTTCAGTTGTTTATCCAGGGAATCCATGTTCAAATTTTTGTAAGGTTTATTTTATAAATGGGGATAGTCTTTAGATTCAATCCATCTCAATTATTTTCACCGAATGAAAGTGTATCTCATAAAGACACCTGAATATGAATCTGAAAATTTCAGAGACGTATGCGATACCCTAAGCTCATTTGAAGGTCCTTTGGAATTTATACCATCCTTCTATGAATTTGATAAAAGGGAGTTTTATTTTTTGAGATATGAGCTATTCCCACGCCACAACTTTATATATCCTTCAAAAGACACAGCAATAAAATTTGACCCACAAAGAGGAAAGCCTTTAAGTTGGAAAGAGTTGTTTTCGCTATGTAGTTTTTATAGAGAAATTTTCAAAATAGAAGATAGCAGTTTTATTGTTCTCCTGACAAAAAGAAAAAACTCATTGAATTGGTTTAGTGCAATTGATGAATCCAAAAATATTTTTGTACATACTGCCGAGTGGGAGCAATACACAAAAATCAATGCCAAATATCCAATTGCCTATCAGGTAGTGGAAAATATAATGCAATCACTAATGAAAATTGACATTACGAATGTCCCAAACGAATATGTTCATGAGCCTTTGAAAGGATGCATGAACGATTTTTGCGACAATAAGAATCAGGTCATTATTAAGCTGCAAACTGCAAACATCTGTGAAAGTTGCATCCAAAAAATAAGAAATGAGAAGGTGGATGCGAAAGTTTTAAAACAGGTCAGAACAATATTCAATGGGATAAGAAACGAGTTTATCTTTCAAGAAGAAGAACAAGTAACGGAACCGGCTCCCATCATCATAGATAGTAAAGGCAAGATTCTCTTACCTGAACAAAAGCTAGAAATCCGATTAACTCCTCTTTTTAAAACCCTATACTTGTTCTTCCTATCGAAGCCACAAGGGGTTACCGTTGCTCAACTAAGTGAATTTAAAGCCGAGCTTCTTTTAATCTATAAAAAGTTAAGGCCTAGCGCTTCATCCGAAGATGCAGAGACAAGGATTGACAATCTGAGTCATCCTTTTGGAGATGGATTTAATCCTACTAAAACGCATATAAACAGGATAATTACAGAACTACTTTCAGAACCTCTGGCTGATTTTTACAGAATCTCCGGAACAGCCGGAACTCCTTACCACATAAAGGTCCCAAGAAATCTGATTGACATTAGGTATTAAATTCTGCAACCTTGCAGAACTGACAACAAGGTTACTTTCCTTTTCTTCCGCCCACTGCCATTCTACTTTTGAGTCATCAAACCAACAATCGGTTTGACGAAACAAAAACGAAGGGCAAAATGATTTACCAGGAAACAAATATTTTAAGGCAATTAGCCAAAAGCTGGAATAACCTCGACACCAGTTTTATTGAGCCAGCATTGGCGAGGAATTTAATTTATGAATCTCAATGGGTGCTGATTCCAATTGAAGGAAAGAGAGCATTTCTTTCATATCTCCAGTCAAAATTTACCGCTATCAAATTGGCGATGCAGTTAGAACAAATGACTGTAACAGCTGAATTGGCCTTGCATCCCTCAATGCAAAACCGGCCTTGTATTGTGCTTACACAAATCACAAAAAGGAGCATTATCCAGGTCTCTGTTTTAGTCAAAGTTGAAGAAAGAAAAATCAAACGCATTGAGATATGCTTTATTCCTGACCCGGCAGATGCGGTACTAAGCGGTGAATTGCCAAAATAAAAATCCAAACCCAATAAATAAAATAAACAGTCCAATCTGGACTATTCTTAAACAATAATTAAAATCAATAAAAATGGAAACAGTAAAACAACAGAGCGAAAATTCAACTATTGAATCCGCCACTGAACAAAAAGAATTTATGACACCTAAAACCGTGACCGCAAAACCCCTAAAAGATTGGGGGTACACAGAAGCAGGGTTAAATCAGGGAGATCCAATGGCTTTTGAGAGCAGGTTAAGATGGATTAAGGCTGGTCATGTAGTCGATGAAAGCTATGATGTCGATGAAGAACTGCGTAGAAAAAAACAACTGGAGGCAGAGATTATAGGGAAGGAGCGTGAAAAAAATGGCAAGGAAAAGGACCAACAGCATATTAAGGAAGTGATTATTCCGGACAAAGAAAACCAGATAAAACAGCAAAAATCCAGTATTGAACAGAAGCAAATTTTACTGGCAGAAGGAAAAATACAAAGCCTTTATAATCCCGCTAAGTTTTGGCTGTATAGCATATTGGGTGGTGTAATTTCTATTTACCTGATTTTCTTTTATGCATCCGCCATGAACGCATCCTTTTTCAGGAACATGCAGCAGATGGTAAACAATAGTAGTGGCGACGATGTGTCCTTGATGTTGAATTCAATCTTTGATGCCAAAGGCATTTTTCAAGGAAGTGCACATTTGCTTTTCGTTTATCTGGGTGCGTTTTTGTTCTTTGGCTTTGGAACACTTCCCCATATTTTTCATGATGGCTCAAAATGGCAATGGCTGAAAATTTGTTTAGCTACACTTGTTTGCCTTTCAATTGATGGACTAATTGCGTATAAAATTGATAGCGGCATCCATGAACTTAAAACAATGATGGGAATTGCAGATGCAAACTGGGCCTGGTATAAAAGCGTCAATTTTTACCTGGTGCTTGCATTTGGTTTTGGTACCTATATTCTTTGGGGATTTATTTATGAGGCTGCCATCAAGGAACACGGAAAGAAAAATATTAATACAAAAGCAGAGATTGAAATTAAAGCCATAAGGAAGCGTATCCGTGAAGTTGAAAATGAAATCATCAAACACAAACAAGAAGTTTCTGACCTACAAAAACTGGTAGATGCTTTTAGGTCAACTATCGAGAATCTTAAAAAAGACCTTGAGACGGCATTGACAAAACCTGAAACCCTTTTAAGGAATATGGAGAATTTCTATGCTGGCTGGCTACATTATTTAAATGGCTCGAATAGCAATGATTCTAAAAAAATCACCTGCGAAAATATTTACAGAAACTTTCATCAAACTCTCAGTGTCACTCCAGACAACCTTAATTAATCAACCCTTAAACTATTTTACAATGAAAAATTTAGTTTCCCTTTTAGCCATGGTAATATGCCTGGCCTCCTGTTCATCAAATGCAGAAACAAGTACGAATACTGCTACCAATGATAATTATGTAGTAGTGCTTGATTTAAGTGATAGGATTATCCAAAAACCTGATCAGATAAATATTGACACCAACGCCATCAGGGCAGTATTTGAAAAGTTCGAAAAGTCGGTTCAGAAAAATATTGTAGTAAAATCGAAGGACAGGTTTTCGCTACGAATTATTCCACAAAAACAGAGTTCATTGCCTGGTAACACCTTTGAAAATAGTCTGTCAATAGATATGGGTAAGTATTCAGCAGCGGAGAAGTTGGTTAAACTAAATGAATTCAAAGCCAGCTTTACCTCTCATATGGGATTGCTGTATCAGCAGGCCATGCTTGGAAATAATAACAGTGACTTTTCAGGTGTGGATATGTGGCAGTATTTTAATGAGCAGATAAACAGCGATCTTGATGTTCACTATAATAATAAAGTATTAATACTGACAGATGGCTATTTTGATTTTGAAGATAAAAAGCATGGAATCCATAGTCAAAACCAATCTACCACAACAGCCCCGCTTTTGGATAAAATGAAAGGCCAAAACTGGAAGCAGGAAACTGATGAAAAGCAACCGGGGATTATTCCTGTTAAACTTATCGTCCCCGCGAAATGGTTGGTATGCGGCATTCAGCCAAAGGCAAATTGTAAAGATTTATTGGAAGCAGAAAAGCTTAGCTATTTATGGGAGCAGTGGCTAAAGAAATCTGGCGGAACGACTATTCAAAAGCCGATTATCAATTCATCTTCGGATAAGGTGAAATCTCTAATTCAAAATAATTTATAAAATGAAACTGCTACTGTTTATCTCACTATTAATGGTGAGTTGCTATTCTAAAAATAATAACGCCAAGGAATCAGAATTTAGTGGTAAAGTGATTAAAATTGTTGATGGCGACACGTATGACATTCTATTTGATAATCAATCCACCCAAAGGATAAGAATGGAAGGTATTGATGCCCCCGAAAGAGGAATGGCATTTTACAGGGTTGCTAAAGACTACTTGGGGGAACTTTGTTTCGGCCAAACGGTTTGGATTAAACAGACTAATACCGACAGATATGGGAGAATGGTTGCAAAAACTTATTTAGCGGATGGGATGGAGCTAGGGTTATTAATGATAGAGGCAGGTTACGCATGGCATTTTAAAAAATACTCATCGGATTTGCAATTGGCAAATGCAGAAATAAAGGCAAGGTCAGAAAAGCTGGGGCTTTGGGTCGATAAAAATCCAATTGCCCCATGGGAATACAGAAAATAGACGAAGGACTTAGTTAACTTTCACCACCCCCAATCTTGCCTATGAAATCCCCATCGAAATTTCCCTGCGCGGATCCGCATATTAGTGGCACAAAAAACCCCTATCCCCTCGGCCAGTCATACGACTACTGCTGCAACGTTCTCCCGCAATTAAGTCAAATCTACTAGCGCAGGCCTCCCGGCCTGCACATTTCCGTTACTTGTTTTAGAATTTCAGCCACTAAAGTTTTTGTAATCAAGTAACCGCAAGGCACCCGAAGCCCAACCACTAACCAACGCCTCATTCCTACCAGCAAGTTTGAGGTGCAATTCCAGCACCTCAAAATTTGTCGGTACCATATACTAATCAACTAATCAACCAGTTAACTAACTACCCAACCCACCTCCACCTCATTCCTCAACCCATACAGCAAATACCCTTTCACATTTTTAAATTGCATTTGCTCCAACAGCGATACATATTCCCGCACCTGCCGATTGAGCTTTTCGTCTTTGCCTTCGGTAAATTTAAAATCGATAACAATTGTTTCGTCATCGCCAACCAGCACCAGGTCGGGGCGTTTTAGTTGTCGGTCGGTGGTTACAATGTCTCTTTCGCTGATGCGGTACATGGTATTTTTCCGCCAACTGAGTAGCAACTCGTTTGCCAATACTTTTTCAAGAATGGTTTGCATATCAGTTTTCATTGCAGCACTGATCATGCCTTTCATTTCCATTTGCTGTAATACGATATGCAGTTCATCAGGCTGCTGCAACTGCGACAATGCATAGTGCAATAAAGTGCCCCTGGTTCTAGGCAGCGAGATAGCCTCTTCATCGGGCAACATGGCTGCAGGGCGTATGCTGAGCTGTTGGCGCCAATCCGCATACACCATCTGGCCAAGATTAATCCCGGGTAATGGAACCTCGTGATCCGACGCCGGTGAAGGCGCTGCACCAAACAACAACTGGTTCTCATTAAATGCTTCAAACACTTTTGGAATAGATGGGTTGCTTAGTTCCTGCGGGTTGTGCAATACATCAAACAGCAGGTCGCCGATGGTTTTTATTTTGTAGCCACCAGCCTTGTCTTCTTTTGGCCTGGGTGCAAAGGCGGTGATTTGTTTCCTGGCTCTCGTGGTGGCAACATATAGCATATTCAGCGAATCCATCTGGCTCAGCAGTTGCTCTTCAAAGTACTCATAGGCAAAGGCACTTTGACCCAGGTCTTTTTTATACTTCACAGGAACAACGGGTATCTCGCCAAAATCCGTTCCTTCCGTTTTTACCCAAAGCCAGTTGTTCTTTTTAGCATCCGGCTCCAATGCCCAATTGCAAAATGGCAGTATCAGTACCTCAAATGCCAGCCCCTTGGATTTGTGGATAGTCATTACTTCCACCGCATCGGCACCGCTGCCAGCCGGCAGTGATTTCTTTTTGCCATCGCTGGCCCAGTAGTTTATAAATGCCATCAATCCGTCTTCGCCAAAGCGGTTCCATTCCAGCACAAGGTCCTGGAAAGCCAGCAAATATGCATGATCAGCGACCTGCTGTTGCAGGTCCAAAATGGCTACCAGTTTATTTACCAGGTCCACGATTGGCTGGCTTTGCAAACCGGCCCTGTCGTTCACCAGCAGGGGCGGCAATAGTGCATCGCCCAGCCCTTTGTTGATATATAGCTGGTGCTGCGGCAGCTGACTCCCGGTTCTTCCTGCGATGGTCTTTATTAAAAAAGCTTTGCTGAGGGTGTCCGTTTCATTTACCAGCCAGCGCATAGCCGCAATGATCATCTGTACAGCTTCGTTGGCGGCTATAAATAATGCATCGGCACTAATGAGATTATATTGTAATGCAGCTACCTGCTGTTGGTGAGCCATCAGTGTTTGTATCACCTGTCTTGCTTCGTGATTGCCACGTGTAAGTATGGTAATGTCTTTAGGTTGATAGCCACCTTCTTTAAGCAGTTGCTCTATTACTTCGGGTAATTTTTCCAACACCCGGTCGGTAAATGAAATCTTGTTTCCTTCTGCATCTTCCGCTTCTTCTATAAATTCAATATTGACTAAACCCTCATCAGCAGCGGCTTCCGGTGTGTGTTGGAAACTATCAGCATAAGCGTTTTCGATAATATGGAAATAGCCATTGTCTTCCAGCCGTTGCTGAATAGCAACCGGGGCCGGTAGCATATCGCTATTAAATTTATCCTGTAAGCGAACAGGTATCGTGGCAAATAAATAGTTGTTGAAATCAATGAGTGGTTTAGCACTGCGATAGTTTTCCTGCAGTGTATTTTCTTTGGGGCGAAAACTTTGCAACTGCCTTTTCACCTCGCTGAGCAGCAGTCGCCAGTCGCCGCTACGCCAGCGGTAGATGGCTTGTTTTACATCGCCTACGACCAGGTTGTACTGACCCTGGCCGAGGGAGTTTTCCAGCAAGGGTTTAAAATTGTCCCACTGAAAAACGGAAGTATCCTGGAATTCGTCTATCAGGAAATGCTGGTATCGGTTGCCGGTTTTTTCAAAGATGAAGGAGGCCTCGTTTTCCTGGCTTAGCTGGCGAAGCAGCAGGTGGGTGTCGCTAATAAGCAGCGCATTGTTTTCGCTGCGGTAATTAGCCAGCTCTTTGCTGAATACCTGCATCAGCTGCAGGGTGTAGAGATTTTGCTTAATGGCTTGCGCGGTAAAATAGTTTTCAAGATTTTCAGTATAGCAACAAGTCAGCTGCGTCATCAGCGCATGTAACTGGTTGCTGATGCCATTGATAATGTCTTTTTTATGTTGTTCCGCTTTTTTGGGAACGGCGATATCCGGGTTTTCTAAAAAGGCAGTTACCCGCGAACCTGCTTCGCTGAAATTTTTATTGGCCGCTTTGTAAAAATGGTTGATAAAGCCAGATTTGCCATAATAGAAATCAGCAGGTTCCAGGTCGTTGGCCACCACCAATGCCACAGCCGTTTTTCCAAAACGCACCATTTCGTTTTCAAACTTGCTGATGGCAGCGTGAACATGCACTTTCAAGTTTTTAAAAGCGGCTGACTTTTCTTCTTCATCCATCAGGTTCATCGCCACATCAAATTGCTGGAACCGTTCTTTAAAAAGTTCGCCTGCCAGCTCCATCATGTCGGCTTTAAAATCCCAGCTTTTGCCTTCGCTCAGCCGGGCTCCCGCCATCTCTACCACCCAGTTGCGGAGGGGTTCGTTTGTGTCCAATAAATTGTAGAGACGTACGGTCAGGTCTTCTTTTACCGATTCGGCATTTAGCTGTAATGTAAAGCCAGCGTCCAGGCCTATTTCGTATGCAAAGGAGCGGACGATTTTTTGAACAAAGCTGTCGATGGTGCTGATGGCGAAGCGGCTGTAATCGTGTAGTATGGCAGAATAGGAGGCGTGGGCATGTCGCTGTAAATCTTTTGCCGAAAGCCCCTTCACGGCTTCCAATAGCTTTTGACTATACATGGTTTCTTTTCCGGCAGCCAGGTTCTTAAGTTCACCTAATATCCGGTGCTTCATCTCTTCGGTCGCCTTATTGGTAAATGTGACCGCTAATATTTCCCGGTATTTGGTGGGGCTTTGTAACAGAAGCTTCAGATACTGCATTGTGAGCAGGAAGGTTTTGCCGCTACCTGCTGAAGCTTTGTAAATATCGAGTTGGGGAGGGAGTACCGATTCAATCATCATGCCTGTGAAAGTATAATATCACAAGTTAGTCATGACAGTCAATTTTAGGCAACAGCCTGCAAATAAAAATCCCCCCGGGATATTTCCTGGAGGGATTTTTTAAAAAAGGTTATGTAACCGGTCTTAGAAACCGTAAACAGCAGCCAGTGTAAAGCTTCCGGCAGATTTTTTGCCAGCGCCATCTTTATCGAAGAAGTTCAATTGGTTACTATTGTCAAAACGTAACTCCGGGATGAAAATGAGGTTGTCTACTTTGATATTGGCAGACAACGTAGTGGCGAACACATTGCCACCGGCTGGTAATTTGATACCATTTTTATCGCTGAAATACTCACCTCTCAATGTAAGACCAACTACAGAACTCGGATCAAAATTCAGGTACAGAGCAGAACCCCACCAGCTCATAGCATCAGAATATTTTTTATTTGCCCAGAATTTTGAACTGTTTACTGTACCGTTAAAGCCAATTCCAAACTTGCTTCCAAGCTTTGAAGTCAGCGTAAGGTCCACCTGGTTAACCTTGGTGGTATCTGTTGCTTTTCCACCTACAAAGTTCAGATAGGCTTTAAAGTTGTCGCTGGCGGCATAGCTATACTGGGCCAAAACGAATTTCCTGTTGATAACGCCATCAGGAATAACACGCATATCGGTAGGGTTTGAAACACCGATCATGAAACCGCTCTTTCCAAAAGTGAAATCAGCCTTTAAACCAGTATGCGTGAAAGGTCCGTTTGTGAACATATAACTCATGCTGTAGTTACGGTTCAGTTGCGGATCAACCAATTCGTAACCTACATGTGTAGCCCATGTTCCGGCAGTTAATTTTACATGCTCGCTTGGTATATAGCTAACGTATAATTGCTTTACAGCGGCTAAAATGCCATCATCATTGTAAGAGAAGTCTGCAGCCCTTTTGCCAAATCCCAGGTCGGCCACCATATCTACTTTGGATGTTTTGTGCTCGAACTTTACTGAAGCCATACCCAATGCAAACTGGTTGTTGGCTGGTGTAAAACTGGTAAGACTGTTGGCGGATTGCTTTGCAAAATCGAGCCGGTAATAAACGTCAGCCGATCCTGTAATGGTAAAAGAAGGCGCGGGAACAGGAATAGAATCGCTTTGCGCGAAGGCACCACATACTACAAACATTCCAGCCAAAGGCATAAAAATTTTTCTTATCATTGTTTTGGTTTTAAGTTTTATACAGGTACAACAGCCATAATGTAGTCTCGACAATTACGAATTATAGCGGTTGTACCTTTTTTAAATTGATTTTGAAACTGTTATCCTCGAAACCCCGGAAGGGAAACGATTTTAGTAAGTGTTTGGCGTTTCTATTACTTCTCCGCCGGATTTAACCAGTAATGTACCCTGTACATAATTTTCATTGTGTTGGGAAGCATCCAGGCCTTCAGCCTCTTCTTCCGTAGTTACACGCATTGGTAAAATCATGTTGATCACTTTAAAGATGATAAAGGAAACAACGAAACTGTAGATCACGGCAACGCCCATACCTTTTAATTGGATTAAGAACTGTCCATCTAACACAGCACCATTTACCGCTTTATTACCAAATACGCCGGTTAACAACATACCGGTAATACCACCTAAGCCATGGCAGGCAAATACATCCAGCGGATCATCCAGTTTGGTTTTGTGTTTCAGGAATTCAGCTACCAGGTTAGAAACAATAGCAGCGACAAAACCGATGAAAAGAGCTTGTGGAACACCAACAAATCCGCACGCAGGGGTGATCGCTACCAGGCCTACAACCGCACCAATACAAAAGCCTAATACAGAAGGTTTTTTGCCACGAATCACATCCAGGAACATCCATGATAAACCGGCTGCAGCAGCAGCAGTATTGGTTGTGGCAAATGCATATACACCTAAAGAACCGGCGCCTACTGCACTACCAGCATTAAAACCAAACCAGCCAAACCATAGCAAACCAGTACCAATCAATACATAAGGGATATTAGCGGCAGCTGTAGTTGTATGCTTTCGGGGTTTTAAAACCAGGGCACCTGCGAGAGCAGCCATACCAGCAGAAATGTGTACAACGGTACCACCTGCAAAGTCAAGCACACCCATTTTAAACAGGAAACCTTCCGGATGCCATGCCATATGAGCCAATGGCGCATAGACCAGGACACCAAACAAGGCGATAAACAACGTGTAAGAACTAAAGCGGATACGCTCAGCCACAGCACCTACAACAAGACCCGGGGTAATAATGGCAAACATTAATTGGAAAAATGCGAACAAAGGCAGTGGAATAGTAGCAGCAAGACTCCATGGCTCACCACTCATTACCCCTTTAAACATAAAAAAGGTACTGGGGTCACCGATAAAGCCACCGATTGATTTACCAAAACAAAGGCTGAACTGAACTACAATCCATAAAACAGAAATGATACCCGCCGATACGGTGCTTTTGATCATGGTAGAAAGCACATTTTTACGTCCCACCATGCCACCATAGAAAAATGCAAGGGCAGGGGTCATAAGAAATACAAATGCGCAGGATACCAGCATCCAGGCGATATCTCCACTGTTGTACACATACTTTGGCGTTACGCCATCGTCTCCTAAAACCTTCGAAGGATCGAATGATGCTTCCGGTTTAATAAATATTGCAAGGACAGCAACTGAAAGCAATACCAGGAATGGTAATACCTGTTTTACACCGATTTTGGACATAAGCGGGATTTTTTGTTGTTTAAAATGAAAAGAAGAGTATAAGAGCTATTCAGGTGTTACGAAGTAGTGGTAATTGGAGATCGGGAGTTGAGATAGGGTAAGAACTAGGTTTCGGAAATTTTTCATCAAAACTGTCAAAATGTTTCACCAGTATGATATAAATCTCATTATTATGCTGCAAATTATAAAAAAGTAACCCAATTGACAGGAAATTATATAGATATTAATTATTGTTATTTGTATCGAGGGTAACAGTTTGCCTGTTTATGCAGGTATTGAAATATTGCCAGTGAATAAAATGGGGATTAGCCGCAAAAAAAATTGATTTTCTCAGTGGTCTTACTTATGCAGTATTATAACTATGCTGAACGCCACCAGTGAAAGTTGCTGGTTTTTGAGATGGCGGTCCGGGTAATTTAATTAACCCCGGGATTCTAAAAAAGTCCCGGGGCTGTAATATAACAAGGAGGAAAAAGAAATTTTAGCTGGAGAAGATGACAACTTAGGAAGCCATCAGATCAGCAAGCAGCATACTATCCCTGCTTTCCAATAGTGAAAAACCCATCAGGAATTCGTCCACCTTCCTGGCACATTCCCGCCCTTCGCTAATAGCCCATACCACCAGGCTTTGACCGCGACGAATATCCCCGGCTGCAAATACTTTTGGTATGGAAGTTTGGTAGCTTTTCTCAGTGGCTTTTACATTGCCACGTTCATCTTTATCGATTCCCAGGTCGTCTACCATTCCGGTGTGCTGCGGGTGAAGGAAACCCATCGCCAGGCAAACCAGTTCGCAAGGGATTTCCCTTTCGCTGCCGGGAACCTCTGTAAATGAGGCTGGACGGCCATCTACACCGGAGGTCCATTGCAGGTCTACGATCTGCAGACCTTTAAGAACACCGTTTTCATCGCCGACAAAAGCTTTGGTATTTACTGCCCAATGCCGTTCTACGCCCTCTTCATGACTGGTAGTGGTTTTGAGTACCATCGGAAAAGTAGGCCATGGCATATAATCTGTCCGACTTTCCGGCGGTTTCGGCAATAGTTCAAACTGGGTAATGCTGGTAGCTCCATGCCTGTTGCTGGTGCCTACGCAATCGCTTCCTGTATCACCCCCACCTATCACCACCACGTTTTTACCGCTGGCTAAAATATCTTCGCCTTTATACGGACGGCCGCTTACTCTTTTATTATTCTGGCCTAAAAAGTCCATAGCAAAATGAACACCTTTTAATTCGCGGCCCGGTATTTTCAAATCCCTTGGTATAGTAGATCCACCCGCTAAAACGATGCTATCATATTGGCGGAGCAGGTCGTTGATGCTTACGTCTACGCCTACATTTGTGCTGCATTTGAATACAATCCCCTCTTCTTTGAGCAGGTCGACCCTTCTTTCCACCACCCATTTTTCCAGTTTGAAATCGGGTATCCCGTAGCGGAGCAAGCCTCCGGCAAATTCATCCCTTTCAAAAACGGTAACGGTATGGCCTGCATAATTTAATTGTGCAGCCGCTGCTAAACCAGCCGGACCGCTGCCTACTACGGCTACTTTCTTGCCGGTCCTGGTGGTTGGAGTTTTTGCTTTTACAAAACCTTTCTCAAATGCGATCTCTATAATATGCTTTTCTATTTCTTCTATGGTAACCGGCGGCTGGTTAATGCCCAATACACAAGCTCCTTCGCAGGGAGCAGGACAAATACGCCCGGTAAATTCGGGGAAATTGTTGGTGGAAGTGAGTATTTCGTATGCCTCCAGCCAGTTATTATTATATACAGCATCATTAAACTCGGGTATCACATTGCCCAGCGGGCAGCCGCTATGGCAAAAAGGCACGCCACAATTCATACACCGGGCCGACTGATGGTTCAACTCTTCCTTATTATACGGCTGAATGTATTCCTTATAGTCGTTTACACGTTCCTGCACCGGCCTTTTGGAGGGTGCTGTCCTTGTAAATTCTAAAAATCCCGTTGGTTTTCCCATGGTCTTTCCGGTTAATTGATGGTATAAAAAGGGTTTGGCTGTTCCTTTTTCTATAGCTGCAATCGTATTGTTTAGGTAAAAAGTCTACTAAACAGGTGGGGAAAATACAAAAAAGTAACCTAATAGAGTCAATGTTTCTAACTGATGCCCCCAAACATTAGTAAAAATTCAAGAAAAAGGGTCTCTCATTGAAAAGTAAAAAAGCACTTCTATTCAATTTTTGACTATTTCTGTAACTAGTGTGAGTACTTTAATGGATCGGTTGGTATCGTCCCGTGGTCGCAATTCTTTCTCCAGGATAGTGATTTCTGAACTTTTTGTAATGAAGGAGTTTCAAATCCACTTGACCAAATTAGTAAAACCCTCCCAATCCACCACAGGCTTATATTTGCACCCCGTTTCAAATCAATGATCTGTGCCACAACAAGCATAAGTCATAAATCATACATCACAAATCATAAATCAAATGTATCGTTCTCATACCTGCGGTCAGCTGCGAATCGCCGATGTAAGCACCCAAGTGACCCTTGCCGGCTGGGTTCAAACCGTTCGTAAATTCGGCAGTATCACTTTCGTAGATCTCCGCGACCGCTATGGCATTACCCAGTTATTATTTAATGAAAGTCTGAACGCTTTGCTGGATGCCAATCCGCTCGGCCGCGAGTTTGTGTTGCAGGCTACCGGCACCGTAAATGAACGCAGCAATAAGAACGGCAATATTCCAACCGGTGATATTGAAATAGCCGTGAGCGAATTCAAGGTGCTGAACAAAAGCGCAGTGCCGCCTTTTAAAATAGAAGACGACACCGATGGCGGCGATGATCTGCGGATGAAATACCGTTTCCTGGATTTGCGTCGCAATGCCGTAAAACGGAACCTCGAATTGCGTTATTCAGTGAATAGAGCCGCCCGTAACTACCTGCACCAGAACAATTTCATGGATATTGAAACCCCGTTCCTGATCAAATCCACGCCGGAAGGTGCCAGGGACTTCGTGGTACCGAGCCGCATGAACCCCGGCCAATTTTATGCTTTACCTCAAAGCCCGCAAACTTTTAAGCAACTGCTGATGGTGAGTGGCTACGACCGATATTACCAGGTGGTAAAATGTTTTCGCGATGAAGACCTCCGTGCAGACCGCCAACCAGAATTTACCCAGATCGATTGCGAGATGGCTTTCGTAGAACAGGAAGATATTCTGAACATGTTCGAAGGCATGATCAAGTCAATTTTTAAGGAAGTAAAAGGCATCGACTATAATGAAACAGTTGAGCGAATGAGCTGGGACGAAGCCATGTGGCAATTCGGAAATGACAAGCCCGATATCCGCTTCGAAATGAAGATTGCCAACCTCAAATTTCCGCTCACAACATTCCCGCAAAAAGAAGAAATATTAGCCGCTTCACCTGCCGGAATTGGCGCAGGTGAAAGTGGTTTTGTTGTGTTTGATAATGCTGAAACGGTAACTGCAATTGCCATCCCCGGCTGCAGCGAATATACCCGTAAGCAAACAGATGAACTGATCGACTGGGTAAAGCGCCCGCAGATCGGTATGCAAGGACTGGTATTCATCAAATGCAATACCGACGGCAGTTTCAAGAGCAGCGTTGATAAATTCTTTGATGAGGAAAAATTAAAATCTATTGCCGAAACCTGTAACGCACAGGCCGGTGATTTGATACTGGTGTTGGCCGGCCGCGAAGAGAAAACCCGCAAAGCTACCAGCGACCTGCGCATGTATATGGGTACCCGCCTGGGCCTGCGTAAAGACGGTGTGTTTAAACTGCTTTGGGTACTCGATTTTCCACTGTTTGAATACGCTGAAGAAGACAACCGCTGGGTGGCGCGGCACCATCCGTTTACATCGCCAAAACCTGACCATATTGAAGTGATGATCGGCAATGATCCTGTCATCCATGATGCGGCAAAATACCTCGAGCATCCCTACGCCTGCATTAAGGCCAATGCCTATGATATGGTGTTAAATGGTAATGAGATCGGTGGCGGTTCCATCCGTATTTTCCAGCGGGAATTACAGGAAAAAATGTTTGCCGCACTCGGTATGGATAAAGAAGAACAACAACATAAGTTTGGCTTCCTGCTGGGCGCTTTCGAATACGGTGCACCACCGCATGGCGGTATCGCATTCGGATTTGACCGTCTTTGCGCGATCCTTGGCGGCAGCGAAAGCATCCGAGATTTTATCGCCTTCCCGAAGAACAACAGCGGCCGCGACGTGATGATCGATGCGCCAAGCACCATCGATCAAAAGCAATTCGATGAACTGCAGATAAAACTGGATTTGAAAGCGTAGCAAAACTGCCGCTAGCTCAAAGCAACCATCAATTTTGTATGGTGCTTTTTGATAACTTATAATTTGTTCTCAAAGAAAATAGAGCCCTCTTTTCGCCTTAGCCGGGAAGAGGGCTTTTACTTTTCGCAAACTTACCCGGGCCGCCACCTGCCTGTTTTACAATTAAAAAAATTATTTTATTTGGCTGAAACCATTGATTCTACTGGTGTTTCAGCGGGTTATACTTTTCAATTTGCAAAACTTCTAAAAAATAATTTTGGCGGTATCGAAAAATTAAATTCACATTTGCATTAACAAAACAACAAACAAAGTGTCACGCAATCTCCAACATATAGAAACAGCAAAATGGTTTAGTCCTTGTGAGGATTATACGATGAGCGGGGTGCAAAGCACTATTGTTTTGGATGCATAAAAAGTATCAACTAAACATAGCAAAGCCCCGCAGAAATGTGGGGCTTTTTTTTGTCTGAACCGGGATTTGAGTGGATTTTGAGGATTAGGAGGAAGATAGGGAGGAGGTAATGGCTTGCATGTAAATTGTGAGGAGTCGTTCGGGTTTGCCGAAGGCGTTCTTGAAAAACTTCTCCCCGGAAAATATTTTTAAACCCATTTGTGAAATACCAAAAGGCATCGCATCAAAGCGGGGCTGAAAAAAAAAGCAACAACACATGAACCATCGGCATATTCTAATACAACGCAGTTATCCGGGCTTTAGCCAGGGGAATCTCTGTGTGGGTATGGTGCCCATGATGTGGACTTTATCGAAAAGAACGAGTGTGATTTGTTTTGAGCAGGGAATGAATAGTGGTGATGCATACATACGACCGTGTTATTATGAAACGCAGATGCGATAAGCATCGCAGCGTTTTCACAGACCCGGTCGGATTAAAATCCAGACCGGGTTTTTTTATGCCTGGTTCCAAATTCTGAGCCTTAAAAGCAATAAAAAAACGGCGGTATTGCGAGATCGGGTTCGTGCCCGACGTGGCAATCCCCACGAATTTGTAGTACGAGTCGCAGTAAACGAAAATCAGTTTCACAATAGGCGGGGGATTGCTTCGGGCAATCCCGGACGTCCGGGACTCGCAATGACGATGCTGAAAAAAATAATATGTCAAAGGAGGGAAACAAGCAGCTCCGGAGTTGCCCGGGGCTGCATTCCTAAAAACAATTTGTAAACCATAAAAACACAGAACCATGACAACAGGAAGATATTGGGTGATCATGAAATCGGGCAGAAAGTTTATGGTGGAGGAGTGGGCTGACAACTATGTGCAATGGGGCGACATTGATCCGGCCACCAAAAAACTCCACAAAGTAGTGGTGAAAGATGCGGAGCTGATCAACGAATCCAACACGAGGATCACAAAAGAAAATGGTTTTAAAAACATTGCGTTCCTGTCGCCCGGCACATCGGCATTAGGTATCCTGGATGTACTCGATAAGTCGGGTGTTGAAAGAATAGAAAGCGAGTATGTGAAATACGAAGATTGATGCAATACAGCAGTCCCGGAAAGCCGGGGCTGCTTTTCAAAAGTTCTTTGAAAATGTTGGTTTGAAAATAAAAATTGGCCTGTAGCCCAACGGAAGAGGCAATGGTCTTAGAAACCATTTGTTGTGGGTTCGAATCCCACCTGGCTAACAAAAAGGTGTCGTAGAGTAGTGATACTTCGGTCATAAGTTCGACTCTTATCACCCCCACTAATCTTAATTGAAGAATGCAAGGGAGTGTAGCTCAGTGGTAGAGCATTCACTGTTTGCCTGTAACCCTTTTTCTCACATATAGCAGCATTCCAATTGGTTGGATACTCCGTCTGGAGCGGAGAGGATGCAGGTTCGAGTCCTGTCTGCTATACAAAACAAAAAGCGGTCTGTTCGTCTATCGGCTTAGGACGTTACTCTTTCGAAGTAAGAAGATGGGTTCGATTCCCATACAGACTACAAAGTCTTGCGGCTTAATTCAACTGGAAGAAATCCATCGTTACATGGTGGAAGTTGTTGGTTCGAATCCGACAGTCGCAACCGGTTTAAACGGGCTGCCATGTTCCAAGGCTGGCGAAAAACATTTGCAATGTTTCTGGCGGGATTCGATTTCCCGGTGGTCCACAAATGGTTGGTTGGTGTAACGGCTAACATCTCAGATTGTCGATCTGAGGCTACGGGTTCGATTCCCGTACTAACCGCTGAAAATATTGAATCAATAATTACGGATTAGTTCAATTGGAAGAACCTCATCGTTCTAAGGTGATTGTTGCTGGCGACTCCGGCAGCCGTAACACACAGATTGCAAACCTTTTGTCTGGACTATGATTTTTGTGATTTTTGTGATTAGTATGATTAGCTGCGTTGCAAAGTGATGCTGAAAATCACGGCCATCAGGCTAATCAAAAAAATCATAGTCCAGACAAATGGTAAGAGCAGCAACCTAATACGTTCAAGGTTAAAAGTTCGAGTCTTTTCAGACCAATATGATATTAAAATGGTTCGTAACTCAACTGGATCAGGGTACCGGTCTTTTACACCGGGAGTTGTGAGTTCAAATCTCACCGGGCCAACTAAAACTGTTTGGTGGTGCAATGGTTAGCATACCAGATTTTGATTCTGGTGATGTGAGTTCGAGTCTCACCCGAACATCGGTACATGTTGTCTTTAGTTCAACGGTAGAACGCCCGTCTGTGCAACGGAAGATCAGGGTTCGAATCCCAAAGACAACCATAAAAAATAATGCGGCCTGGTGTAATGGCAACACGGCACTCTTCCTTCCTTTCTGGAAGGCAAACATAAGAATGATGTTTTCAGTTCGAGTCTGAAAGTCGCACAGATACTGGCTTGTAGTTCAAGGGAAGAATCTATTGATACGAACAATAGGATAAAAGTTCGAGTCTTTTCAAGCCATCAAACAGGTGCCGTAGTACATAGATACTTCGACATGGGATCCTTTGGTCGCTGGTTCAAATCCAGCCAGCATTCCTGGTAAAAAAAGAGAATATGAATGCTGTAGCGCAGCCCGGTAGCGCAGGGGAAAGAAAGCCTTTGTACGTCCATTGCCCTGTAAATTTTGGATGAATAGCTCAATGGTAGAGCGGTGCCTTGTTAAGGCGAGGGTTGAGAGTTCGAGCCTTTCTTCATCCGCAAAACGAATTCGTGAGTGCTACGAAGCTGGAGTGTCGTGGCGGCCTGTAACACCGTTGCCGAAAGGCTTAGCTGGTTCGAATCCAGCCACTCACACACGCACACACAATGGAGAGGGTCCGGAAGGTCGAGGGAGCTGTCTTGAAAACAGTTGGCCGTAATGGTTCAGGGGTTCGATTCCCTTTCTCTCCGCAGTAATAGATTGGAGGATTGACCGAGATGGTAAGGTACTGGTTTGCTACACCAGGGTTGAGGTAATTCTCAGGTAAGTTCGATTCTTACATCCTCCGCAAACTGTTGTACTGGCAGACATGGCTGTATGCACCCGGCTGCAAACCGGGGGAAAGGGGTTCGAGTCCTCTGTACAACTCAAAATAGGTGCTTTGGCAGAGACGGTTTTATGCACTGGCCTGAAAGACCAGACAGCGGGGTTCGATTCCCCGGGGCACCACACATACGGGTTTGATGTAATTGGTAACATGCCGGTCTCCAAAACCGGTCATAAGGGTTCGAGTCCTTTAGTCCGTGCAAATATTTATAAACAAACAAAAAATTGAAAAATGCATGTTTTTGTAATGAAATAGTTGTTGGCAATACCGATCAATAACAATCATAATTAAAAATTAAAACAAAATACAATGGCAGCGATACTACTTGCCATCCTGTTGATCCGCTTAGCAATGCTACTCCTGCCGGGGTGCACTACATGGCTGCAAAACAGATGGCATCAGATCCAAAGAGCTTTCAGGCGCCCGAAGCCTTTCAGCTTGTTTAACGAAAATTTTATAGAAGCAAAGTCTTTCTACCTGAAGCAGTTTAAATCGGTTCCGTGTATTTCTTATATCGACGACATTGAAACCGACAAGATCTTTGAACTGGTAAACGGCGGTAAATATGGCAGCGTGAAGGCCATCTACCAGCGCAACTATCATAACTGGCAACACGACAGGGTTGAGTTTAGTAAAACCCTTTTTAAACTTGATGGCGATCTGTTGGTGTTGGTGACCGACTATTATGTGGAGGTATTGTTTCACCATACGAATTACGCTTTGGCCAACAAAATGCTGGAAGAATTCAAGGCATTCAAATCCCCGGAAAAAGACGCAGACTACGAGATTAATATTATCACTCTGAACCAGAACAGCCTGGACCTGAAAACCCTGGCTATCAAACCAACAAGCCTTGACATTGACCTGTATTACAATGATGACTTTAAGGCAGTGGATGAAACAATTAGGGCAAGACTGGCTAAGGAAAATGATAAGGGCATCATACTACTACATGGCTTGCCTGGTACCGGTAAAACAACTTACCTGCGTCATCTGATCGGAAAAATGAGTAAGAAAGTGCTCTTCGTATCACCCGGTGTGGCGGGCAACCTGATGAACCCGGAGTTTATGGACCTGCTGCTGGATAATCCCAACGCAGTGCTGGTAATTGAAGACGCCGAGAATATTATCATGGACCGCAAATACAGCAGCCAAAGCAGTGTAAGCAACCTGCTGAACATCAGTGACGGCCTGCTAAGCGACTGCCTGAATGTACAGATCATCTGCACATTTAACAGCGAGTTGAGTATGGTGGATAGCGCCCTGCTGCGCAAAGGAAGACTGATCGCAAAATATGAATTTGGCAAGCTGAATGCGGAAAAGGCACAGGCGCTAAGTAATCATATAGGTCTGCAACAAGTCATCAATAAACCGATGACACTGGCTGAGATTACTAACCCTGAAGAGACACATTATGAGCCCAAAAAGGTAAACGTAATTGGCTTCAGGCGGTTGGAAGAATTGATTGAGAATTAATAACAAACAGCTATTTAAAAGAAGTGATCAAAAACAACAAAACACCCATGTCACGGCGACTCAAAACCAAATAGGTTCCTGTGCTGCTGTGGCATACAAAAACAAACCAATGGAACACCCACAGCAATGGAGAAAGCTTGATGGAACAAGGATCAGGAAGCCAATCGTAAACGAAGTAAGGGAAGTATTGCTGCGCGAAAAAGCGGCTGGTCACCCGTTA
Organism: Bacteroidota bacterium; assembly: GCA_040386335.1. Lineage (GTDB taxonomy): Bacteria > Bacteroidota > Bacteroidia > Chitinophagales > Chitinophagaceae > JAZKFT01. Next base: position 25,411 of record JAZKFT010000022.1, read on the forward strand.
AAAGTTTGCATCGGTACCGATAGCCAGGTAAAAGGAAGGGGCACCGAATTCGCCACCGTAATCGTATTTCTACGTAAAGGAAAAGGTGGGTTCATGTTCATCCACAATGAGATCTCATTACAAAAAATGAGCATTAAAGAAAGGATGCTGGTGGAAGTAGGAAAGAGTATTGAGATCGCTTATGAACTATGTCACCTGTTCACTGAATTCGATGTAGACATGGAGGTCCACGCCGATATCAATACCAACCCAAATTTCAAAAGCAACGACGCATTAAAAGATGCAATGGGCTATATCATGGGGATGGGATTCGTATTCAGGGCAAAGCCGCATGCGTTTGCAAGTAGCTGCTGTGCCAATAAAGTAGTACAGTAATTAAAAGACCCCGGGTCTGTAAAATGATCCGGGGTTATCATAACATTCAAATTGTAAAAAATACACCATGGACCAGATCCGGACTAAACGAAAAGATGAAACAAGAAAACAATTAACCAGGTGCAGAAAGATACCTTCTGTTTCCAGGAATAAACTAAATAGTCATGGGCAAGAAAATTAAAACCGAAAGGGAAAAACAGTTGCAACAACAACAGGAAAGGGAAGAAATCATTCACAAACTGCTGCGTTTTTCCAAAGTACGCTTCAAAAGATTTGAGGAGGTCATCACCAGGTTATTCATTGGTGAAAACCTTACCGCGTACTTTACTGATAAAAGGATCTGGAAAATCTACGATTGCTTTAGTATGCTTTCGTCAAAAGCAAAGGCAGGAGAAAGGAAAGCATTAAAGGATTTGCTGATCTACCTCGACAAGCAGTCAATTCTCGTAGCCACCGAAGAATCTATCCAGGTGGTGTGGAATATCGTGCAGTACAGGGCGTATTGGCGCAATGATCCTTTCAAATGGACACCTGCGTCAAGAAATAGTGCACACCAGGTGAAAGAACTGGCCAGCTGGATTTTTTGTAAGTATCCCATACCAGATTTTCTGTACAAGAGCCTGTACGAAACCGTCAATACCCAACACATCAACTGGCTGATACATCTCGGTGGCGGAGGAAGGGTTAAAGATATGTGTCATGTACCCATTCCGTTTACGCAAAAAATGGCGCATTACTTTACACAGGCCCCGCCAGCGTTGAATGTGGCAGAAGCCCTGAGATGGGCGCAGGTAAAAGGAATGAACGGTGACGACACGTTGGCCGGGAAAATCGCCCATTCATGGATTGGCACAAAACCCTATAGCCAGGAAGACTTTTGGGAATCATTTATACACCTGGTTGTGAATGGAGGCATGTTTAATCCTGACCGCCTTACAGAACTGGTTGACTATGTACGGGAAGAAAAAAGAATCAATCCGCGTTACGTGCTAAAAGGCAGAACCCTCGCTTCACTCATGCGGCAAAGCGACAGGTGGCACAATAGGTTTGGTCATTTCGAGACAAACCAAACATGGAATTCGTGCGGCATCGAAGGTTTCCAGGTAGAAAGGAAAGCTGAGACACTGGTACTTCATGAACTGACGGAGTCAAGATGGCTATCACAGGAAGGAAGGGCGATGAAACACTGTGTCGGTTCCTATGCATTCTATTGCGCCAAAGGAAAAACCGCTATCTATTCGCTACGCAGGTACTCAGGAGGCATGTTGCTGGATATACTCGCAACCATTGAGGTTAATGTTGCCTTACACAGGATTGTGCAGGCAAAGGCTAAAATGAACCGCGTAATATCAGATGAAGCAAAACGGATTATGGATCAATGGGCAAGCAAGCAAGGGCTGGCTGTCAGCCCAATGTTGTAGCAATCATTTGAGAATCATTTTCATTGGTCAGACGGAGGCTGGTACAACTCATTCATCAGCCGGAGTTTTCTTTTGATACTTCGAACCAAACTGGTTGGCGACAAGACTTTAATGCCTTCACCGAAACCCATCAGTTCCCGTTCCAGTTCAAAATTTGGAATGACATCGATGCTGAAATGAGTGCCGCCCTTTACCTCGTCCACTATTTTTTGTGAAGCATGAATGGGTTTGGTTTTGATATAGGGCGCATGATAGGAACTGGCCCAAAACAGAATATTTGTTGGCTGTTCGGCGGCGTTGCGGGTAACACCAATGATATCATTAAAGTAAGTGTGGGCTTCGAAACCCTTATGGTGTTTAAATAGTTCGTTGTCTTGAGATATGATGTTTTGGATTCGATCCAGTGCAAAGGTGCAGATCTCTTTGCCTGTCTTTTTCATGCCCAGCACAAACCAACGGTTGCGATATTCTTTCAGCAGGTAAGGATAGAAAATGATATCGGCGGCTTGCCTGGCTTTAAAGGACTGGTATGAGAGTAAGAGGGTATTTTGTTTGATGATGGATTGATACAATATGTCCAGCCATTCAATGCCTGTGAGTAATTCATTTTTTTCAAAATCGATAACAGGGGCTTGTTGGTGTTGTTCGCTGTAGATCTTGTCTTCCAGCTTATTTACCATTTCGCTTACCTCATTAAAGTGGCTGAAGCCTTTAAACTGTTTGAGGAGGTGCGACACTTCCTGGAGAATGGCAAGGTCCTGGGGCGTCAATGGAATATTGGCAATGCTAAAGTCGGGGTCTTCGTAGCTGTAGTACTTTTTGTCGGTTACTATAATCGGGGCGTTATAACCCAGCTTATCGCTGCGCATAGCGTTAAGGTCCAGGCGGATGGTGCGCATGCTGAGGGCTTTGTCGATGCCTTCGTATTCGTACAATGCTTCGGTGCAAGCATCGATCAGGTTTTCGATGGTCCATTTGCGGCGACGGTTTTGCAGGCATTTGTCGATAGTGCGATACCGGACCAGCGCATTACGGTTAACAGGCATGGGAAAATATTTTGAGAAAGATAGAAAAGAAAATCTACTGTGCAAAAAGACTGCACAGTGGCGACTGAGGTTTGTGTTATCAAAGAAAATAGCAATGATCATCTACTGTAAAAAATGTGGACTGCCACTTACAAAAAACCTGGAGCATTATACCGGAACTTCTTTCGGAGAAGCGGATCGTCAGCCTTTTATTCAACCTGGTTTTTACACCATTTCCGATGGAGACTATTTTACCCAGTCGGAAGGAAAGACCATCATAAATGCTGAAGATCTCATCAATGTTATGAACCATACCGATAAGTCCAGATTAATCGGCTGCTGTGGACTGGATGGTTTGGATGGACCTAACAAGATCTGCAAAAATGGTCACGAAGTGGCTACAGAGAAAAGTGATTGCTGGATGCCGCGGGCTATCATTTTTGAAGAAGAGAAAATAATTAAAAAATAAATTTTACTGTGCAAAAAGATTGCACACTGACGATGCAGGTTTGTGTTATTAAAACAAAAAAGAAAGTTCTTTAAAATATTGTTGATGGAAACATTGACTAAAAGTCTTGCTTAACGGCAAGAAGGGTATTGATCCTGTTGTAAACAAACCAGGCTTTAGCTTAACCGCTAAGTGGTGCAGGTGTAGTAACTAACTGTATGCTGTTGTTGCTTCAGGAAGTATCCTCCAATAATCTGTAGGTCAGGGGTTCGACTCCCCTTCCCGGCAACTGCCGGGATAGCTCAAGTGGTAGAGCAACAGGCACAATTCGTGGGTTCGAATCCCACTCTCTGTGAAAGCAGGGATGGCGGAGTGGATAAACGCAGAGCGCTCAAAATGCTCCATTTTCAGGGAGTCCATCACTCCCCTATCAAATGATGATCTGAAAAAAGGTTGTTGTGATCAGTCTGCGGTTTTATCACACCTGGTCCATTGGGAACAGGTTCATACTTCCGCGGGTTCCATAAACACTTTGAAGGCAGTAATTGTGTCATGTGGCTGGGGAGGGAAAATTGAAAAGCCTTGCGGGTATTACTCGCAAACTTTTGAAATAGCATCTTTCCAAAAACATAACACCTCACAGCTTCCGTGATTATAGAATGACTGAAAACAACAACTTTTTTAACCCTAACATTAAAAAATACAATAATGAAAAAGATCTACATAAACGCTTACCAGGTAGCCCTTGTGTTTAAAAAAGGGGTGTACCAGCGTATGCTTACCGAAGGTAAATACTGGCTTTGGAGCGAAACTGCCATGGTGTTCGAAAAGACAAAACCGTTTTATGCACCCATCGAACTGAACATACTTTTGCAGGATGCTGCACTGGCAGAGGCGCTGCATATCGTGGAAGTGGGTGACAATGAAATCGCTTTGCAATATGAAGGCGGGCTGTTGAAACAAGTGTTGACGGCAGGACGCTACGCCTACTGGAAAGGCGCAGTTGAATATCGTTTTGTAAAAGCCGATATCAGTGTGATCGACATCGATCCATCCATCGACCGTGCTACCATTCTAAATAAATTGGTCGTAGGTTATGTACGTGCCTACACCGTGGAAAGCTATGAACATGCAATCCTGTTTATCGATGGAAAATTCCAGAAAGTGTTGGAAGCCGGTATTTACTACTGGTGGAAGAACAGCATTCCGATTACTGTGGGCAAAGCAGATATGCGTCAGCAGCAGGTGGAAATCAATGGACAGGAAATACTGACCAAAGACAAAGCGGCACTGCGTATCAATGCTTTTGCACAATACAAAGTGGCAGACATCGAACAGGCTTTGTTGCAGAACAAAGAGTACGATAAACAATTGTATGTAGCACTGCAACTGGCTTTACGTGAATACGTGGGTACAATGGCTTTTGATGAACTATTGGAGAAAAAAGAAACCATTGCACCATTTGTACTGGATCGTGTAAAAACCGATGCGGCTACGCTGGGTGTGGAAGTGACTGGCTTCGGTATCCGTGATATCATTCTGCCTGGTGATGTGAAAGAAATTATGAACCAGGTGTTGGTGGCGGAGAAAAAAGCGCAGGCCAATAGCATCATGCGTCGTGAAGAAACCGCGAGCACACGTAGCCTGTTGAACACAGCGAAACTGATGGAAGAAAATACCATGCTGTGGAAGCTGAAAGAGATGGAGTATGTTGAAAAAATTGCCGACAAAATCAGCAATATCAGCGTAAACGGCAGCGGCGACCTGGTAGGGCAATTGAAACAGATTTTCGTGCCACAGAAATAAAATGGTTACCAATCTTACAAAGGTTGGTAACCATTAAAAACAAAAAAGTAAAAAATAAATTTCACTGTGCAAAAACATTGCACAGTTCAAATCAAGCTTTGTGTTATCAAAGAAAAACAAAGGAGGTATACGATGAAATTCAATCTGAAGCTGCGAAGCAAACCAAAACAGGTAATCAATTACGAAGCTGAAACGGCGTTTGTACTAACCCCACAACTGGAGCTGTACACTGCAGTTGCTACGGCATCATTGAGCAACCAGTTCTACGAGAAGGCGAACGATAAGCTGCAACGTATAAAAGAACTGATCGCAAAAAACGACGCGGAGTTTGTGGCTAAACTGGCCGTGTACACCCGTGAGCAAATGAATCTTCGTACCGTACCATTAGTGTTGACCGTTGAGTTGGCCAAACTACAAAGCGGTAACAGCATTGTAAGCAAACTGACTAACCGTGTGGTACAACGTGCAGATGAGATCACAGAGTTGCTGGCGTACTATGCCATGGCCAATGAGCGTACAGAGGTAAAAAAACTGAACAAACTCAGCAAGCAGTTGCAAAAAGGTTTGGCGGAAGCATTCAATAAATTCGATGCTTACCAGCTGGCAAAATACAACCGCGATGCGGCCGTAAAATTGAAAGATGCGCTGTTCCTGGTTCACCCAAAGGCAAAGGATGAAGCGCAACAGGACCTGTTCAACAAAATAGTGAAAGACGAACTGGAAGCACCATACACCTGGGAAGTAGAATTGAGTGCAGTGGGCCAGTTGAAGTTCGACAGCGTTGAACTAAAGCAGGCTGCTGTACGTGCCAAATGGGAAGAGCTGATCTTCAGCAATAAGATGGGTTATATGGCTACGTTGCGTAACCTGCGGAATATTCTGGAAGCCGAAGTAAGCAAAGAAGCATTGAACAAAGTATGTGAGTACCTGGCCAATGCGAGGGCGGTTGCCAACAGCAAACAACTCCCATTCCGTTTCCTGAGTGCGTACCGTGAATTGAAGGAATTGAACAATGGCCGTGTAAGCAAAGTGCTGGATGCGCTGGAAGCCGCGGTACTGCAAAGTGCAGCCAATATTGCCGGTTACAACGAAGACACGAAGGTCGTAATTGCCGCGGATGTGAGCGGTAGCATGCAAAAAGCCATCAGTGCCAAAAGCAAGGTGATGAATTTTGATATCGGTCTGATGCTGGCGATGCTGCTGCAAAGCCGTTGCGAAAACGTAGTGACCGGTATGTTCGGTGACACCTGGAAGATCATCAATATGCCAAAGAAAAACATTCTGGCCAATGTGCAGGAGTTCTACCGGCGTGAGGGTGAAGTGGGTTATAGCACCAACGGTTACCTGGTGATCAAAGACCTGCTGGATCGTAACAAGATCGTGGATAAAGTGATGATCTTTACTGACTGCCAGTTGTGGAACAGTAATGCCGGCACCGACACGATAGCGGGTCTCTGGAAGCAGTATAAAAAGCTGGCGCCAGGTGCTAAACTCTACCTGTTCGACCTGGCCGGTTATGGTAATGTGCCACTGAGCGTTGAGCGGAATGGCGTATACCTGGTAGCAGGTTGGAGCGATAAGATCTTCGATGTACTGCAGGCTATCGAAAACGGTAGCAATGCAGTAAAGCTGATCAATGAAACCATATTATAAACAATCAAACCGCAGTCCCGGAAAGGCCGGGACTGCTTTTAAAAAAAGTTCTTTGACAAAAGATATTAAAATAATTCAGGATGCCGTTAGAAGTGGGATACTTCGTCTCCAACACAGGGCCAGGACCTCTGAGCAATCAGAGGGCGGTGCAAATCCGCAGCTTGACAGCAGGCCATTCTCATTTCGCTTGTTGCTCCTGAACTTTATTTTTGAAAGCTGTCGTAGCCATGTCAGCCTGAGCTTGTCGAAGGCCATCTTGCAGATCATCATATTAGATCTACTAGCAGGGCTTCGACAAGCTCAGCCTGACAAACCTTAAAGAGCCAACCTAACCGGTTTGTTTTCTTTTTGACTGTTACGCTTTCAAAATTTCCCGGAAGGTGTCGTAGGGAAGAAATACTTCGGTAGACGCGTGGGTGAAATATCACCCATATCCTCATCGGATGTACAGGTTCAATTCCTGTTGCAGGCAGCAATGCCTGTATGGCGGAATAAAAGTTCTTTTCGGCTTGTTACCCTTTCTACATTTATTGAGGTGTCGTAGGACAGCGTTACTTCGGTTAGAGCGTTACACGAGAGTGTGAAGGTCACAGGTTCAATTCCTGTTGCCCGGGTTGCTTGCCCGGGAGATAGCTCAGTAAATAGTCGTTGTTCGTTTTTAACCCTCAAAATAAAGGTGCCGTAGATCAGTGATACTTCGACTCTGTTAGTTCAACCGGTAGAACCTGTGAAAGCAGGTGCGGGTTCGAATCCCGTACAAAGAAAGCAAACGCTGGTTGCCAGTTGCCCTTTTTTAAAAAACTAAAAATATCAATGTGTCGTAGCACAGTGTTACTTCGATTCTGAAACCAATCAACCCAGTCACTTTGCGTTTGTTACCATTGATTTTTAAAACCTAAATTCAGGTGTCGTAGATAAGAGTTACTTCGACTGCTAATCGACAGGTCGCGGGTTCGAGTCCCGTCCGGTCCGCTCAGTACTACTACTGAATGGGCCGGTAGCTCAGGGGTAGAGCGGTTTGTGCTTTTATTGATTGTTACCCTGGATTTTAAAATTATTAACATGGCTGGAATGCCGGATAAAAAACCGATACGATGCAAGCAATACAGGAACAATTAAAACAAATAGAAAAGCAGAAGGGTATAAAAATATTGTATGCTTGTGAAACCGGTAGCAGGGCCTGGGGTTTTCCATCGCCTGATAGCGATTTTGATATACGTTTTCTATACATGCATGATAAGGATTGGTACCTATCTCTCGGTAGCCGAAAGGATACGATAGAAACGATGCAGGGCGATTTTGATATAACCGGTTGGGACCTAAGGAAGAGTTTGGTGATGCTAAAAAAATCAAACACAGCATTGATAGAACGGTTTCAATCCCCAATAGAATACTATGCGGCGCCGGGCTTTAAAGATGATTTCAGAAAACTGGTTGCACAATTCTATACACCGGTGGCGGTTTTTTACCATCACTATTCCCTGGCTAAGAAGTTTTGGGAGGATATAAAAGACAGTGACGAGATAAAACTGAAGGCCTACTTCTACCTGGTTCGTTCATTGTTGTCGTGCAACTGGATAACAAAATGCAATGATGTTTTGCCGATGGATATAGAAGGACTAATGAGCCTGACAACTGAAGGCAATCGAACCATATTGAGAAACATGGTACAGTTGAAAGCAACCGTTGGCGAAAAGTATCTGCATCAAAAAGATGCCGTGCTTCAAACGCTGGTTACAGAATTTTGGGATATAGCTGAAGCTGGAAAAAACAACCTGGGCACAAACAGTATGAACTATTCATCATTAGACGCTTTCTTTTTAAAAACCTTGTATGCAAACACTAACCATTGAAACTGTAAAAACTAACGGCTGGCTGGTGTTTGAAATCATCGCTGGAAGTAGGGCATATGGCTTGGACAACGAAAAGTCCGACACAGATATACGGGGTGTATTTGTGTTACCGAAAGCATTGTATTATGGGCTGGAGTATACGCCACAGGTGAGCAATGAAACAAACGACATCGTTTACTATGAGTTGAAGCGATTCATGGAACTGTTGGCGAAGAACAATCCCAACATCCTTGAAATGCTGAACGTACCGGAGAAGTGTGTATTGTATAAAGATGCATTAATGAACCAGCTAAGGCCTGAATTGTTTTTGTCGAAGCTTTGTGAAAAAACCTTTGCCAATTATGCCTTCACACAAATAAAAAAGGCATATGGGCTGGAGAAAAAAATCCTGAACCCGGTAGAGAAAGACAGGAAAGAAGTGTTGGATTTTTGTTTCGTGTATAAAGAAAAGGAGGCTGTGCCTTTGCAAAAATACCTGACAGAAAATGAAATGGATCAGAGCAACATCGGGCTTGCAGCGATCTCGCATTTAAGAGATTGCTATAACCTGTACTACAGCGATAGCCTGGGTTATACTGGGGTGACCAGAAAGCAAAATGCTAACGACGTAAGCCTGAGCAGTATACCGAAAGGAGAACAGCCGGTTGCGATGTTATACTTTAATATCGATGCTTATTCTGTGTATTGTAAAAAGTACAAGGAGTATTGGGATTGGGTAGAAAAGAGAAATGACGAACGATATAAAAACACCTTGACGCATGGAAAAAATTACGATCCTAAAAATATGATGCATGTGTTCCGCCTCTTACTCATGGCGAAAGAAATTGCCACGGAAAGAAAGATTAATGTCTTGAGGAACGACAGGGATTTTTTACTGGATATAAAAGCGGGGAAGTTTGAATATAAGGAATTGATGCAACAGGCGGAAGAGCTGAAAGTTGAGTTGACGTCATTGTACCAAGAGTCGGGATTACCTGATGAACCCGATGTTGATAGGATTAATGAATTATTAATAGAAATGAGAATTGGTTATTACAAAAAAATGACTTAATCACAAGCCTGAAGCACCATACTTTTTATCCGGATGTTTTTTTGCATGATGTACCGTAATGATTTCAACAGTATCACCATTAATCCGAAGAACAACCAGGTAAGGAAATCGGTGAATCAGATAATCCCGAAGATCTTTTTTTTAGCATCTATGCAGCCGAAGGCTTGTGGATGATTAGCAATTTTTTGGTAGGCTATATCAAGTTCGTAAAGCAGTTCTTCGCCTAGACCGGCTCTCGCATCTTCGTACCACTTGTAAGCTTCGTATTCGTCTTCATGGGCTAAAGGAGAAATGACGATCTTATACGCCATGCTGCTTGTATTTGTTGCGGATCAAAGCACGGGATTCTTCAACTGAATATCCCTTGCTTCCACCCTCTTCAAAAAGCCTGGCACGTTCGTTAAAATTATCAAGATCTTCCTGGCTATAACGTTTGGAACCTGGTGACAATACATCCAAAATAATTTCCAACTGGTTGTCGTTGGCTTCGTCTATGAGTTGGTGAATTTGCTGGCGTATTTCAGGGGTAACCATAATAATCAATTTAAAAAGTAAATCCTGGTTGCAATTTACAAAAGACAAAACCAATTAACTAAAACACAAAAACTAAACAACAATGTCCTTTATAGTTATAGATGTGGAAGCAGACGGACCGATTCCACATACTTATTCAATGGTCAGCTTTGGTGCGGTGGTGGTAGAGCCCACGCTGTCCAAAACATTTTACGGTACAACAAAACCGGTTTCTGATCTCTGGATCCCGGAAGCATTGGCGGTAAGCAATATCACCCGGCAGCAGCATGAAAGCTACGATGAGCCGAAACTGGTGATGGAAAGGTTCGCCCAATGGCTTTCGGAAAATTCAAAAAACCGGCCTATCTTTTTAAGCGATAACCCGGCCTTCGACTGGCAGTGGATCAATTGGTATTTTCATACCTATCTTGGTAAGAATCCTTTTGGTTTTTCGGCCCGGCGTATCGGCGATCTCTATTGCGGCATGAAGATGGACACCGGTCTTAACAACGAATGGAAGCGGTTATTCAGAAAAACAAAACACGATCACAACCCGGTGAACGACGCCATTGGCAATGCCGAAGCATTACTGGCTATGAAAGAGCTGGGATTAAAAATGCCTTCGCAATAGCGGAACGCATTACAAACAATAACAACATGAGCAAGTTAAAAATAACAGGCAAAGAATTACGAGCTATCGGCTACCCGGAAGGACCGGTGATTAGCATAGCGATGAAAGTGATGGAGAAAAATTACAAACATCACAGAAAGGAGGACGCGATGAATATATTGAAAGAAGTGTTGGCTGCCCCGGTGGAGTATGCCGACGATGCTGTGCTGGCATTGATAGCACAACAACTATTACCAAAAGAAACGGTAGATGGCGCAGAGATTTCGCTGAACAACAGCGGCGTACATTTTAACGTGTTCGGACAGGAACATATTGAAGAAGGCGCCATGCACCAGATGTACCAGGCCGCCAAATTGCCTATAAGTGTGGCAGGGGCTTTAATGCCCGATGCGCACCATGGTTATGGCCTGCCGATTGGTGGTGTGTTGGCAACTGAAAACGCTGTGATACCATACGGTGTTGGCGTCGACATTGGTTGTCGTATGTGCCTGAGCATTTTTGATATCAACCCGAAAGAGTTGCTGCAAAAAGAAGCCTGGTTTACACGCGAACTGAATGAAGCTACTTTGTTTGGCAGCGGTAAAGAATTTAAAACCTGCAGCTACGACGAAGTGGTGGATAGCCCGGTTTTTAAAGACACTACCTTGCTGAAAGGCCTGCAAGGGCGGGCTGCAAAGCAGCTGGGTAGCAGCGGAAGTGGTAATCACTTTGTGGAATTCGGTATTATTGAATTGACGGAAAAGGATGATGTGCTGGGTGCCGAACCTGGCCTATACCTGGGCTTGTTAAGCCATAGCGGAAGCCGTGCGCTGGGTGCCAATGTGGCCGCACACTATACCAAAATCGCCAAACAAAAACGCCGCCTGCCGGGTGAGGCCAATAACCTGGCCTGGCTAAGTATGGATGAAGAAGAAGGTATCGAATACTGGAACGCCATGAACCTGGCAGGTGATTATGCCAGCGCCTGCCACCATGTGATCCACGCGAAGATCGCGAAGCAACTGGGCCGCCGGCCGATGAAGATGGTAGAGAACCACCACAACTTCGCCTGGAAAGAAACCTGGGAAGGTCGTGATGTGATCGTTCACCGAAAGGGTGCTACGCCGGCAGGTAAAAATGTGTTGGGTATTATCCCGGGCAGCATGACGGCGCCTGGTTTTATCGTAAAAGGGAAAGGCGAGGAAGCGTCTATCAACTCAGCATCACACGGCGCCGGGCGTAAGCTAAGCCGTACCGCGGCCATGAAAACCATCACCATGAACCGGATGAAGGAAGAATTGTACAAACATGGTGTAAAGCTGATTGGCGGCGGATTAGACGAAGCGCCATTTGCTTACAAAGACATCGATGTGGTAATGCAATCGCAGCAGGCATTGGTAGATGTAGTGGGAAAATTCACCCCTAAAATCGTAAAGATGGATGGGGCCAGCCACAGGGATTATGGTAAGAAAACTGATATCAGCGGTGAATAGAAAATCAGCAGCCTGTATCGTTTGATGCAGGCTGTTTTGTTTTAATAGAAATATCTTTAGCTGATGAGAAAAAGGAACTGGCAAATTTTTAAGTTAGTAGTGTCCTTTAGCCTTGTCCTAAACCTGTTTATGATAGGCTTTATGTGGTACGAGTTTGGGCCGGAGTTTATACTGGCGCTTGTCCCGGTTACGCAAATCCTGTTCCACGTATTTAATCTACGGCTTTATAATTTTCATCGGCGTAATAATGAGTTAGCCGATTGGTCTACCGATGTATGCCATACCTTCCTGGCTATTGTAACTGCTTTTTTCACCTATCTTTTCTCTTCACTGTTTATCGCAGCCATCAAAGACTTCCGTCACTATAATTATAACGGACGGTGTTTTACAGCGAAGCAATATCTTATGCTGGTTACGATTATCCTTGCCATAATCTCCAATCTCTGTACCATTATTGCTTCATTATTACTTCGTCGCTATATCCGTATGAATAGCAGGAAAGCTGATAACGGATTCATTGGTGACAGTCAATGAAATTCGGCTTGATATGTAAAACGCTCTGTTTTGCTATATTTCATATTACGGTAACATTAGGTGTATAGCTTTGCTTAAGATGGAGAAAAACTTCGAAGCAAGAAGAAAAGGGTGGCTCGAAAAAATTGAATTGGAATACTATCCCCCTCCTGCAAAATCGATCTGGTCAAAGCCTGTTCCGGTCTACAAAGAGCTCTGGGAATACTCACGAAAGTACAATGGGCCTGATATCACAGAAGAACGTATAGTGGTTCGTCAAAATCGACAATGGCTGGTTTTTCCCACCCTCATGATCGTGGTCTTTGGCTCCCAACTTATAGAGAGTCCCGAAGCCAATTGGCTTAAATGCCTTTTGAACTTGTCTGGATTTTTTCTGATCATGTGGTTTGTAAAATGGACAAAAAAGATTCCCGGGCGAAAGTCCCTATTGACATTAGATAGAACCGGGATAATGTTGATGGACGAAAATTTCCTGGTCAAATGGGAGCATATTCTTCGAATAGACGTCAAGGAAATTTCTGATAGTGAATCAACGACCCAGTTTATTGTTATACAAGCCTACGACGAAGCCTACGATTATTTCAGACCAATTGCAATTGATCCTTCAGTACTCACTACCAATTTAGAAACGCTTTCATTCTATATCGAACACTTCAAAAATCGTCGTTGAAGTTGGTGACTGACGGCATTCACCTTAGTCCTTCAGCTCCTCGCAATAGTACCCGGCCTGCTGCAGCGTTTGCTCTACCCGCACCGGAACGAGCAATAGTTCGTTTGCTTCTATCCGGAGTATTTTATCTATGTCGTGCAGGTCCACGTTCCAGTAAAGAATACCCTGCATTTTACTCAGTAATTTTCGGGCGACGCTGATGTGTTGCTTGTCTTCGAGGTTGGTTTTGAATACGAGGATTTGCATAGAGGATGGTTTTTTGGTATATAGAAATAAATTGTTGGGACATATACGCTCCGTAAAACAAGGACCCGTCAGGATTCAGTGCTTTGTTCGTTTGTTGGTTTCTGTTCAAACCGGTTCCGGCCCCAGCTTTTGCAGCGATCTTTCCATTGTTCCTTAAAGTTTACCCTTTCTTCATCGCTCATGTTTTGCCATTTATCTTTCATCTCCTGTTTCCAATGCCCACCACGGCCACCGCGGAAACCACCAAACAATATTTTGCTTAATACAAGTATACCCATGGCTTGCCAGATTGTAACGATTCCGGCACCGGTGACTGCCACCAATACACCGTTCCAAAGCAGCATAACGATCCAGCTAAACAGGAACAGGGCTGCGGGTGCTATTAATAAAAACATCAATGCTTTTTTGGCTCCAAATCTCTTTTTCATTCTTTCGTTTTTTGTTGTTAGCTATCGGTTTCAGGCGATAGTAAGATCGTTGTTTAATAATTCAATAATTCTTCTTTCAATACACTCAATCTTTCCCTCAAATGCAGCACTGCATATCGTTTACGGGAAATAAGGGTGTTGATGGTTTCGCCGGTTTGCGCTGCAATGGTTTTAAAAGGAACGTCTTCCAATTCATGTAGAATAAATACCTGTCGCTGGGCCTCAGGTAATTCTTCCAGGGCATTGTTCAGCGTTTCCCAAAAGATGCTTCTCAGGTGTTCGGTTTCCGGGTTATTTGAGGCCTCAAAGAACAATTCCGCCCAGTCCAAAAAGGTTTCATCATCACCACCATATACATCGTCCAGCAAAACAGGTTTGTGTTTTCGCTGTGCGTCGGTTATTTTATTCCGGGTTACGCTAAACAGCCAGCCGCTTAGCTGCTCGATCGGTTCGGGATTACCGGCCAGCTGGTAAAAAACATCCTGCAGGATATCTTCGGCATCCGCCTCATTAGTTACACGTTTACGGATGAAGCCCATCAGTCTTTTAGTGTAATCATTAATTACCTGCGTGATATTGCGTTTTGGTTGCCCGGCCATCTCTGTATCTATCGTCAGTGCTTCATCCATTATTAATGAAGACGGATGACAATGAAGGATATTTTAAAGTTTGAAAAAAATTATTTGAATTTCTCCTGGCTTTTTATTTCACAGCCAAAATAGAACATGCATAAAGCAACTTTAAAAAATCTTTCCTGGCCACTATATTTCGTAAAACCCGACCGGATTGAACGGCAATTGTACTCCACACAATAAACAGGTGCAATCATGGAGCGTTTCCCTCTGCATCCCACCCCTGGTTTAGCCTTCGGCAAAACCTGTCCCCGCCAGCGGGGAATAATACCGCAGTGCGGCTACGCCCATTTCAGCAGTGCTGTGGTAGGGTGTAACAAATCAAGTTAATCATTTAAACGATTGTACATTTTATCATGAGGACATTAAAACCAGCCTGGTAACGCCATTATAAACAGGAGCAATCTGGCAGGCAGTTCGGTTAAATCCGTATAAAACCGCAAGATTATGGGGGGAGTAACAACGCTGATTTATTAGCAGGCCCATTGATTTCAGTCGTATTCATGGGCGGAAGGCATTTACTCTGAAGAAATAGTTTTCCTCTTTTGCGGATTTGTGCGACTTTTTTTGTTGCTTTATCACACCCTATCCTCCGAAAAATCTTATCAAACCTAATTTCGAAACTGCCTAAAGAATTTTTTCAATGAATCTATCTCTACGGTTGCGGGCATCTTTTGCCGCTTTTGTTTTATTATTTAATGTATGCGTGGCTTTTGGTCAGCAGCAAAAATCAAAACCGCTTGCATCGGATGCGGAGTTGCTTGCACTTGCAAACAAGTATGTTCACACACCTGTAAAAAAAATCAGTCAGCCTAATGGCGATGTTTTTTTACAACGGAACTTGTCGCCTTACCTGCATGCCAATCTTACTACAGGCCAGGTTCAGGCCGGCGACGCCGACGAGGGACACAGTCACAACGATGCGATGCTGGAAGAATTTTTAAACAGGCCACAGCCTGCAGTAGCAACATTGAAGAAATACTTTACGCAGGCTGCTTCAGAATTTAAAGTCCCTGTAGAGTTGTTGATGGCAGCAGCGCAGGTACAGAGTAATTGGGCGCAGGTAAGCGAATCCATGTATGGTTCCTGGGGTGTCATGGGGATTATTGAGAATCAGTATATCCAACAAATTACTGCTGCTGCATCTTTATTGAAAACTACCCCGGAAAAAATAAAGGATGATGCCCAGATGAATATCCGGGCTGCTGCGGCACTGCTGGCCCACTATCAACAAAATAAAGCAGCTGTTTCATTAGATGATTGGTTCGATGCAGTTCGCCAACTTACCGGTCTTACTAACGAGAAAATGAAAACCGAATTAGCAGTAAGGATCTATGAGCTAATGAAAACCGGAAGTAAAACAGTTACGCTATGGGGTGAGATCATTTACCTGGAACCCGTTACCAATAAAAAAATATTAGAAGACATCGCGTTGCCACAAGACACCGATAGTCCGAATGGAACTACGGCTGTAGATTATCCCAATGCCATTGCAGGTTTCTCTACCTGTCCTACCAACTATGGCACCCGCCCGGTTGGAGCAGCTATTAATTTTTATTTTGTTCACTATATCGCACTGGGTACTTACCAGGGTACACTCAGCTGGTTTAGCAATTGTGCCTCCGGCGTAAGTGCGCATTATGTAGTGCGCAACAGCGATGGGCAAATTACACAGGTAGTAGCCGAGGCCGACCGTGCCTTTAGCCAGGGTGTTTCGCTTTATAATAATGAAGGCATCGGTACCGAACACGAAGTGCTGGTGGCTAACCTGACGATGTGGGATAGCAAACCCATGCTCGCAGCCGCCGGTAGCCTGGCCGCCGATGTTTGCAACCGGCATTCCATACCCAAAGTTCGCAGGGTGGTAAATGGCGACAGGGGCATTTACGGGCATAGTGATGTACGTGCTACAGATTGCCCCAACATGACACCAGAACGGTGGGATACCTTAATGAACAGGATCGTTACCACTACTACCATTGTCAACAATCAAAGTATTGCAATCCCGGTTTTATACAGCATAGAAAATCCGGGTTCGGGCACCCAGCTAACCGCAACATGGAAAGCAAGTACAGATGCCAACCTGGTTGGTTACCGCCTATACTATGCCACCAATGATGCCCTCAGCAGTTGGGCGCTGGCAGCCAGCGAAAGCACGCTTACAGCTGCCGACTCTTCCATTACATTAACCGAATCGCAGTTCACAGTGCCACCAGCTACAAATGCCCACCACTTTAAATTGGTTTCGGTGGTAAGCAATGGAGCGAACCCAAACATAGAAAGCGCCTCCAGCGATATTTATAGCCGCAGCAGTAATGTGGCGGGTCAGCGGGTTTTGATCGTTGACGGTTTCGACAGGCCCAACGGATCTTACACTGCAGCCACGCATCCATTTGCTGCCAGTTATTTTAAGGCTTTGAGAGACAGGGGGCTTGTACAGGTAAGCAGCGTGGCAAATGAAAAAGTAGAGGACGGAACTTTTTTATTGACCAATTATGATATTGTAGTATGGTTTGTGGGTGATGAATCAGGGGTCAATATCGTTTTCTCAGCCAGTGAAAAAGCTAAAATACAGACATTCCTGAGCGGTGGTGGGAAACTGTTTGTGTCAGGTTCGGAGATTGCGTACAACTTAGGTAAAAACTCGGGTGCCCAGGCCGCAACATATGACCTGCCATTTATGAACGGATATTTGAAATCGAACTATGTAGGCGATGGTGGTGCCGGTTATTCGCCTGCCACAGCCATTGCTGGTACCGACTTTGCCGGGCTCAGCATTCCCTTTGGTGTTGTTTATGCAGAAGATTTCCCTGATGACATCGCTGCTGTAGCAGGGGCCACCAATATTTTTAATTATGCCGTAGCTGCTAAGAGAGGTGGTGTAGCTTATAAAGGAACTTTTGGTGCAGGCACAGTTCCCGGAGCCTTAATATTTATTTCCTGGACGCTGGAAACCGCTACGGATATTGGTATGAGTGCTTTTATGGAAAAGGCGTTGGCATATTTTGGTGCGCCTCCTGTTCCAGTGGCACCTGTGGCAGTGGCAGATGCAGCCACAGCACAGAGCGGCAGCGCCAAACGCATCGGCATCCTTTCAAATGATGTGGTCAACGCTGCTTCATTCCTGCTTCCAACATTGGCTGTTATGGCAGCACCGGCAAATGGTTCGGTGAATATAGATGCCGAAGGAAATGCGGTGTATATCTCCAATCCGGGCTTTACGGGGATCGATAGTTTTACCTACCGTATTCAAAATAGCAGCAATCTTCTTTCGAATACAGTAAAGGTTACCATAACTGTTGTGGCTGCTACGCCCTGTAACCCAAATGCTCCTGAAGTGGATGATGCTCATCCCAAGCGGGAACTGCGTGGTGCATGGGTAGCCTCTGTTTCCAATATAGATTGGCCAAGTTCCAGGACATTGACTACAGCTCAGCAACAGGCAGAATTGCTGAAGATCCTTGATACCCTGTCGAACACCCGCATCAACACCGTGTTCCTTCAAATACGGCCGGAAAGTGATGCATTGTATGCGTCTTCCATTGAACCGTGGTCGTACTGGCTGACGAATGCTCAAGGTACCGCACCGAGTCCGTTTTGGGATCCGCTACAATTTGCGATAGAACAGGCACATGCCCGTGGCATGGAATTGCATGCATGGATCAATCCTTTCCGTGCCAAGCAAAGTACCCCTACACTTGCGCCTAACCATGTGGCGGCACTGCATACTGACTGGGTGTTTGTGGCCGGCACAGCAACCCTGCTAAACCCAGGTCTGCCGATGGTAAGAGAATACCTAACAAATGTGATTGCAGATATTGCCACCCGCTACGATGTAGATGGCATCCACTTCGACGATTATTTTTACCCTTATCCGCCCAACCAGATCGTGAAGCAGGACAGTGCAACCTACGTTGATTATAACCCTACCAACATTGCCACTATCGCCGATTGGCGCCGGAATAATATTAACCAGCTCATAGGCATGGTGTACGATACATTGCAAATAATCAATACCCTTAATAACCGCAATGTCATTTTTGGAGTTAGCCCCTTTGGCATCTGGAAGGCAGGTACGCCTCCGGGTATTGTTGGCACTTCTTCGTACAGCGATATTTACTGCGACCCCATTGCCTGGTTGCAAGCCGGTAAGGTAGATTATGTGGCACCACAACTATATTGGAAGGTTACCGGTGCGCAGGATTACCTGGCGCTCTCAAAATGGTGGAACGACCAGGCTGTACTGTACAACCGCCATATTTACCCAGGGTTGGCCACCTATCGTTTAGCCGATGCCAGCAACTGGGAAGCGCCTGAAATACAGGGACAGTTAGACATCAACAGGAGTGGAACCCATGGCCAGGTATTGGGACAAATCATGTTTAGCAATAAACAGATCATGCTGAATTCAAAAGGTATCAAAACAGCATTGCAAAACAATCAATACCGATACAGGTCTTTTGCACCACCCATGAGTTGGAAGGATGCGGTTTGCCCTAATTCCCCAACCAATCTGAGATTCGACGCGGATAGTTTGAAATGGAATGCTCCTGAAGCAGCAGCCGATGGTGATACCGCTGTAAAATATATCGTGTACCGCTTTGCCTCCGCTGCTGAAGCAAGTACCAATCAACAGGACGGCAAAAAAATATTGGCCATTATTGCCGGTCGTAAATGGACCCTTCCCACCACGTTGGCTCGTAATGGCTTTATCGTAGTTACGGCCTTAGATAAAAATAATAATGAAAGCGAAGGCAGTTCCATTATTTCGTTCCCGCTCAATATTTGCAGCGGGGGCAATGCTTTTTTCTACAGCCAAAACCAGGCGGCTGGAAATACTTATCAATGGCAGGTAAATGATGGAAATGGTTTTGTAAATGTGACAAACGATGCAAATTACTCTGGTGCAAATGCAGATACTTTACAATTGACTGCAATACCGTCATCCTGGTCTGGATATACTTACCGGAGCCTGGTTACAAACGGCACCCTAACCAATTTCAGCCCGGTTTATACACTGAAGTTTGGCAATACCTGGACGGGTGCTGCAGATACCGCATGGGAAAATATTGCTAACTGGAGCTGTGGTAGTTTGCCCGATGAATTTACTGATGTGTACATTAATAGCGGCCTCATCAATTACCCGACTATTAATAGCAATGTTAGTTGCCGTAGCGTGAAAGCTATGCCCGGTGCCACTGTAAACATCCAGCCTGGCTTTACTTTGGAGATGAAAGGTCAGGGAAGCAATTAGCAAAGGGCATTATGGCCTGGAAAGAAGTCGAACGGTATAGGGCCGCCAATTATTGGACCAGGCATAAAAACAAACAAATCCCCGGTTGTCCGGGGATTTGCGTTTTTGTATATATTAGGTATGCCGGAAGAAGGTGTTTGTGTGGAATTCTATGTCAGCGACAGCTCAACTGGCTTTGCTTTTCATTTGCCATAATATAGCCGTTGGCATATTTCGTGATCACGAAACCGTGCTCTACCAGGTATTCGAGCTTCCAGCGTTTTACCATTCCATGATTTGGAAGGCTTGGGCTTTCTACATGCTGTATGATATGTCCTCTATCGTAGTAGCTGTTTACTTCTGCAGGGGGAATGCTGAATGGTGCTGAATCTAACAGTGGAAAATATTCCAGGGTAATGACCAATTGTTTTGTACCAGGTTCAGAAAGCCGGTCGATGGCTTTGAGATAATCCACCCGCATATCGTATGGAAGCGCCACCAGCGATGCACGGTCCAGTATCCAATCAACCGGGCCAAGATCTTTCGGGGTAAGCTCCATAAAGCTGCGGCGGATGATGGTAATATTTCCCGACACATAAGTAAATTCATCCGGCATGATCACCTGCAGATTGTTTTCGTAAAAAAACTGGATAATGGCTTCTTCGGCTATTTCCACACCAATTACCTTATTGGCATACTGGGCCAGGTAGAGCATGTCAATGGTTTTTCCGCAAAGCGGCACCAAAACGTTCTTGCCTTCGATGGCTTCAGGAGTCATGTATTGCAGTACATAAGGGTGGATGTCTTTACGGTGAAATGAAGTGTGAAATCCGCCAAGTTCCCATGATTTGATCCAGAATGATGCTTCCATAAAATTTGGTTTTTTGTTTGTGATTAATGTGGATGTAAACTTAATCACAGCAAAGCCACGCAGTGGCAGGGACTTTACAAACGACGGGTATAAATGAGCAAACGGGAGGAATTGGAAGGAATTCGACGTTTTAAAGAAGCAAAAAAGCGCAAATTAGCGAGATGCAAATCAAGAAAAAGTTACGAATCCTGCAATAAAATGCAATTTTATGCGGTATTTACAGGCTTGTTCTAAAAAAATGGGCAACCCCTGTTACTAGGGTTGCCCATTTTTTTTTCGTTTGTTACTTTGTCTGAAAGTCTTCATCTGCACTGGGGCCATAGCTGCCCGGTATGGCGATATCCAGGAGCCTTAGAAATACACCCAGCTGGGCCCGGTGGTGAATGGTTTGCGATATCGACATTCTGATAACATCTGCCTTGGGTTCGGTGCTATAAATCTGCTCACCGTTGCGAAGCGTCCATGGCTCGGCCAGGGTTTCTTCTTTTGCAGCTGCCAACTCCGCCCTTCCGTCAATAACATTTTTATCAAACAGGGCCAGCAAATCAGCCGTATTAGTTATGGGCGTCGGAATATACTCCATCGTGGCAAAATCCAGTTCGGTGGTGTGCAAGGTCATGCCAATCCAGGATGGCAACTCTGCAACATGGGTAGCCAGTTGGGCTATATTCATACTCTTGGGATGGGGCTTCCAATCGTATTTGTCGTTCGGCACAATTGCCAGCATTTTACGGGTAGTAATAGCTTCTTTTTCAAATTCTTTTTGGAATAATTCAATCTGTGTCATGATGGTTATTTTTTTTGTTGTTAATGATAGAACAAAGAAAATGCCGGGTAGTGACAGCCCTATGTCAACAGTGAAAAAGAAAAGTTAGAAAAGTTTCAGGTTCCTGGTTGGCCCGTCATTGGCAGTAACGAACCTTTCGTCGACAAAATATAATTATGACGTCAGGTTTGCTCATTAATCTCACAGTCCTTGCGAGCTGGGTTCTTGCCCAGCCGAAGCAATCTCCACTGGTTGTTTTGAAAGACATTTAACGTTAAAGGTTCCGCCTCCTGGAGATTGCTTCGGGCAAAGCCTGCTCCGCCCAAGCGGAGAACCCTCGAAATGACTGGCATATCGGTTATTGTGGTGTCTGCACAAACTGTTGAAAATGAGTAGATTAATAACGACGTCATTGCAAGCCGGGTTCGTGGCCGGCGTGGCGTATCAAGAAATTCTAAAGGTGGTTTGATTTTGAATTAGGCCGGGTGATAAATAGCAGGGGATTGCCACGGGCAAGAACCCTCGCAATACCGAATGTCAATTGGCAACCTGTGCATCATTTATCCGCTGTCAACCGCTTTCCCATCGCTTCCAGGTTACTCTTCACCAATTCCTTTAATGAGGCGGGACTGATGATATCTGCATGCTCGCCAAAATGCATAAAGAACCTCGCAAAACCCATTAGCGATGCAGTTACAAATGTCATTTCCATTTTATCACCAACGATTCTCTCCGAAACAAAACCGTTATAATATTTCTGGTCTCCAAAGTATTTGAGTACGGATTTCTCCACGTTCACTACAATGGTAAACATCTCATGGTCTTTCCCAATTTTGGTAAGAAAAGATTTGAGTGAAGGATGTTGTTTTTCAAAATGACGGGCCGTAGCGTTGATGTAGCTGATCCGGTCCGTTCGGAAATTGCGATAGTCATGCCGCATCCTGCAAAAGGCGATCATGTACCAATAACTGCCCTGGTAAAAGATCCCTACCGGCTCTACATCCCTATTGCTGTATTGCTGGGAGTGATTGGCAAAATAGCCGATGTCGAGGATCTCTTTTGCAGCAATGCTTTTTAGGATCGTTTGAAGGTGGATGGGATGGCTATCTTTCGCCGGCAGGTAACGGTTTTCTACCACTTCAATATTGGCCGACATGTCTTCCAATAATTCCTTTTCGGAATAACGGAGTACAGCCTTTATTTTAAACATGGCTTCCTGGTAATGCTTTTTAGAAGCTGGGTCCGTTAGTTTCTCTACCAGTTTTTCGGCGGTTAAAAAAGCAATGGCTTCTTCCTTTGTAAACATCACAGGTGGCAGCCGGTAACCCTCCATAATACTGTAGCCAACACCGGCCTCGCCTGCCAGTGGAATACCTGCTTCTTCCAGTGTTTTAATATCGCGGTACACCGTACGGAGGCTGATGGAAAAGCGGTCCGCAATTTCTTGTGCCCGTACTACTTTCTTCGATTGTAGCTGGATAAGAATGGCGGTAACCCTGTCGATACGATTCATGGAACAGTTGTTTACAGCGGAAAAGTAAAACAACTGTGCGTAGAAAAAATAATTGGTTGTGAACGACGCTATTCAGAAGTATGGGTATGGAAAATGTAATCAAATCACTTCGCCAATCCCTTACCAATAATACCACCACTTATTTCCAGTGTTGTTCCGTGTACCGCTTCGTTTTCGATGATGAAACGAACGGTGGTAACAATCTCATCTGTTTTCACCAAACGCCCGACTGGAATTTCGCTGATGATGCCCTGCAGTATTTCGGGTTTGATGGAAGTAAGTAACGGTGTTTCTACATAGCCAGGTGCAATAGCCACCACGCGGATATTTTTTACACCTCTTGCATGAAATTCGCCGGCAAGTATTTTTGGCCATAAAGCAATCGCTGCCTTGGTTGAAGCATAGTTCAATTGCCCCAGTTCACCCGATTTATTGATGGAGGAAATGGGTATCAACACACCTTCACAATTGTTGTCAATCATGCGGATGGCGGCTTCCCGAAGCGTAAGAAAAACGCCGGTCAGGTTTACATCCATTACCTGCTTCCATTGTTCGGTACTCATAAACTTTTTTACTTTGCCAGTCTCCCTGTCGGGCGTTACCAGGAAGCTGTCGCGGATGATGCCGGCGCAGGCCAGCACTGCATTGATACTTCCGAAAGAGATAATCGCAAAATCCATGAACGATTGTACAGATGATTCTTCGGTAACATCTAAAACGATTGCCGCCGCACTACCACCACTGTTGATGATCGTGTCTTTTACTGCGTTTAATTTCTCTGCATTCATATCACCCAGCACTACTTTAGCTCCTGCAGCGGCTAATGCAATAGCAACTGCTTCGCCTATACCACTTGCAGCTCCTGTTATAACGATGACACTATTTTGTACCTGCATATTTATTGATTGAGAAAATGTTTAATAATGGATACGGTCTCTTTTGCCCCTTCACCATATAGCATGGTTTGATGATTGCCGGGAACTTTTGCGTACACACAGTTTTTCATCAGTTCTACCGTTTCCATGGCGTTCTCTTCTGGTAGCAAAGGCGCACCCAGGTTGTATACACCCGGGGCATTAATCAGGATCGCCTGGTGCCCGACGGTTTGTAAATATTCCAGCCAGGGCTCGCCCAGGCTTCCTTTCAGCACTGCCTCCATCATATGTGCAGGCTGCGGAATACAGCTGATTGTGCCGTCTTCGTTTTTCCTGGTATCGGCCTCGTAATAGCTGTTCATGTGTTCGTCCCAGAATTGCAGGTAGGGGGCAGACTTTACTTTCTGAATATACGATTCAAAGGATTCAAACTGCTGGCCCAATCTTCCCAAAGCCGGGCCCAGCATCTCTTTGGTATTGGGGTGCATGTTGGCAGCGGCATCCATCAGTATTAATTTGTCCACCCTTTCCGGGTAAAATTTTGCCAGGTATAAAGCAAGGAAGCCTCCAAAGGAATGCCCGGCCAATATTACTTTTTCAATATTGAGATGATCCATCATGCCAATGATATCGGATGCATGTTCTTTCATGGTATACCCTGATTCCGGGGCATCACTTTCGCCGCGGCCACGAAGGTCCACGGATAGTACGTGAAAGGCGGGTCTCAATCCGGCAGCAATTAATCCATCAATGCAGTGGGCATTTGCGGTGAGGCCATGCATGAACAAAATGGTGGGTTGTTCACCTGCGAATTCCAGGTAGTGTAGCTGGATGTTGTTGGTATGGAGATAGTTGCTTTTCATGGCTAGTATATACATTAGGTTTTTTTGGATGGACTGAAGTTCATCCTTACAAAATTATCCGAGCCTACGGCTCTTCCACCCGGGTTGAAATAAGCGTTGAGCCGAAGGACAGGGCATTTTGTAACGACGGACTTCACACTGTTGATTCGGTAAACCTTTCTCTCAATTCCCTTTTCAAAACTTTACCCGCCACGTTCCTTGGTAACTCATCAAGGATGACCACTTTATACAATTTCTGATACCGGGCTTCGAGGTTTTGATTGGACCAGCATTTTATTTCAACGGCCGTGGCGACGGTGTCTTCATTCAAAACCACAGCAGCAACGGGTGTTTCGCCCCATTCGCTGTGTGGTATGCCAAACACGGCTACATCCTTTACTGCCGGATGGCGGATCACTATTTCTTCAATATCTGTCGGATAAACATTTACACCACCTGAAATGATCAGGTCTTTTTTTCGTCCCGTAAGAAACAAAAAACCATCTTCATCCACATAACCCATATCACCGGTAAACAGCCAGCCATCTTTCAGAACTTCGGATGTTTGTTCCTTGTTTTTATAATATTCCGTCATCAACAGCGGTCCCTTTCCAACAATCTCTCCGATCTGTCTTTTGGGTAATTCTACTCCATTATCATCCACAATTTTCAGATCCATAAACTGTGGTGCGGTTCCTACGCTTCCGGTTTTTGTCATCGCGTGGTTGCGGTCTAGAATGGTCATGAAACCCTCGGTTAAACCATAGAGTTCATAAAAGACATTCGGAATCCGTTTGTTCAATTCCTGCTTATGTTCCAGCAGTAGCGGGGCGCCAACAGAAAGGATATATTCAAGTGATGAAAGATGCTCTTTATTGAAATCGGGTTTTTGTAAACACCCTATGATCTGTGAAGGAACAAGAATGGTATGGGTTACTTTTTCTTTGTGAATGATATCTACGACTTCCTTTGCATCGTAGTGGCTCATTAGTACATAGGTACAACCCAGGAACATGGCTGGCATCAGCGTTAAGAACGAGCCATTAAAAATGATGGAGCCGGAATGCATCACCACACTTTCGGGTGTCATGCGATAGGCATTGGCAAATAAAGAGCCATACAAAGCCCTCACAGCATGGCTGATAACAATGCCTTTTGGCATACCGGTTGTACCGCTGCTATAGATCACATTATAAGGGTCGTCACCTTTTACTTCTGCCACCACCGGCGGGGTTGTCGGCTGGTTTTGTTTTTGGGTATGATAATCCAGGTATCCATCTTCCACGGTATCAATAACCCAGAAATTTTCTGCCGGAATTTTTTTCAATTGCTTTCTTACAGTATCAATATGCTCTGTAAGGTTCTGGCTGGTGATGACCAGTTTGGTATCGGAATTGTCCAGCAGATTAAAAAGGCCCTGTCCCCGCAGCAACGGGCTTAACGGTACGGCTACTGCACCAATAGCGGCACAGGCCCAGTAGGTTTCCCAAAGCTCCAGCGAGTTGGAAAGCAGTGTGGCCACCTTATCACCCTTGCCTATTCCTGACGCCATAAATGTATGGGACAAGCGGTTTACTTCTTCGTAAAGTTGTTTGTAATTAAGCCGCTTGTCTTCAAAAATGATGGCCGGGTGATTGGGCCGGTAAATAGCATGTTTTTTTAGCCAGTATTGTATAGTGAGTAATTGTAGCGACATGGCGATATTATGAATGCGGTAAAAATGAAATGTCTTAATACAAGGAAGATGGCACCTCTTACAAGATGCCATCTATTATCAATCAACCTCAAATTATTTTTTTGTCTTGCTGCCGTTGGGAATACGTGCTTTTAATTCAATAGACAATAGACGACCTATTGAAGGTGAACCCACAAATTCCCTTTGTTCTGTATCAAAAAGATTGCTTACTCCGGCGCCAAGGCTCAGCATCGTATTCAGCTTTACGCCTGTGCTGATATCAACAGTGGTAAAGCCACCCAATGCGCCCCAGTTATAATTCTTTAAATAATTTCTTGGCAGGTTGTTGAGCGGGTTAATACCACCATACACCACTCCGCGGCTTCCTTTACCTGCAGCGGTAGAAATTTGGTTGCCGCTATAAAGGTCAAACTCCTGCACCCAGCGTACAGAGAGGTTTACAAACATTTTTCCTTCGCATAAATTCTGGAAGCTTAAGGTAGTGGCCAGCCTGTTCTTTGGGGCATTCAGGCTTCTTTCTTCCAGCGATACATAGCCATCTTTATTGGCATCGTTGCTGATGTTGTCTTTGGTGATATCTGAACCAAACCAGCTGTATTTTACTGCCAGGCTGATATCGTTCGTAAAGAAATAATTAACGCCTAAATCAACACCGTATGATTTCACTTTGCCATAATTAAAATAGGTGCTAAAGGCTGCACCAGCCAGCACGTTGTTGGTAGTGGTACCGGGAATGAGGAGTGGAGTGGCAATCGGAATCTCACCCACTTTCATAGCACGGCCACCTACGGTAAGTGCCGGGCTCAGAAAGTTCTTGCTGCTGCCATAATACCCATTGATATCGATGTATAGTTTTTTACCAACCGCGCCCTTATAACCAATTTCCCAGGTATTGATTTCTTCAGGATTCAAAGGGGTAGTGGTCGCCTGCTTGGATGCATCGTTAACGGCCGCACCATTGGGAACGTAAGTAACGCCATTGCCATTTCCAAATACCAAACCAAAAACGCTGGCTCTCTGGAACAGAATAATAGGCGCTGCAAAAGCTTTGCCCCACGTAACACGCACTGCACCACCGGGAACTCCTTTTACAAGGCCAACTTTTGGCGCAAACAAATTGCCAAATAAACTATGGTTATCCAACCTAGCAGCTGCAACGAGTTTCATATCTGCAGGAAGTGTTTTCTCCAATTGCACAGCGCCGCCATATTGGGTAATTTCTACTTTCTCAGTACCATCAATCAATACGGTTCCAAATGTTTTGGGTGCATCATGCTGGTAGCTGGCACCCACTATCATATTTAAGCCGATGTTGCTAAAATTGTAATTGTATTGTCCTTCTGCATTAAAACGCCTTGACTCTTCTTTGAACATATTGCCGAGGCGGGTGGCAAAGGCCTCTGCTGAATCCGGCGGCAGGCGACCCGCAGACGCATACAATGGATTAGCAGGATCTGTAATGGTACTGTGGGTGCGGTTCCAGTAGTCTCTGGTGTAGCCAGGTATACCATACGATGTGCCAACGTTTGTCCATGTTTCATAAGCCTGGGCAAAGAAGCGTGGACTTACATACCGCAATTGAACATAAGAAAATTTCCATCCCCTGATCTGGTTACGACCGGTATTGTTCACACTCAGAAAATTATTATCGCTGCCGCCATACGACGCAATCAAATCAGCTTTTGGGGTAATGCTATAATAGAGATTCGCTTCACCCCTTACATGCTTAAACTGGTAGGAAGGAATTCTTTCGGGGATTGCTACAGCCGGGCCATATACGCTGCCGCCTGCATAAATACTGTCATGAAATTCAAAATCTTTACCGGTAGTGTACTCTCCCGTAAGCTTATACGCCCATTTGTTGTTAAGCTTGGTTGCATGGCGGAAACGGCCGGTGAAAACCTGCTGGTTGCCTGCGCCAATCACCATATCGGTTCCCTGCCATTTGCGAGGGTCTTTGGTAATCGTATTGGCAATGCCATTATGGGCATTGGGGCCATACAGGGCAGAGTTGGGGCCCAGTACCACTTCCAGCCTTTCAATATCTTCTTTAATAACCGTGTTCATAATACCGGCTGGTAACCCGCTGCTTCCTGCCATCATACTGTTGCGGCCATCGGTCATCATCAGCACTTTTGCATTGAATGCATTGTTGAATCCACGGGCATTGAAGCCAACACCAGTAACACCGGTACGGATAAATTCAACGCCCTGTATTTTAGATGCCAGTTCGCCAACATTAAAAGAAGAAGACTGCTCAAAATCTTTGGCGCTGATAACACTGACAGAAGCTGGTGCTTTGGTTATTTTCTCCAGGCGTTTGGAGGCCGAAACCACCACTTCATCACCTGGCCGGTTGGACATAGAGATCGTGCCATCAACGGTTTTATTTTCACCGTTACCAAGGGTAAATGACTGGGTAAACTCATCGTAACCAACATAGGAAATAACGATGGTAATTTTACCGGCTTTTACATTGCTGATTGTAAAGATCCCGGTGTTGTCTGTAATAACAGAAGCGCCACTCTCACGAACGCTAACAGTTGCCCCAATCATTGGGTCCCCACTTTGTTTGTCGGTAACCTTACCAGATATTTTACCGGTATTTTGTGCAAAAGCGGCCACCTGGAAGCCAAGCATCAGTAACAGCACAACTAAATTTTTCATGAGCGTTTTTATTAGGGTTTAT
The DNA here is from genome assembly GCA_040386335.1 of Bacteroidota bacterium. Taxonomy (GTDB): domain Bacteria; phylum Bacteroidota; class Bacteroidia; order Chitinophagales; family Chitinophagaceae; genus JAZKFT01. The sequence continues at coordinate 54,654 of JAZKFT010000022.1, forward strand.
AAATAAAGAATTATTGAATGAACTTTTTGATGATTAATATCATTTCGGAACTTTTTTCAAACTGGAGAAGATGACCAGCCCCAGGAATCATTGCTACTTTGCTACCTGGTATTAAGGCTGATGACTGGTTGGCCAGCTCTTCCGTTTTTAGTGTGGGGTGCAGGTAGCGATTCGGTATCAACCCATCATTGGCACCAAATACAATCAAAACAGGAATGGAAAGGTTACCGATAGAATCCTTAACCGGGTGTGCCAGCATGCCCTTAACCCCGTTGGAAACCGTTTCGCAATACAATTTGAAATCGTCGCATTTTTTCATCCGCAAACGGTCTTGTATCAATTGTTCTGCATCTGCAGGCTGTTGAAAAAAATTCAGCTTGAAATTGTTCCTGATAACCGGCTCTTCCTGCTTTGCAAAAGCAGCCGCAGGAGTGGACATGGTTAACAACTGTGCTTCTTTTTCTGTAAATGTTTCCAGGCCGGCCGGGGCGGCGAGGATTATTTTCTGAACGCTTTTGTTTTGCAGGGCGGTAATAATGGCAACCTGCGCTCCCATTGAATGCCCGGCTATAATCGCCTTCTTAATCTTCTTCTTTTTTAAAAATTCAGTAATGGCCTCCGCATAAAATTGCACCTGGTCTTTACCGTTTGTATTTACCTGCCTTTGCGACCAGCCATAGCCTGGGAGATCGATGGCAATGCACCGGTAAGTATCCGATAAGCCGTTTACTGTTTTCAGCCAGTGAGAAAGATTACCACCGAGCCCATGGATAAATAAGATCGTTTTCCCTTTCCCTTTTTCTACATAGGCCATCTTCCCGGTTGAAAGCTGAATTGTTTTTACCCGCAGGTTGTATACCGGCAAACAACTGTCCTGTGCAGCAACTGTGCAAACAAAAACGACGGCACCTACTATCGTCAATAATTTTCTCATGCTACAGCTACTGCCATTTTTCTTTTGGTGATAACATAAACGATACCCCCGATTACCAGCGAACTCATGATCGCAATGGCCGAAGCCACACCGGGATTCCGAACCGGGTTTTGCATATAGGTTGTAAGCCTTCCATAGTACACGGCAAAGTGTACAACGATGGCCACCACCGAAGCTGTTATAGCTGCTGACTTATGGACATCTTTTAAAAACATACCAAACAATAATGGTACAAAGGCCGCGGAGAATGAAGCATACACACCGTTCTGCGCCAATATGCCCACACTTAAATCAGGATGCACCAACTGGCGGTAAGAAACCAAAATGGTTATGGCTGCCATCAGCCCGATCACCAGTCGGTTGATCATTAATCCGTTCTTCAATTCTGATTTGCGAGACAATGGCCTGATGATATCAGATGTAATAGTGGTACTGATAGATTGAATTAAACTTTCAAGTGTGGCGATGCCCGAAGCAATAAGACCTACTACCAAAAACAAACTCATGGCAGGTTTAAAACTGCTTACCACATAGGCTGACATGACACCATCCAGGGGCAATGGAGCGCCATTAAATGTTAGGCCGGGAAAAGACAGGCGGCCATAGAGTCCGGCAAACACCACTGTAAAGAATAATATGAGCAGTATGACCGCAACGGTTAAAAAGCGGTTCATATCCTTATCGCTTTTCAGCAGCATGGAACGGGTGATGATATGTGGCTGGCAAACAATGGCCACGCCAACGATAAACTGGCAGATAACCACCTCAAAAAAATCGCGGTACAGCGGGCTGGATGCATTAAAAGGCTTAGTAAGCTGCGGGTCTATGGCATTGAGTTTTGAAAAAAGGCCACCCCCTTCGCCGGAGAAAAAATGATAGCCCGAAACAAGGATCACAATGGCCACCACCACCTTTAGCAAGGCCTGAATCATGTTGGTGTACACCATGCTGTTGGCCCCGCCAAACATCATATAGCCGAATGTAAAAACAACGAGGCCGATGAGCACATAGAGCACATCTGCATTGAGTGCTTTGCTTAAAACTTGGGTAAGCCCCACGCATATCAAAACAATAAAAGTGAGGTGCAGCAAGGAAAGAAAAGCGATGTACAGCCGGAAGCCATCACTTTGAAACCGTGTGCCAAGCCATTGTGCAATCGTTTTGGCCTGTACGGTATTACTGTTACCAATCTTTCTGAATTTTTTGGAGAGGATCACTAATGATATCAATGCACCTAGTGGCAGGAATACCGCCATCGACAGGAAAGAACTGATTCCATAATAAGCAACAAAGCCGGGGTTGATGATAAATGTGGCGGCACTGGTCATACCAGCGGCTAACGATAATCCGATTGCAGCAGGAGAAAACTGGAACGTACCCGATGCGTAATCGGCCATCGTTTTAGTGCGGCGGGCTCCACGGATAACAAAAAAGAGAATTACAGCGGCATATATGGCCAAAGAAATCCATACAGCAAACAGCATTCCCGGTGAAGCCAGGTTGTTCATGAGGCAAGCAATTAATCAAACCAATATTAGGAAGGTTTGAAAACCAGTTGCCGGCAAACAGGTGAACAGTTAAGAACAATCAGGTGAACGGATGTTTTTTTCAGGTAAACGAAATCAGAGGATCGAAAGTTGTTTCATCAAGGCATCGCGGTAGGTTTTACCAATCGGGATTAACGCACCCGCAATAACGAGGTCGTTCTCTTCTATGGCATCTATCTTCTCTTTGTTAACGAGATAGGAACGGTGGGCCCGGATAAAATGGGAGGCAGGAAATTTTTCTTCCACAGCTTTTAATGAATGGCTGAGCAAATACTGGCCCGTAGCGGTTTTTATCATGGCGTAAATATCATGGGCCTCCACCCACAAAATATCTTTCAACAGCACTTTCTCGAGGCGCTTTTTATTCTTTACAAAAATGCCATCCTCAAAAGCCAGGTTGCCTTTGATGGTGGTGGCCGTTTCTGCCATGTCGGCAATGCGACGGGCTGCATTATGTAGCGTAATCTCTATGGTAGCATACAAAGTTTCCGGGGCGACAGGCTTCACCAGGTAAGCATAGGGCTCGGCCAATTTTGCTTTTTCTACGGTTTGCGAATCGGCCAAAGCCGTCAAAAAAATAAACGGGATATTGCCTTCTCTTTTTAGAATCCCGGCCAGGTCTATCCCCGTCATTTCGCCAGCCAGGTCAATATCGAGTATTACGAGATCGGGCTGTACTATTTTTACCTGACGGTAAGCCTCTTCTGCATTGTCAAAACTGCCGGCTACCTCAAAGCCAAGATCGAGCAGGTTGTACGAGATCTCTTTAGCTATGATCCAGTCATCTTCTACCAGCAAAACTTTTATACCGGCCATGCAATTGTTTTTATCACTTGAATCAAATTTGGAATCGGTTAAATTTACAAAACCATATGCCATCGCCACACAAGAAATGCTTTTTCCTGCTTATCCCCCTCATCATTTTTGTGATGAGTTTTTTTAACCTTCCAGCCCAAACTGTTTCTATGGATACCAGCCTGGTATCAAAAATGAAAGAATGGCAACAACCCGAATGGTTTATTGATACATCAGGAAAACTCCAGGTTTCTGATATTGACCCCGGGCTTTTTGCACGCTACAATACCAATGAATTTAAAGGCTTAAAAAAATCATGGAATGTGTGGGCAAGGTTCTACCTCCATAATGATTCCACACAGGACCAGGAAGTCATTTTACAAACCAACAAGTGGGGAATGTTTGAAGGTTTTCTTTTTACAGAAAATAAGCAACCATTGCATCTTGTAAGTGGTAGTTTGTTACCACTTCATCAGCGTTCACAGCCATCTAACACCAATGCAATAAAGTTTCTGCTTCATAAAAGTGAGGCCCAGGCAATTCTGCTAAAATTCAATGCGGGTTACAGCATCTACGCTCATCCGGATATCAGCCTGCAATTAACCAAACAAACATTCTTTGAAAAGGCAGACAGGCAGCGGCTTTTGTGGCAGGGCCTGTTTTTTGGAATTATCCTGGTGATGGCATTGTACAACCTGTTTATCCTTTTTGCTGTAAAAGACATCAGCTATTTTTATTATGTACTCAGCATCGTAAGCATTGGGCTTTACTTTGCTTTTTACTATGGCTTTGGTATTGAATACCTGTGGCCGGATTCACCACTATGGGATACGTTTTGTTTTACCATTATCAATCCGTTTACAGGTCTTGCAAGAATTCTTTTTACAAGAACTTACCTGCACACACCCACCCTTCTGCCCCGCATCAATAAACTGCTGAATGTCCTTACGGCAGCGTCGGTCATCACATTAGCAACGGGCATATTTTGCTTTGCTGCAAAAATTGATTGGCTGAAACCATTGGTCACTATTATTGGCATCCTGGGTACGGTTATTCTCATGATGATGTTGGTGGCCGGCATTACCGCATACTACTACGATAAATATAAACCAGCCAAGTATTTTATAGCGGCCAATATCCTGCTGGTGATTGGTGCCATCGCCTTTATTCTGAGAGAAACAGGATTGATCAACGACAATTTTATTTCGCGTTACCTGGTGCAATATGGGGTATTGATTCAGGCCGTGGTCTTATCATTAGGTTTGGCCAGCCGTCTCAACCGGATGCGGCTGCAACTGTCTGTTGAAACATTGGAAAAAGAAAGGCTGGCTTTGGAAAAAGAGAAGGAAAAAAAAGAACTGATAGAACAGCAAAAGCTCGAACTACAGCAGCAGGTAAAGGAAAAAACCGCCGACCTGCTGGAGAAGAATATCATCCTCGAAGAGACGATAGAAAAAGTAAAAGAATCGGAGCATAAACTGAGCCAGTTAAACCAGGTAAAGGACAAACTCTTCTCCGTGGTATCACACGATCTGCGAAATCCACTGGCCACTATGCAGTCATTTTTGAAGTTGATCATGGACCACCATGAAAAGTTAAGCGAAGAGGAAAGAAAAAAACTGTTGTCCGAAGCTCAGCAATCGCTGGATAACCTGAATGAACTGCTGTACAATTTATTGCAATGGTCAAAATCGCAGATGAACCTTTTGCAGTTCCGCATGGACAAGCTGCATGTAAAGGCGATAATAGACAATTCCGTGCGCCTCGTGCATTTGCATGCCCACATGAAAGAGATACGGATAAAAATAGATGTTGAGGACGGGCTAATGGCCAATGCAGATAAGGATATGGTTGAATTCATCATCCGTAACCTTTTGAGCAACGCCATCAAGTTCAGCCATAGAAATAATGCCATAGAAATAAAAGCGACAAAAGAACAGGAACATATCAGGATAGAAGTGAGTGATAACGGGGTTGGCATGAGCGAATCCAAAATAAAAAAGCTGCTGGAGAAACATACTACCATCACCAGGCGTGGTACCGAAAAGGAAAAAGGAACGGGTCTTGGATTGCTCATTAGCAAAGAGTTTATTGAGAAGAATGGCGGCCTTCTGCACATTCAAAGTGAGCAAGGTAAGGGCTCTGCATTTATATTTACGCTGCCTGCAGTTCCTGAACCAGGTTAAACCCGAAACCGGTCAATTATGCATATCATTATTATATTTTAAAGGATCATTCATGCTACAACCTGCTACACTGCAATTTCTCAGAGACCTGAAGCAAAATAATCACCGCGACTGGTTCGAAAAAAACCGTAAAGTATACGAAGCAGCCAGGGCTGATTTCGAGGGCTTTACCGGAAAAGTATTGGAACAATTAAGCAAAACTGATTCCGGTATTGCACACCTGCAACCAAAAGACTGCCTGTTTCGCATCAACAGGGATGTGCGTTTCAGCAAAGACAAATCGCCTTATAAAACCAATTTTGGAATGGGCATTAGCAAGGGTGGAAAGAAAGGAATAGATGCCGGCTATTACCTGCATTGTGAACCCGGTAATGCCTTTGTTGGCGGCGGTTTGTGGATGCCAATGGCGCCTGAGTTAAAAAAAGTGCGGCAGGAAATAGATTACTGCTGGAAGGAATTTAAGGGCATCATCACGGCCAAAAAATTCAAAGCGGTTTATGGCGATGTGAATAAAACCGCCGAGTACAGTCTTACCCGTCCACCTAAAGGATATGATGAAACCAACCCTGCTATCGAATACATAAAACTAAAAGGCTTTGTAGCAATGACGCCGCTGACTGATGAGGACTTACTGGGTAAAAATGCCGTAAAAAAAGCGGTGAGCTCTTTTGAAGCCCTGAAGCCCTTGCTCGATTTTATTAACCGCGGCCTGGAAGCCTGATGGCACCCTGGTGCAAAAAAAACTGCCCTGCGAGGACAGGACAGCTTCATAACACATTGGGCATGTGCCTTTGTTAGGGGACGTGTGGGTAATTAGGTGTTGATTAGGGGTTTGGTTTAGGATCAGAAAAGGTGTGAAAGGTGTGAAAGTGTGAAGGGATAAGGAAATGGTGAAGAGGTGGTAGTAGTGAGGGTAAAGTGTGAAGTGTGGGTGTGGGTATTTTTAAAGGTTATTACAAATTGGGTATGTTATTTATCAATCCCGGTGTCCCGGTATATTCAATATCACAACACAAATATGCAACCAGCTATAATAAAAAGCACCCGTATTTCTACTGGAAAAAGACGTGGTAAATACCTGAATTTTCAGGTAGAAATACCTGTTGGGGTTTGGTGGTGATTGATGTTACTTTGATCTTTATCGGAAATATTGTCCCTTAACCCCAGGCAACCTTACTAATGCGAAAGATTTCACTACCCGGTCTATGTATAGCTACCGCCCTAATGCTTTTTGGGTGCAGTACCCGGAATGTAACCAACGATTGCGATAACACCATTAACAAATGGGATCATTTTATTACAAAAGATAGTGTGCAGGTATTGGTGACCAGGCTCCAAACGGTAAAAAATGAAGGACTGATAGACAGTGGCATGGTGGCACAATCCTATTTATTTAGCTCAGCCAAAGAAATGATACGGAATATGATGTTGCGGGATAGTTGTGAGGGTATAAGGGTGTACTATGGCCTTACTGCAGACAACCGGCTAATCCCAATAGTGTGCGGTGTAACAAAAGACGGCAGTGATATTTACTGGAGCCGGGAAATGGAAGGCAAAACTGCAAATGGCACCGGCAAAGCCACGTTTACGGTAGAAGGATTGTGCGATATGAGTCAGGATGAGCCACCACCACTTACAAGCGGTAATTACATTAATCCCTGAAAGTAAAATCGGGATAAGGTAATTTACACAAAAAATGGACATGCAGACTTTCAGGTACCTACTTGCGTTTAGCTGTTTTTTGCCAGCAATATTAGCCGCGATATTTTTTACCAGGATGGATAAAGCCTATCATCCGTTTTGTTGGGCCATGTGGCTTTCTGTAATTACCGAAGTATCCATGATTTCGTTAATGATCAACAACGGCCCATGGCCACCATTTAGACTATTCGGCAACCATTATATTCTTATGAATATGTTGTTTTACCTGCTCTTTTTTTTGAGGCAAAAAATGATTGGCCAAAAAATGTTTTGGATATTGCTGGTATCAGCGGTGATATTCTTTATCGCAAATTGTTTTTTTAAGCGACCCACAAAGTATTTTATGGAAGAAAGCAGTACGTTCAACAATATGATTATTTTTTTGCTGGCCAGTAAATTATTAAGCAGCCAGATTTTTAGCCTAAAAATATCACTGCCAAAAAATCCGCTTTTTATTATTGGTTGTGCTGCCTGTATGTTTTGTGCCATTTTCACGTTTTGTCGTATACTATATTTACTGAAGGGTAAAACGGGATTCAATACTTTTCTTTTCGACATCTTCCGTTATGTAAATGCGGTAACCTATCTTTTATTTACCTGGGCTTTTGTTTGCATCGCCAGGGAAATTTTATCCCGTAAAAAATCCATTTCACCCCAACGAACCTAATGCCAGCAAACGATACCCATCTTTATGCAGTTGTTCTCATAGCCGCCCTGCTCTTAATTGCATTTGTGGGCTACTTTGTCGCGGTCGTCATCAGGCAGCAAAGAGCCGTTTCCAAATGGCAGCAAGCCCGTATAGCAGCCGAAATACAAACACTTGAAAAAGAAAGGAGACGCATAGCCGGCGATCTCCACGATGAACTGGGCCCTATGCTCAGTGCCATTAAATTACAGATAAACCACCTCGAACCAACTGATGAAACAGAAACGGCCGTGTTGGAAAAATCGAGTACACAAATAGACGGCATCATCCAACGTTTCAGGGAAATCAGCTACGACTTGTTGCCAAACACATTGGTGCGGAAAGGTTTTATAAAAGCTACCGAAGAATTTGTAAGCAAGCTTAAATTATTGCACCCGCTTGCCATCAGTTTTGTTGCCGCAGATTTTAAACTGGAAGCCGAAAGGGAAGTAAACCTCTATCGCATGGTTCAGGAAATAGTGCAGAATACCATTAAGCATGCAAGAGCCACCAGGCTTGAGATAACAGTTGAGAAAAGACCGTCATCCATCGTGCTGAAGACAAAAGACGATGGCATTGGTTTTGGCTATACCGAAAAAAAGCAAATGGCCAATGGTCTTGGTTTAATGAACCTTCAGAGTAGGGCGGAGGTATTGGGAGGGCATCTTTCGGTGCAAACTCAACCCGGCATGGGCACTGCCTACGAAATAGAAATACCAATATAAAGATTCAGGGTTCAGGGATACAAGGCTTCAAGACAGGGTATTAGCAGCCTGTCCATTTATACCAACAATATGGAAACTAACAACCACTATATTAAGATTGTGATAGCTGACGATCACGAAATTTTCAGGGATGGCTTTAAGCTGATGCTGAGTAAGCAGAAAGATATCCAGTTGGTGGGCGAAGCTGCCAATGGCCGGGATCTGGTAGAACTGGTAAACCAACTACTCCCGGATCTTGTAATTACCGATATAAAAATGCCTGTAATGGATGGCATAGAAGCTGCAAAAAAAATTGCTGCACAGCACCCCGACATGGGCATCATTGGTCTGTCTATGTTTGATGAAGATGACCTGATTATAGATATGCTGGAAGCCGGCGCAAAAGGCTATCTTTTGAAAAACGCCAATAAGGAACAGATAACCGAAGCCATCAAAACCGTTTACGAAGGCAGCCCTTACTACTGCAAAACCACCAGCACCAAGCTTACGCAAATGATTGCCAAAAGCAAATTCAACCCTTACCGTAAAAAGGAGGTCATTGAATTCAGTGACCGGGAGCATGAAATTATCGGGTTGATCTGCCAGGAATTGACCAATAAGGAAATAGCTGATAAACTCTTTCTCAGCATTAGAACTGTAGAAGGCCACCGCCTGAAAATAATGGAAAAGATGAATGTGAAAAACCCTGTGGGGCTGGTGGTATATGCATTAAAGAATGGGATGGTAAAGGTATAAAAGTCCGTTTCGGCAAAATGTATGACGAGCGAACATTCAAATAAAATTGACTATGAACATCCTTGTAAATGTCAAATGGCATTTGAGATTTACAAGGATGGCTTATTTTGCTGAGTACTATAATTCAAGGAGAAATGAATAACATTTGCCATCCACATCGGGACGCGTATAATGCTTATTTCAACTCAATTTTCTCCCCGCCAAACTTTGGCTCTGTTCCTAAAATATGCACATCCAGCATAAGTTTTACCCTTGCTAAAACCTCTCTTGCCCTGGTTTTAAATCCGTATCGTGCAGTTACATCTTTGGCATTATAACCTACAGCAGCGATACCATTATGGCGGGCTATATACACTGCGCGTTCGTTATGAAAGGGTTGGGAAATAATGATAAAAGCCGATTGGCCAAAAATCTCCTTACCCCGGATAATGGAATCAAATGTGCGAAAACCGGCATAGTCTAATACAATTGCAGAATCAGGGATTCCATTTTCCATCAACGCCAGTTTCATATCCTCAGGTTCGCTGTATTCTTTACGGCTGTTATCACCACTGGCGATGATGTATTTCACTTTGCCAGCCTTGTACAATTCCACAGCAGCATCTATGCGGTACTGGAAATACTGGTTCGTCCAACCGTTGCTTAAATACCTGGATGTGCCCAGTAATAATGCGGCTTTATGATAAGGTACCGCCTTTACATCGCTATATAAATAAGGCACAGCATCGGCTGATACTTTTTTATAACAGGCGAAAACAGCCACCAATGTAACCACCAGCAGCACAGCGAACCACCTGAACATTTTTGAACGAAAGACTCTCATTTTGAAATTTTAGTAAGGCAGAAAGCCCAATCATGGCAAAAAATAATATCCTTCGCATAGTTCCGCTTTTTAGTCATTTTTTCAATCAATCAAACTGTCCTAATCAGGTTATTTAGCCAGCTTTAACAAATTCCGTAGCCCATTCCTTAAATTCGCGGCATGCCAAACAAAGAGTCAATAGAAAATTTTAGAAGAAATGTGGTGGATAAGTACACCATTTACAATAGTTTATTCGCTGCACTTCCATTTTCGGGCGTAGCTAATGTGGGTAACCTGCTGCCTATTTTTTTACAGCATTGTATAGATGGATACGAGCATGGCAAGAGCCCGGTACAGATAATAGATGGATTTTTTGCCCAACAAACCAATGGCCTCAGCACCGACGAACAGCTGCAACGGCTATTTAAATTTGTACAATATATCGAGCGCCAGGTTGTGCTTTTCGATGCTATTGAAGATGCTGCCTTTCCATCGGTAAATGATGTAAACGGTCAGGGTAGCCTCGCCAACCTTTTGAATGAGGTGACATTCAGTAACAAAAAAGACGCGCTAAAGAAGAAACTGGAGCATTTTAAGATCCGCATCGTACTTACGGCGCATCCCACCCAGTTTTATCCCGGTACTGTGCTGGGTATTATACATGATATGGCCGAAGCGATTGGAAAAAACGATTTCCATACCATCAACCAATACATTCAGCAACTGGGCATTACACCTTTTTTCAATAAGCAAAAACCCACTCCATACGATGAAGCGGTAAACCTGATGTGGTATATGGAAAACATCTTTTACCAAAGTATGGGCAGCATTTACAACTACATCGTCAACGAAATTTTCGATGGGCAGTATGAAGGCAACAACAGCTTTGTGGAACTGGGTTTCTGGCCCGGTGGCGATAGGGATGGCAATCCATTTGTAGACGCCGCCACCACGCTGAAAGTGGGATCGGCACTGCGTACCATTTGCATACTGTGCTACTACCGCGATGTAAGGAAACTGAAGCGCCGCCTCACTTTCCGCGAAGTGGACAAGCGCATAGCAGCTCTCGAGCAACTACTATATGAGAACGTATTTCTGCAAGCCACATCTCTGAACCTTAACCAGAATTACCTGCTGCAGCAATTAAAGGAAATAAGGGAACTGATCGTTTCAGAACATCACGGTCTATACCTGCGGATGCTGGACAGCCTGATCAATAAAGTAAAAATTTTCGGAACCCATTTTGCCTCACTTGACATACGCCAGGATAGCCGTATTCATACAAAAGTGTTGGCCGAGATCAATGAAATGGTCAAAGCAAAAGGTGAAGCGGCTATTTTGCCGGATGGCTTCGAAACCATGACGGATGTGGAGAAAATACAGGTACTGGGTAGTGTTCGCGGAAAATTAAACCCCAATGAATTTACCGGCATTACCAAAGACACCATCGAAAGTTGCTATGCCATCAGCCAGATACAAAAGGCCAATGGCGAAATTGGTTGCCACCGCTATATTATCAGCCAGTGCAACGATGCGGTAAACGTAATGGAAGTGTATGCCTTATTGCAGCTCTGCGGCTTTAGCTCGCCGATGCCCGTTGATATTGTGCCGCTTTTTGAAACCATCGACGACCTGAAAGCTTCTGAAGGCATTATGGAATTGCTGTACACAAGCCCGGTGTACATGACACATTTGCAAAGCCGGCGTAGCAAACAAAGCATTATGCTGGGCTTTAGCGACGGTACCAAAGACGGGGGATACCTGCAAGCCAACTGGAGTATTTATAAGGCCAAAGAAAGCCTGAGTGCTATATCCAAAAAATACGAAATAGACATTGCATTTTTTGATGGTCGTGGTGGACCGCCGGCAAGGGGCGGTGGAAAAACGCACCAGTTTTATGCATCAATGGGCAGCAGTATTGAGAATAAAGAAATACAACTGACGGTGCAGGGACAAACGATCACTTCTAATTTTGGAACCACTACTTCAGCCAGGTATAACGTGGAGCAACTGCTGAGCGCAGGTCTTAGCAACGAACTTTTTGCCGAGCATAAAACTGACATGAACGAAGCGGAACGGGCGGTTATAGAAGAACTGTCAGTACGTAGTTTTGACGCCTATCAACAGTTTAAGTCGAATGATTTGTTTATGCCCTACCTGCAAAGGATGAGCCCTTTGAAATACTATGGCGATAGCAATATTGCCAGCCGCCCCACCAAGCGCAATGCAGCAGGGGCGCTGCGTTTCGAAGATTTGCGGGCTATTCCGTTTGTGGGAAGCTGGAGCCAGATCAAACAAAACGTGCCGGGCTATTTTGGCCTTGGCACTGCCTTTAAATACTTTGCCGATAATGGCCGTTTTGAGGAGGTAAGGGCATTGTACCAACAAGCACCCTTCTTCCGTACGCTGATCGATAATAGCATGATGAGCATGCTGAAATCGTTTTTTCCCTTAACGCAGTTTATTGATAAAGACCCTGAATTCGGGGCTTTCCGAAAACTGATCCAGGACGAGTATGAACTTACCAAAAAATGGGTACTGGATCTCAGTGATAGCAAAGAGCTGATGCAGAACGATATTATCAGCCGTAAGTCTATCAATCTCCGGGATAAGATCGTGTTACCACTTCTAACCATACAGCAGTTCGCCATGCAGCACCTGCATGAACAAAACGACTTGCCAGAGGAGAAGAAAGCGATGTACGAAAAGCTAATCACCCGCAGCATGTTTGGTATTATCAACGCTGCAAGAAATTCGGCATAACATTTCATCGATCGCATTTATGGTTGCCGGCCTTTTATTAAGGTCGGCAACCCTGTTTTCACGATTTCATCATGGTGCAATGAAACCATTAAAGTTGTCGTCATAGTCATTATGAAAAACATACTTCTTGTTTTATTGACCCTTCTTGTTTTTTCCTGTAAAAAATCAGTTACCACAGAAATACCCACTGAAGCTCATGGCAATTGGGAATTAAGGGGAGAACATTGCGGATGGAGTCTACCCAGGTCCCATCCTGTTGGCAACGGGGCTATTATAAAAATCAATACTGACGGTACGTACCAATCGTCATTTGGAGGCACCTATTCCGGCAGCTATACCATCACTCAAAGGGTAAATGCATCGCAGCAAAAGCAGTGGTACATATATTTTGATGGCAATTGGAAACACGAATACCGGTTGACCCTTGACAATGGGAAGTTCTCCATCGACAATGCAGATGTGATTGCAGATGGCTGCGGATATATGTTTGAGCGTTACTGATATAAAGAAAAAGAGACGTTGCGATACAACGTCTCTTTTCTACAAATGAACTAATCAACCAGTCACTAATCACCTTGTCGCTGTCGGAACTGGCAAATCCCTCACCAGGTTATTTTCCCGGTTGGCCAGTTCCCAGGCCAGGTGAAACGCCAGCTTTGCCCTTTTGGCCATCAGCTCAAAATTTATTTTTTCGATGGTATCGGTGGCCTTGTGATAATCGGGGTGGCTACCGTTATAAAAGAACACGATGGGCACACCGTGTTTGGCAAAATTGTAGTGGTCGCTACGGAAATAAATACGCTCCCTGTCGTTGGGGTCATCGAATTTGTAGTCGAGCTCCAGGTTTACAGACTGCTTATTGATCCGCTCCATCAAAGGTTTGATCTCAGTACTAATTTTATCGCTACCCACGGCATACACGTAGTTGAGCGAGTCGCCGTTCTTACGTTTGGGGTCTATCCTGCCAATCATATCGGTATTGATATTGGCACTCACTTTTTCCAACTCCACCACGGGATGAGAAGTGGCGTAGTCGCTTCCCCACAGTCCTTTTTCCTCACCACTCACTGTCATAAAAATGATGCTGCGTTTTGGCCTGAAGCCGTCTTTTGTAGCATCCGCAAAAGCTGCAGCCATGGCCATTACGGCGCTGGTGCCGCTTCCATCGTCATCCGCCCCGCGGAAAATATCTTTACCATTCGTTCCCAGGTGGTCCATATGTGCCGTCATGTACACATATTCATCGGGTCGCTCTGAACCTTTGATATAGCCAATTACATTCCTGGCCTTTCTTTTTTCTGTTGCTTCTTTGTAGGTAAGTTCCACGTCAGCCGCTACATTTTTTATAGCCAGTTGGTTGAGCTGCTTTTTCTTTTTAACCAGGTCGAGGATCTGCTTAAAATTTTCTTTTCCAAATAAAGAATCGAGCGTAGAATGCGCCAATGATGCCTGGTTTAGAACAGGGGCAGCCGGGTTATATCTTAAAGTATTCCTCAGATAAATACTCCTGAATGCCTCGGGAATGTTGGGCTCAGCTGAAAAACTGAACACGGCTTTTGCGCCTCGTGCTTTTGCAGCTGCCAATTTTTTTGGCTCGCCACGTGCTGCCCAGTCCGATGCTTTTTTGGTACCTGTTATCAGCCAGGTACTATCGGCATTCATGGGTTCTCCGCTGGTATACACCACTATTTTGCCATCAACATCTTTTCCGGCATAGTCATCGTATAAGCTATCACTGATGCCATAACCTACAAATACCAATTCTTTTGCTGTAATGTTTTGGTTAAACGAAGTACCGGTAGACATAATGAATTTGGCACCTGGTAAATACGTATTTCCACCGATGGAAAGTGTTTCTGTAACCATCGAATCCCGGAACACCTCGTAATACTGCAGGTATTTTTTTGCCTTACTGAACTTTTTAAGCTTCGACAATTTGAACTGGGAAGCGATATACTCAGCTGCCTTTTTTTCACCGGGGGTACTGGTTTCCCTGCCGGCCATCTCGTCGCTGGTAAGCACAGTGAGATAGGCCCTTAGCTGGTCTGTGGTAATATGCGATGCATAGTCAGTTGCAGTTTTTGTTTGGGCCACGGCAGCTGACACCGAAAAAAACAGGGCAGTAATCAGGAATGGTTTGAGCATAAGTTGTAGTTAGGTTGTTTGGTAAAAAGCAATCGTTTATTTTAAAAAAGAGTCCGTCATTGGCAGGGTTCTTGCCCGCGGCAATCCCCGACTATTTGTTGGAGTGGTAGTTTTTAAGGCAACCAGTAGTTCCCGGTTCATGGGGATTGCCACGTCGGGGCAAGAACCCCTCCTCGCAATGACGGTCGCTTTTTGCGAAAAGCCCCCAATGAGCGGAAGTGTTTTTTACTTGTTCAAAAAATCTGTCACTACTACGGCAGCTTCTTTTTGGGCTCTTTCCAGCACATCGTTCACGATTGTCACATCAAAATTATCCTTAAAACTCATCTCGTACGAAGCTTTACTGATACGGGTCCTGATGCTTTCGGGTGTTTCTGTGCCCCGGCTTTCCAGCCGTTTTTGCAGCTCATCCACCGAAGGTGCCTGAATGAATATGGACAGGGAATTATTTGCAAATTGCTGTTGTACGTGGATAGCACCCTTTACATCAATGTCCAGAAGTGGGGTTTTCCCTTCGGCCCATATCCTTTCCATTTCGCTTTTTAGCGTGCCGTAGTATTTCCCTTCGTACACCATTTCCCATTCTATAAAAGCCTCTTCGTTTATTTTTTGGTTGAATTCTGCGGCACTCATAAAATGGTAGTCTTTACCATTTACCTCGCCAGCTCTTTGCTGCCTTGTGGCTGCCGAAACAGAGAATTGCAGTTTCGGAAACTGCGTTAACAGGTACCGTGTAATAGATGTTTTGCCGGCACCGGACGGCGCCGTAATAATAATAACCGATCCTGTATGCATAGAGGAGTACGTAAGGTTGGCCGGAAAGATAAACACCTCATCCGATATGGATGAGGTGTTTTATTTGAATGGCCCGGGAATTAAAAAATGGTTACTTATTGCTGGCGAATCGGCTCAACAACCTGAGTATTTCCAGGTATAACCAAACAATGGTTACCATCAGGCCGAATGCACCGTACCACTCCATATATTTTGGAGCACCTTGTGCAGCACCCTGCTCTATCATGTCAAAATCGATGATGAGGTTGAGAGCAGCAATGGCTACAATGAAAAGGCTGATACCTATTCCCAGCCACGAACTATCGTGCATAAAAGGCATTTGTACGCCAAACATTCTGATGATCATCGTAATCAGATAAAACACGCCGATTGCCACTGTTGCGGTCATAACGATCGACTTAAATTTTTCTGTGGCCCTGATCACGCCGGTGCGATATAAAACGAACATGGCAATACAGGTGCCTACAGTAAGCCCGACTGCATTGATGATAATATTGGGCATATTTTCAGCGAAAATGTAGTCGTACATGGCAGAAATGGCACCGAGGAATAAACCTTCCAGGATAGCATATGCTGGTGCAAGATACCCGGCCCATTCTTTTTTAAATACCATTATCAGCGCCATCACCAGGCCGCCGATAGCACCCACCCAGAGTAATGTTTGTGCATAAGGAGCGGCATCATAAAACGCTTTCCAGGAAAACATGGCGCCAGCCAATAACATGATCGTCATGAAACCAAACTTGTTGAGCGTACCCTTTACCGTCATTACAGCCGACGTGTCTGTAGTAAACGTTACATTTTTAAAGGCTTTCTCTGAGAGAGCAGGATTACCTGATTTAAAAAGATTCATAGTTTTAAATTTTAAGCAAGTTAATAACGAAATGGAAATTTTTGAAGTGAAATTAAAATATCCACCAGGAATTAGTGAACTGTTACGGTTTTACAAAGGGGTGATTGGTGACTACATCGAAGCGGTACAACGGGTTAGTCTTAAATCGATGGATAAGTTGTTGCAGACTCGTTGAGTCGGCTGCATCCATAAAAGTAAGGTCATGCATCAGAAGCACGCAATGGTTGGAACAACGGTTTTCTTTGTCTTCATAAAGGTCATTGATGTCCTTTTCCATCTGGTCTACCGATTGAACCAGTTTTAAACTCCGGTATCGCCACTCTGCATCCCAGCCCAACAATACAAAACCACTATCCCGGATATTGTTGCTCGCAGGCTTGTACCGCTCAAAAGTGGTTTGGGAGAATTTTGGCGTACGCCAGATATTATTGCCGGGGCACCTGGCAATCGGGTTATCGAAATGCACGGTATCCCTGCAACGCTCAAAGTCATTTTCAGACCCCGGCACATCCGCATAAAACTTGTCGAAAGCATTTTTATAACCATGGGTAAAACTATGGTTACAAAGTACCACGTTGGGCATCTGCCTTAATATCGGCATCATCTTTTTTGAAACCGGCATATCTTTTACATGCATGCCAATCAGGAAAAAGGTAGCGGGTACCCGCTCTGCCTTCAGGATGTTTACCACGGTAGGGGTACCGTTGTTAGGCCCGTCGTCGAAGGTGAGGTACAAGGTTCTTTTGCCAACAGTATCCGGATCAATGAATGCATTGATTTTAGCCTTTGCAGCACTGTCTTTTTTACTTTGTAAAGAATCTGTTTTCGGGGTTGTAACAGAGATTTGTCTGCAACTAAAAATGATGCAGCTTAAAATAACAGGTATCGTTTTAAAATACCTGCTTGCAGGGTCGGGGTCCATTTTGATGTTAAGGTTTGGGTTATTGGAGTGCTAAGTTATATGAGATGGGAAGCAATTCAAATACCCTCCTGTTGGTATTTTCTTAATGTTTTTTAACTCACTAAAAAAGAAAGGGACGAAGGCTTTCAAAACCTTTGTCCCTTTTTTCTAAGCAATTGATTATTATTTCAAATTCGTTTCAAATAGTTTCAAAATTCTTTTGTACTCATCGGTCCAACTGCTGGGTTCTACAAATCCATGGTCTTCCATCGGGTAAGGCGCCAGCTCCCAATTATCTTTTCCAAGCTCTATCAGCCGCTGCGACAAACGAACTACATCCTGGAAATGAACATTTATATCCACCATGCCGTGGCAAATGAGCAGGTGGTTTTTAAGGCCACTGGCAAAATAGATGGGCGAGCTTTTTTTGTAGGAGAGGCTATCGGTGTATGGTTCGTTTAAGATATTGCTGGTATAGCCATGGTTATAATGTGCCCAATCGGTAACGGGGCGCAATGCAGCACCAGCCTTGATCACATCGGGTTTGGTAAACAGGCTCATGAGTGTAATAAAGCCTCCATAAGATCCGCCATACATACCCACCCGGTTTTTATCAATGCCCAAACTATCCACCATCCATTTAACAGCATCCATATGATCGTCCAGGTCCTTGCCGCCCATCCAGCGATAGATGCCGGTACGTACGTTGCGGCCATAACCGGCACTGCCACGATAGTCGATATCCATTACGGTATAACCCATGTCGGTGAGCAGGTTATTGAACATATACTCCCTGAAATAACTGCTCCACCATTTATGCGCATTTTGTAAATATCCTGCACCGTGTACAAAGATGACCCCAGGTTTTTTAGGATCGGGATTGGCTGGTTTATACAACCTTGCATATACATTCACACCATCGGATGCCTTAAAACTCATTACGACGGGGTCCCTCCACGGGTAACTTTTAAATTCGTCGGTTTGTGCCTTATCAGTGATTTGCAGGGCTGTTGCACCAGGTTCGTTGGCCTGCAGGTACAGTTCCCAGGGTTTATTGGTGTAGGAATATAAAATGGCTATCTGCTTTTCATCAGGAGAAATAGTCGCCTGGTTGGAGCCTTTCATATAAGCGATACCGTTTAGGGCATTTCCACCAATAGCTATTACTGAAAAATCCTGCTGGCCCGGGTGGGCTGCGTTGTTGGTTATGTAAAACGATTTTTTATCCAGTGAAAGTTGCGCCGATTGTACTTCGTAATCGCCTTTGGTTAGCTGCTTTTTAGTTTTGGTGGCAATGTTGTAGGTATACAAATGAGAATAGCCGGTGGCTTCGCTCTGGAACCAGATGGTGTTTTCGTCTATCCAGCCCTTGCCACCACGAAAACTGCTGATGCCGGGCCCCCCGATCCATGCCTCATCCCTTTGACGATCAATAAGTGAAAGCTTGCCGGTTGCTGCGTCCAGCAGCATGATCCAGCGGTCTTTATTATCCTGGCTAAAAATATCTGCAAAGGCAGCGGTACCTTTTTCGTTCCAGCTAATACTACTGATACTCACTCCGCGGGTCGTAGGTTTTTTTGCTTTGGAAGTGTCTTTTACGGGATAGTCTTTTACATAATCCGGCTGGTCTTTAATACCAGGCAGGGCATCGGTTTTTATCAATATCACGGTGTCTTTTTCGGTGTCGAACACGTAAGATTCGCTGGTGTTTGGTATTTCGCCCACGTTGGTACGGCCGGTTATGTCCGTTGTAAAACCCGATTCGGTGATATAGTTAGGTATAATGGTCCCTTTGTTTCCGACAGCCATTTTACCGAGGCGATAGGTTACAAACCGGCCGTTTGGGCTGATACTAACACTTTGTACCGACTTGTCTCCTGTGTACAGCGTGCGTAGTTCTTTGGGTTTGTTTTTCTTGTTGATGGAGTCGGTGATATCGAGTTTAGACCTGCGTTGTGCCAATACCTCCATGTTGATCATTTCGTTTACGGCAATCCATTTTTCCTGGGTGTTACTGCTTTCAGTAGGCTTTGGAATAGCAGGAGGCGGGGCAGCGGCTTTACTAAAATTTGTTATTTGGGTTGTGACCCCATTGGCGATTCCCCAGGCATAAAGGTTCTGGTCGCGGCGGTATACAATTTTGGTATCGTTTAAAATAAACTGGGGGTTTGATTCCGCATCGACGGTTTGGGTAATGCGTTTGGTGCTTCCATCGACGGCTGAGGTCCAGTAAATATCACCATCCTTGCTGTACACATAGGCGGTGCGGTTGGTATTGAAAGTTACATTGTCGTAGAACACCATGCTCTGAACCATGGCATTGGAAGCTTTTTGCGGTGTTTTATTTTCATGGGTGATATAATAAGATGAATCTGCGGCCGCTTTATCAGGGTTCCATTTAAAGAACAGGTATTTACCATCTGCAGTCCATTGTGGCTGGGTGGGTTGGGAGCCGATCCATTTTGGATCCCTCATTATTTTTTCTACGGTAAGCTTGTCCAGCTTTGTTTGCGCAAAGGAAAACTGTACAAGGAGTATCGCCAGCGCGAAGCAGTATTTTTTCATCATTAGGTTGGATATGGATGGATAAATGTAAGGGTATGCGGTAAGAAAAAGCCACAGCGATGGAGGCTGTGGCGGTATTATTATTTTGATGGCTGTGGAAAGTTTTCGATTCAAAAGGTTTCCTGTTTCTAGGTGGAAGTACTTTCTGCTTTCTTTTTTCTGTTTAGAACCTTGTCCCTAATAATCGCTATCAGTAAAATGGGCGTTACAACAAATAAAACCCACATGTGGATTTGGCTGTAAGTAAATGTCGCTTTGCTAACCTCTGTAAAAACCCTAATACCATTTTTGTTCCCCCCGACATAATACTTGTGATTTTCAATTTTACCACCATCAGCAGACCCGCCAATAATAAAATTTCCGATTGGGAACAGAATAAGAATTACGGCATACACTATAAAAACTTTCTTCACAACAGTTAGTGGTTTTTTCATTAGTGTAACGCTCCATTTTTTTAAAAATAAAATGCCTGGCTGAGCCTTTCAAATACCCAGCAGAGGGCCTCTGAAGGCCCAGCCAGGCAACTATTTTACCAACCCAATATATACGCAAAAATCAACGGCACCACGATCGTAGCATCGCTTTCCACAATAAACTTGGGCGTATGGATATCCAGTTTTCCCCAGGTAATTTTTTCGTTGGGAACAGCGCCACTGTAGCTACCGTAACTGGTAGTGCTGTCGCTTATCTGGCAGAAATAACCCCAAAAAGGAACATCGTGCCACTCCAGGTCCTGGTACATCATCGGTACCACGCAAATGGGGAAGTCTCCGGCGATACCACCACCAATCTGGAAGAAACCGACACCCTTTCCACCACTGTTTTCACGATACCAACCAGCCAGCCATACCATATATTCAATACCACTTTTCATGGTACTGGCCTGCAGTTCGTTTTTAATTACGTACGATGCAAAGATGTTGCCCATGGTGCTGTCTTCCCAGCCGGGAACTACAATAGGAATGTTTTTCTGAGCTGCCGCCAGCATCCAGCTGTTCTTGGGGTCTATCTCGTAATACTGTTCCAAAACACCGCTCAGCAGCATTTTGTACATATACTCATGTGGAAAATAGCGCTCTCCTGCAGCCTCGGCATCAGCCCATATTTTATGGATATGCTGCTGCAAGCGGCGGAAGGCTTCCTCTTCAGGGATGCAGGTATCGGTTACCCGGTTGTAATGGTTTTCCAGCAATTCCCACTCTTGCTGCGGGGTGAGATCGCGGTAGTTGGGGATGCGTTTGTAACTGTTGTGGGCCACCAGGTTCATGATGTCTTCTTCCAGGTTAGCACCAGTGCAGCTGATAATGGCCACTTTATCCTGGCGTATCATTTCGGCCAATGAAATACCGAGCTCTGCGGTGCTCATGGCACCAGCCAGGCTTACCAGCATTTTTCCGCCTTCGGCGAGATGGGTTTCGTAGCCCTGGGCAGCATCTATAAGTGCCGCAGCATTAAAGTGGCGGTAATGGTGGGTTATAAAATTGGTAACGGGACCTTTCATGGATGTATGATTTATGATGTTTGATTTGTGATTTGAGTGGCCGAAGGTAAAATGTTGAAAGGTGATTAATGAAGATTTTTCGGCGCTGATTGAATTTAATATGTAACTGGAAGGGGTCAGGGGAATACCAGTTATCATGGCCTGTATTCTGATATGCCATAGAATGTTATGGGAAAACACGGCAGCTGATAGACCTTCATAAAAAAAGCAGCAAAGAAATCGGGCGATTCTTTGCTGCTCAGAACAGTGGATTTAACCGGGTTTGGGAATACTAATTTAGAAACAATATTTGTTTTCAGCAATCAGTTTTGCAGCTACTCTTCTCCTGGCATCTTTACTATTAAAGGGTTCGGCTTTTGTAAAACGTTTTAATCCCAGCAACATCATGCGTTGTTCGTCGCCATCAGCAAATGAATTGATGGCTTCTTTACCGGCTTTGTTCACTTTATCCAATGCGTCGTTCAGGGTGATGCGCATCATATCTGTTTGTTCTGCATAGCCAGCTTCACCTACTTTATCCACCTGTTTCATTACACGAAGCAGGCAGCTTTCGGCCACATAGGTTTCTATAGCCATATCGGCAATATTCATCAGGATCTCCTGTTCGCCTTCTATCTTCATCATCAGCTTTTGAACGGCTGCGCCCGCAACCATGAGTATAGCCTTTTTCATGTTGGTAACATACTTCCGCTCTTTGGCAAAAGCAGTTTCGTCGTCATTGCCAAAATCGGGGATACTCATCAGTTCTTTCTGCACATTCATGGCAGCACCCATCAGATCAAGGCGACCTTTCATGGCACGTTTCAGTACCATATCTACTGT
Source organism: Bacteroidota bacterium (assembly GCA_040386335.1). Taxonomy (GTDB): domain Bacteria; phylum Bacteroidota; class Bacteroidia; order Chitinophagales; family Chitinophagaceae; genus JAZKFT01. Next base: position 77,109 of record JAZKFT010000022.1, read on the forward strand.
CAGCAGGCGGTTAATTTCGTTCGTGCCTTCATAAATGCGGTTGATGCGGCTGTCGCGGTAGGCTTTGCTGATAATGTATTCGTCACTAAAGCCATTGCCGCCGTGCACCTGCACGCCTTCATCTACCACATAATCCAGTACTTCACTGCCGTGCACTTTTAAAATGGCACATTCAATGGCAAATTCTTCAGCAGCACCCAACAGGGCTTCGGCAAATGGTTTACCGGCAGCCATCAGTTCATGTTCCTTATCACCGATATTTTGTGAGCAGCGGTACACGGCTGTTTCATCCGCCCAGATGCGGGTCGCCATTTCGGCCAGTTTGTATTTGATAGCGCCAAAATTGGAGATGGGTTGTTTAAACTGTTCCCGGGTATTGGCATATTGAACGGTGGTAGTCGTGGCCCTTTTGCAACCGCCAAATGCAGCTGCCGCCAGTTTGATACGGCCAATGTTCAAAATGTTGAAGGCGATAATATGGCCTTTACCAATTTCACCCAGAACATTTTCCACCGGCACTTTTGCATCCTGGAAATAGAGCTGCACGGTTGAAGAACCCTTGATACCCATTTTATGCTCTTCCGGGCCGAGGGTGAAACCTTCGGTGTCGCGGTCGACGATAAAGCCGGTGAATTTGTCGCCATCTATTTTTGCAAAAACGGTGTACACATCGGCAAAGCCGCCATTGGTGATCCAGCATTTTTGGCCATTGAGCAGGTAATGTTTACCGTCTTCGGTCAGTTTCGCTGTGGTTTTGGCACCCAGTGCATCGCTGCCGCTGTTGGGTTCGGTAAGACCGTAAGAAGCTTTCCACTCGCCGCTGCCGAGTTTGGGTATGTATTTCTGTTTTTGTTCTTCGGTACCAAAATACAATATGGGTAAAGTGCCAATGCCGCTGTGCGCCGCCATAGCTACAGAAAAAGAAAAACCACCACCCAATCCTTCCGCGGTAATCATCGTGGTGACAAAATCTTTACCCAAACCTCCATATTCTTCGGGGATGGAAACTCCTAAAAGTCCCTGAGCACCTGCTTTCTCCATCAACAATGGCATCAGGCCCTCTTCCTGTTTATCGATGCGTTCAATAACCGGCAGCACTTCCGCATCGAGGAACTGTGCACACATGTCCATCACCATTTTTTGCTCTTCCGAAAAATCTTCGGGGATGAATGTATCGATGGGATTGGTTTCTTTTACGAGCCATTCGCCGCCTTTAAGGGCTGTGGATGTTTGCGTTGCGGTACTCATTGATTTATGATTTATGATTTTTGGAATTACGATTTTTACTTTGCTATACTGGCGCAGGCCTCCAGGCCTGTGCCGGTTCGTTACTTGTTTTAGAAATTCAATCTCTGGCTATTTGTAAAAAACTAACACTAAAATTCAGCCATCAAGATATTTGCAAACAAGTAACGCCCTGGCACAGGAAGCCAACCCACAAATCCCGCGCCTCATTCCTGCGCCAAAAACGCCCTATTTCAAATTATCGTACACCTGCTGCAGCACCTTTTTCACCACTTCCACCTCTTCTTTGGTTACACCTTCCAGGCCATCGTTCAACGTATCATTGGCAATTTCAGTGCTTTGGTCTTTCATACTCCGGGCGGCTTCGGTCAGTTGAATCTTGTTGATGCGACGGTCGGTTTTACTGCTCACTCTTTGTACCAGGCCCTGCTTTTCCATATTGTGTAAAAGCCTGGTGATGCTTGGTTTATCCCGGAATGTACGGTTGCAGAGTTCCTGCTGGCTCAGGCCATCTTCCTTCCACAAATGCACCAGTACGCTCCATTGCTCAACGGTTAGTTCCACGCCTGCCTGTCTGAAATTCTTTTGTAAACGCCTGGCAATGGCGGTATTGGCCATGCCTGTAATTACGCTATATAGTTCCCCTCTCTTGAATTGATTATTTGCCATTAGTTAGCTATGCAACTATTTGGACATAAAAGTAATAAAATTAGTTGCATAAACAACTAATTTTTTTGGGGCATAAAAAATTATGGATTTGGAAAAGCAATGTGTCTTTAGCGAAAACTACCCTGTGAGAAAATTCAAGTACCTGCTTTTACCTGTTGTATTTTCTACAGTATTGCTGTTGATCGGGCATGAAAGCCAAGCTGTAAAAACCAAAAAAAAGAAATTAGAAAAGAGCAATTTAAGTGAGGATTGTTGCGATCTGATGTTTATCAAGGTAGAAACATTAGCCCAATTTAAAGGTGGGGTAGATTCATTTAGACATTTTTTAGAAGTCAATACGATTTATCCTGACTCAGCTATCAATGCCAATATCGAAGGTGTTGTCAGATGCCAGTTTGTTATTTCAAACAAAGGAAAAGTAATGGAAGCCCAAATTATAAATGGGTTAGGTTATGGACTGGACGAAGAAGTACTGCGGGTCATCAACTCCATGCCAGACTGGTTACCCGCTGAACAGGGTGGACGTGGGGTGTCTTATCGATTGGTTCAAAGTTTTACGTTTTCGATTCCACTGGAGGATAAAATAAAGAAGAGGGCTTGTGATGATGTAGAATACCCCATACTCTAATTTATTGAGCCTGTACTTATACTTATGAAAAAACCGTTCCTGATGCTGTTATTGAGTTTTGTTTTACCAGCCATTGGTTTTGCACAAAAGTCTAAAGATTATGAACTGCTTAATTGCAGAAGAATTGAAACGCCAGCCGTACTTCCCGGCGGTCCCTCAGCATTTCTGAGATTATTTGAACGCCATTTTCAATATTCAGATTCAATACCTAACTATGAGATTTCCGGCGGCGTGACCTTTTCGTTCGTTGTTACAAGAGATGGAACATTATCTGAGATAAAAATTTTAAAGGAAATAGGCTTTGGTATAGATGAAGAAGTAATTCGAGTTTTGAAATTATGCCCCAAATGGACTCCTGCACAAATGAATGGGAGGAATGTTAGCTGGAGGGGAACGCAGACGATTAGGTTTTGTTTAGCAGATGATCTACCAGCTAAAAAACAGGTCCGCGACTTCTGCGAAGATTTGATATCGTAGCTGCCTGTTGTTCAAAGCTGTTTTTCCGGTTATAAAGAGCATTGCCGTTTTAAAAATCAGCTCTCAGATTTCGTTGTCAAGTAACGCCCAGGCACAGGAAGCCCACCCGCAACGCCTGCGCCTCATTCCTGCGCCAGTAAGATCAAAATTTTCCAGGATTAGTTTGTTATTTCCCCAACTGCGCTGCCAATGTCTGCAGCAACGCGGTCCCTCTCAAATTCACGGCCACCACTTTACCCGATGGATCTACCAGGATATTGAACGGGATACCGTTGAAGTTGTACGTTTCCGCAGCGAGGCTTTGCCATTGCTTCAAATCGCTGATATGTGTCCAGGCGAGATGGTCCTGGTTAATGGCTTTTAGCCAGGCGCCTTTTTGCAGGTCGAGCGAGATACCGAGTACAGTAAAATTTTTATCCTTGAAGCGGTTGAAGGCAGACACCACGTTGGGGTTTTCTGCACGGCAGGGGGCACACCAGCTGGCCCAGAAATCAACCAGGAGCCATTTGCCTTTGAAACTGCTAACCGAAACCGGTTTTCCGCTGGTGTCGGGCAAACTGAGATCCGGCACGGGTTTGCCGACAAGTTCCTGGCCTTGTTTGTCTAAGGAATTTTGTGAAGAGCTATTAACCCGCAATAGTTGTAGGCCGGGGTGGTTAGGGAAACGTTTCAGCGCGATTTGCAAAAGGGTATTCCACTCCGTTTCATTGTTGAATTGTTTGGCCATACCGGTGGCAAAATATACGGCTGTGCCATTGGGTTGGGAGGTAATAAAATCGGTCAGAATTCTTTTAAGGGTGGCCAGGCTTTGATCGGCTGCAGAACTGGTGGCGAATAGAGCGCTGTCTTTCGCTTTTGCTTTTTGCAGGCTATCGGCCAGCTGTTTTTGAGTGCGGAATGTGCTGTCAGCTTTTAAAAAGCCGGCAAACATTTTTTTCATATCCTCGTTCACCTTACTACCGGGAGTGGTGTAGCCGGGAAGGTTTTTAGCATCGGCATGCACTTCTACTTTTTTGGCATCATTGATCAGCATCAGGCCCGGGCCATTTTCCACAAAAAGCTGGTACATGCCCTCGCCTTTGGAAATGGTTTTTACCATGAATTTTCCTTTTTCATCAATGGCTGCGGTATCTACAATGGTGCGCTGGCTGGAGCCGAAGGGCAGTTCGGCCAGGAATATTTTTTTTGAAACGGTATTGGTAAAAGTACCGCTGACCTCGAAGGTTTCGGGATCCTTGCCGGGCTGGCAGGCGAAGACGGCAGGAAGAGAAAGAAGGGTTAGTATTTTGGATGTAATTTTCATGGGTAATTTATGGTATACGTGATATGGATTCCGCCCGGCAACCACCCCTGATTTTGCCTGAAGGCAAAATCTGTCCCCGCCAGCGGGGAACAATGGACGGCGGGGCTGATTAAAATATTGGCCGCCATTTGCTGGAGCGGTATTTAAGCTTTCTATTTCAACTTTTCCTGTAACAACGCTGTTACCTTTTGCGGATCGGCTTTGCCTTTGGATCGTTTTTTTACTTCGCCAACAAACAATCCGATCAAACCCTTTTTGCCTTTTTTATATTCCTGCACTTTGTCGGGCATGCTGTTGATGACTTCGGTTACCCAGAGTTCCAGTTCGTCTTCGTTGCTGTCCTGTAACAGGTTAAGAGTGGTGGCCAGGGCAATGGGTTCTGCAGCGGGCTGCTCAATCAAAGCGGGTAATATTTTAGCGGATGCGGTGCTGAAGTTTACTTTACCCCCTTGTACCATCTCAATCAATTTTGCTAATGATGATGCGGAAACCGGCCATTGTTCGATAGAGGCATTGTTTTCGTTGAGCCAGCTTTTTACGGGCCCCAACATCCAGTTGGCAGCGGCTTTTGTGTGTGGTGTTTCTTTGATCAGCTGATTAAAGTAGTCGCTGAGGGCCTTTTCCTCAGTCAGCACTTTGGCATCCTGTTCGGGAAGTTGCAATACAGCCGTGTATTTCTGCAATAGTTGCTCCGGCAATTCGGGAAGGGCAGCCTTTATTTCATCCAGGTAGCTGTCGCTCACCTCGAAAGGCGGCAGATCGGGGCAAGGGAAATATCGGTAATCGTTGGCTTCTTCCTTATCCCTTTGTGGTGCGGTGGTGTTGGCATCGGCATCGTAACCACGTGTTTGCTGGGTTATTTTTTCGCCTTTTTCAACAAGCGCTGTTTGCCGCAGTATTTCTCCTTCAATGGCCCGTTTTACATTCCGGATGCTGTTGAGGTTTTTTACTTCCACCTTGGTACCCAGCCTGGTTTCACCCACCGGCCTGATGCTTATATTGGCATCGCAGCGAAGACTGCCTTCTTCCATATTGCCATCACAAATGCCAATCCACCGAACCAATTTGCGTAGTTCGGTTAAAAAAGCGAAAGCCTCATTGGCGCTGCGGATCACAGGGTCTGTAACCAATTCCAACAGGGGTACACCGGCACGGTTGAGGTCGATGCAGGTATAGTCGTCGTGCGCATCGTGAATGCTTTTACCGGCGTCTTCCTCCAGGTGAATATGGTGGATCTGTACCGTGTCTCCCAGGCCGGTCTTCAGTTCGCCACCCATGCATATGGGAAACAACATCTGGCTGGTTTGGTATGCCTTTGGGAGATCGGGGTAGAAATAATGTTTGCGATCGAAAAAACTGTGACGGGTAATATCGCAATTCAATGCCACGCCCAGGCGAACAGCATACTCAACAGCTTTCTTATTGAGTAAAGGCAATGTACCGGGGTGCGCCATGGTGATGGGTGAAATATGGGTATTGGGGTCACCGCCAAAAGCGGCACTATCACCACAAAATAATTTGCTGTCGGTTAAAAGCTGTATGTGAACCTCGAGGCCGATGACGGCTTCGTATTGGGGTGTTGATTCTTCTGTCATGCGGCTGCAAAGGAAAGAAAAAACCCGCAAGGCTAATGGCTTTGCGGGTTTTATTAAAATGGGATGTTTTGATCGGCCAGCTGATATTCTTACAAATCCGCTGTCTTTATTTTCTTAGGCACTTTCATGGTGATGTTCTGGCTGCTGCCATTGCGCATGATTTTCATCGCTATATCGGTTTTATCTTTCGAATCGGCCAGTTGCTTTTTCAGTTCATCGGTGTTTTTTACTTTACTGCCATTTACTTCTGTCACGAGGTCGCCTTCTTTAATGCCGGCTTTGGCGGCATTACTTTCCTCTTTTACATCGGTAATTTTTACACCGTCACCATCTTCGTTATCGGCAATGCTGATGCCATATTTTGGCTTGTCGCCGCTCATCGCAATCATAGGCCAGTTGTCTTCACTGAAATTAAAAGCCCGGGGCGTTCTTGGCAGTTCTGCCATTCTTGGCATGGCAGGCATTCTAAACTTGAAGTTGTCATTGCCATTCCAGGCAAAGGCCATCGGGCTATCGTTTTTACCCAATTTGGCATTCAGCTTTTGCTCTTTACCATCACGCAGTACAAGTACATCCACGCTTTCATCGGGTTTGTATTTGCCTATCAGTTCCACCAGGTCGTTCTCTTCATTGATTTTGTCGGAGTTGATGCTAACAATAACATCTCCCTCTTTTAAACCGGCCTTATCTGCCGCGCTGCCTTCTGTTACATCTGTTACTTTGGCCCCTTTGTCGCTTTTGTCGGTGGTTACACCCAGCATGGCTTTGTTACCATGAAAACCCCTCAGATTCTTAAGCCTTGCGAGGCCATGACCCATTGCATTTGGTGCTACATGAACATTTACATCTGTGTCAAAATCAAAATCGTCGTGATTGAAAAAATCCATCTTGCCCTCAAAATCTTTGGCTGGTTTACCATTGATGGTCACTTTGTCCCCATCCACTACAATCACCATTTTGTCGTCTTTCCCATTTTTTTTCTTTTGGATGACAATCGTCTTTTTGCCATCGTCGCCTGATTCAGAATTGATGGTAATTTCTTTCTTTTCAGTTTTGGCTTTGGGTGCTTTTTTATCGTCCTGCGCATTGGCGGTAAAACCTGCGAGCATGGCCAGGCTGAGTAAACTAAACAACTGTTTTTTCATGATCTAAAAAATTTTATGAGCCAAAGATAATGGGAAAAGATTCCATCTGCGAAATATTTCGTAGATGATTTAAGATTTTATTTAGAACCGGGTATAAGCGTCCATTAGGACGAAGCGGGGCACAGTGAGCCATTTACCGGTGAAAAAATTGCAGATATCCAGCTGGTAAAAATACCCTTATCTAAACCTGGCGGTAGCACCTGCAAATTCGTTTTGCGGCAGCGGGCAATTCATGGTTTTCCCATTTAGCGTAAGCTTTACATCTGCCAGCTTTTGTGTAGGATCGGAAATGCAAAGTTCCGGTTTTTTAGAGCCTGTATTTTTAAGCATCACAACACAGGGTTTATCAACGGAGAGAGTAGTATTCCCACTGGTAACGGTTCCGGCACTGTAAAAAACGACCTGTAGTATTTTTAATTTCCGGTGTTCCACCGCCTGGAGGCTACTAGTGTTGCTCACAATAGTTACCTGTTTAAAAGGTGACAGATCCATAAAAGCATTTTTTGAAAGGCCAGGTACTACCATATAGGCGTACCCCGCATTTTTTGGCTGTTTGCCATGATCGATCCATAGTTTAAACACCTTACCCTTCACGGTATCTTTTGGTTGGGAATGGTTGATCTTGTACCAGGTGCCTTTTTGCTCATCGTTGGTGAAAATGGCAGAGCCGCCTTCGGGCAAGAAATATCCTATGCTATCGTGCCAGTAAGATTCATTGTCCCCTTTTTGTATTTCGTCACGGCTCCAGCACTGGTTGATGGTGGTGGTGATATTTTCACCGGTGTTCGCTTGAATACCGGCACCAAGACATACAATTTCTTTGTCGAAAAAGAACCAGGCTTTCCTCGCCTTCACGCTGTCAAAATCGAGTTCATATGTATTTACACCGTACAGGCTGTCGCTTACACCGCCGGTAAAGCTGGTCGTTCCTGGTTGACCCCAGTTCTCAATGGCAGGGCGATCTGTGGCATAATCCCTGCAGGTGATTCCGGGTATTTTGTCGTACTCCCAAATCGGGTAAATGTTGAAATATTCGCCACCACTACGCTGGATATTGGTGGCACCATCGCTCATATACCTGCCCAAAAGGTTTTCGCTGTTGCCGGTTTCCGTACGCCTTGTACGGACAGAATTGGTTCGAACGGTAAACAGGTATTCCTTCCGTGCATGCAAGGTATAATCGCCGCTAAAAAACTGCGAATGAAGCGGGTTTACATGGTAAGACGCGGGCTCCGTGCCGGCAATGCGTTTTACCACATCGTTGTAAGATTCGACATCCCCTGCATTCACAAACCCCGAATTCTGCAACAAGTTCATTTTTGAATGCATGTCGACGATGGTGTTTAAGTTGCCTATGCCTTTACGGCTAAAACCACGGCCCAATACGCTAAAATCGAAATATTTGCCCCTTGTGGCCTTTAGATAAACTTCGTTAAAAAACTTTGCCAGCGCTTTTCGTTTTTCTTCTGGCAACTGCCAGCGTGTACTTCTCACATAGGATGCCACTTTGTATTCACCCACCAAAAAGGTAGTACCATAGGAAGCAATCGCCAGTTGCGGACCGTGCTGGAGGTAGGCGTAATCATATTGCAGACCTTCACCGCGGTTGGTTAACGTAACAGGTATAAAACACTGTGCCACGGCAGTATCCATCAACAACGGGTTTTTTGTAAGCACGGCGCTGTACAGGTAGTGCAAGGCCACATCCAGTTTATTGGCACCGGTTTGTTTGTACATATTTCCGCGCAGCATTTTAGCCTGTAATGAATCCTGCAGTGTGGCCGGTAACGGTTTCAGGCTGTTCAGCAGCAATATCACCTGTCCCAATATCTGCGGGCAATTGATTTCATTATACCACCAGTTGCGGCAAATGGGATTCTTTTCATTCCAGGCCCGGAGCTGGTTGGTGATGAGCCCATACAATTCTGAACTATTAAAATAACTGCTATGTGTGTTGGTGAATGCCAGCGCAAAATCCTGCACCCGCTCCAGGTGTAGGGCGGGGCTCCAGAGGGCCATGGATTGATCGCTGTAGTTGATATCTTTCCAGAGCCGGTTGTCGCCAATGGATTGTTTGTGTTTGGAAACATTCCTGTCCAGCGCCTTTACATCGTTTACTTCGCTTTGCATATCGTACACGATCCGGTTCGCGACGCTGTCAAACGCCGCATTGTCCTGCGCCAACGCAACACCATTCCATAAAGCCAATACAAGCACAACACTCACTAATTTCATACGGGAAAAATAGGGCATTTGAAATAAAGTTATTCGATGGTGGTGGCGCCGGTTATTGTTGCGGACCAACATTCCGGTAGCTGCCGGGGTTATGGCCATTTCCATACACTGTGCCCCTACCAACAATTGAAAACCTCAGTAACAATTTGTACATCACCAGGTTTTAAATATTATGACTCCCGTTAAATCATTGAGAAGAGGCTACTAATTCAAATACCATCTTTTATACCTCAGTAAGGCTTCCATAAAATAGTAATCAGCATAGGTAAGTGGTACATCAATTTCTGATTTATGGGGAATGGAACCAACGCTGTGCTTCAGGATAAAGCCGCCATTTTCGCCAAGGCCCGCACGATAAGCTTTTGAGGAAAGGGATACGAGTATTTTTTTAGCCAGGTCAATGTATCCCTGCCTTTCAGTTCCCTTACAATATTGCGCCAGTTCCAGCAAAGCAGATGCATAAACGGACGCTGCGCTCACATCTCTTGGTGCATCCGGAATGCCAGGCGCATCGAAATCCCAGTAAGGAATTTTGTCTTCAGGCAGGTTAGGATGGTTCATGATAAAACCTGCAATGCCCTTAGCCTGCGATAGATAGGTTTTGTTTTTGGTAAACCGGTACATCATGGTAAAACCATACAAAGCCCAGCCCTGGCCCCGGCTCCATGCCGAAGTATCGTTGGCGCCCTGGGAGGTTACCTTCTTAATAATTTTGCCGGTTGTTAAGTCATAATCCAGCACATGGTATGAGCTATAGTTATCGCGGAAATGATTCTTCAAAGTAGCGTTGCTGTGATTGACGGAGATCGTTGCAAGTTCTTTGGACCCGCCATTGTTGCTGGCCCATTCCAGCATTTCCAGGTTCATCATATTATCAATAATCACCGGGCAGTTAAATGCCTTGCTTTTGTTCCAGCTTTGTATGGAACTGATAACCGGCCGGTACCTGGTAGCCAGCGATTTGCTGGATTGGAGGATGACCGCCTTGTATTTTCCATCTTTGGTAAGACGATAAGCATTCCCAAAGCTGCAAAACATTTTAAAGCCAAGATCATGGTTAATGGTATTGGTTTGTTCCACCTCTAAAGCATTCAATCGCTTCTTAGCCTCTTCCAGCAGCTCCGGGTGCCGGGAAAATTCATAGATATACAATATGGTGCCGGGATAAAATCCGCTCGTCCACCATTCGAGGTCGCTGTTCACATTCCTGCCATCCTTGTAGGTGCGTGGCATAGAATCGTAGGGTGCGCTGTTCCTGAGGTAGCGGTATTGCTGCTCTGCGAATTGAAAGTTTTCGCTGATCAGCTTTTCCATCGGTGTTGCCGGGGTTGTTTTGGGCACCCTCGCCGCGGCATACATACCGTAGCAGGCAAGAGAAACCAGTAGGAATCTTTTCATGTTGTTTTTTTTAACCGCCTGTACCCATCCTTTCGTCACTTACAGGTTCTGGGTACCAAACGGTGTTTATTGTTATATTTTATGTTGTACTCGTATGAAGCCGATCCTGCCGAAAGGAATGAGCCTGTGCCATGCCTGTCCGTATTTTCGAAACTTACCACCGGTGCGTCCCTGGATACCGGCAACATTTCACGCCCTGGCATTAATTAGCCAGTCACTGTCATTTTAATTTTGAAGTGTTAAGTTATTTTACAATATCTATGTAAACCCTATAACTGTGAATTACTCCAGCCACAACTCGATCACAGGGATTTCGTAGGGTGGCTTTTGCTTTGGCAATGCCAGGATCAAATCATTGGGATTGTCCGGGCTTGGGCTAAACAGCAGTTCCGAATTGTCGTGCGCAAACTGTGCGTAGTTTATTTTTCCCTTATAGCCGGGCAATACCAATTTGCCGGAAGACGGATAGTCGATCAGGTGCACATACAGTTTTTTGCTGATCGGGTTATAGGTCATTTTTGTATAATCACTTACCGGCGTTTTGTAAGTGTCCGGCGCATAAGTGCAGTTGTGAATAGCCCTATCGTTGGCATGCATCCAGTAAGCAATGCTATCCAGCGCCTTATTAGCCCGGTAATCAAATTCGCCCCTGGCTGTAGGACCGACATTTAAAATCAGGTTCCCGCCATTGCTCACTGAACTGATCAGCAAATCCAGTAGCTGCTTATGCGATTTCCAGGAGTTTTCATCCCGGTAGTAGCCCCATGATCCGGAAAAGGTTTGACAGGTTTCCCAGGTTTTGCCTTTGTATTTTAGTAGTTCCGCCGGACTAACCTGCTCTGGCGTTTCAAAGTCCTGGCCGTCTTCAAATTCCGCGAGGTCAAGACGATTATTGATGATAATGCCCGGTTGCAACTTGCGTACTTCCTTTAATAATTCCACTGATCCCCAATCGTTCTTTCCTTTGCCAAACTTGCCGGGGTAAGAGTAGTCGAGCCAGAGGACATCTATTTTGCCATAGTTGGTCATCAACTCTTTTACCTGGTTCAGCAGGTATGTGCGGTATTTGGAAAAGTCTTTTCCTTTATTCATTTGCGCGTAGGCCGCGGTGTCTGTACTTGCTTTTGGCCGCAATGGGTGTACGCGGTCAATTGTAAAATCTGGGTGGTGCCAATCGATCAGGGAGTAGTAGAACCCTACCCGCAGCCCTTCTGCCCGCAACGCTTCCACGTATTCTTTGATAAGGTCCCGCTTTGCCCCGGTGTTGGTGGCTTTATAGTCGGTGTATTTGCTGTCAAACAAACAAAAACCTTCATGGTGCTTTGCAGTAAGCACCACGTATTTCATGCCTGCCGCTTTTGCCTTTTTGGCCCAGGCTTTCGGGTCGTAGAAATCGGGGTCAAAATGGTTAAAATATTTTTGATAGGTATCATTGTCCAGGCGTTCGTAATTCTTTACCCATTCGTGCCGGGCGGGAAGTGCGTATAAGCCCCAATGGACAAACATCCCAAAACGGCCATCTGCCCACCATTGCATGCGTTGCGTTTTTTGGGCGTCGCTTTCGTTCCCGATTTTTTTGCCCTGGGCAATTATACTGGTTGAAAATGAAGTTAGAACCAGTGCTAGTGTTAGCGAAATAATGGTCCTCGGCATTGACTTTTCCATTGTTATGTTTGTTTTTTATTTAAGTCTTGAATGTAGCTATTGTTTAGTGATTTTTCTCTGCCCCTGCCACCCCTCTCCATTGACGCTAATGGTGTAAAAACCAGCTTTGAGATCGTCCAGGCCGAGATTATATTGACTGCTGTTTAAACCTGTAATGTTTTTCACAATTGCGCCGCGGGCATCATAAATAGCGATGCGCCTGATGTTCCTTTTCGATTGAATCCGGCAGCTAGTTATAACAGGATTTGGATACAGGTCGAAAGAAGACAAATCCTGATTAGTGGAAAAAGAAGAGCCTAGTTCATTCAAAACTAAACTTGCTCCTTGTTGTTCAGGCACCTCAAATACAATGACAGGTCTTTGGTTGACGGTAATCGCCTGTTTTGAAGCGAATGAACTATACACATTTGATGACGCAACTATCTTAAATGACACCAGGCTATCGGTTGGCATATTGTTCTGCAACCCGCTTAGTATATCCCAATAAACATAACCGGCGGATGCAGGTGCTGAAATAGTTGCAAGAAGGTTAGAAACTGCTGGCTTGTTATTCCAGTTGATACCGGCTTCTGTCCAGCTATTGTCGGTTACCCGGTAGAGTTGCCAATCAGTGGCGGCCCCGGCGAGGCTGTAGAGTTTCAACTTTGCCGTGATCGTATTTACCGGCAAAGCATGTGCATCAAAGCGCAGGTAACTTTCGTAAAAGCCGCTTTGTGCCGCCAGGTATCCCTGCGTACCGAAGTTTGTATTGACGTCACCACTGCCGCTTTTTACATAAGCGTCAGCTGTTACCGAAATGCTGTCTGCCACAAGGGGCGTATAGTCAAATTTTATAACGGGTTTATAGGCAATGGTTGCTATTTCTTTGCTCCAGAAACTGGCGTCCGTGGTGCCGCCAGTAGCAGACGATACCAGTTGAAGCGTCAGCAGATCATCCGTGGAGGCGTTAACAGCGACGGTAATATCCCACTCAACATATCCCGCCGTAGTTTGACCCGGCGTAGTGGCCACCTGGCTACCGGCTGCAGGCTTGTTGTTCCAGTTGATGCCGGTTTCCGTCCAGCTATCGGTAGCGCATCCGTTCAAAACCCATTGAACCGTATTGGCTGTAGCGCCTGCATAGGAAAGATACAGGCGAAGTTTAGCGCCGCTAACCGGCCTCGTTACATTTTGCAAATCGAACTTCAGATAGGTTTGCCTGGCGTAGTTCACACCAGCATCGTTTTTAACCACCAGGCTGGTGGCTGTTCCAAAATTGTTGGTCGCGTAGGTGCCGTTCCGCACGTAGGCATCTGCGACGGCAATAATGCTATCGGGCGAAGCGGGTGGCGTGATCGTCAGCACAAAATCCTGCGTAGTGGTATAATTCGCCTGGTCGCATGGGCCTGGGTCGCTTGCTGTTGCATCGTAGAAGCGCACCCTCATTCTTGTGGTACCGGTTGTTGCAGTAACTGGCACCATAATGGATGAACTGATAGTTAACACTGTTGCGCTGTTGTCCTGGTTGGCAGCACCGAGAGACAGTATGGTGTCGCCTACTGAAATGAAATCATTGTTCCCCGCCCAATTTGCATATACTTTTACACGGCTCCATTCGGTGGCGGTGCTGTTGGTCATGTTTAGTGTAAAAGAACTGCCTTTCGCCACCCGGATGGTATCGGCTGTATAGCGGCCATAGCCATTGGAAGGATAGCTGCTGTTGGTATAGCTAATGTTGTGGCTAGCGCCGGTTGTGCCGAGACTGGTAATAAAACGGTCGGTGCCGTCTGTACCACCCGTTCCCAGGCAATAAGGATAAGATGCAACTACCTGGAATGAAACACTTGCACCTTTGTAATTCCCGGTTGGCATAGTAACCGGCGTTGGGATAACAGTGGTTGAACCCGGGAAGGTGATGCCGACATTAATTGTGGTAGCCGCCTGCGCCGGATCTGCAATGCTGACGGTTACCGTTGCGCCGCCAATATTTTTCACCAACACCGCGCAGGGTTGGTCCACCGTAATCTTAAAGCCACTGGCGGGGTCAGTAATAGTTCCACCACCAGTTGCCCGGATGATGGCCTGCAGCATATTCCACCCTTCGTGCTTAACAGCCTGGTAAGAAACGGTATTGGTAATAATAGTAATGTTAGCGGCATTGTAAGCACTCATCTGCGTGGTGGTGGTGACACCGGGTACTACGATATAGGCATAGCCAGCATTGGTGGGCGTAGTGCCATGGTCCATCCAGATTTTGCACACATTTTTATTGATAGAAGTGCTTGCACCGCCTGTATTGATGATACTCCAGCTACCTGTTTGTGTTTGGTTACTGAGTTTGACCGTACCACCGGCAGGAAAGAAATAACCCACGCTGTCGTGCAATGCCCATTGAAGGTTTCCACTATAGGTGCTTTGTGTTTGTGCCCCCAATGTAGAAATGCTGCCGGCGCTGTTTACCGCAATGTTTCCGTCCAGCAGGCATTGGTTGACCGATGTGGCCACCGTTTCAGCAGATGTGCTGGTGATGCCTGCGCCGAGGTTTACGATTTCATCATCAAAAAAGAACCATGCTTTTTTTGCGGTAACATTGTAGTAATTCATGTAATTGGCGGAGCAGCCATAACTGCTATCAGATACACCACCTACATAAGACTGGTTGCCGTTGTAGGCACCGTTGCTGTTGCAGCATCCATTGGGATTGGTTTGCGGAGTGGCAAACTGTCGCATCGTTACACCGGGAACCAGCTTCCAATCCCATACAGGAAAAATATTATAATATTCATTGCCATTTACACGGATGTTATTGGCTCCTTCTGTGAGAAAAGTGCCCAGCAGGTTTTCACCATTGATGGATTCGCTCCGCGCAGTTCTTGTTGAAACACTGCGGACCGAATACGAGTAAGCCGGCCTGTTGTGTAAAGTATAGTCGCTGGTCCAATAATGTATATGGTAAGGCTGGGTAATATTATAACTGGCTACCCTGGCACCAGAAAGCCGAAGAGAATCTTCTTTTAATGCCGCATCATGGCCTGCATCTGTATCTGCCTGCATGGCCTGAATGGTAACGGATTGATTTTGACCCAATTCATTACCCCGTGAAATACCGCGCCCGGTCAGGCTGAAATCTTTATACTTGCCTCTAACCGCTCCGTTGAAACTATGGTGCAAAAAAGTATAGGCATTTTGCATTTGCGTGGTAGAGAAGCTATAAGATGTTCCCTTAATATAGTTGGCAATTTTATAGGCAGCACTCAATAAAACAGTTCCGTACGACATAGTCATCAGTTCCGGCCCATGTTGCAAAAAAGCATAGTCATGGTTGATGCCATCGACCCCGCTGGCTACCAGGTTTAATGTAGACCCTGCCTGGGTTATAGAGGTATTGATTACACTTGCATTTGCGGTGAGTGCGCCACGATACAACCAATGCAAGGCTTCATCTACCCGGTTGGCGCCTGTTTGAACAGACGGGTTGTCCCGAGAGGCGAGATAGTTCATCGCGCCGGTGGAGTCTGCAGCTGACAAAGCCTGGCTTCCCCCGCGCATCAGCACTAATGTTTGTCCCAATAGCTGCGGGTAACTGATCTGGTCGTACCACCAATTGTTGGCAGGTATGTGGTTGTTCCAATATTGCAGGGCCGCAGAAAGATGTGTATACAGGTTGGTATTACCAAAAAGCGGGCTGGTGTTGATGGTGTAAGCCTGTGCATACTGGAAAAGCCTCGTAAGATGTGTGTTAAAAGGAATATTTCCCGCGGCACCGCTGGCGTACGTGATATCCGGCCATGAGCCATCGGTATTTTGGGTGTTCATATAACCAGTTGCGGTATTCGCAATGGATGTGCCGCTCACAGTTTTGAGTGTGGGCGTAATATTATTGATGATCGTTGTATAATCCGTTTGGGCTATGGAATGGTGGGAGGCAGATAATAAAAACACAGTAGAGCAACACAACAGGATCCGTTTCATTGGCTTATGCATGGCGATGGTTTTTTATGGTTAAATGCAACCTGGTATTCCGGCGCCCAACCCACGGGGATACTATGGTTGGCTACGCCTCGATCATTCGCTTACCGGTAATAAATGAGCCTGGTAAACTGGCAAAACACTGCCATGAACCGAAAAAACCGGGTCAGAAGGCTTGCCATATTTCATTTGAAAAGAAGCGTCTAAGGAATCACTTTTACCCAAAACTCTTTCACCGCTGTTTCCTGGTTTTTAGCGGTGGCATTAAAGCTCACGATACTTGCCTTGTAAGTACCTAAACCGTATTTGTAGGCATATCCCGGCCTCAGATCAAGGAGTGCAGGAATGGGATTATTAATGGATTTGACACCGAGGCCATAGTCGGCCACGCGGCTGGCAAAAATAGGCTTGCTTACGATCCACCCGGTGTTTGACGGTGCGGTAGCCGCGCCTCCAACGATGGTAAGGTTTGCAGTACCTGGTACCCAGCGGGCATTTGCCGGTGATGGTACGTTGGTCACTACTTTCCAGGTGGTGGCATCGTTGGCGATGGAAGCCAGGTTATAGATCTGGTCGGGCAACACGTTGTTGACAGTATAATTTGTGATGATCCAGGTTCTTTGTGTAGAGCCGGTGGTGCCGTTGTATTTAAAGGCAATCACCAGTGAATCAGATTCATTCTTTATCACATCATTTAACTTGATATTACCGGAGTTAACGGTTGTAACACTGGTGGCCAGCAATGCCCTGCTGGTGATATCCGTCCAGGTTGCGTTTACGATACTTGCCGAATCGTAACCGGGAAGTTTGGTAGTGGCCAGTACCTGCAGCGTATTTAACTGGGCACCAAAATTGGCACTACTGGTAAACGACAGAGTAGGTACACCCAATGCCGATACCCTGTTGCGGAATTCGTATCGCTTGCCGGCTTCACCGGAATAGAAAACGATGTTATCGGCGGTGCCGGAAAAGAGAAACTTAGTGGTGTCACCCAGCTTGTAGACAAAAGTATCGCCTGCCAGCTTCGAAGTGTCGAGGCTTACCGAGAGCGATGGCATATCGACATCCATCTTTTTGGAGCATGCTGCTGCCCAGGTGATGGCGCCAATAAACAATGCTGTTTTTACTATTTTCATGTTCGTTGTTTTTCTTTTTTGAAAAATTACCAGCCCGGGTTTTGCACCAATGCGTGATTAAGGTTCAGTTCATAAATTGGGATTGGAAGTAATGCGTGTCTTGGAGCAATGTTCTGCAAACCCTGGTAACCATTGGGGTTACTTGTTTGTCCGCCATTGGCTGCCGTCCATACTGTAAAGGCCTGGATATCGCTATAATAATTGCCCCAGCGTACCAGGTCAAATCTCCTCAAGCCTTCCGCATTGAGCTCCTTCAATCTTTCGTTGCGTATCGCCAGTTGGAAGCTTGCTTTGGTTTCACCTGCAGCCAGGTCGGCATCTGTAATATTGGTAATAGTAGCAGTAGCTGTTGCGGTAGTGCCCGATGCTGGTGGCGCAATGCTGACGGTGGGAGCACTGGTGTAGTAGGAACCCGACGAGGTCAGGTTCCCGGGGTTGGTGATCATGATACCGGTAACTACACCACCTGTTGAAACAACAGCTGTTGCGGTAGCACCACTGCCACCACCACCACTAATTGTTACTACCGGTGGTAAAGTAGCTGAATAGCCGGTGCCGCCACTAACGATGGTAATAGATTTTACTACGTTGCCGTACAGGTTGCCAAAACCTCTCCTGCGTACCTGGTTGATGGCGTCATAAGCGGCTGTTGTAGGGCCATTCACAAAATTTTCTGCCTCGGCCTTCATCAGCAAAACATCCGAATACCGGATAACAGGCCAGTTGATACCATAGACACCATTGGCCCGGCTACTCAACGGGCAATACTCCCTGCGGAATTTGCCGGAAAAATTGAGCCAGGGCTGGGTAATAGGTGTTTTCTTGCGGGGCGTTCCTGTGTAGGAAAAGCTCGCACAATTCCAATCGCGACGGATATCAAATGAGGGCTTTGGCGTAACGGTACTGGCTAGGTCCAGGGCATAAGCATCATACAGCAATTTGGTGGTATTTACCCAGCCGGCGCCTGCATAAGAACTAGTGTCCGTTGCTACATATGCGCTGGGAATACCTACGAAGTTGCCAATATCGTTGCCCGTTTTTACTGCTGTTCCGGCAGTGGCGCTATAGGAACCAATTTCCCAGATGCTTTCTTTTACATCGTAGGCATCCTGCGTGAGGTTGATGAATACCTGGCGGTAATCAGGATTCAGGCTATGTGCACCGGAGTTGATGAGCTTGTTGGCATATACAATTGCATCCTGGTATTTAGCCGTATTGTTCTGCGGGTATCCTGCCCAATACATGTAGACCCGGGTAAGAATTGCCTGCACTGCATCGATGGTTACTACATCATTATAACCCAGGCTGGCGCTGGTGTAGCCGGCCAGTAAGGTCTCGGCCTGCTTCATATCTTTTTCAATCTGACCATATACATCAGCCTGTTTTGCCGCAGGAATATTTACATCAGTGATGCCCGGCACGTGCAGGATCAGTGGCACATCACCAAAATGACTGGTGAGCAGGAAATAATAGTAGCCACGCAGAAATAAAGCCTGTCCATAAATGATATTCCGTTTTGCCTCCGTCATGGTGGGCTTCTGGATATTATCCACCAGGCTGTTCAGGTTTTGAATGCCCATATAGCAATAACGCCAGAGATTAGCCACATATACATTAGTGGCATCAAAGTTAAAACGAAGACCGCGGGCATCACCGTCGGTGGTTTTGTTGGAAATCAATTCATCGTTGCTGGCGGCGAAGTTGAACCCCAATACCTGTGCATAGATGGATGGTATCATCAGGGTGCCATTTGCTGTATTAAGCGCTTGTTGCAACTGCGCTTCCGTATTGTAGTAGTTCGCCGGTGTGTACACGTCGGTCGGCTTTGTGTCCAGGAATTTTTTGCAGGAAGATAGGCCCATGATCAGCACCAGCAGTAAGAAGGAAGCCTTTGCCGGCGGCAAGTATTTAAACAATGTCTTTTGCATAATATGTTTATTTGAAGGGTGTTTTTTAGAAGGTAACGTTTACGCCAGCCACTACGGATAACGAATGCGGGTAGGTTGTGTAATCAAAGCCTGGAGTCAGGTTCGATTGGCGTGATGAGGCCTCGGGGTCCTGGCCGGAATAATTGGTCCAGGTGTATAGGTTCTGAGCTGAAGCGTACACCCGCAGGTTGCTGATTTTGACCTTTCTTAAAACCGAAGCAGGCAGGTTGTAACCCAGCGACACGGTGCGTAATTTCAGGTAAGAACCATCTTCTATCACCCGGGAAGAATAGGCCGCATTGCCCATGCCGCCACCCCTGAACATAGTGTTGCTGGGGTTCGTAGGCGACCAGCGGTTCGCATACGAAGCGAACTGGTTGAGGTTGGAATTCACCACCACGCCGCCTTCAAAGATGTAGCGGTTGGCATTGATCACATCGTTACCGACCGACCACTGCAGCAGCACATTCAGATCGAAATTTTTGTAGCGGAAGTTATTGGTGAGGCCACCAGTGTACACGGGCAAGCCACTTCCGATAATCGTGTAATCCTTTGTGTCAACCATGCCGTCGCCATTCAGGTCTTTGTATTTAATATCGCCTGGCAACTGGGCAGTTCTTGTTACTCCGTTGGTTGGAATATTGCTTTTTAAGAGGTAGGTGCCATTGGGCATCTTGTCAAAATCAGTGTATTGGTACACGCCATCAAATACGAGCCCGTACATTTCGCCTACGGGTCGGCCAATCACAGAAATATAAGGCGATAAAGCGGAATAAGTTGTATTAAAGAATGTTCCGGAACCGCGAAGCAAAGCCAGTTGGCCCTCAGCCAGCGACAAGATCTTGTTGCGGTTAAAACTGATATTAAAGCTGCTGGTCCAGGTAATATCCTTTTGCTGGATGTTGATGCTATTCAGGCTAAACTCAAGTCCGTTGTTCTCCAGGCTTCCTACGTTTTTAAAACCGGAGGCCGAAGCGACACCATTGGCATAAGGCAGGTCGGCATTTAGCAACAGGTCGTTGGTGGTGCGTTTATAGATGTCTGCTGTTAGCGTGATGCGTTGTTTAAAAAATCCCAGGTCGATGCCGATGTTGGCCTGGGTATTGGTCTCCCATTTCAGGCCGTAATTGCCCGCTGAACCAAGGATACCTGCGATGGCGGGGAACTGGCGGTTTGATGAATAATAATAGTTGATATTGTTGAAGTCGACGGTTGGCAGGTAGGCAAAATCGCTCACCCGGTTGTTACCAGACTGGCCATAGCTAACCCGCAGTTTAGCTTCGGAAACCGCTGTAATCTTTCTCATGAATTTCTCGCTGGAAATCTTCCAGGAAAAAGCACCTGATGGGAAATAACCCCATTTGTGGCCTTTGGCAAACTTTGAGGAGCCATCACCCCGCATGGAAGCAGTGAGAAAATATTTGGATTGAAAGTCATAGTTGATCCTTCCCAGGCCGGAAACCAACGTCCAGCGTGAACTATTGGAAACAGTAGAAGTGTTACCAACGGTGGCGAGATCCAGGCCGTCGAGGCCCAGGTCTTCGTTGGGCAATTGCGCAGCATAGAAATAGCGGTAGGCGTTTTTATTACCCTGCTCCGATACGCCGGCCACTACTGCCAGGTGGTGGTTTTTACCAAATGCTTTGGTATAAGTAAGCGTATTTTCATTCAGCCAGGTGGTCACCGGCGCCGTGGCGATACTGCCATTCACCCCGCTTGTATTCCATTTGCTGCCCGATTGGGTGAGGGAATTATTGAAGGTTTCATTGGTGACATTAACGCTGGTAATACCGCCACTTATACGCAGCTTCAGGTTTTTGGAAAATGCATACTCGGCGTACACATTGGCCACGAATGTGCTGGTTTTGTTTTTGGTGTATTGGTTAACCAGGTTGATATAAGGATTCACCCTGTAATCCTGGCTATTGCTGAGGTCGTTTACGGGGTCATAAAAGGCAGTTTCAAGATTGGTGGCACTGTCGTATCCCTTGGCGCTGCTCACCGGCCGCCAGCCCCAAACAGAATAGAGCGGCGTGGAAGACGCGTAAAAATTGGTGGCGGAAATAGGTTGACCGATCAATTCGGTATAAGAATAGTTGGCATTGACACCCGCTTTCAGCTTGCTGGTAACGGTTTGGTCGAGGGATATCCTGCCCTGGTAGCGTTTAAACCCGCTGCCAACTATGATGCCCCGTTGGTTGTTAAAGTTGCCGGATAGCGAGTACCGCGTGTTTTCATTGCCGCCGCGTAAGGAGATATCGTGGTTCTCATTCCTGCCCGTTTGGAAAACCAAATCCTGCATATCGAATGACGGAGTACCCAGGTAATCGTTCAGGGTAATGGGCGATTTGAGATACACCGAATCGGCCAGGGCGGGCCTCACTTCCTTTACATACCGGACAAATTCGTAGGGATTCATCATCTCCATTTTTTGTGGGGTGGTTTGCCAACCTGCATAAAAGTTATAGGTAACCTGCGGTGGACCGTTCTTACCCTTTTTCGTGGTGATCAGAATTACACCGTTTGATCCACGGGCACCGTAGATGGCGGTGGCGGAAGCGTCTTTCAGGATGTCAATCGATTCGATGTCAGCGGGGCTGATGGCATTGGCATTGGAACTTTCAGTAGGAAATCCATCCACCACGTAAAGCGGTGAATTGTCCTGGCTGATGGAACCAGCACCGCGGATAACGATATTGGCATTGGCCCCAGGCTGCCCGTCGCTGCTTTGCACAATCACACCCGACACACGGCCTGCGAGGAAATCGTCGAAAGATTTTACCGGTGCTTTTGCAGCGTCCTTCATATTAACACTGCCCACCGAGCCGGTCAGGTCTTTTCTTTTTACAGCGCCATATCCCACAATTACCACATCATCGAGTGAATTGGCGTTGCTGGCTTTCAGCGACAGGTTGTACACTTCCTTAGCATCTACCACCAGTTCTCTTGGTTCGAAGTTGAGTGAAGAAACCAGTAATATGGATTTGAGCGGGGCTTTAATGCTGAACTTTCCATTCATATCAGTAGTGGTGCCAGCCTTTCCGCCTTTAATAATCGTAACCGACACGCCCTGGAGTGGTTTTCCGTTTTCGTCGGTGATGGTACCGGAGATGGCTTTTACCTGGGCCATGCCCAACAGCGGCGATGCTGCCACCAATAAGGCAAACAGGCTTTTAAGACCGTGGCGCCGTAAAGATTTCCAAATCTGGAGAGACATAAGATACATAAGTGTTGTTTTATTTGGGTTGATCGATGGGAAGAAACGACAACAGCTTTTGACCTGTCCGGCACTATTTTCCGGGGTGGATTTGCCTGCGATGGTGCTCAATCGTTTTTCCAGCACGAATATGGAATTGTTTTTAAAAAATGGTGGTAGACAATCTTCTTTCCAATGGTAGAAAATCCTCTTTAATACGATTTTCTACCATTCTTGTATACGGACTAGTAAGATAATCTACCATTTCCAGGCCCGGTTACCAGTTAGCCAACATATTTTATTTGGACCCGCAAACACCATTCTGACCACAACAGAACTATTTTTGAGGTCATGCTGACTGTACCCAGCAAACAAAACTGCATGAAGCGTCTTCCCCTGCTTATGATCCTGCTTGCCTTTTTGGCGTTAGAGCCACAGGGGCAGCCGGTCGATTTTGCACACCTGAATGTGGAAGACGGGCTCTCGCAAAATTCGGTACTGGCCGTCGCACAGGATAACGATGGGTTCATCTGGCTCGGCACCCGCACCGGGCTAAACCGGTACGACGGCACACGGTTTGTTAAATATTATATTGATCCCGAAAACCGGGGCACTGTTTCCAGTAATTATATCAGAGCCCTGCTTTGCGACAGCCAGGGGAATCTCTGGGTGGGTACAGCAACTGGGTTGTTCCTTTACGACGCCCAAAACAATAATTTTTATAAAATAGAAGTTCCCGCTGGCAAAACGGATATCATCAACAGGCTGCAGATCAGTTGCTTTTGCGAAACGGGAAAGGGGCAGATACTTGTAGGCACATCACTGGGAGTGGCTTCCATCAGGTACGATACCGGCAGCAGCGCCAGCAGCCGGGTCGGGTCTTTCCGGTATGACGTTTTTTCCCCGGCTTTAAACAGTACTATTGGTCTTAACATCCTGTCAATGCTCCAGAGCCGCGACGGCTCCATTTGGATCGGGTCGGAAAAAGGTGCCCATCAAATCAGGGTCCCCGCTGGCCAGTCTATTAGTTCACTTACAAGGCCGGAGCGCCCGGCATTTTTAAAAGACAGTACAGTAACCACACTTGCGGAAGACGACCATCATCAAATATGGATAGGAACGTTAGCCGTTGGGGTGCGAATTTTTCATCCAAATACGGGGACGCTTTCCTATTTCCAGATGCCCCAGAGCGAAGGGTTCCATTCTGCAATCATCCGCAAGATCCTGTTTACCGCCCAAAAAAGCACCTGGATCGGCACACGCGAAGGCATTGTAATCGTGGATAGCAACGCCTCTAATACCGTCATCGTGCAAAATATCGCAGATGACAACACCAGCCTGAGCCAGAATTCCATTCAAAGCATGTTCCAGGACCGGAACGGCACCATATGGGCGGGTACCTATTTTGGGGGGGTGAACCTGAGTCACCAATTGCACAATTCGTTTATAAATTTTAAAAAAAGCGGCTACTACTCCAGTCTTAGCGATAACG
Source organism: Bacteroidota bacterium (assembly GCA_040386335.1). Taxonomy (GTDB): domain Bacteria; phylum Bacteroidota; class Bacteroidia; order Chitinophagales; family Chitinophagaceae; genus JAZKFT01. The sequence continues at coordinate 101,169 of JAZKFT010000022.1, forward strand.
TGATCAGTTCGGTGGTGGAAGACCGGAACCAGGATCTCTGGATAGCGACCGAAGGCGGTGGCCTGAACCGCTATCACCGGCCTACCAAAACTTTTACCGCCTTTAAGAACGACGCCGGCGATCCTTCAAGCATTGGTAGTAACCTGGTAAAGATTCTATACATAGATCAGAACCAAAACCTGTGGGCAGGCACACATGCCGGGGGCTTCGCCGTATACCTGCCGGCAACGCAGTCGTTTAAAAGATATTACGATCAGCCAAAGGAAATTCTGAGCAGCGGCAGCGAAATTATGGCGTTGATGGAAGATCCGGATGGCATGTTTTGGGCAGGATCGCAGAAAGGCGTGAAGCTCTTCAAAAAAGAGAATACAGCACTGACAGAGATTACGCAACACTGGATTTTGGATAAGCTGGGTAATCATTATATCAGGACCTTTCTGAAGGATAGTCGCAATAATTGCTGGATAGCTACCACCGTGGGGCTGTTTTTACTGAGGCCAAACAGCCACGAACTGGTGCCTTTTTCAACCACTGCGCCGCATCATTTGCCAGTCAACGACGTCAACATCATTGCGGAAGGCACCAATGGAGATATATGGTTGGGCACCAATGGTGGCGGATTATGCAGGTACCAGCCTTCCAACGGACAGCTCACCATTTTTTCCGTCCGCGATGGTCTTCCTGGCAATAATGTGGTGGGTATACTTTGTGAAAATGATAACCAGGTTTGGGTAAGCACCGACAATGGCCTGTCCAGGTTGCATGTGAAAGAAAAGCGGTTTATCAATTATACCAAGCACGATGGGCTGCCGGGCAATACGTTCAACGTAAATGCCTGCCTGAAAACCAGCCGCGGCGAATTCTTTTTCGGTGGCTATTCCGGGCTGACCAGTTTTTATCCTTCTGCAATTACTGTCAATTCCACGCCGCCCAAATTGTTTATTACCGGGCTGAAACTATTTAATAAGGAAGTAAGTATTGGCGACGAAACCGGGTTGCTGGAGCGGAACATCATCTATACCAAAAAGATAACGCTGAGCGCTTCGCAGAATGTTTTTTCTGTAGAGTTTGCGGCACTCAATTTTATCCGTTCGGGCAAAAACCAGTTTGCCTACAAAATAGAAGGCGTAGATAAAAACTGGAACTATACCCAACAGCCCAATGCCACCTACAATAACCTGCCGGCCGGCCACTACCTTTTCCTGGCCAAAGGCAGTAATAACGACGGGGAATGGAGCAGCCCGGTGGAATTGCAGCTGGTAATTCTGCCGCCCTGGTACCGCACCTGGTGGGCCTATACGATCTACGCTTTGCTGGCTGCAGGCATTGTTTTCTTCATCATCCGGTTTTTCTTCCTGCAGGCATTGCTTCGCAGGGACCAGGAGCTAACCTCTCTAAAACTGAACTTCTTCACCAATATCTCCCACGAAATACGCACCTATCTGTCGCTGATCACCGGCCCGGTGGAGCGGTTGCTGATGGAGAAAAAAGAGGACGACCCCGATACACTGCAACTGGTAACGATCAAAAACAACAGTGCCGATCTGCTGCAGCTGGTAACAGAACTGATGGATTTCAGGAAGGCCGAAACGGGTAACCTGAACCTGCAGGCATCCAGGTTTAACATCGTACCCTTTGCCCAGGCGGTGTACCAGTCGTTCCACGAGTTGTTTATCCAAAAAAGCATTGTCACCGATTTTAGCGCCAGCAGCGGAACGATCGAATTGTATTTTGACAAGGAGCAGATGAAAAAAGTGTTGTTTAACCTGTTTTCAAATGCGTTTAAGTTTACACCGGAAGGCGGACGTGTAAGCCTCATTATTGAAGAAACTACCGACGAAGTAGCGATAAAAGTTACAGATAACGGCAAGGGCATTTCTCCCGAAAACATCGCCAGGCTCTTCGACAACTATTTCCAGGAAAACGATTACGGGCAGCAAAATACGGGCTATGGTATTGGGCTTGCATTAAGTAAAAGTATTGTGGAATTGCACCATGGCACCTTGACAGCGGAAAGCCAGCAAGGCACCGAGCACCAGGCAGGCAGCACCTGTTTTACTGTAACGCTGAAAAAAGGGTGTGCCCATTTTGCCAAAATAGAAATACAGGATGGGCCGGTAGTTACCTCACCCGGTGAGCAGCCGGAGTACAGGATGCCTGAAAATGTCGTTGGAACTTTGCCGGCACCCATTTTAAATGCAGACGGCCAGCAGTTTTCGATACTGGTGGTGGAAGACAATCCACAGGTACGAAAATTTATCACCGACGCGTTGCAGGAAGCATACAATGTGCTGGAGGCCGGCAACGGGCTGGCCGGCTACAACATGGCTACCGAACAGATACCGGACCTGATTATCAGCGACGTAATGATGCCTGAAATGGATGGCTATACGCTCTGTGGTAAAGTAAAAACCGATGAGCGCACCAGCCATATCCCGTTCATTTTATTAACGGCGAAATCGTCAGTGAGCAACCAGGTAAGCGGTCTCGAAATGGGTGCAGATATTTACCTGACCAAGCCATTTAGCATACAGATCTTAACGCTCCAGATTAAGAACCTGCTCGCCTCTTCAGCCAGGATCAGGCAGCGTTATAGCCAGCAGATCAGCGGCATCGAACCCTTGCCGGCACAAGAATCCATCGCGGGGTCAGGCCTGGCAAGGCCGGCCGAAAATTCTGTTCACACCCTCGACAACGAGTTCATAAAACGGCTCATTGCATTGGCTGAAGAAAACACGGCCAACCCGGTTTTTGATCTTGAAATGATTTGCCGGAAAATGGCAATGAGCCAGTCGGTTTTGTATAAAAAAGTGAAGGCATTAACCGGTCTTACCGTCAATGAAATTGTGAAGAGCGTCCGGCTGAAAAAAGCGGCTACGCTCCTCGCAGAGAATAAATATACGGTGTACGAAATCGCCGATATGGTGGGCTACGACGATACCAAGTATTTCAGCAAGGAGTTTAAAAAACAGTTTGGTGTCAATCCCAGCAAGTATGGGCAGGATGGGGATGCGGAGGGTTAATCCGTAATCAACTTTACATCCTTAAAAAGATAGCCATTGTCACTCAGTCTCAGTTTCTTACCGCTGGCTGTGGTTACATTACGAAGAATGACTTCTTTGGTTCTGACAAAAGGAAAGGTTTCCTGGTACGAAGCATCGGTCATTTTTGAATTGAAATTTGAAAAAATTGCCGGCCCCTGGTAAGATTCAGGATGATTGGAGTCGTCGATTCGAAGATTTTCGATCGTGATCCGTTCCGGCATATAACAGGTATACCCAAAATTATGCTGGCCCGAATTAGAACCACCAACCAGGTTTGCCGCTACGGGTTTGCCGTTAGCTGGCACGAAAATGCAGTTGCGTACAAGAACTTCTCCCTGCCAGGTGCTGCCATAATCACTGCGCAAATTGATGAAAGTGTTGCCCCTGATGGTCGAGTTCTCAACCGTCAGCAACCCGCTGCCAATGGCATTGATACCCATATGACCGAGTGTGGAGTTGCGAATAGTGGCATTGGCAACCCCCATATGCGCATCGAACCGGGAAAGCGTGCAGGAATCATACAGCAGGTTTTTGCAAAAGTTAGATCCCAGTATTCCCCAATAGGTTTTGTCGTTGATATCATTTACCTGGCTGCAGTTTACGAATGATATGCTAATGGCCCGGTTGACGGAAAGATCATAAGTGCCCATGGTAACCGGCGCACCAGCTGCCCCAATGGTGCTATATGTTTTGTGCCCGCTAAGGATGGTATTCTTTACAGTTACGTAAGCACATTCACCAATATTGAGAAAGCCACCATAGGGCGCTCCATGATCTTCTTCACCAATTATGGTATGTTTAAGTCCCTGCACAATAACATGCGATCGCCGGATAGCGATATTCCGGTTATAATAGGTATACTTCGATTCGGCTTTATTGGCAATGGTGGTAAAACGCCCGCCGGTAATCGTCAATGTCTTTTCATCGATGGGGCGGGCGGTGATATCGGTGACCTGGTCAAAGTCCCAGATGATGGGGGCATTCATGTCGAGGTTGCCGTTTTTATCAGCAATAAATATATCTGTCTGCGAAGCGCCATCGTTTTGGTTGAGTCCAAAACGGATATACCGTTTTACATGTGAATCGGTAACGGTGATCAGGCAGGGCCCGGGCAGCGATTGATCGATTTTCTGCTGGTTCCTTTTTAAAGAAGTAATCGATTTAAGTTTGATGGGTTGCAGTGCCGAACTGACCGTAAAAACCGGCGCATTACGATTTTCCACTTCGGTATCGTCGATGAGGAAAGCTGCAGTTCCAAAATCCGTGTCGGTCCGGATGATCACTGTTCGCTCCTTTCCGCCAATATAGTAAGTGGCGCCTTCGTCGGCTTTCACGGAAAGACCCTGCTGGTTGGCGACAGCATGTGTAGCAGCAATGGCGTCTATATCATCGGTTTTTCCATTCCCCGTCGCCCCGAAGTCACTGTAACGCACCCATCCTATCTTTTTAAATCTAATCAAATCCTCAGGAGAAACATTTACTTGCAATTCTCCCTTTTCACCGGTGGTCACGCCGGTTTTCCTGTGTTCAATGCTTATCAAAACATTTTCTCCTGAACCATTCCCCTGTCCCCATACTAACATCCCACAGGTTGACAGTAACAAAGACAACAGCGCATTTTTCATCTGGTTGTATATATTAATGGTGGCCAAATTAAGCGAAATCGATCAACCGGTAATCTCCGGGCATCACGGGATATAAATAAGGATGTGTTGGTCAATAATAGATCTGTCGAAATAACTCAAACACGACGGCGGGGACCATCAAAATAAAACCCGCAGCTTCTCTCCATCAACAATGAACTGGTATTTTACAATTCATGAATCACCGTTGTCAATTCATTCGACGGTACGTCCTATAACTTCGGCACTATTCTTTTTGAGGTCTATTGCTTTTGTCATCACAGGCATAAAAACAAATAACCAAACGGCTATTGCTAAAAAAACCGCCAAAATGCTTTCTTTTTTTCTTTGCCTTTTAATTTCGAAATCGCCGGATTTTAATGCCCTGTTAAGCCCGGTAGAAAGCAAAGCCGATTATCTACAGGCATAATAAAATTCCCACAATACCGATGGCGATATTTTGGTGTATAATGTAATTACCATTTAAAACCTGCAGGTACCGCATGTGAGAAGGTTTATGGTTTTAATACCAGCGCTTTAATCCAAAAGATCCACTCAAATCCCGGTTCAGACACCTAATTCAACGTTAGCTCCACAACCGGTATTTCATAAGGCGGTTTTTGACGGGGCAGGTTTAGAATCAGGTCGGCTGCATTGTCGGCGCTTTCGTTTGTAATCAGTTCTGAATAATCGTGCAAAAACTGAGCATATTTGATTTTGCCTTTGTAACCCGGCAAGACCAGCCTGCCGGATGAAGGATAATCGTAGAGGAAAATATAGAGTTTTTTAGTGCTTTGATTATAACTGGTTTTAGTGAGATCGCTTACCGGTGTTTTATAAATATCCGGGGCAAAGGTGCAGCCGTAAATGGCTTTGCTGTTGGCCTGCATCCAGTAGCCAATACTATCAAGGGCGCGGTTGGCGCGGTAGTCAAATACGCCTCTAGCCGTAGGCCCTACATTTAAGATCAGGTTACCACCATTGCTTACGGAGCTGATCAGCAGATCCAATAACTGGCGGTTGGTTTTCCAGCTGTTCTCGTCGCGGTAATAGCCCCAGGAGCCAGAAAAGGTTTGGCAGGTTTCCCAGGTTTTGCCTTTGTATTTGGCCAATGTGCTGCTACTTACTTGTTCGGGTGTTTCAAAGTCCTGCCCGTCTTCGTATGCCTCCAGGTCAAGCCGGTTGTCGACGATGATGCCGGGCTGTAATTTACGGATCAGCCGAAGCAATTCTTCTGACCCCCAATCTGTTTTGCTTTTACCAATATAACCATCTGCCGGAAACGAAAAGTCGAGCCAAATGATATCTATTTTTCCATAATTTGAAAGCAGCTCGGTGATCTGGTTTCGCATGTACTGCCGGTATTTCTCCATATCCTTCCCGGCATTCAGGCGGTTGTAGGCGGCAGTGTCATTCCTGTCCTGAGGACGAAGCGGATGTTTGATATCAATAGTGTAATCAGGATGGTGCCAGTCGAGCAGGGAATAATAAAAGCCCACTTTAATACCTTCCGCCCTGAAGGCTTCCACGTATTCTTTTAGCAGGTCGCGGCGGGCGCCGGTATTGGTCGATTTATAGTCAGTGTATTTACTGTCGAACAAACAGAAACCTTCGTGGTGTTTGGCAGTGAGCACCACATATTTCATGCCTGCTGCTTTGGCCTTTCGTGCCCAGGACGCGGGGTCGTATTGGTCGGGGTTGAAATTCTCAAAATATTTTTGGTATTGCTCATTGGTAAGAAACTCACGGCTTTTGACCCACTCGTGCCTTGCCGGCAATGCATATAACCCCCAGTGGATAAACATGCCAAAGCGGCCATTGGTCCACCAGTTCATCCGGGCATCTTTTTGAGCAGCCGTTTCACTACCAAGCTTCTTCTTTTGGGCGATGGCTGATAGGGATACCAACAGCAAGAAAGGGAGCAGCAAACTCCATACGCGTTGCTTTGCAACTTGCAATAACATATCGTTTATCATTTATGGTGTAAATGCTGTGCTCCCCTTTTCTACCCCATCCGCTACAAAGTTGCCTGCAACAACCCTTTCACTTTTTCTATCACTGCTTCCAGGTTACCTGTATCCTGCCCACCGGCGGTTGCCAAAGATTTGCTGCCACCACCTCCGCCTTTGATCAGCGGGGCGATATGTTCCTTGATGGTTTTTCCGGCGTCGAGGCTGCTGGCTTCATCGTACATCACAGCTACGCTAGCCTTCCCACCGATATTGGCGCAAAGCACCACTGCATAAGGAGCAGTGAGTTCGTTTTTAAGATCGGTACAGATCTTTTTTAATGCATCAGCACTGCTCACTTCAATAATGTCGCCGATAAAAGCAGCACCATTGGCGATCATGATCTTGCCGAGTAATTCGTTGCGGATGCCCACAAGTTGCCTTGCTTCGAGGCGCTCAAATTGTTTTTTAAGATCGCTGTTTTCCTGTTGCAACTGCTCGATGCTTTTGGCAAATTCTTTCGGGTTCTTCAATAAGAGTTTGGCGGCATGTAGTTCGTGCAACTGGGAATTAATAAACAATTCGGCGGAATGGCCGCTTACTGCTTCTATGCGGCGAACACCTGCTGCAACAGCCGTTTCATGTTTGATTTTAAACAGGCCGAGTTCGCCTGTCGTACCTACATGCGTACCTCCGCATAGCTCTACACTATAGCCCGGGTCAATAATCACGACCCTGACCATATCTCCATATTTTTCACCAAACAGCGCCATGGCGCCGAGTTTAAGCGCTTCTTCCTTCGGGAGTTCGTTGATAACAACGGGTATATTTTGCCTTATTTTTTCATTCACCATTTTTTCAATGGCGGCAATTTCTTCATCGCTTACTTTGGCAAAATGGCTAAAGTCGAAACGGAGGTGCTCCGCGTTTACCAGGCTACCTTTTTGGGCCACATGCGTACCCAATACGCTGCGCAGTGCGGCATGCAACAGGTGCGTGGCACTATGGTGTACAGAGGTATATTGTCTTTTGCCGATGTCCACTTTGGCAAATACTTTACCCTCTATTTCGGCCGGAAGGTTTTCGGTAAAATGAATGATCAGGTCATTGTCTTTTTTTGTGTTGACAACAGGAACTGCTTCTTCGCCAAAATACAAATGACCAGTGTCGCCCACCTGTCCGCCGCTTTCGGCATAAAAAGGAGTGGTTTCCAACACAAACTGGTAACCCTCCTGGCCCTTAGCAGTCACTTTGCGAAACTTCACCACTTTGGTTTGTGTTTCGGTACTGTCGTAGCCCACAAACTGGTTCATGGCAAAGTCATCAAATACCACCCAGTCACCGGCGTCGATGGAGGTGGCGGCCCGGCTGCGGGTTTTTTGTTGGAGCAACGCAGCTTTGAAGCCGTCTTGATCTATCGTCAAATTATTTTCGGAAGCGATCAGGGTAGTCAGGTCAATCGGAAAACCGTAAGTATCAAACAACTCAAATGCTTTGTCGCCATTGATGATATTTTCGCTTTGTTTCATCAGTTCGTCCATACGTTTGAGGCCGCCTTCCAGCGTTCTCAAAAATCCATTTTCCTCTTCCATCACCACTTTACTTACAAAATCAGCCTGTGCGTATAGTTCTGGAAAAACCGTTTCAAACTGCTTCGCCAATACAGGCACCAGCTTACAAAGCATCGGCTCTTTCATATCCAAATAAGAATAAGCATATCTCACAGCCCGGCGAAGGATGCGGCGAATGACATAACCAGCGCCAGTGTTGCTGGGTAATTGACCATCAGCAATACAAAAGCAAATAGCCCGGATATGATCGGCTATCACGCGGAAAGCGACGGCTTGTTTGCTATCCCCATAATCGTAGGTTTTGCCTGATAATTTTTCCACTTCGGCAATGGTGCCGGTAAATACATCAGTATCGTAATTGCTCGTTTTTCCCTGTATCACGCGAACCAGTCTTTCGAAGCCCATGCCAGTGTCTACATGTTGGGCAGGCAGGGTTTGCAGACTGCCATCTTTCAGGCGGTTAAACTGCATAAACACATTGTTCCAGATTTCAATCACCTGCGGATGGTCGTTGTTTACCAGGGTGGCGCCATCCACCAGTTTGCGTTCTTCGTCGGGGCGGCAGTCTACATGTATTTCGCTACAGGGGCCACAAGGGCCGGTGTCGCCCATTTCCCAGAAATTGTCTTTTTTGTTGCCCAATAAAATCCGGTCTTCGGCGATCCATTTTTTCCATTCAGCAAAAGCCTCGTCGTCTTTGGCGAGGTTTTCTTTGGCGTCTCCTTCAAACATGGTCACGTAAAGCCGGTCTTTTGGAATTCCATAGATTTCAGTCAATAATTCCCAGCTCCAGGCAATGGCGTCGGTTTTGAAATAGTCGCCAAAGCTCCAGTTGCCCAGCATCTCAAACATGGTGTGGTGGTAGGTGTCCACGCCCACTTCTTCCAGGTCGTTGTGCTTGCCGCTTACCCTCAGACATTTTTGCGTATCGGCTGCACGTGGCCAGGGCGCAGGTTTATTGCCGAGAAAATAATCCTTGAACTGGTTCATGCCGGCATTTGTAAATAGCAGCGTAGGATCGTTCTTGATTACAATAGGGGCACTGGGTACAATCGTATGTCCCTTCGATTTAAAAAAGTCGAGGAAAGTCTGGCGTATTTCGGCTGAAGTCATCATGATATCTGGGCGTGGTTCTAAAATTATGATTGCGAAAAAAAGGCAGCTATATTTGACGGCCTGATTTTTGAGCGAGGGCAAATGTAAAGATTTGCTACACAACCCTGTCAGGGTTGGCTTTCATCCTGACAGGGTTTTACGGTCGCCGAATAAACAGGAATGCCGGAAAACAGCCCAGGTGCATGAACTGAAAAACAATGTCCCGGCGTGAAAAGTCAGTACCGGAATCCGAACCAGGTTTAATGCCAATCGCTACCACACCCACATCAACCCCTAATCATTCATCTTCAACAACGTCTTTTTTTTGAAGAAAATAAAATACTTCTATAACACCCATACCCTCCGCTACGAAAAGCTGGAGACACCACTTCGGGTAAAACTGTTGCGGGTGTTTGGTTTTATAGCAGCTGCTTTGGTTACTTCGGTCATCATTGTTTTGATTGGGCAGCGATATTTTCCTTCCAACAACGAACGGGCTTTGCGAAATGAGAACGACCAGCTGAGTTACCAGCTGCGCATCCTGCAGCAGCAATTGGTAGAGATCGACCAACGTGTGGATGCTGTAGAAAAACGCGATAATGCAGTTTACCGTGATATTTTTGAAGCCGCCCCCCTGCCCGACAGTGCAAGGGCCAAAGCGGTGGAACGTATTGCGGAGCTGACCAAAGTGAGCCAGATGAACGAAAATCAACTGGTAAAAAGCATTTCTGCCAGTATGCAGACGCTTTATAACAGGGCCGACAATCAGAACAAGTCTTTTGACGCCATAGAAAAAATGGTGGCCAATAAAGAGCTTTTACTCGCTGCAATCCCCGCTATACAACCGGTAAGCAACAAGGAATTGACCCGTATCGCCAGCGGTTTTGGCTACCGTACCGACCCCATCTACAAGATCACTAAAATGCACAGCGGCCTGGATTTTACGGCACCGCAAGGCACTCCCATTTACGCCACAGCAGATGGCACTATCAAAATCGCCGACAACAGCGCCACCGGCTTTGGTAATCACGTGGTGATAGATCATGGTTACGGTTATGAATCGTTATATGGCCATATGGTACGGGTAAAAGCAAGGGCCGGGCAAAAGGTAAAACGCGGCGAAGTAATAGGATGGGTGGGCAGCACGGGTAAAAGTACCGGCCCTCACTGCCATTACGAAGTACATAAAAATGGAACTCCTGTGGATCCGGTTTATTATTTCTACAACGATATCACGCCGGAACAATTTGACAGGCTGTTAAAACTGGCCGCTACCAGTACGCAGAGTTTTGATTAGTCCCCCTCTTTGTTTCCATTGCCTTCAGCCAATAAAACGGAAATAGTTGGTTTCCAGTTCATTACCGGATTTTCAAAAACCGCATGAAAATTGTTAATAACATCCATTGCCGTTGGCTTCAGCCAACGAATAGTAAAAAATCGATGTTCTGTCATTCTTATCATTCCCTACTTTTACTGAATGCAACAGTTGGACATTTTCGGAACACTCAACGAATCGCTTACGCCTGCGAAGGCAAGGGCTCCGAAGCCTGATGCTAAAAATGAAACAGAACCTGGAACAGGAAAACATTCCGGCAATGTAATTACCAACCCCATGGGCACGGAAATGGTGGTGAACGACCAGATTAAAGTAAAGGTGAAGCAAATGAAAAACGCTTCCACCGACAAACGGAATGAACCCACCGATAGCGCCGATTTGATTGAGAGGATCAAAGCCAAGCTGAAAAGGGAATTTGACCTGACCACGCCTGTAGAAAGAAATGATGATGATTACAAAAAGAAGGGGAAGCAAAAACCCGGGGAACAGGGAATGGAATCTTTTGCGGCTCCTGTAAATATTCCGCCCGACGAAGAGCTTTTCAAAAAGCAGTATTACAATATGGGAGCGGTGTCGGAAATGTTCCATATTAACCAATCCATGCTGAGGCATTGGGAAAACGAATTCGACATTCTGAAGCCCAAAAAGAATAAAAAAGGAGACCGCTATTTCCGGCCTATCGATATAAAGAACCTGGAATTGATCTATCACCTGATCCGCAACCGGAAGTTCACGATCGATGGCGCCAAAACTTTTATTAAACAACATAAACAACGTGCGGCCGATACTTTTGCAGCTGTTCAAGCACTAGAAAAAATCCGATCGTACCTAACAGAACTTAAAGCCAGTCTATGAACCCTGACCGCCCGTTTGAGTATTTGAAATTGTTGATTGCAAATTGCAAATTGCGTGTTTCCCATTGCCTGTTGCTTATTGCCAGTTTCCTGTTGTTTTCCTGTTCGCCTGTAGCACCGTTGGCCGCAGAGCATACGGAGCCGCCCACAAGACTCTTTGAAGTGTTGAAAGACAGGGATGGCTCAAAAATGCTGAAAGGGATTTTGTCTAAAGAACAAATAACACAGGACACTGCCTTTGGCTGGTATGCACAGAATGTAAAATTGACCAGGCCCAATGCAGATGCGGTTGCAGCCGTTGCTGCCAGGGCAGATAAAATAAGCATTATTATTTTCGGCGGCACCTGGTGTGAAGACACACACCAGTTATTACCCAAATACCTGTCGCTGCTGGAAGCCGCCAAATTTCCCGATACCAGGCTTACGATCGTGGCTGTGGACCGCGCCAAAACAACCGTTGGCAATCTTCACCAGCTTTTCAATATTACCAATGTGCCTACCTGTATTGTAATGAAGGATGGTAAGGAATTTGGCCGCATTGTAGAATTTGGGAAAACCACTTTTGTTGATAAAGAATTGGGAGAGCTCGTCGCAACTGTTCAATAAGCCTTTTTCCGGTATCGGAATACATCATTTTCCGGCCCACTACACCTCATGATGACCCTGGTATACATATTCTTCGGCATCCTGCTGGCCCAGCTGGTGTATGTGGCTGCCAACTGGTGGCAATACAAGAGGGCGGATTATGTCTACTACTTTTTTTACCTGTTTTTGGTGATCATCTATTTTATGATCATTTACCAGGAGCCGATCTTCCTGGTTGAAGAAAAAGATGGGCTCTACCGTGCGCTGCGCTTTTTTTTAAGGCCCACAGCATTTGCGCTATATGCTCTATACTTTTCATTTGTTATCAGCTTTTTAGATACCGCTACCAATTTCCCAAGGCTTCACGGGCGGGTGTTATTGACAAGAAACCTGCTCGTCATTTTTGTTGGGGTGTTTCTCATCCTGAATATGATACAGTTCCAGGCTGCCTGGATTGGTATGCTGTACCTGGCACTCAGCCTCTTATTGTTTGTTTCGGTAGTCTGGCTCGTATTTGCCATCTGGAAAACGCCCACCAGCCTTAGCAAGTATATTTTGCGGGGGGCCCTGGCGGCGGCCATTGGTGCTTTTATCAGTAATATTTTGATGCTGCTATACCTTATCCACTTAATTGAATTTCCTGGAAATTATATGTTCCCCGTGGCGGTGGGTATCATCGTAGAGGTGTTTTATTTTAATAGTGGCCTTACTTATAAAAGCCGCCAGGTAGAGCAAAACATGATCCGTTCGCAACAGCAACTGATAGAAGAGCTGGAACACAGCCGCGACCTGGAAAACAGGCTGGGTACTATCCGCCAAAAAATAAGCCGTGACCTCCACGACGAATTAGGGGGCGGACTATCAACTATCCGTCTCATCAGCGAAATGGCCAGGCTTAAAAACGATCCGTTTACTGACCTGGAAAAGATATCAGGCACCAGCAGGGAATTGGTGTATAAGATGAACGAGATCGTGTGGACCATGAATGTTAATAACGACAACCTGCAAAGCCTGGTCACGTATATCAGGAAATTTGCCATTCATTACCTGGAGGAATTAGGCATTGAATGTGTGGCTAATGTACCAGACCCGGTGCCGCCGCTGGAAGTAGAAGGATTTGTCAGGAGAAATATATTCCTGTGTATCAAGGAGGCCCTTCACAATGTAGTAAAGCACGCAGGTGCTTCGCAAGTAAACATAACCACCTTTATTGACGAAGCACGCTGCTCCATCACAATACATGACAATGGCAGGGATAAAGGGGTAACGGAAAAAATGGGAGGCAACGGGATCATCAATATGCAGGAAAGGATGTTGGAGTGCGGTGGAACATTTGCCATGGAAAATAAAAATGGCACCACCGTCTATTTTGTCATCCCGTTAAAAGCCCTATCACACAAAAGTGTTATGGCAGATAAAGTTTGAGGGGCTTACTTTCACCCTCAACACCCTTCCTTACCGGATTTGTCAGCCTGAACCCCTTAAAAAAACACCCGTCTGTGATCCAAATTGCAATCATAGAAGACCTCGCCGACTTCCGGACAGCCCTGGAAGTATTGGTAAACCATACACCTGGAATGAAGGTGGTTGGCAGCTATTCCAATGCAGAAGACGCATTGGTGGCGATACCAGCTTTGGAGCCCGACATCTGCCTGGTGGACATTAACCTTCCCGGAATGGACGGCATAACGCTGGTAGAAAAATTAAAGAAACTCCTCCCCAAATCACAGTTTATGATGTGCACGGCATATGATGCCGACGAAAAAGTGTTTAGTGCACTAAAAGCAGGCGCCCATGGCTACCTGCTCAAAGCCAGCAGCCCGGTCAAGATCATTGAATCCTTGCAGGAATTACAACAGGGAGGCAGCCCCATGAGCAGCGATATTGCCCGCCGCGTCGTAATGCATTTTCAGCAAAAGCCATCTGTAGAGCTGGATTCGCTCACCACAAGAGAGAAAGAAATATTAGAGCTGTTGGCCAAGGGTTTTTTATACAAGGAAATAGCAGCACAGTTATCCATCAGCATCGAAACGGTTCGCCGGCACCTGCACAATATTTACGAAAAATTACACGTGCAAACAAGAACCGAGGCCGTGAACAAGTTTTTCTCACGATAGCATTTGAATCGTGTCGCGGCGACAGAAAAGTTTCCAGCCTGCTTTGCTCGGCCTTGCCGTCTACAACGAACGTGGTATTTTCTGAGAAGAGATACAGGAATATTTTGCATGAAAATTATCACTCATGAAAAAACATTTCCTTTCCCTCATTATTTGCTGCGCTTCTATCAGCAGTTTTGCCACTGTTCGTACAGTAAGCAATGTGCCGGCCAACCTGGCACAGTTTAACACCATACAAGCTGCAGTTAATGCCAGCACGAATGGTGATACCGTCTATGTACATGGCAGCCCCAATGGCTATGCGGCTTTTACCATTACCAATACCCGCCTCACTATCATGGGCCCGGGCTGGGCTCCAAATAAGCAACTGGCGTTTACCGCCTTAATAGCAGGATGTACACTTACCGGCAGTGGAACCACCGGCACAGAGCTACATGGCTTGACTTTCACGAGCACGATCACTGTAAATTCAAACCATCCCAACGATTTACGTTTTATACGCAATCATTTTATTACCCTGGGTATTTCTATTAACGAAGGTGGAGTTACCTACAGCGGGTATCTCTTCGAGGGAAATATTTTTGACAACTCCAGTGCGGATGCGACGCCAGGCTCCACTTATCAAAACTTCCTTTTTCAGAATAATTATTTTTACGAAAGCGCGTGCTGCAGGGATGGCAACATCAACAGCTTCAATAATTCTGTAAATGTATTATTCAATCACAATCTTTGGTTTGGCCCTGCAAGTGGCACCCGTAATGTGAACTCGGGCACCTCAAGGTTTTTGAGTTTTACCAACAATATTTTTGTGAGGCGTAATCCTGCCACTTCTGTTAGCTCCAGCACATTCAACAACAACATTACATTCAATGCCGGCGAAAATGCGCCGTGGAATGTAAATGGCAATATTAATAGTGGTGGCAACGTAGAAAACCAGGACCCCCAGATGGCCGCCCAGGCAGCTGTAAATGCCGGCACAAACAATGCAATTGCCGATTACAGCATAGCCGCCGGACCTGCAAATAATAGTGCCACCGATGGAAAAGACATGGGCCTGCTTTTTGACGCCACCGGTAGCCTTAACTGGGTCAATAGCCGCACCAGCCGCCTGCCATTTATTTTCAGCATGAACATCACCAACCCTACGGTAGCGCCTAATGCTTCGTTGCAGGTAGTAGTAGAAGCCAGGAAGAGTAATTGATATCCTTTTTCTTAACCATAAATTTATTTGTTATGAAAAAGATACTCATGCTGTGCATCGCCTTTTGTGTACTACAATGCACTATCGGGCAGGGTTTCAGCAAGGCGGAATATTTTTTTGATGCTGACCCCGGTATCGGTAGCGGGATTGCTCTTCAACAAACCGGCACTTCCGATACATTAAACTTTAACGCAAGCATTTCTACTACAGGTCTGCTGCCAGGCTTTCACTTCCTGGTGATGCGCATGTTTACTAAAACCAACCAGCCGGGCCTGGCCGAAAAAAGAGGTTTTTACATTTCTGCTTCCAGCAGCGATGCGGCCAATATCAATGCTGCAGAATATTTTTTTGATACAGATCCGGGATCGGGTAATGGTTTGCCTCTTGCGGTTTCGGCTGGCGCTACTGTTAATTTCACGACACCCATCCCGCAATCGCTAACCAACGGTTTTCATTTTTTAGCCATACGTACCCGCGGAACCGATGGTGTTTGGGGCATGTTTGAAAAAAGAGGTTTTTACATTACCAGCGGCAGTGCTGATGCCGCCAATATCAATGCTGCAGAATACTTTTTTGACACCGATCCCGGCCAGGGAAACGGGCTTCCTATTGCAGTTTCAGCCGGTGCCGTTGTTAACTTCACGACACCCATTCCACAATCCCTCCCGAACGGCTTTCATTTTTTAGCCATTCGTACCCGCGGAACAGACGGCGTTTGGGGCCTGTTTGAAAAAAGAGGTTTTTACATCACCAGCGGCAGTGCAGATGCGGCCAATATCAATGCTGCAGAATACTTTTTTGACACCGATCCCGGGCAGGGTAATGGGCTTCCTATTGCAGTATCTGCTGGTGCTGTTGTTAATTTCACCACACCTATCCCTCAATCACTCCCGAACGGTTTTCATTTTTTAGCTATACGTACCCGCGGAACAGATGGCGTATGGGGTTTGTTTGAAAAAAGAGGTTTTTACATTACAAGTGGAAGTTCTGATGCAACCAACATTAATGCTGCAGAATATTTCTTTGATGCAGATCCAGGTGTTGGTAACGGGCTGCCACTCACAGTATCCGCCGGTGCTGTTGTTAACTTTACCGCCCCTATTCCACAGACCCTCACCCCCGGTTTTCATTTTCTATCCATACGTACGCGGGGCACAGATGGCATTTGGGGCTTGTTTGAAAAACGTGGATTCTATGTTTCTACCCTTTCGGCAGACTTGCCCAACATAGTGGCTATGGAATACTTTTTTGATGCTGATCCTGGTATCGGTAATGGTCAGCCACTAACAGTAACTACACCGGGTGCTGTGGTGAATCAAATATACGATATACCTGTTCCAATGTCATTACCTGATGGTCAGCACTTTCTTGCTATCAGGGCAAGGAATTCAAATGGAACCTGGGGCTTATACGCTTTAGACACCCTCGTGGTAGACATTTCTCTTCCCGTAACAGGACTGTCTTTATCCGGTAAAAGGAACGGTGAAAAAATTGAACTGTCGTGGTATACATTAACTGAAAGTAATACCAGCCACTACGAAATAGAACGCAGCAAAAATGGCATTGACTTTAGTAAAGCAGGCCAGGTAACTGCGGTGGGTAATAGTGTGCAGCGAAATGATTATATATTCCCGGACCTATTGCCACTGGCAGGCCTGAACTACTACCGCATTAAACAGGTAGACAAGGATGGCAGGTTTGTGTATTCACCGGTTGTGCTGGTATTGTTCAGCAATGGAAAACCCAGTATCACTGTTTTCCCAAATCCTGTGAAAGATGTGATGCGGTTTAGCTGGCCGGTAAATTCCGGTAAACTGATGATGCAGGTATATAACCAGGCAGGTCAGTTGGTAAAGTCATCTGTCGTGACCGCCAACAGTGTTGTGGAAGTAAATGTTTCGCAATTAGCTGCAGGCAAATACCATATCCGGATCAGCGATGGATCTCAATTGCATCAAACTTCATTTGAAAAATTATAGACCAACCTTCCCTCACCCAACCTTGAAAAAGTACCCGGTTTGTAAGCCGGGTACTTTTTTCATTTTATACCAACAGGTAATCAAAACGGTCGTCAAAAAAAGTTGACAACATTTACCTTATGTGGCCGGACGGCGCTCCCTGAAAAGTTCGATTTATGGTACCGGCGACCTGCTTACCACAACATTTGTTTTACCCGCTGCCAGTTCTATTTTTAATTGTTCCAGCGCCTGTATCATTTCCAGGTTAATAGCCTGTCGCATTAGCTGGAATTCTTTTACCGGCTGCTCTATGGCCGTAAAATACTCTACGGTAATTACATGTGATTGCATGCCGGTATCGCTGAGGAATGCCAGGGCTTCTTCCACATGTTCCTTCTTTAAAATGGCATTCGCTTTTGTGATAAACGTGTCTATATTTTGAGCGCTGGTAGAAAGGCTTACCTGGAACAAGGTTTCTACTTTTCGCTGTGTCCGCAGGCTTTGATTATCCAGCACCGTATCTACCATTTGCTTGTTGGGCACCGTAACATAGGTTTTGTCGGTGGTGCGGATGCGGGTGCTGCGAAGCCCGATACTTTCTACCGTTCCGGTAACGCCTACCACTTTCACCACATCGCCGATGGTAAAGGGTTTGTCGAAAAAGATAATAAAAGAGGCGATCAGGTTTTCCAGGCTTTCCCTGAAAGCAAGGGCCATGGCTGCGCCCACAATACTAAGGCCGGTAAGTACATTGCCAATAGGTTTATTGAAGCCAAATCGAACAATGAGCAAGAGCCCGATAATGCGCAGCAGGACCTTAAAAAAATCTTTGAAAAAAATAACCAGCTGGTCATCGGTGCGGTCTGCGGTAAGAAGGGCTTTTGCATGTAACAGTTCGGCCACATAATCTATAAGACGCGTGCAAAGCCAGATAAATGAAATAATGATCGCTATATGCGAAATGCCCTCAAGTATGACTACAAAATTGGTTTTATAAATTTTGAAATTGAGCGCTTGCGGGTATTTCAATGTATCCAGCGCAATAATGATCATCAGGATCATCAAAAAGGTTTCGATAGGAGAAAGCACCAGGTTTTGGAAGCGCTTTTTGTCAAATGCCTTTTGTTTTTTACCGATCAGGCGGGCGATCAAACTGGCGAGGTATTTCGAAAACAAACGCTTTAGTAACAGGGTCAGTATTATCATCCCCGCTACAATCAAATAACTATATACCGTATTATCCAGGATTACCCGGTCTAAAAAATTTTGAAACATGCTGCGAAATTATGGAAGCTGGTACACTTCTATGATGCCATGAACCGGCATGGAATATAATTTATTGCCAACGATCTTTATTTTGATCGCTGTCAGAATTTGGGCTGGTAACAGTTGGTGCGTGGTTTCGATGGTGGACGGTTCGTAATACACCAGGCCTGTACTATCCCTGGCGATAATACCTTTGTTGAAACCCTGGACATCTTTTAAACCCTTCAATGCAACCTGGTTTTTTAATGCCCCGTAATAATCAAAAATGCAGAGACCCTTCGTGCTATCGTAGGCGAACAGGAACCGGTTGTAATCTGCTATACTTTCAGGCCTGGGCGGTGCATCAAATAGCACCCTGAAGTCGGCAGTTTCCAGCAGGAGCTTGCCCGCTTCGTCCATCTTTTTGATCTTGTAATCAAGATCGTCGAATGCCCAGATATGATTATCGTAGCTCTGGCCGATAGCCCTGCATTGGAAAATATTGGATAGCCGCAAATCGATGGTATTACGGATATTGAAAAAGCGATCCAGTACCAGGATCGTGGCAAACTCTCTGTAGTACAGTAGAAGTTTCAGCGGGTTGGAGGCATCTATGCTATAGAGTTTTCCGTAGCGGCGAACATCGTTAAACAAGCCAACAGAATCAAACCGGTCGTTCAGTTTCTTTATCTGCTGCCGTTCACTTACCAGGAAAAGGTTCCCCAGGTTATCGGTGGTAAAATCTACAATGTCGCCGTTGATGGTTTTGATGAGTTTGAAAGAAGTATTTTTTTGGCCATGGGCACAAAAAAACAAAAGCAGGCAAAAAATTGCCTGCAGTAGATATTTAGGACATTTAATGATCTTATTTAGTTTTTTCAATTGCCGCTTTCATTTTACGAACCTCCGCTAAAGGAACGCCGGTGATTGCAGAAATTTGAGTTGGGTTCATCGCTCCTTCGCTTAGCAGCGTAGTAGCTATATCCCTTTTGGTTTTTTCGATTCCTTCTTCTACCCCTTGCTTATAGCGTATGTCTGTTTTTAAATCGTATGTAAATGGCATGGCTGTTATTTCTTTTGTTGTTTCTTCCTGCAAATTACGCAGTTTGGATAATACTTCCAATTGCAGTACATATTTACCAACGCTTTGGGAAACGGTCTCCAGTTGCTTCAACCGTTCCAATATTTTGCCAATGATCTTAGTCGCCGGCTGCTTTTAAAGTCGCTCAATATGGCCAGTATCACTTCTTCCGGGTTGCTTGAGTATATAAACAGCTCATAGGGGAAATCAAAAATATTGCGCATATTAAATTGGAAAACCAGGTCATCCTGTGCCAGTTGCAATAGCATTTTGGGTTTTGATTGCCCCACATAAAATACAAATTGTCTTACCGGGAGCTTGTATTTGCTATAAAGAAATGCCCGGTAAAGTAACATTCTGCTTAACATGTTCGCATCGTCCTTTACCTGGAATTCAATATGCAGAATATAATCGTCGTTCTTGTCCGGATGCAATACCTTCTTTAAAAAATCAGCCTCAGTTTCAATCGTAATCTGAATTTTGTCTTTGATGTCTTCTGTCTTGCCAAGCTTCAAACCAAAGATCTTTTCCGCCAATAGTGGTATAAGTGGTTCAATGTTTTCCTTAAACAAGCGATCATAAGGGTGTGCCATGTGTTCTATTTTTCGAAGTATTTCAATTCCATTTTCTCTCCGTCAAAAACGGCATAGGTAAAATGCCTGATCCAATCGCCTAAATTAATGTAACGGCTGTTAGCGCCCAATGAAAAATCGATGGGTAAATGCCGGTGCCCAAACACAAAAAAATCGTACGGTTTTTTAGCCTGTATTTCTTTGCAATAAATGATCAGCCATTCGTTATCCTCACCCAGGAACTGATGTTCGGCATCGGCTACTTTTTCCCGGCTTTTGCGGCTGAAATAATTGGCCATTCCAATCCCTATCACCGGCGGCAGCATACCGAAGAGCCACTGGCAGACAGGGTTCCGGAATATTTTTTTCATGAACTTATAGCCGTGGTCACCAGGCCCAAGCCCGTCGCCATGGCCAACCAGGAAGCTTTTTCCTGAGAAAACAAATTCTTTTGGTTCAAAATAAACAGGGATGCCGAGCTCTTTTTGCAGGTAGTTTTTCATCCACATATCGTGGTTACCCACAAAAAAATGGATGAGGATGCCACTATCCGTCAGTTCGGCCAGTTTACCCAGCATCCGCACATATCCTTTAGGCACGACGTGCCGGTACTCGTACCAGAAATCGAACATATCGCCCACAATAAAAATTTCCTTTGCGTCTGCTTTTATGCTATCCAGGAAACGGATGATTTTTTTCTCCCTTTCCAAACTGGCGGCATGGTTGGGCGCACCGAGGTGGAAGTCGGAGAGGAAGTAGATATTTTTTTTATGAGATGGTTCCATGGAAATTGATACTGCTGAAAAAATCTTCGTTAAAGGGCTCCAAAGAAGCGAAATTTAAAGGGAGTTCGGGGTATGCTTCGGTAAACTTCCTGTATTTATTTTGATTAGACGGGTGGAGATGATCAGCACATGGGCAAAAAAAACCGATATTTTTACCCGTGCAGGGGTAAAAATATCGGATAATATTTCCCCTGTAGGGTAAAAAATATCGAAATCCGATTATCCTTCCACCAAAAAAACATACACTTCTTTAGGTCCGTGAATACCCACCACAAGCGTTTTTTCAATATCTGCGGTGCGGCTGGGGCCGGTGGCAAAAGTGATGAGTGAAGGAATTTTGCCGGCGTATTTTTCTTTCATTTTTTGAAGGCCTTCTTTAATATCGTACACCAGCTGGCTGGTATACGCGATGCAGATATGTATTGGGGCGTAAACGCTGGTAGTTCTGCCGCTGGGCTGGGCGCTGCTCATTACAATACTGCCGGTTCGGGCTACCAATAACTCGCAATCGGTAATGCTAACGCTGCAGGTATTGAGGTCGGAAAACCATTGGGCATTAAAATTGTTCTGCTGGAGCATGCCTTTTACCGCAGCATCGCGGCAATAGATCTTTTCCCATTTCCGCTTTTCGGCCAATACTTTCAATTGTGCTGCCAGTTCCTGTTCGTCAGCACAATAGGAAAATATGCCCAGCAGTTTGGTGAAGTTTTCTGCAAATTCTATTTCCGGTTCCTGCAGTTGCGGTTGGTACACACTATCGTTGCCCTCGCTGTTGGGATAAGGTATCGGCACAGGAGTAGACAGTGCCTGCCGTATTTTTTTGAGGATATTTTCTTTTGGTGAAGATGCCATGTCGCGAAGATAGACCAGGATTAATACAAGATTAGGCGGATTTTCCAGGACCTAAGGTGCCTTTGGCAGGCAATTATGGAAAGCTATTCGAGAATATAATGCCAATAGTTGTTGATGGATGTCGTGTGCGATATTTTCTCCCGCTGGTCTTTTATGATTTTGAAAAGTGTCTTATAAAATTGCTTGAGTTCGTATGTTCCGAGCAATCCATGGTCCCGTATTTTTTTAATCCTGTTGAAAAAATAAATTTTTAAATCAGCAGAACTAACATGGTATGATTCTACTGAATAATTTTCAATCCTTTTTGTTTGGACTATCAATGCAACCATCTTATTGATAATCTCCATTTGTTTCTCATTCATCTCGAATTGATAAGTGAGGATCAAGTTGGCTCCCGAATTGACATCAAAACGACTCTCGCTGAAGACAGCCCTCCCATCTTTCAAGATCTTTATTGACAATTGTTCTGGTATTTGCGAGGAAAAGGCTTTTAAATAAAAACTGGAAATTGTAACCATCAGGCTGTCGTAATGAAATAATTTTCGTTGACTATTTTTAAAACCAATAAACCCTTCATACATATGCATCAAGGTGTCAGTATAAGATTTCAGGGAGGCTACTGAATTGTTTTTATAATTAGGTTCGTATCCTGTGGTTATGATGATAAGTAAGATTTCTTTGTTTACGGTAGTGGTGTCAACCGAATAGACAGTGGTGCTATTTGATTTTTTTTGCAGATTTGAATAGTTATACCATCTTCCCGAAGATACAAAGGAACAGGGCTTTTTTTCACCATCAATTTCACCATTAAAAATCAAGTCTTTCTTACCATCGTTATTAAAGTCCACAGTTATCCATCGTCGGTTTACAAGGCTATCTAAATTCTTGATATTGGCAGAATAACGACGCTCTTCCCAATTCAAATGATGGGGGCTTAAAGAAACTTTCTCCCACCACATACCGTTCATTTTGCCATACCCGAGTACAAAATTCTCAATATCAGCCTCAGTTTTAAGGCTGTCAATACTCAATTGTGCAAATGTTTGAAGCGACAGGAAAAAGGAAAAAATCAGGGAGATTTTTTTCATAATTAGAGATAGGGAAACTGTTCACTAAGAGTTGCATGTGGCCATACATCGGGTGCACAGATTAAACGGGTACCATGAAAACTATATTGCAACATCAATGAAAATCATCGCTAGTTACGATCCATTCCAAACCTTCCTTACCTGGTAGGTTTTTTTGTCGCTGGCTTCAAAATAGGTGCGGATATTAATTTCGGCCAGGATGCCAATGGTGATCAGTTGAATACCGCCGAGTAAAAAGATAAGGCCCAATATCAACATGGGCTTGCCGCCAATATCATTGCCCATTATTTTAAGTACCAGCAGGTACAGGTTAATAGCGATACCGATAAACAAACTGATAAAACCCATCGTTCCAAACAGGTGCATGGGCTTTTGGATATAGCGCCCAAAAAACACCATCGTCACCAGGTCGCTCATTACCCGGAAAGTACGGCCGATCCCATATTTACTTTTTCCGAAACGGCGCGGGTGGTGCTTTACATCCACCTGTGTTATCCGGGCGCCTTGCTGGCTGGCCAGCACCGGGATAAAGCGGTGCAGCTCGCCATACAGGCCCAGGTCGTCGGCTATTTCTTTTTTAAAGATCTTGAGGGTGCAGCCATAATCTTTTATGTACACACCTGTCATGCGGCGGATGAGGGCATTGGCTATTTTGCTGGGTATTTTGCGAAGTATAAACCCATCCTTCCGGTTAGCCCGGTTGCCGGCTACCACGTCCCAGTCTTCTTTTTTCAAAAGGTCCAGCATCATCGGTATATCGCTGGGGTCGTTCTGAAGGTCGCCATCTAGCATTGCGATATAGCGGCCTTTACTAAAATCGATACCCGCACTCATCGCCGTACTCTGGCCGTAGTTGCGGCGAAGCTCCACCAGCGAAATACGGTCGGTCACCAGTTCCTTTATCCGGCGCCTTGTGGCATCGGTGCTGCCATCGTCTACAAAAATAATTTCGTAGCTGATGCCCTGCAATGCATTGTGAACCGCTTCCACCATCGGGGCTACATTGTCTTCCTCGTTCATTACGGGTATTACTACGCTGAGTTCGGGTAAGAGTTCCATAAGGTCAAAGGTA
The DNA here is from genome assembly GCA_040386335.1 of Bacteroidota bacterium. Classification (GTDB taxonomy): domain Bacteria; phylum Bacteroidota; class Bacteroidia; order Chitinophagales; family Chitinophagaceae; genus JAZKFT01. The sequence goes on from JAZKFT010000022.1 coordinate 125,196, forward strand.
ATGGTCATTCGGCCAAAGGTCATGGGGAGTGGCAGGCTATTCCCTGGCGCCATGGACCAGCTGCAAATAAACATGGTCAAATTCTTGCAACTGCCTAAAGTTTGTGGTAAATATGTATCGTAAACCAAGCCTCATGAAAACCAAACTACTCCTGATTCTGATGGTGTGCATTGCTGTGACCGGATTTTCGCAAAATGCATTTTACAATACCCGTAAAATACTCAGCTGGCGGGATGAAGTAATAAAACTGAATAGCGGACCAATAACCGATTCAACTACCCTAAAAAAGAAAGCCTATCTCGATTCCATTACCTCGATGGTTTTTTACTACACCGGTGAAAAGAAATGGGATAGTATTATCAAGTACACCGGCATGGCCGAACTCTATCATTTTGTTACCGGACAGCTGATCAATACTTCGGTACTCAAAAAACAATTCTCTGAAGTATCAGCGTTAGGGAATGTTCTCAGGAGGGATTTTAATGAAATAAAATCGCTGCTTGATAATATTGATGATTACTCGACAGCATCAAGAAAATGGTCGGAGTTGATGTACAACAATAGTGACACCAGTTCTTTTAACAACAACTACCATCCTGTTTATTCCAACCCGGGCAATGATACCAGTTGGGCACGCAGCCAGCCGAAATTTATACTGGATAATTGGAAACAGGCCCTGGACTCATTTAGAAGAGAGCGATCAAAAGCCGATAGGGAATTAAATGTCGCATCAAAAAAGCTGGCTAAAGCCATAGAAGATAACAAAGTTGCTCTACTGCAGGCTTTACAGGGCAGAACGATCAGTTTCAGGGCCGACATCCTTTCCACTGCTGCAGGGTTCGCCACTTCTGTAAAAACGAGTTTTGACAACAGCACTTCCCAGGCATTAAATAATAACCAGGAAGCAGTGCAGCGGCTAAAGAACTTCAGTTTCCCCAGCCAAAGCGACATTATCGATGCGCTCGCTATATACCTGGCGAAAAGGGTGAAGCAGGAAGCAGTGCTGGCTTTCACAGATCAGTTGCGAAAAAATCTAAAAACAGATACCTTACTCAATGTGTTTTTCCCAGAAACAAAGCGGTTGTTTTTATCATTGCCCGACTACGACTTTCCGCGGTTTGGCTCGGCCTGGCGCTATGCCATTTCAAAAGATTTTATACAATTGCCCGACAATTTTTTCAACAGTCATTATGCAAAAAGATGGTTTGGTGATAACTACCCCTGCTTTAACGATGTGTACCAGGTAGCCACACTGATCAGGAAGAAATATACTTTTTTAGAAATAGTGGAAGACCTGAGCACCAGGCAGGAGGAAAGCGACATGCACGATGTGTTGCAAACCGATGCCTTTAAACAGTTTGTGAATATTGCCCATGTTATCAACAAAGAACTTTTTAATAAAGAGGCCAATACGCTTTACTGGCTCAATGCAGAATTGTGGACGAATTCCACCCGGGAAGAGTTCAATATTTTCTGGGCACTGATCAACGAAAAGTACCCGGCGGTTTTAAGCCTTATTCATTTTAGCACCGAGCGCCAGGACACCCGTTATGCACTCAGCCTTGTTACAGAGAAAAAGATAAAACTCTGGATCAAAAGGATTTTAAGTGCCCTCAATAAATTCCAGGAAAACCAGGACGAGCTGTACCAGGCCTCGCTGATCGTCCAGGACAAGAACTGGGAGTTTAATGTGGCCACCTATTGGAGCAATATCCATGAGATCGTAAAAATGGTGATCGACAACGAATTGGTAAGCTTCCATTACCGCGACCTGCTGGGAAAAATTGATATTACCATGGAGCGCCTTTTTAACGTGTACGAAGCTATCCAGCATAAGAACTACGCCTCCGCGGTGGAAGAGACCTTACACATGATAGAAACTTTTGTAAAGGGTGCGGGTTTTATTACTGCCAGCGAATGGAGGTCTATCCTGAATGATACCCATTTTAAATTAAACAGCCGTGGCGAACCGGATGATAATGGCGTGTCGCTTCCCGCAGCGCTGCAACAGTTGACAGTACCGGGTCATGGCTCGGCAAAACAGCTGCTTGATTCGCTGGTAAATGCTGCCGACAACCGGACGGAACCGGTTAATATGGCTGCGATACCCAATATGAATATCATTAACGACCTGATAAAAAAGTATGCGGCTAAGTTTGAGATCTACCGTGGAATTACACTTACTGAAAAACTCGAACTGTTGCTGAGCAACGACAATCCATTGTATGTAAAACTGGTAAAAAATAACCCGGCGGCGATAACTGTTATCCGTAAAGCTGCAGCTATTTTCGAGGATATTATCAGCACTACCAACAGCGAGGCGCTTAGCAAAGTAATTGAAAGCTATGCCTTGCCGCCGGGTTCGTATAAGGTAAAAAGGCGCTCGGCTTTTAACATCGATCTCAACGCCTATTTTGGAATTTATGCTGGCGTGGAATGGGCCCAAAACGGAAATGGTAAATACACCTGGAATAACAGCGGAACGGTGTTTGGCCTGTCAGCTCCTATTGGCGTTTCTTTTAGCTGGGCCGGCCTGGTATCTCCACAAACTACCGGCGTTGGTGAAATAACCCTCACCAGGAAAGGACATAAGCTGAAACGGTTTAAAGGCACCAGTCACACTTTTAGCCTGGGTATTATTGACATTGGGGCCGTGGTATCTTACCGTATTTCCAATTCAGCCGATAAGCCCCTGCCGGAAAAACTAAAATGGGGCCAGGTATTATCTCCTGCAATCAATTACCGGTATGGGCTGAAAGGCACGCCGTTATGCCTGGGTCTCGGGCTTCAATACGCACCACTTTTGCGATCGGTGAATGGTTCTCCTTACAGTAATACCATTCGTTTGTCCGCCTCGTTAATGATGGATCTGCCAATGTTTAATCTTTACAGGAGACAATAAGAAAAAGCTGAAGGGCTCATTTGATGATCCACTTAAACAACTTCATACTCCCTTTACCAAACGGCGGGTATTTGAATTTTGGCTCAAACCAATTGGGGGTTTTCAGCACGGGTTTGGCATGGGTAAATGTGTAAAAACTATGCTTGCCATGATAACCGCCAATACCGCTATTCCCAATGCCGCCAAACGCAATATGGTGGTTGGCAAAATGGTAGGCAGTATTATTGACACAGCCGCCGCCAAACGATACCCGTTCCATCCACCAGCGTTCGGTTTCTGTGTTGCTGGTAAATAAATAGAAGGCAAGCGGATGACTGTTTTGCAACACCAGCTTTAGGGCTTCTTCTTTGGTACTAAATCCTATAACCGGGAGAATGGGGCCAAAGATCTCGTCTGTCATTATAGGGCCATTGACATTTACATTATCCAGCAAAGTAGGAGCTATGAAAAGCGCTTTTTTATCGTGGGCGCCGCCTTCGATTATATCTCCATTTTCCAGGTAACTTACCAGTTTATCAAAACGTTTTTCGTTGACGATTTTTCCATAGTCGTTACTCTGTTTGGCATCATCATAGAAAGCTGCAATGGCGGTTTTCATTTCTTTGATAAACGCGGCTTTAACGGATGTTTCCACCAAAATATAGTCTGGTGCTATACAGGTTTGGCCGGCGTTCAGCCACTTGCCGAATGTTATCCGTTTTGCGGCGGTGGCCAGGTTGGCGTCGGCGCAAACGATGGTAGGGCTCTTGCCTCCCAGTTCGAGGGTAACCGGCACCAATTGCTTTGCGGCCATTTCGTATACAGCTTTTCCTACAGGTATGCTGCCGGTAAAAAGCACGTGATCGAACCTGAAATTATTCATGAGCTCCGGGACAGCCTGGGCTCCATCTCCTTTTACTACCGCGATGTATTCAGGAGCAAAATTTTCGCTTATAATTTTTTCTACCAGGACCTCTGTGGCTGGTGTCAGTTCACTGGGTTTTAGCACGGCACAATTGCCCCCGCTGATAGCGCCTACCAACGGCGCCATCAACAATTGAAAAGGATAATTCCATGGAGCAATGATGAGTACCACACCTAACGGATCGTGGTACATTTTAGTAGATGAGGGTAGGTTCACCAGGTTGGTACTTACCCTGTGCGGCCGCATCCAGCCTTTGAGTTTTTTGATGTGCAGCCCCAACTCCGATAACACGAGGCCCAGTTCCGACACATAGGATTCCAGGTTGCTTTTGCCAAGATCTTTTTGAAGGGCATCGTAAATGGGCTGCTCGTTATCCAGCAAAGCCTGGCGCAATTTTTTTAATTGCTCCAGCCTGAAGTCGTAACTCCGGGTATTACCGGCATCAAAATAGTTTCGCTGACGTTGAAGGACTTCTTTATACATGGCAAAAAGATAGATTGTGATCGTAAACCCTTGAAATAAGCCAGCTTAAATCTATTTATAAAAAACGAAGCTGGTGCTAAAATATAAACCGGTTTCCGGAATTGTATATTGGGCTGATGTCTGTAGCATGCACACGTGCTCCTTCATGATGGAAAATTGAAAACCCGAACCCGGGGTTCGTCATATTAAAGTCATAAAAACTTATAAGGCTCAAATTCTAAGCTTACTAACGTTTGTTAGTATTGACCATGTCTCGTAACTACATTAGAAAAAAGACAGCAGAAACCAGAATGTCCATTGAAGCAGAAGTCGCTTGATCCGCACAAAGCAGCACGAGTCTGCCTGTATGTGCAGGACTTTTGCATTTTAATTTTTTCTAACAAAATCCATTTGCTCATTAAAAAAATTAATTGGCATAGTTTTTTATTGTGAAGTGTTAAGGATAAATTAAAAAACCCAAACCAAACTTTTTCTGCTCCCGTACCTCCTTTTTTATGTTTCAGGATAAAAGACCCCAATTTTTGGATAGGTTTTTTAATGGCTGCATGCCACGTTTTTTGATAAATCAGTTTTCTATAAAACTGCTGTAACTTATTTCTTTTTCACCTACAACCGTATATATTTATGAACCCTTCATTTACAAAAGTCCGGACGCAGTTGTCCGTGAAATCCTACCTGTGTTCCCTACTCATGGTGGCTGGTTCCTTTTCGTTATATGCACAATCGGCCATGCAGCAAACGCGGGTAAAACAAGAAAGTGTTTTAAGGGCTGACCAGCGGATCGCATCCTTTGTGTACAATGACGAATTGCAAACGCCCCATTTTATTGTTTTGAAGGAAGGGGCAGCTGTTGCGGCAGCAAATGCCGCCGGACTCATCAAAGACTTTTTTGGCCTAAAGAATTCCGGCGACGAAGTTCGGTTTGAAACAACAACGACAACGCCATATGGCATTTCTGTAAACAGGTATCGTCAATATTATAATGGCATTAAACTACAGCAGGGCAGTTACGCCGTGGTGATCAAAAACAATTTGATCCAATCTGTTACAGGGGAAAGCTATCCTACACTTGAATATAATCTTGGTATTGTTCCCAGCCTTTCGGAAAGACAGGCGTTGCAAAAATGTCTTGATTTTACAAAAGCCCAGGTTTACATGTGGGAGGCGCTTCAACTGGATATCGTCAAGGTTTCCAATCCTTCTTTAAAAGCAAAACTGGTTTCGGAATTGCAAAAAATATTGCCCATGGGACAGCTGGTGTACAGCAAAGATCTCTACGGTGATAAACAGGCCCACCTCGCCTACCGGTTCGATATCAACACCCAAAAACCGATCGGCCGTTATATCATTTACATTGATGCACTGAACGGGAAAGTGTTGCTTCGGGATGTAGTGATCAAACATGCCGATGAGATCAATGAGCGGAACAAGAACAACCCTTATTACAAAAATGCCTATTTGGGTTTTACCAGTAAAAACCTGGCTATTGAAGTGCCATTACCAGACAAAAATAAAGTCCATGGCTCGCCATCGTTGAATACCGCGACTTCTGTTTCTTCAGTATCCGGCACTGCAAAAACCAGGTATGCCGGCACGCGCCAAATCTTTACCACCAAAATAACCGCCCCGGCAAATGACCCCAACAATACCACTTCTCCTTTACTGTATAGTGGAGTAGATCCACGCCTTCCGGTGTTATCGGGCGATGTATATATTTTATCCGACGATACGAGGGGTAAGGGTATAGCTACATATGACCTGAATGCCGTGGGTGGAGCACCGGTATCGTTACCGATGATACATACCACAGGCCTGGCATTCGTAGACAAAGACAATAACTGGAAAGACGAAGCTGTTTTGAGTAATACCAACGAAGACCTGATGCGGGGCGCCACCCAGCCACCCAATGTAAACGGTGACCTGGGCGAATCATTGAACGACGATATGGCCATTGATGCACATTGGGGTGCAGGAATCGTATACGATTACTGGACAGATGTTCATGGCCGTAAGAGTTATGATAATGCAGATGCTACGATCAATAGCTATGTTCACTATGGCGCAGCCTACGACAATGCCTTCTGGAATGGAAGCGTTATGACCTATGGCGATGGCCAGGGTTTCCGGCCATTGGTTTCACTGGATGTATGCGGTCATGAAATTGGTCACGGGGTTTGTTCCTTTACTTCCGATCTCGTGTACGCCGGCGAATCCGGTGCTATGAACGAAGGCCTCAGCGATATCTGGGCTTCCTGTATTGAAAACTATGCCCTGCTGAATGTTGACAACACATTGCCCTACCAGCTATGGCAGGTAGGCGAACAAATAGATATTGCCAATGTAGGTCTGCGCAGGCAGGACAACCCAAAAGCCAAAACAGATCCTGATACTTATGCCGGCCTCAACTGGACTGTAACCGCCGGCTGCACACCTACATTAGCCAATGACCAATGCGGGGTACATGGCAATAGTGGCGTGCTCAACAAATGGTTTTATTTACTGGTAAAGGGACCAAAAACGACGACCGGACTACCCGCTTACACCGATGATGGCAGGGCAGACGCCGGCTCCACTGCCGTATTGGAAAACCTGGGGAACAACTATGGGTTACTGGGCCCAACAGCCCTGGGTGGCACAAATGAGTTTTTGCCACTTGGCTTTCCTGATGCTGAAAAGATCACGTATTTAATGGAACTGGGACTTACTGCCAACGCCAGTTTTGCAGAAGCCCGGAACGTATCCATCCAGGCTGCAAAAACTTTATTTGGTCCATGCTCGCAACAGGTCATCAGCACTACCGACGCCTGGTTTGCCGTAGGTGTAGGCGCCAAGTGGGCTGGCTGTACAGCACCTGCAATAGATGTATTTACAAGCGCAGGTTCGTCTCTGAGAGAATTTGCAAACGGGGACTGTCTGCGATTTACAAATTACACGGTGAATGCAAATTTGAATGTAGCGCAACTAACACCGTCAACGATCAATTTCACTACAAACGGAACCGCTACATTAAATAAGGATTTTTCATTAAGTGCCAATGCTGTCACTTTCAATGCCGGGGAAACAGGAATTAAATCCATTACCCTCCGGATTTTTGATGACGCGGTAGTAGAAGGCGATGAAACGCTGAATATCAACGCTACCTGTAGCGCCCCTGCACTCAACAAAACATTCAACCTCACAATAGCTGAAGACGATATTACACCTGTGATAGGTTCTGCAGTGATCAGCTTAATGAACGAAAACTTTGAAGGCGTTGCTGACGGGTCTTTACCCACTGGCTGGTCCGTCATGGACCAAATAACGCCGTCACCCGTTTCATGGAAAGTGAGACCTGCACCCGTTGTTTCTGCCTTGGCATTTACTACAAAAAGAATGATCATTGAAATGCCGCTGATAACAGGCCAGGCTTTATATGACCAGCTTGTATCTGCATCCACCCTTGTAAAAACGAGCCTTATAAATGCCACCGGTCTTAACACCATTAATGTGAAATTTACCTATAGTGCAGGAGGCGAACCGGCTTGCACACCGGCCTGCGATTATGGCCAGCTAAAATATTCTTTCGACGGTATTAATTTTTCAACCTTTTCAAATGATAATGGACCCTTATATCTGCAGCTGACAGATTCCGTTTATAGTCTTACCCTGCCACCATTATTTAACAACAAACAATTTTACCTGGGTTTTCAATGGGTCAATGATGCCAACGGGGGCACTTCAAACAGTGTAACCATCGACAACCTGGTGGTTACTGCAAAAGCCCGGCAGGTAGAAGGCGACCTGAACGACAGCATAGCAGAAACCATTAAAGTGGAAGGCACCAAGCCCGCTTATTTCTATAGCAGCAGGGACGGACAGATATTGATCGGCCTCAGGAATGTAAGCCAGGACCTGGGTTGCGTAACTGCGAAAATTAAGCAGGCTGGAAATGGTGTTATCGCCTTTAGCCAGGGTAGCCGTTCTGAGAAAGTGTTTGAAGTGGTACCCACTACCAACAGCGCTACTGCCAGTTATGACATCACATTATATTTTAAAACAACAGAGTTGAGTGCATGGGGTGCTTTAAAACCCAATTTGAAGATCATGAAATCCAATGCCGCCAATATTGATGCCAGCGATATCAGTAATTCAACGATTGTAACGCCCGTTTTTGCTGATTTCCCAACAGAAGGTTACAGTACTTATACAGCCAGTTTCTCAGGATTTTCAAAATTTGCATTGGTGGATCCGGCTATTATTTTGCCTATCAGTTTTGTTGATTTTTCAGTTGTGCCCGGGGCCAATAGCCTGGTACTTAACTGGAAAACAGCCGGCAGCGGCACCATCGTTGCCAGTTATAAAATAGAAAGAAGGATCATCGGAACAGGAAGTTTTGTTGAGATAGGAAGCGTGAACGCGAATACTTATACGTACAGGGACGAAGCCATTGCATTTAACACAGTGTACGAATACCGTATCCGACAAACGGATGCTTCCAACAATTCCATCTACTCACCTGTTCGCACGGGAAGTATTAATGGCAAAATCAAGATCGATTTCACAGTTGCCCCTAACCCGGTAAAGCAGGGCAGGTTGGTAAAAATCGTCTTTAATCAACCCATAAATGATGTGCAATTGCAAGTAACCTCGGTTAATGGAGCCACTGTTTGGACGAAACAATTATCACCATCTGCCGGGGCCACCTATGAGCTCAATACTACTATGTTGCCACCAGGCATGTATTATCTTAAGGCCATTGGTAAAAACGAAGTTTTGGTAAAGAAGGTTGTGATCCAATAGAACCTTTAAAACATGTTACCAGGAGTGCCCCGCTTTGGCGGGGCACTTTAATTTTATACCTTGTGGATAAACCAATTCAAAAAAAATAATGCGACCGAAGGATTATGCCCGACAGCTCGTCTAACCAAAACACTAAAGTCCTGGTTCACTACCCTTTTTCTTATTGCAACCCTATTACATGCCTCTCATGAAAAGCAACCCACTTTTTTTGACTATTACTCTATCGGTTACTTGTTTTTGCTTTCAAAATTGTAAAAAGAAAGACACCGGTATCATTGACCCCCTTACTGAACGTACAACTCCAAACCTGCCGGCCACCGCATTGAACTACAATGTGACCTATCCCGCCCATATTACCAATGCCCTGGCTTTGCAGGACAACACCCCCGCAGCAAATGCCATCACTAATGACGGAGCTACGCTCGGCCGTGTATTGTTTTACGATAAAAACCTTTCAAAAAACAATGCTGTCAATTGTGGAAGTTGCCACTTGCCATCGCTTGGGTTTAACGACTCAACTGCGCTAAGCAAGGGTTTTAATGGTGGCCTTACGACCCGGCACAGCATGGGTTTGCTCAATGTGCGGTTTTACAAATCGGGCAAAATGTTTTGGGACGAACGCTCAGCCACCCTTGAGGAACAGGTGCTGCAGCCGATACAAAATGCGGTAGAAATGGGGCTCACCTTAACCGAACTGGAAAGCAAAATAAATGCCCAGGCTTATTACCCCGCGCTGTTTCAAAAAGCCTTTGGGAGCACGCTTATCAACAGCGAGCGAATAGCCAAAGCCCTGTCGCAGTTTGTGCGATCCATCGTTACGTATCAGTCCAAATACGACCGTGTAAAGCAAGGGATAGAGACATTTACACCAGAGGAAGCTGCCGGTGAGCAATTCTTCAATACGCCGGCGCCAGGAGTAGCGGTTTCCTGTAACAGCTGTCACACAGCACCCATGTTCCTTACTTCCACACCGGGTGCACCATTCGCTTTGCTTGACTTTAATGATCGTGGTATCAATAACCAAAACCGTTTTAAATCGGGCAGCCTCCGCAATATTGCTACAGCAGCACGACTGTTTCACAACGGCTCTGTGCCCGGTCTCCAGGCCATGGTTGGCAGCAATATTCCTGCTCATGGCATACCTCCTCCCGACAGGGCAAAGATCCTGGCCTTTATGCAGACGCTTACGGATAATACGATTGCAACTGAGGCGCGGTTTGGGAATCCGTTTAAATAGGTTCAGTAGTTCACCAGTTCACGGGTTCACAAGTTCGAAAATTCACAGGGTCACTGCTAAAAAAAACTGGAAAAAGTAAAATCATGAACTGATAACTCGTGAACCTGTGAACAATGGAACTTGTAAACCTTCTTACTTCCTACATTCGTCCCATGGATGCACAAAAAGACGAACATTATATGCGGCTGGCGCTGGCCGAAGCACAACGGGCTTATGATGCGGATGAGGTTCCTGTCGGAGCCATTGTGGTGCAGGACGATCGCATACTCGGCCGCGGCTATAACCAGGTAGAAATGCTCAGCGATCCTACAGCCCATGCTGAGATCATTGCCCTTACTTCGGCGTTTAGTTTTTTAGGTTCCAAATATTTACCGGGCGCCACTTTATACGTAACCGTCGAACCCTGCCATATGTGCGCCGGAGCCCTGTACTGGAGCAAGATCGGGCGAATCGTTTACGGAGCCGGAGATGTGAAACACGGATATCGGTCATTTTATAAAGAGACATCGCCGTTTCATCCAAAAACCAAACTCACCAGTGGCGTATTGGAACAGGAATGTGCGGGGTTGATGATTTCGTTTTTTCAATCGAAAAGATAATTGGAGGTTGTGAAATCAATACATTCCTTTTAGAACAAAGAGCGCTGGTTTCTAATTCCTTACCAACATCACCGTCCCCTTCTTCTCCACAATTTTCCCTTCAATACTCCGGCCTTTCACCATCCATACATAAGCGCCCTCAGGTTGCAATATCCCTTTGTGGGTACCGTCCCAGCCTTCGAAAAAGGTTTTGGTGGAAAATACCAGCTGGCCGTAGCGGTTGTATACATTAAAGAAAAACGTTTCTTCTATGCCCACAGGTATGGGGCGGAAAACATCGTTGCGGCCATCGCGGTTGCCGGGGCTAAAGCCGGTGGGCACATAATAATCAGGGCCGAGGTAGGCTTTCACAATTACTGTGTCTTTACCGGCACAGCCTTCAGGCGTAGTGGTAAGCATTATGATTTGGTTGGTACCCGCGGGGAAATTCCCGATGGGATTCCGTGCCGTATCGTCCTGGAAAATAAAGGATGGCGACCATTGGTATAAATTCATACAGCAACCAAATAATTGCACCGGCGTTCCAAGTGTTGCTGTCGTATCCTGCCCGGCATAGGCCTTTACTTTTGGCCGCACAGTTACTGTTACATCATCCGTACGAATAAAACCACAATTATATGGATCGGTTACGGCCACAGTGAAAATGGTAGTGGTTACCAGCGTCATCAACGGGTTGGGTATATTGGGGTTATTGAGTCCTGTGGCAGGTGTCCATCTATAGGTTTTGCCGCGTATGGCCGTGGCATGAAGCTGTGCTTCGGTATCGTAACAAATAGTCGTGTCGGTGCCCGCATTGGGTATGGGCGGTTTCAACACATTGATCGTAAACGTGTCGTTGCGGCTGCAAAGGGTGCCCAGTCTTGCATTCAAAAAATAAGTAATTGTATCTGCGGGAGAAGCAACAGGATTTCCAGCCGAATTGCTATTTAAACCCGCAGGCGGGCTCCAGGCAAATTGCGTGGCATTGGTATTAGGCATCAGCGCCATGCTGCTGCCAAGGCAGAGTGTAGTGTCGCGAAGGGGCGACAAAAGCATGGTGTCATTTAATGGAACCACAACGCCCCCCAGCCGCTGAATGCAATTGTTGGCATCTTTTATAAACACCGTATAACTGCCCACATTAGCGGCCAGTACATTGCCAGGCTGGTAAATAGTACCTCCCAGGGAATAAGTATAGCCCGGTGTTCCATCCGAAGCAGTGACGGTTATTTTTCCATCAGCCGTGCCGCTACAAAATGCGGCAGTTGGTTGCGCAGAGATCTTTATACTGTCCGGCTGCAAAATAGTGATCACGCTGTCTTTGGTACAGTTATTAGCATCTCTCACCCGAATGATATAGCTACCGGTCCGCAGATTGAAAATATTGGAAGACTGATAGGTGCCTCCTCCATCAGATGAATACTGAAAAGGAGTGGTGCCGCCCGCGGTGGTAATAGTTACCAGTCCATCCACACTTCCAAAACATTTCGCAGCGGCAGCACTCATACTCATAGTAAATGGCGGAGCAAGCGGGACGACAGCGGTCGAAGAATCCTTACAAAATCCTTCTCGGACCCTGATATTGTAACTACCTACCGGCCTTGCAAAGACATTAGAGGTTTGCCAGTTGATGCCATCGGTAGAATACTCGTATCCTGCACCTGCGGGGCTCACAGTGATGGTTCCTACGCCACTGTTGCTGCAACTGCCGGGTACAACTACTGTCGTAACAGGAATACCGGTGCCTTTGGAAACAGTTATGGTGCCTTCGGCTGTATGTTCAGAAAAGGCGTCGGAACAGTTAGTATAATATGCAACCACCCGGTAATTGGTAACGGGCTGACTGGGGCAAACATTATCAAAACTAACACCCAGTTCACCATTGCCCAGAATCGTAGTATCACCTGTTGCTACAAGGGTATTACCCAGGTACAGTTCCACTCTTTTAAAACGACTATTGGAACCCGATGGCGTAAACCGCCAGCCTTCATTGATACCGTTTCCGCCCCAGCTATTGGTATTGTTCCTGCCGGGCGGCGTTACCGCGTAATCCCTGTTGAAATTTTGAAGACCGACAATTGCCCGGCCGTCATTCCAGGCGCTGCATATAGGGCGGTCCTGGATAAAGATTTCTATAATGGCCGAATTTTCATGCAGTACCATTTGGAAAGTTGCAAATTCTGTGTTACACCTGAACATGGCGATATGATCAAAACTCACCACGTATTTACGGCAAGGTGCGATACCTTCTGTACGGGCCTCTATTTTCCATGAGTTGTCGGCGTTTCGCGGAAAAATATCGTAATAGCAACCAAAGATGGATGCCCTCGGGTAACGTGTGGTTCCCACACTGGTGTTGCTAATGGCACCACCGCCATTATAGGGCAAAAAAGTCGGGAGGCCGGCAGACGCACTATTGGTAAGCAGCGTATAGTTATTGAATTTGTTGGCATTCGCGTTTTCAAAACTTACAATGCCATTGGTGCCAATAACGCATTTGGTATACATGGTGCCAAAAAAGCAAAAATCGAAAGGAAGTACAATACTGTCGGTATAGCGGTCGTCGGGGTTGGTGCTGTTAAGGGTTATTGGCGCACCTGCAGTACGATAGGGAAAGGGTGCATAAGGAATCGGTTGAACAACATAATCCTCGGTGCTCTTCAGGTCGGGAATTTTTGCCTTCAGGGTAAAACAGTTGGTGTTGCAGGGCAATAAAGTATCGCCTGTTGGAATAAATGTAAAACATGATTGTGCCAACCCAAACAGGGGCAAAAAGCCAAAGATCCAAATAATGAGTATCCTTAGTTTCATTAGCAGGGGCCAGGGATTGAGAAGGCGGAAGGTAAAAAAAATAACAGGTTGACCTCGTTTATTTACGAATTACGATTTTGGAATTACGATTTGCTGGCAGGTTGTGGTACAGACAGCAGTATTATCCAGAGAGGCTACCAACGTTCCAAATGCACTTACTCCGATGGTTTTAAAACCTATCACAAAGACGTTACCCAACAAAAAAATCCCGGCTGAAAAACAACCGGGATTTTTTTAATCGGAGATGATTTTTTACATACCGCCTCTTCCGCCACCACCCATCCTCATCATGCGGTTCATACCGGGCATGCCAGCAGCAAACTTGCTGAGATTGTAGGTAAACGTCAGCATAAAATAACGCTTCAACACGGTGTAGGTCTGGTCTTCAATATAGTTACTGGTAGTGTTACGGGTAACTCCGGTATTCTGGTTCAGAAGATCGTACACGCTTAATTTTAATTCACCTTTGTTGTCTTTTAAAATTCCCTTGGCAAGGCTGGCATTCCATAATGCAATCCTTGGGTTAAAGCCAGCGGCACGGCCACTATTTATGGTGTAATCTACCTCGTTAGTAAGCGTAATGCCACCAGGTATATACCAGCTATTGTCTATGCTGTAGTTCTGTGTAAAGAAGTTACTGTTTTGGGTAGGCTGTTTGCTATAAGTTACCTTGTTCCAATTCAGTCCCGCGCCAAAACCGATGTCAAAAAGCTCTTTGTAGGTGTAGTTGAATGATATGTTTTCACCCACACTGTAATTGTCTATTTCATTCTGTTCGTTGTTAAGAATATTGATGTTATGACTCAATGAGGCATTTGTGCTCAGGTTTAGGTTGGCTTTTATCTTGGCAATTTTTATGGGGAAGCCATTTGCCATATTCGCATTGAGGTTATACACACCATTTACGTTATTGTAGGTGGTTTTGCGATTACCGGACCGGAACAGGCTGTCGTTATTGACGATCTTATTAAAGGTTTGCGACCCATTGACCGATACAAAAAAGCTCTTTTGGGTATAGGGGTCAAAAATGTTGTAGTTAACACGAAGGTTATTGGTAAACTCCTGTCTAAGATTAGGATTACCCACCCTTATAGCTGTAAGATTAGTACTATCTACAAAAGGTTGTAATTGCGATATTGATGGCTGGTTATTGCTACCGCGATAATTGACCCTGAAATTCTGATAGTTATTGGGCTTTATCTGTAACTGGGCATTAGGTAATACATTGAAAAATTTTTGGCTGATCGGGGTAGTTTTGCCCTGGAGCAAACTGCTCAACTCTGATTGTTGCAAAGCCACACCCAGCGCATAATTCCAGGTCTTGCGGTTTTCCCGGTAGTTGATGCCGGCACCGGTATTGGTAAAATCGTTGTCGAAAATATTGCTCAGGCCCACATTTGGAATATCATACAAGCCAGTGCTTTTATTAAAATTGTAGGTGCGCTTATCGCTGTTGCTGCTATTATTGTTACGGTAAGCATTAAACTCCAATATGCTGCGTTTGCTCATGGGTTCTGTGTAGCTCACATTTACACTGTAGGTATTGGTTGTGCTTTCGCTCGTGTTTTGGCGGTTAATGGTATCAAGCCGGCCAAAGCCTGTGTAGTTATTATTAATGGAGTATTGGTTGCCTTCACCATCATTAACATTTTTCCCCACTCTGATTTCTGCTGATGCTGTGCGGCCTTTTTTAAGAAACCGGTGCTTCAGTAATGCTGTAACGCCAAGGTTGTAACCGCTGCTGGTATTATTGCTGTTGTTTAGACCGTTACTTAATACAGTGCCTTTTGGTCCTACTGTGTTAAACGTAGACTGGTTGTTGGTTTCTGTATTTTGAAAAGAGATGGAAGGTGATATTTTAATGGAGTTAAAAGAGTCTATTTTCCAGTCCATACCCATATTGATGCGGTGGTTGTTATTATCCCTCCTGGTGGAGCCGGGTTGCGTTCTAAGCTGTACGGAGTCTCCTACATTCGTTTGCATGTAGCTGTTCGTTTCGTTTTGCAGGCTGGTGCCATTAAAGAAGTAACTGCTGGTAAAATCGATGTTCTTGTTTTTGAAATTATTGTAGTTAAGACCGGCGGCCCTGGTAGTAGTAATTCCCTGGCTGCTTCCACCAAAGGCACCACCGCCGTTCAGAAAATCCATCATTCCGAACCCTTGTTTGTTGATATTATTCAACTGGCCTACAAAAGAAATTTGTTCTCCTTTTTTGAAACTGTTCAGGTTAGCACTTCCATCATAACGCTCTTTGGTACCACCTGCTGCAGATACTTTTCCAAAAAGACCCACACGTTTATCTGCTTTTAAAGTAAGGTTAATGGTGGGTTCGCTGTTACCATCGTCGAAACCGGTAAACTCACTCTTATCACTTTTCTTCTCATATACCTGTACCTTATTCACCATATCAGCCTGCAGGTTCTTACTGGCTAATTTAGGATCATCGGCAAAAAATTGTTTGCCATCCACCATGATCTTTTTAATTTCCTGCCCATTGCTTTTGATCGTTCCGTCTTTATCCACCGTTACACCTGGTAGTTTTTTCAGCAATTCTTCCACATTGGCGTTGGGTTTTGTCTTAAAACTACCGGCATTGTATTCTACTGTGTCGCCTTTGATACTTACCGGGTTGGCTGTAACTATAACACCACCCAAATCGGCATTTGAGGTCATGGGTATAATACCGGCATCGATGTCTTTAGTAGCGGCGGTAACAGAAAAAGGCTTTGTAAAAGTGCCAAAGCCGGTGTAGGAAACCATCAGGAGATAATTATCGTTTTCCAGCTTACTTACGCTAAACAAACCCTGGCTATTGCTGCGGGCAAACGATACAAGGGCCGAATCTTTAGCAAACACCACGCTGATGGTGGCATTGGCGAGAAACTTTTTTGTGGCGGTATCTACGATGGTTCCTTTAACAGAACCCTGCGAAAAGGCAGAAAAACTAAACAGGAGAAAAGAAAAAACTGCAATGGATATATGCTTCATGGTGCGAAATTGTCTGGTTTCGGGTTGGGAAGCAAAGCTATTGGTACAAACGGTGCAATGCCGTTAATAAGGTTGGTTTAATGTTAAATGTGGTTAACGTGAAAAAAGGGGGTCATTTAGTCATTAGGTCAATAAGTCAATGATTGGCTTTGACATTGAGCATCAAAGTTCAATGACCAATGACTATTGACCTAATGACTTTTTCGAAATATAAAATAGGGGGGCGTCAAAACTTCACCCAGGCTTGTTTTTTATGGCTTTCCAATATCCTTTCGCAGATCAGCAGCTCGCGGCAACCGTCTGCAAACGTGGGGTATGTGGGGTTATCGGGCTGCTTCCCCTTTTCGATAGCGGCATAAACTTCCTTAAAAAGTTGTTTGGAAGTATCGGGGAATCCTTCATTGTGCCCACCGGGAAAACTAATAATTGATCGTGCTTCGGCGTGTGCCAGCGACGGGTCCCGAAGCAATAAGCCGTTGTAACGGTCCCTTTCACCGATCCACAACTCGTTAGGCGACTCTGAGTTCCAGGCAAAAGTTTTTTTAGCGCCGGAAATTTCCAGTTTGAGCTGGTTTTTGCGGCCCGCACTTACCTGCGATACCGTAATGGCACCCCGGTTTCCATTGTTAAAACGGAGCAACACGTTGGCATGGTCCTCGGTGTTAATCGGTACATCGGCATAATCTTCCGGCAGCAGCATTTTGCCTGAATAGGTTTCTACAGGTTTTAGCGGCTTTTTTCTTGTTTTATGGATGGTATTAAAATCAGCCATCACCTCCACCGTTTTAAGTCCTGTTATGTATTCAATCACATCCATCAAATGAGAGCCAATATCGGCAATAGCCCGGCTGTCGCCAGATTTGTCGGACTCCAGGCGCCAGTTATAATCGGTATCGTAAAACAACCAATCCTGCAGGTAAGAGCCCAGGATGGAAAACACATCACCCAGGTCGCCGGCTTCCCTCATGGCTTTCATTTGTCTTACCAACGGATAATATCGCAAATTAAAATGGACCGCATTCACCAGCCCGGTTTGGGCAGCCAATGCCACCAGTTCTTCAGCTTCATGCAGGTCTTTGGCCAGCGGTTTTTCGCAGATCACATGCTTGCCAGCCAACAGGGCTGCTTTTGATTGGGAGAAATGCAAAAAATTGGGTGTACATATATGCACCGATTGAATGCTTTCCTGTTGTAGCAACTCGTCGAAAGTGTATGCCTGCGGAATGCCCAGCTGCGCCGCTTTCGCCTGGGCAAGTTCTATAGTTACTTCGCAAAGGGCTGCCACTTCTACATTGGGAAGTCTCCTTAATGCTTCAACATGGGCCGGGCCTATAAACCCTGTGCCTACTACGCCTACTTGTATCTTCTCCATAAAATGATGGTTTATGTTGATTGTTTTTTCTTAATGGCAAACTATGTAAATCCCTTGCGTATTCAAATTTTCACTGGTAGGAAAGACTCCCGTCACAGTGGTCGCATGCCATCCGAAAATTTGAAATGCATAATGATGGCTAAAGATAGAAGGATGTAAATACCAGATGCATACTTTTGACCGGTTTCTTTTTGATGACATAAGAATTGGCCACCGCTATCAGCCTTTGTTCTTTATTAAAGTATATTGCAAATGCGGTTGCCGTTTTTCGGAACGAATCTTGCTTAGTCCACCTAATCAAAGAACTCAGTGCTTAAAAAACTTTACCTGTTTCTATTATTTACGGCTTTTGCAGCGGCGGGCACAGCCCAGCAAAAAGGCGTGGACAGTTTGATACGCTGGATAAAAAGTCACCCGAAAATCGATTCGCTGCATATTCTGAACCTGCACCGTATCAGCTACCGCAGCAGCGAAACGGATATCAAAACATCTTTTGAATATTACGAAAAGGTATCGGTTGCCAGCGACAGTATCAACTTTAGCTATGGCAGGGCACTCGCCCAGATAAACCTCGGCATTTTATTATTTAACTCGGGCAATTTTGAAGCCAGCAACAACGCTTATTTTAAGGCCGTGGACTATGCCGAGGAAAGCAATGGCCTGCGTTTAAAGGCGGTATCGCTCAATAATATCGGCGAAAATTTCAAGACACTTAAAGACTACGAGAAGTGCCGGAAATATACCCGGCAAGCCATTGATATCAATACGGAGTTAAAGGCCTGGCGCGGTGTGGCGGTAAATTACGAACTGTTGCAACAATGCGACCTGGAAGAAAACCTGTATGCCGATGCAAAAAAGAACCTGGAGCAGGGTCGCCCATTTGCTGAAAAAGCCGGCGAGAGTTACCTCATTTCCCAATACAGCGTAGGTTTTGGTAAAATACACGCTGTGGCCGGCCGCTACGATTCTGCTTATCATTATTTTACAAAGGCGCTGAGCGAGGCCAGGGTAGAGAATGATTTACGTAACATGTTTAACGTATACCTGGCAAAAGCGACTTTTTTAAAAAACATGGGCAATGCGGAAAAGTTAAAAGTCCTGGACTCTGCCATGATCATAGCCAGGAAAACAGATTACCTGAAAGGGGTATCTGACGTGGCCGAGCAACTATCGAAGGTGTACGACGATATGGAGAATAAAGACACTTCGCTGTTTTACTACAGGGTGTATCGCTCAGCCTCTGATTCATTGTTCTCCGAAAACAATAAACGCAACGTGATCATTAAAGAATCGGAATGGATGATCAAACGAAAAGAGTTGGAGAACGAACACTTAAAGAGCATCACCGACTTGCAAAGCAAGGAGCTGAAATTTAAAAACGGGTTATTATTGGCCGGTATTATCGTCCTGATTTTAATATTGATGGTGGGTGTATTGGCATACATTTCCATACAGGCAAAAAAGAAACAGGCAAATGCACTCCAAAAACAGCAGGAGGCAGAACTGAAGAATCAATTGACCGACCTGGAATTTAAGGCCTTCAAAGCCCAGCTGAACCCGCATTTTATTTTTAACTACCTCAACTCTGTGTCGGGTTATATTTTGCTGAGCCAGCCTGAAAAGGCTTCGGACATGATCAAAAAGTTCAGCCGCATGCTGCGAAGTGTTCTGCAAAGCAGCGAGGAAAATACTGTGCCACTGGCCGATGATATCAAGACCATAGAACAATACCTGGAGCTGATGAAGGAAATTGCCACACCACCATTTGTGTATTCGGTGGATGCTGGTGATGGTATCAGCACGTCAACGAGGATGGTGCCACCGCTATTTATACAACCTTACGTTGAAAATGCCATACTGCACGGTATTAAACAATCGGAAGGATCCGACTTTTTTGTAAATGTAACCTATCGAAAAACTGGCAATGCTTTAGAAGTATGCATTACCGATAATGGCACCGGCTTCGACACCAAACGAATGGAAAAAAGCATGCAGGTAAATACCGGTCGGGTTCATTTAGGACTTTCGGTTACTGAAAAAAGGATCCATGTGTTTTCAGCAACCAATCATTATAAATCTTCTATCGATTTTTCCACGCCATTTCCCGGAACGGCACAACCCGGAACCAAAGTGCGGGTGGTTATGGATGGATTCTTTTCGTAAGCTTTACACTGATCCAGGTGTAGGGCTGTTTCAGTTATTTTAAGGTAGCCTTTCTTATTGGACCAGAACAATATGGTCATTTAGCCAGGGCTTCCGGGCAAGACTAATATCTTTCATTAAGAGGCCGGTTTCATCAAAAAAGCAACCCGCTTTTGCATCAAATAACCTGGCGGGTTACATTTACCCATGCAAGTTTCTGTGATTGTTATCGGACAGGGTATTTCCGGCACCTGGCTAAGCTATTGGCTGCAGCAAGCCGGTGTTTCTTTTGTGGTGATCGATAGGGGGCAAAGCCAATCCGCGTCTGCCATTGCCAGCGGTATTATTAACCCGGTTACCGGGCGGCGGCTGGTAAAAACCTGGATGATAGATGAATTGATGCCCTTTGCTGTGGGTGCTTACCAGAACTTTAAATTACCTGATAACCAACCAATCAACCAATCAACCAATCAACTAATCACCAACCACAATGTCCTGGATTTCTTTTCAGCACCGGATGTGGAGGTGGCGTTTAAGAACCGGCTGAGCGAGAATGCCGAATTCTTATCGGGGGTGCCCAATAGCGAACAGTGGCGGCAATATTTCAATTTCGATTTTGGTGTGGGTGAAATAGCACCCTGCTACCTGGTGGATGTAAATAGCATGCTGCAATGTTGGCGAATGCACCTGCAAAAAAGTAAACTGCTGATGGAAGACCAGTATAACGAAAATGATTTGCAGTTTACTGACGACGGCATTAGGTATCAAAACATAAATGCCCGGAAAATCATTTATTGCGATGGTATTGCAGCTGCCCAATCAAGGTGGTTTAACCGCCTGCCCTTTGCGGCCAATAAAGGCGAAGCATTGATAGCAGCCATACCCGGTTTGCCAGCTACCCATATTTTCAAAAAAGGGATGAGCCTCGTGCCCTGGAAGCCAGGGCAATACTGGATCGGCAGCACCTATCAGTGGAAATTTGAAGATGCTTTGCCAACGGCTGGTTTCAGGCAGCAGGCCACCGCCTGGCTGCACTCGTTTTGTAAACTGCCTTTTGAAATTATTGACCACCTGGCATCGGTTCGGCCAGCTACTATTGAACGAAGACCGTTTGTTGGGTTTCATCCGCTTCAAAAGCAGGTGGGCATATTGAATGGTATGGGCACCAAAGGCGTGTCGCTGGCACCCTATTTTGCCAAGCAACTGTCCGACCATTTATCGCAGCAAACACCGCTTCAGGCAGGTGTGGATATACAGCGGTTTGCAAAGATTTTAAGCCGATAGAACACGCCTATTGTTTTAGCACTTTGTAAAAGATCATTTGACTCCTGGTCGCTTCGAAACCATTTTGGTCAGTGTATTGAATGGTTACCTGCAATTTGCCTGGATCATTTGTTGCGACCACTTTTTTATATTCGGCATAGCCCGATTCGTTTATTTTTATCAGCTGTCCATTGACGAAAACGGAAGGCTTTGCTGCAATATTAAATGCACCCATACCCGCTTTAAGTTCAAAGGTTTGGCCGGGCAGCACCGCCAGGCTGTTTTGGGAGATAAGCATATCAAGCATTTCGTGGTCCAAAACAGCGTGAGTGGCGGTTTGCTCAGTATAAAATAATTTGACAATAGCGGCCGATCTGATTAGCTCATTGTGTAAATTTAATAGGACAAATTTCCAATCAGTATCATTTGTTTGTAGTAGTAATTTTTCGTTCCATAACGTGTCATTTTTATTAATGCTATCTGGTAGCAATCGCTGCAATGGCAGCCGTGGCAGGTGTTTTCGGGATTCTTTGGGGACCGTTTCAACCAGGTTCCTACAGGTGAGGCGCAAGTTGTCCATCAGTTGTATGCGTTCCTGTTTGGTCGAATGTTGTTGTTGCAGAGAAGTTGTAAGCAGGCTTTCCATGTTGCTTACAATTGGCTCGGTTTTTTCGATGAAACCATACCAGATTTCAACCTTTTCTGCAAGTTCTGGTTTTTTCATGTACATTTTAAATTGAGCTACCCTCATTGCGGTTTCTTCGGTGATACAATGATTCGAGAATTCTAAATTTTCTCTGGCAATGCGCAGTAGTTCTTTCTTTTCTTCGATAGCTTTTCGGTACATAAAAATGAAAACCGTAGCCATGATAATCAAGACAAAGGCGGTGATCATAAAATGCGGTTTGTAATTTTCAGTTGGCTTTATAGGTTGGTGCATGAGATGGTAGTTATGGTTTGAGGACTTTGTAGCTAATCGTTGATTCCCTTCGCTGTGTTTTTCCACCTTGAAACTTAAACTCGACAGCTACATTTATTTCTCCAGGGTCATTCTTGCTCACCCGTTTTTTGTAATTTATATAACCTATATCCGTCATTTCTATTTCTTTTCCTTCAATAAAAAACTTGGCATTGGTAACAGTTGTAAATGCACCAACGCCTGCTTTTATTTCTAAAATCTGGCCGGGTAGCAAGGCCGTTGTGTTTTGAGAAAAAAGCATTTCAAATTTTTCAAACGATTCCGTAAATGCATGAACCTGGTCATCACAATACTTAATGACTATGTGCCCCGAACTTAACAAGTCATTGTACAAATTCACTAATACAAACTTCCAATCTGCGCTATCGGTTTGCAGCATATCAGACCCATTCCATAGCGAAGTATGATTTTGGGCGCTGTCCTTAATGAGTCGGGCTAATGGAAGTTCCTTCATTCTTTTTCGCATCGAATCCGGTATTATTACTATCAATTTCCTATATGCCAGCCGCAAGCTATCAAGCAACTGTATCCGTGGTTGCATCGGCGTTTGGTTCTGTAGAAATACTTCAGCTATGCAGCCTTGTGCACTGTAAATAGTTTTTTGTACTGCTTGTATTCGCGGATACCAAATCTGTCCCTTTTCATGCAATTCAGGCCTTTTCATCCGATCCTGGAAATAATATATTGTGCTTAGTGTTTCCTCCCTGATCGATTCATTGGATCGCTCCATATTGGAATGGGCAAGTTGAATCAAATCCGTTTTTTCTTGCAATTGTTTTTTGTAAATAAAAAACTGAACAGCAAGTAAAACAGCAAAACACACACAAGTTGCAATCAAATAGCGTTTATACCTTTCAGTGAACTTGACAAGTTGAGGCATGGTATGGGGATTTATAGTTTGCTTACGGTTTTAGCACTTTATACCTGATCATCGTCTCTTTGCTCACTAACTGTCCTGACCATCGATCATGATACCGAACCATAATTAGTATTTTTCCCGGATCACGTGCAGTAACTATTTTCTTGTACCTGGCATAGCCAGAATCATTTAATTCTAGTGCTGTTCCATTTGCAAAAATTTCCGGGAAAGACCCTGAACTAAATGCGCCGATACCAGCTCTTATTTCCAGGGTTTGTCCCGGCTGCAACGCAGTGGTGTTTTGAAAAATGAGGGGCTCGAATTTGTCATAGCCACAGAAATTGCTTTGTACCTGCTCATCGCAAAATTGAACAATGGTATGTTTTGCACCTAACAGGTCATTGTACAAATTCAGTAATACGATCTTCCACTGAGAATCATTTATCTGCAGCAGTATTTCTTCATCGTATACTTTTCCATCGCTGGCAATATTGTTTTCAGGTAATTGGTGCAAAAACAGCCTGGGTAATCGTTTTCTTAAATCTGTTGGTATCGTTTCCGTAAGTTGCCTGCATATGCTTCGCAAACTGTCCATCAGTTCTTTTCGCTCCTTTTGGTGTATTGTTTTTTTCACTAATGATGCTGTAAGAATGGGTTGCATTCTGGCAAAAATAAAATCAGCCTGTTGAATATAGGGTTGCCAAATAGCTGCTTTATCTGCCATTTCAGGATCTTTTGCTTTGCGGACAATCCCTGATACAATTTGTTCAGTTTTCATCTTGATAAACCCATTGGAACGTTCCAGGTTTACCTGGCAAATCTTTAAGACCTCGTCTTTTTCTCTTACTTGTTTTCTATAGATAAAAAATGGAACGATAGCTACAACTAATAAAAGAATACAAGTGATTACAAAATGAAGTTTGTAGTTTTTTTGGAGAATAGGTGTTTCCGTCATGGTAGGAATGTTTGTAAGAAATTACGCGGGACTTGATTATTTAATAACGATCGTGACATCCCGTAATTTTCTAGACCGGCAACTGCTACAAGATGCTATAATGTTCTCAAGAATCATTTTATCACCCGGGATTAATTTCCTGATCAGCGAAATGATTTGGTCGGGGATGATACTGCCGCTTATATTCCAATACTTATTGTAATCTTCCATTTTGTTGCTGACGAAATTTACCTGGAACGTTTCGATCACTATACAGCCCCCGTGCAGATAACCAGGCATCGCGACCCGAAGCGCTTTGTTTGCAATAATTTGGCCGGTACTCAGCGGGCCAGATAAATAGGCGCCGATAGCCACCTGGGGATCGGCCGTTTCAATTAGATAAAAACATTTTGTAAAAAGACGTTTTCCTTTTTTGAAAACGACTAAAGTGTCTGTCCCTGTTACACGGGGTCGTACGTGGTAACCATCAGCATTATAAGGTAAGGAGATATCCGAACGCCTGGATACCAGTTTGACGTCTTTCAGGTCGGGGAGACCTGTCAGGACAAC
This sequence comes from Bacteroidota bacterium, assembly GCA_040386335.1. GTDB lineage: Bacteria > Bacteroidota > Bacteroidia > Chitinophagales > Chitinophagaceae > JAZKFT01. Next base: position 149,997 of record JAZKFT010000022.1, read on the forward strand.
ATTGTTTCTTACGCCATTAAAAAGAAAGGCCGAATCCTGCCTGGTGGAACTTTTATTCACAAGGTCCACCTGGGCAGAAAGCATTCCCTGAAGAGAAATTGCGGTGAGGAAGAGAAGGAAAAATGCCTTTCGCCACAGCACGTCTTTTTGAAGGAGGGCGTTTTTTATTTGCATGATGGTAGGGTTAAAGGGTCATCTCATGCAGCAGGAAGTAGCGGATGTTCCTGTAACGCATTTATCAGCTTCTTATTTCTTTTGTACTGCAACCATCACATATTCACTTCCATCTTGATACCTGATCATCACCGCAAAAATGTAGCAACCAAACACTTCAAAACAAGCAATCGCTTAAACCCTGCGATGCTTTATTCTACAAATAATATAGAAACCGCCACCGGTTTTAATCGCAGGCTTAAAAATGACCTTTTGACAAATAACCATTGACCACTTACCCGGCCCCGGTCTTTCCACAAGCTGTGACCAACTTACCCACATTGATTTTTTTAAGGCTTCGAAGCGTGTATCAATAACTACTTTACCAAACCAAAAAACCAACCAACCATGGATTACCAAGCATTATTTTCCCAGTACTGGTGGATTATAGCCCTGCTATTCTGCCTCTTATTTTACAAATTTATTCTCCGTGTTTTCTTCGGAATGGTGATCGTTCCGGAGAACCGGATCGGGCTCGTTACAAAAAAATTCGTATTGTTCGGTGCCAACCGCGAACTACCCGATGGCCGCATTATCGCCACCAAAGGTGAGGCGGGCTTCCAGTCTAAAACCCTTGCCCCCGGCTTGTATTGGGGTATGTGGCCCTGGCAGTACGGGGTAGATATGGTGCCGTTTACCGTTATCCCTGAAGGAAAAATTGGGCTGGTACTCAGTAAGGATGGCGGCGAAATTCCTACCGGCCGTATCCTTGCCCGCAAGGTGGAGAGCGACAATTTCCAGGATGCTCACAAGTTTCTCGATAATGGCGGACAACGCGGCCGGCAAACCAATTTTATGACCACGGGTTCGTATCGTATCAATACATTCTTGTTCGAGGTTTCTGTGGCCGATTTAATCAGCATCAATGAAAACATGGTGGGTATCGTTACCGCCCTCGATGGCCAGCCCATTCAGCAAGGACAGATAGCCGGTCACTATGTAGATGGCCACAACAACTTCCAGGACATAGATACTTTTATGAACAGTGGCGGTTGCCGTGGTTTGCAGCCACAGGTAGTGCTGGCCGGTAGTTATTATATCAATCCATGGGCGGTACAGATAGAACAAATACCTATGACGGATATACCTATCGGCCATGTGGGTGTAATGATCAGCTATATTGGCGAAGATGGTAAAGACCTTACCGGCGATAGCTTTAAGCATGGTAATATCGTTAGCAAAGGCTTCCGTGGTGTTTGGATGGAGCCACTGGGCCCTGGTAAATACCCGATCAATAAATACACCACCAAGGTGGAACTGGTACCTACCACCAACCTGGTGCTTAACTGGGCTAATGCACGGAGTGAAAGCCATAACCTGGATAAGAATCTCAGTACGATCACGGTTCGTTCCAAAGATGGTTTCCCCTTTAACCTCGATGTGGCGCAGATCATTCATATCCCGGCAACGGAAGCACCAAAAGTGATAGCAAGGTTTGGTAGTATGAACAACCTCGTAAGCCAGGTGCTGGAACCTACAATCGGCAACTATTTTAGAAACAGCGCCCAGGATAGCGATGTGATCAGTTTTTTAAGTACGCGTAAAGAAAGGCAACACGCTGCTAAAACACATATTAAAGAAGTGCTGGATGAGTACAACGTAAATGCGGTGGATACTTTGATAGGCGATATCGTTCCGCCCGAAGCATTGATGAAAACGCTGACGGATCGTAAGATTGCCCAGGAAGAAGAAAAAACCTACGAAACACAACGCATGGCGCAGGAAAAACGCCAGGGTATGGAAAAGGAAACAGCCATTGCCGATATGCAAAAGGAAATAGTAAAGGCGAGCCAAAGCGTGGAGATCGCACAGCGCACTGCCGATGCTACCGTGAAGAAAGCTGAAGGTGATGCCACCAGTCTTAAACTGAATGTAAATGCGGAAGCAGAAGCTACCAAAATGAGGGCCAATGCCGAAGCCGAAGCAACCAAAGCCAGGGCGGGTGCACAAGCCGAAGCCACCAAACTCAACGCCAGTGCGGAAGCCGAGAAAATAACCAAAACTGGTTTGGCAGAAGCAGAGAAAATTATGGCCATTGGTAAAAGCACCGCCGAAGCTTACGAACTGCAGGTAAAAGCCATGGGTGGCGACAACTTTACCAAGTACAAGATCACAGAAGAAATTGGAAAGGGAAATATCAAGATCATCCCCGATATATTAATTAGTGGCGGAACCGGAACAGATGGAGGCATCAATGGTTTGCTGGGTTTGCAACTGATGGATATGATGAAGGAAAGAAAAGAAAACAAAGACACCAAAGAAGGCAATGAAAACGTAGAAGAGAAAAAGGATAAATAGTTGGGGCGGAAATTACTCAATATGCCCGTACAATACTGCAAAATGACCTTTGTTTAACCTTTTGAACCCGATGGCAGGATATTTGTGTCACCAATTAGAAAAAACAACCTCATGAATAAATTAGTACGGGGACTCATCGCCGGATACGGCGCAAAAAAATTAGGCGGTGGCTGTTTGGGAACCGTCGTGGTTTTTCTGATTATCTGGTACGCATTGGGCCAGTGCAATTAGATTTTTCATATTGACTCATTGCGCCAGTTTTTTGGTGTTTAAGTTGTGATTTAAGAGGTGCGGCAATTGCTGCACCTTTTTTCATTTGGCTTTACCGGATTTTGCAATTCCCAGCGCCAGACTTCTCCATCGTCAGGGTCGGTAACACTGCCCTTAAATTCCATTCCACATTTTTGTAACACTTTTACCGAGTGGTTCTCCCGGGGCAATGTATGTGCCCTCACAGCTTTAATTCCTGCCTGGCTTTTTGCAAATGAAATAAGAGCCGAAGCCGATTCGGTTGCAAAGCCCCTGTTCCTGTACATTTCTTTTACCTCATAACCTATCTCCACCACACCTTCTTCATCAGGAGCTCCTTTATAACCACCGGTTCCAATTAACTGCCTGTCAACCGGGTGGATGATAAAATAGGAGCCCCAGCGGTGATCGCCATTGAGTTTTTCAAAGAAAGAAATAAGTACTGGCAGTGCATCTACAGCATCGGCAAATTCTGTCCATGATGACGGGGTGCGTATGTTTAGCAAACTGCCAAGCGTTTCATTGTCGTTTGCAGATATAGCGTCGTAATGTTCCCTGGTAAAAGGTACGAGGTGGAGGCGGTCGGTTTGGATCATGGCGCGTATTTTATAGGGAAAGAAGGTGTTTATTTTTTGTAGCGTGCCTTAATTGAAGCCACTATCGTCCATAGCAAAACGATAGCCGCCAGCACCCAAGCGATCCTGCTGATCCAGTCGCCATGCTTTACATAAAAGGTTTTGGTTTCTACCGGTGGGATATTCATCTTGATAGCAGCCTCCGTATCCCATGGCTGGGCATCATAAACAACCCCCTGGGGCGAAATAAAACAACTGATACCCGTGTTGGCACTACGCACCACCCAACAGCCTGTTTCTATGGCACGCAGCCGGGCATAGGATTGGTGTTGTTTATACCCGGGCGTGTCTTTCCACCAGCCATCGTTGGTAATGATGGTGATGATATTAGCACCTTTGCGAATGTATTCGGTTACGTATTCGCTATAAATACTTTCGTAGCAAATAACAGGCGCAGGCTTGTAGATATTATTGGGCGATGAGAAAACCACCGGCTCTTTGCTAACACCCAACGTGCCGCTGATACCGCCAAAACCTTCGAACATTTCTCCTAAAAACCCCATCCAGGAAGGCAGGCTTTCCACACCGGGAACGAGTTTGGATTTATGGTACAGTTGCGGGCTGCTGCCGCTGTCTAAAGCCATCCCTGTATTGAATGCCTCATAGTTAAATCCGCCTTCCTTGCTATGGCGTATACTAAAGCCACCCGGATCATTGGCGCCATGATTTACATAGCTGTCGATACCGGTTACCAGTAGTATTTTCGGATGCCTGTTTGCAAAGGCAAAAATGGGTTTGTAATAGGCGTTTACCGTAAGTTGATCCTCCCAAACCTGTGTAGGCACTGCTGTTTCGGGCCATACCACCATGCGGGTGTTGGTATCGATCTGGCTTTCGCTGAGCCTGATTAGTTTCTCTATTTGAACCGAAACATCGGTAGTAAATTTTTCTTTGTAAGGGTCGATGTTAGGTTGGATGACGACGATGTTATGATCCGTCGGCATCCTCATATAGAAGCTGGACAGAAGCGAAAAAATGATGGGCAAAAAAATGACCATTCCAATTGCAGCATATTGTCGGAACCGGGATTTGAGTGGATTTTTTGGATTAGAGGGAGACGCTGGATTTTGGGTGTCATTGAGTTGCTGCACCATAAAGCTTTTAAACAACAAGAGGTTTACAATTAAAACCCAAAAAGTTCCCCCGGTTGTACCGGAGTAACGGTACCAATAAATGGTAGATGGATAATTTGCAAACACATTGCCCAGCGTAAGCCATGGCCAGCTTAGTCCCCAGTTGTGGTGGATGTACTCAAACGTGATCCAGTATAAGGCCAGCGATGCATAACCGATCGTATTTCCAAGTCTTATCCTGGTGAGGCGAAAGAAGAGCCATGGGATAGTCATCAACATACTGTTGGCGATGATAGCTCCCAATGCGCCGCCTTCGCTGGCATTCCATATCCACCAGGTAGTAGCGGCATTCCATATTAAGAAATTAAGAAACAGCACAAGGAAAAAACGAAAGGTTTTTATATTTCCCGCTTCAATTAGTAACAGCGGAATAAAAGCAAGGAAAACCAAAAATGCCAACGGGCTCATAGGCCAGGCACCAAACAGCAACAAGCCGGTAAGTGGTATTAAAAATGGAGACCTGCTGATTTTGGAGGAAACTGAAAGCATCTACAAAAAAAAGATAGTTATTTGAAAAGAGATAAAGAAATTCACCCACCGGAACATCCAATCAAATTCTTAACAAAAACCAGAAATTAGACGCCGGTCATTTGGTGGCTGAAATATCTAAATAAAAAAATCTTTTATGACCGACCAACTATCGGCACCAACCAATGCTTCACAACCAGCCAGGTTCTTTTTCTATTTTGTATTTGTCTACGTGGCTTTTTACATTTTCCCGTTTCCAATAGACCTGGTGGTGTCCATATTTCAAAGATTTTTTAGCTGGATTAATGAACTGACCGGATGGGGATTCTTAAAAACGGTTAATGGTGCTATTGATACCTTCTTTGGCTGGTGGAATGATTTATGGAAATGGTTGGTGCCGGCTTTTGCGAAGCATGTTTTGGGATTCAAAAATCCGATTTCTACTCTTTCGAATGGCAGCGGTGACACTACATATTCGTGGGTGTCCACATTAATCAATATAATTCTGGCGGTAGCAGGGGCAGCCGTTTGGATGCTGGTGGGAAAGAAAAAAGACTATGCGCGGCCGCATCAATTTTTACTAATGACGATGCGGTATTTCCTGGCTTATATGATGATTTCCTATGGATTTGTAAAAATCATTCAAACCCAATTTCCCTATCCCGGCCTGGGCCGCCTGGTGCAGCCCTACGGAGAAAGTTCTCCCATGGGCCTGGCCTGGACATTCATGGGATACAGTACTGCGTACAATTTTTTTACAGGGAGTTGTGAAGTATTGGGCGGTTTGCTATTGTGTTTTCGTCGTACCCAAACATTTGGCGCATTGTTTTCTATGACGGTATGCATCAACATTTTTGTAATGAACATGTGTTTTGACATCCCGGTGAAATTGTTCTCGCTGCATTTGCTCCTGTTTGCAACCTACATTGCTGCCGGGGATATCAACAGGCTAGTCGCTTTTTTCTTCACCAATAAAACCACTTCTACACGGCAAAACACCTTCTATTTTGCAAGCAGTAAACGGAGAAAACAATGGGCATGGCTGAAATGGATCGTTGTGCTATTTATTTTCTACACCGAGTATGCCGATACAGAAAAACGGTACTACCAATCCGGTATGGGAAAACCCAGGCAACCGCTATATGGTATCTACAACGCCGAATACAAGATCGTAAATAATGATACAGTACCGCTCGTTTACAAAGACACGACCAATTGGAAACAACTGGTTCTTGCTTATAAGGGATTCGCCAAGGTAAAATTGCTCAACGATTCTTCCGTATGGTATGTTTTTAAAGTGGACACTATCAAACATAGCATCGGGTTTTATCCTGAAGAGGATAGTTCCACAAGATACCAGATGGCATACACAGTGAATAAAGACCTTTTTACGATGAGTGGCAGAATGAAATCGGATAGCGTGGTCTTGCAATTCAGGCGGTATGATGAAAGCAAGTTTTTACTGAACAACCGGGGTTTTCATTGGATCAATGAGTCGCCTTATAACAAGTAATACAAGAGGGTCGGGGCTTTATGCTAAACGCAGGAGACGGGGATGCAAACTAGTTTCTTACAACTTAATCTGCCACCGCAATCCTCTCCAACCTTTCCAGTAATTCTACATCTTCCTCCCACTTCTTAAACAAACGTAAAAAAGATCCCTGCGTTTTTATTAACCGCAATGTGTGCGGACTGCCTTTTCTTATTGTTTCAGTACGGAGGTCTATTTTAGAATTGTTAATAGCAGATTCCATTTCATTTCTCACCTGTTGGTTAACCCGGTAGTCAAAAAATTCTTCAGTTGGAGATGCCACAAATGATGAGATAACTGCCAGCATAGCCTTATTCGTAAATGTCTCGGGTATTGCCCTGCTCCAGCTAGCCGGAGGCAAAGGCTTATTGGCAATACTACCTCTTAACTGATGCTTGCAGACCTTCAATATGGCTGCATACAGCAGTAATTGTTTGTTGTCCTTATTGAGCAGCAAGGCTTCAGCCAATACATTATTTACAAATCCGCGGTTCAGGCCGGCCACCATGCTTTTTACCACTTGCGTTACCCAATGGGCATCGTGATTTTTATAATTGCTCAGCTTAATAGTGTGGCTAACTATAGAAAGCTCTGCATGTCTATTCCCCTTTTCGCCTAAATGCATCATTGGTAAGAACTCCGGGAGTTCCTGCAACATAGCCGTTATAAAGGTATTGTAAGCTTCGTTGTCTCTCGTGGTCAGATGATCAAATAATTCCAGCAAATGCTTAAATAGCTTGATATTTTCGGTTGCTACAGAAAACACTTTTTTAAATGCTGGTAAACCATAATGTCCCACTAGCTTTTCCCAATGCGCAATGTAGATTTTATCGAACAATTTTACTTGTAAGGCAAAGCCTTCATCCGACTGCAGGTATTCATTATCATTCAATTGCACTAAAAGGTCTGCCACTATATCGAGATTCAATTCCCTGGCACTCCAATGAGACAATTCAGATGGACGTATTTCTGAAAATGTACTCTTTATAAAAAACAATTCTTCTTTACTCCAGGCTTTGCCGCTGTAATAATGCAGCCAACCTATCTTAATATCTATACCCTGTTTTGCAATCAGGTTTAAATGTTGCTCTTTTCTCCAAAGGACTATAGCTCCGTAGTGATACCAATACTCAACCGTCATACCATAATTGCCCATATAGCCCTCTTCTTCTGTCGCAATTGGATCGTCTTTCTTTAATTCAAAATCCCTTATTACCTCACCCTCATTTATACTCATTTCTCCCAGCGCAGGGAGTCCATCTTTTGCCCAATGTTGTATGTGTGTATATGCTTCGTGCACTTCTCCCATCTCGCTATCTCCGCCTTTTGGTCCTTCATTGTTGTAATAAAAATCGCCATCCAATTCTCCCATTTCGTAACAGGTAAATAACCCCAGTTTTACAAAATACCCGGCGTCTTCAGCCGCCCGCATGATGACATCGGCTTTAAACCTGTCGTTATGCTTTAGGGATTCAAGCGAAAAATTTTCAGGTGTGTACTGGTGTTTTAGTAATATAATTAATGGCGCTTCCTGTACCTGCTGCTGCAGTAGAGCCGCCATTTGTTGCACATAAGTTTTGCTCTCCATTAATTGTAGCCTGTTCTTACTCTCCTTTTGCATCAGGTTGTAAGTAAGACATACCCGGTAACCCGAATTAATTTTCTGTATCTCATGTTCACAGTCGGCATAAAATGCCACAAACGGCATTTGATATTGGCTCACCACATCTTCGAAACCAAACGTTTCCTCTTTTCCGTCAAACCGTACTGATAAGGCACCGCCGGTATGTTTGGAAGGCAAACCTATAATGAGGGTGCCAAACATGCCTTTTTCTTTTTCAGAGTCTTTATGCGCCACAAAAAAATCGCCTGTTTCATAAATCAGCAACTTATAAAAAGAAGCTGAAACCTCCGTTTTTTCGATACCCAATCCAGCTTTCACTTTTTTGAGAATGTCGGCGATTAAAACATCCCATGCCGGGTTTAGAAACAAAATTTTGTCACCGTCTATTTCCCAAACACTACGTACGTTGGTGTCTACAATGGTTTTACTGCCTTTGCCAAAAGGCGCTTTGTGTGCCTGTTTTATAAGTGCTTCAATTTGCATTACAGCCAAGGGGAAACTAATTTCCAGTGCATTATTTATAATAAGACCAGGGATAATAATGGGCTCACTGCCGCTCACGACATAGTTGCCTCCGCCTTTTATTTGTTTAATGACCGACAAAATTTTTGTGGTAAATGCTTCCATAACTGTAAACCCTTTTTATATCTCGCTAAAATAATTTTTTGCCAATACAATGGGCTTAAAATTTAGCAGGTAAATATTCAAAAGCAATATCTAGTTACGCGTTTATCGGGTATAGAAATGCCATTTAAAAGTTGTACTTACACCAATCAAAAAATCCAGATGGGTGTAAGACGAATGTTTTGGTAATTTTTACTATTTGGCTCCGACATGCATTTATTATCGTTCTTTTTATTCTACTTACCTGCATAGGTTCAATCGAAGCTTCCCCTCTTTTAATTAGGATAAAACGCGATACTGCGCCTTTCTTACCTGGCTCCCGCTTTTCTCAACATCTCCCCAATATCATTATGCCTTTTTCCCCTCGCCCATGCCAGTGGGGTAGACCATGCAGCACCCGATTTATTGGGGTCTGCGCCATGTTTAAGAAGAAATTCCACCATTTCTGCGTTGCCCCACCTGGCCGCCATGCCTAAGGGCGTCGATTGATATTCTTCTTCAATGGGATCTATGGCAGCACCATATTGGATCAGCAATTCCGCTTTTGGAATATTTCCTTTCTGCGCCATATCGTGAAGAATGGTTACATGGTGCCAGCTCATCACATTCGGGTTCATCCCGTTCTGCATGATAAGTGCAGCGCTATCGTAGAATTTAAAATAGTAAGCCTGTGTCCATTTTAGTATATCCGGAACCCTGGCTCCATGGCGTAGCAACAGTTCCACCAGTTCCCATTCCTGGTGCTGCACCGGCTTCATCAGGATGCCCTCACCCCAAAAAAAGGTTTCATCCAAGGCAAATTCAGGATACTGTTCTAAGATAGATGCCGTCTTTTCCAAATCGTTGGTATGAACAGCATCCTCAAATTCCTGTTGCTCCGAAGTCCTGCCGTAATCAATAGCTCCGTTATCACCTTTGAATTGTTGGCGCAAAGGCTCATTGTTGTATTGCTCTAACACCCGGACAATATTCTGATATCCCCTTTCTTCTGCAATCGTAGCCAGGCTATCTGAAAACGGGTAGGTTCTATATCCGGGATCGTAAGCACCCCGCTCCAGCAAATAGTTTACAAGATCTACATGCCCCTCCCTAACCGCAAAATGGATCGGTGGCGTATAATTATATTGGGCATAAACCAGTTCCGGACAACTATCGGCCAGCTCCTTTACTTTCTGCAGATTACCATCACGACTTGCTACAAGCATGTCCCAAACCTGGCCGGTAGTGGAAATAACCCCATTCGACAGGCTCATGGGTAAATCCAGTTTCAGTTCATTTGGCTGTATCATGGCACGGGAATAAATTAATCCGGAATGTGCTTCGTTTCCTAAGCAACCCGGATTCCGCGATAAATTTATCGGTTAGATTGCAGGATATGGCGAGGCGCACCAACAATTTTTCCCGAAGCCTCGTAGACAGATTTAAACTGCAACTATTAAGCACGGATAAGCTATCAGGCTTCTGCATTTTCCAATGCTGCCAGTTCTATTTCGCTAAACATCTGCGACCGGGTAAGAAATCGCAGTCCCATCGGTATCTCCAGCGAAAAGCTGGACCCGCGGCCTTTGGTAATATCAATGATTAACTGCGTATGTTTCCAGTACTCAAACTGGTCCTGATGCATATAAAAATCGCATCCGGCAATATTGCCCATCCAAACATCGGAGGCACCAATTTTAAAATCACCTTTTTCGAAACACATAGGCGAACTGCCATCACAACAGCCACCACTTTGGTGAAACATCAGTTCGCCATATTTTTCCTTTAAAGTTTGGATAACGGCTTCGGCTTCGGGGGTAACAATTACACGTGATATCATGAAAGCTGATGGATTGATTTTTAAATAAAGTTTATGGCATTCTGTTATGATCACTATTTCCCCGATGATCTTCCTAAAGGTTTGCATCGGTTCCGGCAGTAAAATACCCTTGCAAAAACAACGGGCCTGCCTTGCAGCAAGCCCAATTGTCCACGACCTCACACCCCTTAAAAAAACCCCAGTTTTTCTTTACTATAGGATATCAACATATTCTTTGTTTGACGATAGTGGTTGAGCATCATCTTGTGATTCTCACGCCCGAAGCCGGAATTTTTATACCCGCCAAATGCTGCATGCGCCGGGTAAGCATGGTAACTGTTTACCCATACACGTCCCGCCTGTATTGCCCTTGGCACCTGGTAGAGCTCATGTGCATCACGGGTCCAGACCCCGGCACCCAAACCATACAGTGAATCGTTGGCGATCTCAATAGCCTCTTCAGTGGTTTTAAAAGTTGTAACGCAAAGCACAGGCCCAAAAATCTCCTCCTGGAAAATGCGCATTTTATTATGGCCTTTAAAAATGGTCGGCTGAATATAATAGCCATGTTCCAACCCACTGTTTTGATGAAAAGCTTCACCACCGCAGAGCACCTGGGCACCTTCCTGGCGGCCGATATCCAGGTAGCTGAGAATTTTGTTGTATTGATCTTCGCTGGCTTGCGCACCCATCATTACGGTGCCATCCAATGGGTTGCCCATTTTAATGGCCCTCGTGCGCTGTAACACCCGCTCCATAAATTTATCATAGATGTTTTCGTGTACCAGCATCCGCGAAGGGCAGGTACAGATCTCCCCTTGGTTCAAGGCAAACATTACGGCGCCTTCTATCGCCTTGTCGAAAAAGGCATCATCCGCATCGCCCACACTTTCAAAGAAAATATTGGGACTTTTACCACCCAACTCCATCGTTACCGGGATCAGGTTTTCAGATGCGTACTGCATAATGAGACGACCGGTAGTGGTTTCGCCGGTGAAAGCTACTTTTTGCACGCGGTTACTCTGCGCCAGCGGCTTGCCGGCTTCTACTCCAAAACCAGTTACTATGTTTAAAACACCGGCAGGTAAAATGTCGCCGATCAGTTCCATCAGCACCATAATACTCGTGGGAGTTTGCTCAGCCGGTTTTACCACGCAGCAACAGCCGGCGGCAAGTGCGGGGGCTATTTTCCAGGTGGCCATCAGGAGGGGAAAATTCCAGGGTATAATCTGGGCTACCACACCCAATGGTTCATGCAGGTTGATACACACCGTATTTTCATCATGTTCGCTGATCGAGCCCTCTTCACTCCTGACAACACCGGCGAAATACCTGAAATGATCCACCACCAGCGGCAGGTCGGCGGCCCGGGTTTCGCGAAGGGCTTTACCATTGTCCACGGTTTCTACGCGGGCCAGCATCTCAAGGTTTTGTTCAATGATATCTGCAATCTTTAACAGCAGGTTACTACGAACCGCCGCTGCCGTTTTACTCCAGGACGGAAAGGCCGCATGCGCTGCATCGATGGCCATCTCCACATCTTCTTTTGTGCTGCGGGCCGCCATGGTAAAGGTTTTGCCATCTATTGGTGAAATGTTTTCAAAGTACTCTCCTTTCACCGGGGCGACCCATTTACCCCCGATATAATTATCGTATTGGGATTTAAAAGAAGGTCTTGGCACCGAACTAACCGGTGCTTCCATTGTTGTTGCTGACATATACAATCGTTTTTTAGAACCTAAAACTACAGCAGCACTTGCCCGGAGGAATAGCAGTTTGGTGTCTAAAAATGTAACTATTGTATCAACCTCTGCAAAAAAGTGTAATAAGGTAGTGGCGCTTGCAGGGAAATCATTAATTTTTAGCCGTAAAGCTCCGATCGCATGCCGTATTTGAATTCAAATAGCCCAAAGCCCTTCCGGCTTTCATCCCCGGATAAAATAGATACATTGGTAGAGAATCGCCGGGTATTTACTATGGACCACTGCGAGCTCAATATTTTTGAAACCTTCGAAACCGCCAGCAAAGTACCCCTGAAATTCAACGACCTGGTGATCACCAGTATGTTGCGTGGTAAAAAGATCATGCATGCCCCCGACGATCGATTGTTTGATTATGTGCCTGGCGAATCGCTCTTGTGGCAGGCCAACGAATGGATGGTGATCGATTTTCCTGAAGCCACGGAAACCAATCCTACACAGTGTATTGCCCTTACCATCAGCAACGATGAAATACAGCAAACACTTCAATTCCTGAATAAACGCCTGCCTAAAGTGGAGGAAAGCGGCGACTGGAAATTGAACATGGATGAGTTTTGCCTGCTGAACTCGGTCGATTTTGCCGATGCCATCAACCGCATTATCAGATTGAGTACAGACAACAGTCAATTGAAAGATGTATATGCAGAACTTGCCCTTCGGGAATTGCTACTCAAGCTGATGCAGACCCAGGCCCGCCAGATTGTAGAAACCCATTACAAGCAACTCAGCACCCACCATCGGTTTGCCGCCGTCATTCAGCACATCAAAGAACATATCCACGAAAAGATCCCGGTAGATGAGCTTTGCAAAAAAGTGTACATGAGCCGGCCCAGTTTCTTCCGGGTGTTTAAACGGGAATTTGGTATCACTCCTGTGGAATATATTTTGAAAGAAAAGATAGCGATGGCCAAAGAACTGTTATCCAACCCGGCCATCAGTGTCAGCACTGCCTGTTACCAGAGTGGCTTTAACAGCGTCAATCATTTCATCAACACCTTCCGTTTATTCGAAGGCGCCACACCGCTGAAGTATAAGCAAAAGCAAATGCTGCTGATGAACTAAAAGGGTGAATGAAGCCTTCCGATGAACCCCAATTGCCCTATAAATTCCAGTCAGCAGAACCGTTCTGCCTTCCATTATTATCTCCATCCCGCAATCGAAAACCAGCGCTGAAGATCCCTGTGCAATTTTCTCCCCCAATTATTTGCTTTACCCCGCCCCCGCCCTTACTTTTGCCGCCAATTGAAAAAGTTGGAAGGTGGGGCAGGTTGCAGTAGCAACACAATATAAAAGTTCCAGGGTCTTTCCAGGCCTGAATTCAGCCACAGTTTTCCAATGATTCTTACATCTGCTTGCCGATGAGGCAGGCAAAAATCTTAAGTAAAATGGCAGATATTAAGCCGGATGAAATTTCAGCGATCCTGCGCCAGCAACTCAGCAATTTTGACGTAGGTGCTAATCTCGAAGAGGTAGGTACCGTATTGCAGGTGGGTGATGGTATCGCAAGGGTTTATGGTTTGAACAAGGTTCGCAGTGGTGAACTGGTAGAGTTTGAAAATGGCACCAAAGCCATCGCTTTGAACCTGGAGGAAGACAATGTGGGTGTGGTATTGATGGGTGAAAGTGCGGGTATCAAAGAAGGTGGTAAGGTAAAACGTACCGGTAACATCGCCTCTATTAAAGTAGGTGATGGCATGGCTGGCCGTGTTATCAACATGTTGGGTGAGCCTATCGATGGTAAAGGTCCGTTGAAAGGCGAACTGTACGAAATGCCATTGGAGCGTAAAGCACCAGGCGTAATTTTCCGTGAGCCGGTAAAAGAACCGTTGCAAACAGGTATCAAGAGTATTGATGCGATGATTCCTATCGGCCGTGGCCAGAGGGAATTGGTAATTGGTGACCGCCAGACTGGTAAAACAGCTATCTGCGTAGACACTATCATCAACCAAAAAGAATTTTTTAAAGCAGGTGCGCCTGTTTATTGTATATATGTGGCTATTGGCCAGAAAGCCAGTACCATCGCGGGTATCATGAAGACGCTGGAAGAAAACGGCGCCATGGAATACACTGTGATCGTTGCCGCTTCTGCGAGCGATCCTGCTCCACAGCAGTTCTACGCACCATTTGCCGGAGCCGCCATTGGCGAGTTCTTCCGCGATACCGGTCGTCCTGCATTGATTATTTATGATGATCTTTCAAAACAAGCTGTGGCCTACCGTGAGGTGAGTTTGTTGCTTCGCCGTCCTCCGGGACGTGAGGCTTATCCTGGTGACGTATTCTACCTGCATAGCCGTTTGCTGGAGCGTGCAGCCAAGGTTATTGCCAAAGATGAGATCGCAGCTAAAATGAACGATTTACCGGACAGCATTAAGCACCTGGTAAAAGGTGGTGGTAGCTTAACAGCACTTCCGATCATTGAAACACAGGCTGGTGACGTATCTGCTTATATTCCTACCAACGTAATTTCCATCACCGACGGACAGATCTTTCTTGAGGGTAACTTGTTTAACGCAGGTATCCGTCCGGCGATCAACGTGGGTATCAGTGTGAGCCGCGTGGGTGGTAATGCGCAGATCAAATCCATGAAAAAGGTGGCTGGTACACTTAAATTGGACCAGGCCCTTTACCGTGAGCTGGAAGCGTTCTCTAAATTCGGTGGTGACCTGGATGCTGCAACCAAAGCGGTTATCGACAAGGGTGCCCGTAACGTGGAGATCCTGAAACAAGCACAGTATTCTCCGTTCAGCGTAGAAAAGCAAGTAGCCATCATCTACCTCGGTACACAAGGTTTACTGCGTGAAGTAGCGGTTAAGAATGTCAAAGCATTTGAAGAACACTTCCTGCTGGAAATGGAAAACAAGCATCCTGAAATACTGGCTGAGTTTAAGAAAGGTGTTTTGAACGATGCAAGTTTGGCCACGATGACAACCCTTGCAAAAGGATTGTTCCCGCAGTACAAGTAATTAGAGATTAGGGGTTGGTTGATTAGGGATTAGGAAAGCCAATCTGACATAAGTGAAAAGCCCCGGTCAATATTTTGATCGGGGCTTTGTATTTTGGGCTCACTTTTTATGGTTGACGCCCATAGGGTTTTGGAAAACCAGCGTTATCTACCCTTTTTCGCACAGAAACCGCTGGGTATGGGCTTATTACAGCGGTAAGTCTTCATTTCAATGTTGCCCTGCCGGGAGTTGCTGTAGTAGCTGTAAACTTAAGCTCCCCGGGGAAGTAAGCGTCATCCAAGCATCGTTGCCGGAACAATAAATTCATCTCCTGTATAAGCAGGACATGATTGCCCCATGTCTAAAGCGCCGGGAAGATCAAGCGTTTTCGCAGCATTTTTTGTTGACTTTATCTTTGGGTTTTTATGCAGTTAGAGGTCGTTGCCGATTTCATCTAGGGGTAAAAAGCCAGGATGTAGCCAACACCGGCCTCTTTACCAAAGACAGTGACGGCGATGGAACCTTTGATACATTTGAGTTCACCCGCCTGGGTGCCGAACTCAACATCTGGTACGATCGCAACATAAAGCAATGGCTGCAAATGCAGTACCGCCTCGGTCTCAGCAGCGATTACCTGGAAAAGGTTGGGAAAAGCGGTTTACTCACCGGCTTGTTTATCACCAAATTTAAAATTATCAGTAACCTCTACCTCACCCACAGGGGCAGCCTGAAAGGAGATTTTGCAGGAAAGATCCTGAAGCCATTTTATAGCCAGACAGTGCTTTTGAGTTTTGCGAAAGCCTTTTAAGGCAAACCAGGTAACTATTTTCCACTTTTCGGATTCTATGAATAGAGACGTAAACAAACTAGCATGAAAACGCAAAATCAGGCACCCCAGACCTCGACCACCCGCTCCATGATTTGGGTAACCCTCTCTGTTTTATCAGCCATCGGCGGACTTGGTATCTTAATATTTGTTTCTGCCTTTAGTACCATCCTCATTTTAGCGGGTTTGTTTCTTGCAATCTATATTATTTCCCGGCCGGTATTTGAGAGCGAACGATAGCTCAATGGCTAACAGCACATGCTTACAAACTTTTAGTGATGATACCCAGGTGGCTTTTGGTGGTTGTGTGATAGCAATCTTTAGTTGCCAAACTGGAACGCGGTCCATTTTTCGGATTGGTTATTGATATCCGCTGCTGTGGCTATAAAGGCTAATTTTGTAAGCATGACGAACACTTTTCAGTATCAAAACACCACCATTTCCTACAGCGACACCGGCAGCGGCCAAATCGTTGTGCTATTACACGGCTTTGGTGAAGACAGCCATATTTTCGATCGCCAGGTAGCGTTTTTGAAAGACCGTTGCCGGATTATTGTTCCGGATTTACCGGGATCCGGAGCGTCAGTAACCAGCGGCGGGTTGTCGCCGGAGGAAGCGAACCTGTGTTCTTCGATTGATGCAATGGCGGAATGTATCGCTGCTCTTATCCAATCCATATCCGGAACACCTGTGGTACTACTTGGGCACAGTATGGGCGGCTATATCACGCTGGCAGTTGCGGAAAAATATCCCGAACGGCTGAAGGCATTCGGTTTATTACATTCCACATCCTTTGCTGACAGTGAAGAAAAGAAGGCGGGCCGGAAAAAATCGATTGGATTTATACAGGAACATGGAGCTTTTGCGTTTTTGCAAACAGCGATACCAGCTTTGTTTGCCGAAGGCTATCAAAGAGAACATCCAGCAGAAGTTGCAGGCCTTGTAGAAAGTGGCAAACAATTTACAAAAGAAGCATTGGTGGCCTATTATAATGCAATGATTGACAGGCCAGACCGGTCAGATGTTTTAAGAGGCAGCAAAATGCCTGTTTTATTCGTCTTGGGAACGGAAGATAAAGCCGTACCCATGGAGGATACATTAAAACAGGTGCACCTGCCCGATGTTTCTTATTTTCATGTTTTGGAAAATGTTGGACACATGGGCATGTGGGAGGCTACCGGGCAGATGAATTCCTTTATTATAAAATTTATTAACGACATTGAATAGGTACCTTTTTTCATTGCTTATTGTTCTCTTATTTGTACAAACAACTTCCTTCGCAGCACATTTAAAAGGTGGATGGATAAAGTATGAATATGTTGGCCCCGGCGCCGCAACAGGTACCAGCAGGTACAATGTAACCGTTTACCAGTATTTAGATTGTAATTCCACCAGCCAGCAGGTAGATCAGAATATTGTTCTTTGCGTTTTTAATGGCAATTCACTCCTGCAACGACATTCCGTGCCCCTGTCCGGAACCGTATTTCAACAAAAAAATACCTTTCAATGCATTATTAACCCACCTGTTATCTGCTACCGTATCGATTTTTACAACTTCAGCATAGAAGTACCAACGGGTGCCAATGGCTATACGCTTGCGGTGCAGCGTTGTTGCCGTATCGCCAATATTGTCAACATCCAAAACCCGGGAGGAACTGGCGTCACCTATTCGGTAAAAATTCCCGGCAATGGTGTAAGTGCCCTCGATTATCAAAATAAAAGTGCGGTGTTTGCGCAGGAAGATACCGGTGTCGTTTGCCGCAACAACCCGTTCACGTTTGCCTTCAGGGCCACCGATCCGGACCTGGATTCATTACGTTACCGTTTTATTGAAGGTTTTGGAACACCCACCGCCACACCACTGCCCGACCCTGCTTCCGCACCGCCATACCCGGCGGTTGTATATACTAACCCGTATTCTGCCAGCCAACCGATGGGTAGCAGTGTCACTATTAACCCTGCCACTGGTTTAATAAGCGGTATTGCTCCGGGGCAAACGGGCGATTATGTGGTAGCAGTGGCCGTGGATGAATTCCGCGATGGCCAAAAAATAGCGGAAACAAGAAAAGAGCTACATATACGGGTGGAATCCTGCGATTTGCCCGCCGCCTTGCTGAACCCACGACCAACTACCTGCGATGGGTTTACTGTAAATTTTGTCAATGACGCCTTGCCATCTTCGGGTGTATTGAAGTATTATTGGGATTTCGGGGTAAGTGGCACCAACTCCGACACTTCCACGCTGCCCACGCCTTCTTTTACCTATGCCGATACAGGCGTGTATGCTGTTAAGTTAGTGATTAACCGGGGCGATCCCTGCAGCGATAGCGCCATTCAAAACTTCCGTGTTTTTCCCGGGTTCTTTCCCGGGTTCGAATACGTGGGAGCCTGCAAAGGCATTGCTTTCCAATTCAGGGACACCAGTAAAACGAAATATGGCGTTGTGGACAGCTGGCGCTGGGATTTTGGCGATGGCACCACGCTGTCGGACACCTCACGGGTTAGAAACCCACAATACAGCTATCCAGATTCAGGCACCAAAAAAGTGAGCCTGGTGGTAACCAACAGTAAAGGTTGCATTGACACCGCGTTGGTAGACATAACAGTATTAGACAAACCGGTGCTGACCATGGCATTTAAGGATACATTGATTTGTAGCATCGACACGCTTCAGTTGCATGCCATCGGCATGGGCAATTTTACCTGGTCGCCTGTTACCAGGATGATCAATCCTACAAGTGCTGATCCATTTGTAAACCCGCTGGTGACCACCAGGTATACCGTAGAATTAAACGACCGCGGCTGCCTGGCCACCGACACAGTGAGAGTAAATGTGCTCGATTTTATCACGGTGGATGCGGGACCCGATACCACTATTTGTCTTACAGATGGTATTAGCCTGCGGCCCAATAGCCAGGCCCTGAGTTATAAATGGACACCCACGGCTACACTTACCAACCCGAATACCAGAAACCCGTTGGCCACACCGGTTGTGGCCACCACCACTTACTATGTCACAGCTAATCTTGGCAAATGCCAGGACAGGGACAGCGTTACCGTTCGAACGGTTCCCTACCCCCGGGCCAATGCCGGTGTTGATACAGGAATTTGTTTTACAGGGAAAGCCATCCTGGCAGGTACAGCGGTTGGCAGCGTCTATGCCTGGAGTCCGGCTAACCTGGTAAGTAATCCCAATTCATTGATCACTGATGCTTTTCCGAAAGCCGATACCTGGTTTGTTTTATCCGTAACAGAAACTTTGGGATGCCCCAAACCCGCAAGGGATTCGGTGCTGGTAAGGGTAGTGCCGGAAGTAAAAGTTTTTGCGGGAAATGATACGACGGTTGTTATTGGTCAGCCACTGGTATTTAATTCCAGTGCCTCAACTTTTGCCACCATCTACAGTTGGACACCGGCAACTAACATCAATAACCCACTCATTCTGCAGCCAACCGCGGTTATTCCTCCCGGATTTTTACCACCTGGTGTTGATACACTATCATATTTGCTTACTGCTACCAGCCCCGAAGGTTGTACGGCGAGTGACCGGATCATCCTTAAAATATTCAAGGTGCCGCCCACCATATTTGTACCAAGCGGATTTACACCCAATGCCGATGGCAAAAATGATGTGATCAAACCTATCCTTGCCGGGATGCACAGGCTCGATTATTTCAGGATTTACAACCGTTATGGCCAGCTGGTATTTCAAACTTCGGCTATCGGCAAGGGTTGGGATGGCCGTATAAAAGGCGAACTCCAGGCATCAGCTTCTTTTGTGTACACCGCACAGGCACTGGATTATAACGGAGTTACAGTAAAGGCGACTGGGATGTTTACGTTGATAAGATAGAATTGCGTGACAAGGTATTTCTGCAAAATAGGTAGGTGAAAAGAAATTTAGGTAAGAGAATTGCAATAATCCAGTATGTCTTCTATTTTTCTACTATTGGATTTGCAACCACTTATGATGTGGGCTACATTAAAATATTACATCATTAATGCTACATAAAAACTCCGTCACTTTTACATGTTGGGAAAAGGATGAACAGATTGAAATTCAACTTGAGCCCGAAGCTTTAATATTTAAAGTTTTGCCAGGAAATGAAATAAGATTTGAGGGCAATTGCTGCGTGGAGGATTTTAAATGGGCTGTGCGAATAGAGCATACAGTTAAAGGAATTCAATTAATGCCCGACACTATGAGCCCCTACGAAATTCAAATTTTCGAGAATGGTGAAAGGCTTGATGATTGGTACAAGTATATGTAGTTAGGGTTTTAAAAATTTCATCCCAATCCGGGGCCGGCGAATAGATTTTCGTTTAACACATGATTTAATACCGGCCTGTCAAATAAATTTGAAGAGATGAAGACTATCGTATTAATCCTACTGATCGTGTTTTATGTGACTAGTTATGGGCAAGAAGCCAAACCTGAATTCGACGGACATAAATGGGAAGCACCCTACAGCCTTGCCATCCCAAAAGATTGGACCATTGAGCGATTTCTGATTCCAATCTCCTTTGCTCCCCAAATTTCTTACAAGGGAGTTGAAGATATTCGTTTTACACCTGGTTGGGGTAAAGCAATAAGCGACGATTATTGGAGCTATGCATTTTTGTGGTATCTGGAGGGAGATATTAAGATGGATGCCAACATAATCGATAGCAATTTAAAAGCTTACTACACAGGATTGATCAGCATTAACGGCCCCAATATTCCCAGCGACAAATTAAGACCGGTAGTCACATCATTTAAAGAAGTAAAGAAAGATGTGGGCGATCTTAAAACCTTCGCCGGAACTATTCAAATGGTAGATTATATGACACAAAAGTCAATCGTCCTCAATTGCAAAGCACACCTGAAATCCTGCCCGGGGGAAAATAAGACTTTCATGTTTTACGAATTGTCGCCTCAAACTTTTTCTCACACCATCTGGCAAAGCCTTGATAAGTTATGGCTTGACTTTAAATGTAAAAAGGATTGACAAACTTTTCCATTTTCCAGTCAACTTTCAACAATTACTATATACAAAAGCCCCTCAAGAAAATCCTTGAAGGGCTTTTATATATTTGTGGCCTTGCGCTAATTTTGGGGTAAGGTTACACACTTTCCTTTCACATCTACCAGTCTTCCGCTGTTGGTTCTTACCGTTGCCCCGTTACGAACCTGTATGCTTGCAGCTTCTCCGTTGCCGGTGCTTACAATACATTGGTTAGGTGTTCCTGTGGCTACGATCACATGTGTTTTGTTCGTGGGGACTTTATTAATATTCCAGTTGCCGGGGGTATGCCAGTTGCTGCTCACAGTACCCGTCCAGGTGGCTACTTCGAGCACGATGTTCGCGAAGGCGGTATCGGTGCAACCAAAGGCATTGGTAACAATCAGCCGGTACACGCCCGGTTGTGCGGTGTTTGTATTGCCAGTGTTCCACTGAACCGTTAAGCCACTGGTGTTGAACAGCGGGTTGAGGTTGGTCGTTTCACCCAGGCAATCGTGATATACAAATACATCCGGCCCGAGGTTGGGTGTCGGGTTGCTGGTAAGGGTAAGCATGGCGGTATCCTTACAACCCTGGCTATTCGTTCCAATGATTTGGTACACGCCGGCCTCTACGCTGTCGGGCCTTGTAAGCAACACAAATGCATTGGTGTAATAACCATAAGTAAGCGATCCATCAGTAAAGTTTTGCATCAGGTTATAGCCGCGGCCGATGCAATAAGTGCGTGTAAGATCAGCACCAAGGTCGGGTTTAATGATGCTGATAACGCCTGTAGTGTCTCCGGTAAAAGCGGGGTTGGTACTACGAACACGGATGCGGTAACCCGTACCATTCGGCACACTGAAAGGAATGGTGAGATTGATCGTATTTAACTGGTTTACACCATTTCCATTGGCGCTGATGGAAGTGGTTGCAAGCGGGCTCGCAAAGCTTCCACTGCTATTGCTGAGTTCGGCGATAAAATTATTGCCTGCATCAAACGCACCGGTGGCACCGGTTTTAACTGCAATAATATCTGCCTTACATGCCGTTGCCTGTACTGTGTCTTTAATGTTTAACCTGTAAACTGTTACAGGCAATATGCTGGAATCGCCAAGACAGCCATATTGGTTTGTTTCCAATACCAAAATATTGCTGTTGAAAGCAGGTGATGCAGGCTGGTTCCAAAGGAGATTGACTGCATTGGTAGTTTGACCGCCTGCCACACTACCCCCGGTAAGCGTCCAGTTCCAGGAGCTACCCGCCATTGTAGGTACGGTGTAAGGCCAGGTGTAAGTGCCATTTACATGTGTGCGGCCTGTGATCGTTTGTGCATAGGGGCGATCCCTGATAGTGAGGGCATCGCTACCGGCAATGCCGGTAAGTACGGGGCTTGTGCTGCTAACCCTGATTCTGTAATTGGTTCCATCGGGTGTGTGCAATGGCATTCTGCACTTAATAATGCTGTTGCCTGTGCCGGTATAGCTACCAATAATTGTTGGGCTGGCAAAGCTTCCAGCGGCATCGCTAAGCTCTACATTAAAGATGTTACCTCCATTGTAGGTGCCAGTGGCATGATACGATACACTTAAACTGTCTTTGGCGCAACTGATTAGTTTGGTTACACTATTGGTTACGATGGTCGGTGCCGGTAAAAGAGAAGGCACCGTAAATTCCCATTTGTTATCAAGACTCCACGCACCATTGGCATCCTTGCTCCTGAAACCCAATTTATGTGCACCTGTGGAAAGACCGGTTACATTTATCGGGGACGTAAAATCGGGGAGATTCGTAACAGGGTCTAATGCGACTGCGATGCCATTGCCATAGCCGGGGTCAGTATCGAAATAATACTCTACGCGGGTAAGTGGCGGAACAGTAGTTGGAGGGCTTACGTTAGTTCCATTGGCAGTGTATGGTTTAAAAAATAACCACCGGTTATCTAAACTCCATGCACCGTTGGCATCACGGCTCCGGATGCCGAAAACATGCACCCCTGCTGTAATGCTGGCGGGGTCAATATTTATGATTTGATCGGCAACAGAAGAGCCGGGGGCAAATGGTACATTGGTCGCCAACCCATAACCAGGGTCAGTATCTAAATAATACTCAATACGACTAAGTGCAGGTATGGGTCCTGCAGGGGGTATATTGCTGCCGCCGCTAAATGGTTTATAAAATAACCAGCTATTATCTAAGCTCCATGCACCGTTAACATCCAGGCTGCGGATACCAATCCTGTGCACGCCCGATGAAAGTGTTGCCGGATCAATATTTATAATTTGATCGGCAACAGATGTGCCGGGAGCAAAAGGTATATTGATAGCCAATCCATATCCGGGGTCGGTATCCAGGTAGTATTCAATGCGACTCAGTGCAGGTACAGGGCCGGCAGGAGTTATATTACTGCCGCCGCTATACGGTTTATAAAATAACCAGCTATTGTCTAAACTCCAGGCACCATTCGCATCTTTCGCTCTTATTCCCAGCCTATGTACACCGGCAGAAATAGTGGCAGGGTCTATATTGATAACCTGGTCAGCAACAGAAGTGCCCGGTGCAAAGGCCAGGTTGGTAGCCAGGCCATAGCCAGGGTCGGTATCCATATAATATTCAATGCGGCTAAGTGCAGGCACCGGGCCGGGTGGGGTGGTGTTATTGGTTTGCGATTGCACTGTTTGCAAAGTGCACATAAAAGCCATTAGCAATACAAACCCTTTTAACCACACCCACCTTTTATGTTTATGTAAAAGGTTCATGTTAATTGGTTTTTTTCTTTTAAAGGGATGAAGGATAAATACCCTTCTTACACTCCTCGAAAAAAAGATGAAGCAAGGCCGGAATAAGGCACCTTGCCAAAAGGTTTGATTTTTAATTATTGGCTCTTACACTGAATGTAATTGGGTATGGATTGGATGTGGCTGCCGTGCCCGGTGCAGTAAGTTTATAGAAAGCTGGTACAGCGGGTATTAAACTTAACTTGTATGGGTTTACGCCGCCGTAGGCCCCACAATCTATGCCTCCGATACCTGCACCAATGGCCGGGCTGCCAACTTTAAGCTGATATTTTCCATCGTAGCTATTGCTTCCGAGTGTGGGGAAGCCAACGAAAATATTGTTTGCTACTGCATTGAGAATATTGCCTGAGCCTGTTACAGCCGGGGCACTGGTAAAAACATTATTGTTAAAAACACTGTTGGTAGAATTTGTAGGAGCGCTTGAATGAAAAATACAATTTTGAACGAGGAAGCCATTAAATGTAAGTGCCAATGATGCCCCGGTACTGTAAAAACTGCAATTTTCAATAATACCCGTTTGGCCTAATGCAGTACTAAGCGACACACACGGATAACCGGCAGATCCGTCGGCTATGCAATTAAATACTTTTAAATTAGTAAGCTTATTGGTTGCTACACTGGCACTATAAATGGCATGATGCAGGACGTTTTTCGAAAATTCCCAATTATCATATGTCAGGTTGGCTCCCGTGTTGCCGATATACCAAAGGCCATTACTTTCACAATTTCTGATTTTTATATTATGAATGGCAACAACGCCGGATGTTTGAAAATATAGCTTGCAACCTGTTATTAGAGTCCCATCGCTGCCGGGGGCAAAAACGACACCAATACCGCTGTTGCTCGCTGGCTGAATATTTTGGAGGTTTGGGTTAAAATTCGCATCTACACCCGCCCAGTTCCAGTAACCGGGACCAATAATTACAAGCCGCTTGTCAATAGTAAAAGTTTCAGCTACAGTATGAAAAACCATAATGGTATCGCCAATAGCCGCGGCTGTAACCGCCGCTGTACCGGTAGGATAATCTACACCAGCTACAGGTACACCCCAATACTGGATGCGGCGAATGGTAGCAAACGAAATGCTGCTGATAAGTGTGGCAGCTACACTAAGTAGGAAAAGCTTTTTCATGGTGTTATTTTATAGTATAAAAAATTGGGTACAAAAGAGGTATATGCTTTGAAATTTTGGCAGCTGCCCTACAGAATTTTTTGCATCTGGCTGTAATTTTTAAAAGGGAAGTTTGGTATTTACAAAGCGACGGATACTGCAGCACATTGTCAATCCCCTTTTTACAGGAAATAATACAGCCAAGGGTCTTGAAAACATGGAATGAAGTTTAAAAAAATACAGGAAATAAATATAACCATTACCGCCAAAAAATGCAAGCCCGGCCCCGTTATTAAATTGTGCGTCAGCAAAATGAATTTATCTTTAGTGGCAGCAAAACTATTTCGGGCATAGTCTTGTAAATAGCCCTTGAAATGAATCACCAGTTGCAAACACCAACCCTTGGCCAAAAAGATCCTTTTTATAGTCATCCTCCTTTCGGCGTTGCAACAGGACCTGTTTGGCCGGCATATAAAAGGCGGCTGGATTTACTATCAATGCCTGGGGCCAAGCCAAAACCAACCTGGTAAATTATCATATCGCCTTTCTTTAAAATTATACCGGGACTGTAATTCAGCTTCCCCGGGGCAGGATCCGGAATCGATCAACTTTACCATTTTCAGAACGGCCGACAATGGGCAGGTGGCCAACCAGGCAGCGCCGAGAATCAGAGAGTATATGCTCTCCAAAGGATCGTTTAGTAATTGCATCAACCCCAGGCCCACCATCTGCTATGTCATTTTTGAATTCGCTACCACAGTAGACCTTGACCCCATACCTGGCGGTTACACGGTTTCATTTCAGCGTTGCTGCCGTATAGATGGCATTGTGAATATGGCTGCGCCTTCCCAAAGTGAGGGTATTACTTACACCATCACCATACCGGGCACCGCATTGAATACTGCTCACCCTGTTAACAGCAGCCCCATTTTTTCTGAAAGAGATACCGCCCTTACCTGTTTTAATGCCAATGTTGTTTTAGATTATTCTGCTACTGACCCCGATGGCGACTCCCTGGCCTATTCCTTTGCACCAGCACTTGGCGGTAGCAGTATGGGCAGCCCGTCACCCAATGTAGCCACGCCGCCGCCTTATTCATCTGTGCCTTATGCTGCCGGTTATAGTTTTCAAAATCCATTTGGGACGAATATGGTTATTGACTCCAAAACAGGGATTATTACAGGCCAAACCCCTTCTGTTACCGGCGAATATGTATTGGCAGTTAGGGTTAGGGAATACCGTAACGGGCAGCTTTTAGCCGAAACCAGGAAGGAACTGCATGTGTTTGTGGCTGGTTGTTCGCTCGCAGCTGCGCTGCTGCCACCAAAGCTTATTTCCTGCGACGATTTTTCAGTTGCATTCGAAAATCAATCTACTTCACCGGCCATAAGAAGTTATTTCTGGGATTTTGGGGTGCCGGGAATTACCACCGATACCAGCAACCAGCCTACGCCTACATACCAGTATCCCGACACTGGAACATTCAGAGCAAAACTGATCGTTAACCAGTCGGAAGAATGTGCGGATTCTGCATTTACCAATGTAATTGTTTACCCGGGTTTTAAGCCTGCATTTTCGGTCTTCGGTTCCTGCATTATCAATCCGTTCAGTTTTACAGATAACACCATGTCTGTGTACGGCATTGTAAGTAAATGGTCCTGGGACTTTGGCGAACCTTCTTTAAACACGGATACATCAACGCTTAAAAACCCTGTGTATACCTACCCGGAATTAGGCACAAAACTGGTACTGCTCACCGTGGAAGACAATAAGGGTTGCGTAGACACGGTTACAAGACTGTTGAATGTGCTCTCAAGACCACCACTGAACCTTGCTTTTAGGGATACACTGATCTGCAGCATCGACACCCTGGAATTAATTGCAGGCAGTTCCGGTACTTATGTGTGGACGCCCAACATCAGGATCATTAACCGGTTTAGTGCCAGGCCCCTGGTGTACCCGGTGGATACCATGACTTATTATGTGACTGTAACAGACGGTGGCTGCACTAACACCGACAGTGTAAAAATCAATGTGCTTGATTTTATTACCGTAGACGCAGGCCGTGACACCACTATTTGCAGGACCGATGCGGCGCAGTTAAGGCCGGTAAGCCATGGCTTGCAATACCAGTGGTCGCCAACAGCCACATTGAATAATGCCAATATTAAATTCCCTCTGGCAACACCCGTTAATGCATTTACAACGTACCATGTTACGGCTAACCTGGGTAAATGCCAGGCCACGGATAGCGTAACTGTAAAAACGATACCTTACCCGAAGGCCAATGCAGGCCCCGACACCACTATTTGTTTTAATACGATCGCCATGTTAAATGGAAGCATCGGGGGTTCTTCGTTTAGCTGGAGCCCGGTGAATTTATTGAGCAATGCCGGCACACTTAGGCCTTCTGCAAAACTTACTGCCACCCGCCCGTTTGTGCTTACGGTTTTGGATACCATCGGTTGCCCAAAACCTTCCCGCGACTCAGTGTTAGTGACGGTGTTGCCGAGGCTGAATGTGTTGGCAGGCAACGACACAGCCATCGTGCTAAACCAGGCATTGACATTTAATTTAGACGATTTGCCTGCGGCAACCACGTATCGCTGGTCGCCACCAACCGGCCTGAATGATCCCAATATTCATAATCCCATCCTTATCATTACCAAAGAAATGCTGCTTCCGGGCCAGGAAAGTATTTTATACACCCTAACGGCCTCCACGCCCATTGGTTGTAGCGAAACGGACGATATCCTGGTGAAAATTTTTAAGACAGGGCCCTCCATTTTTGTACCCAGCGGGTTCACCCCCAATAATGATGGAAGCAACGATATCATCAGGCCCATATTGGCAGGAATGAAAAGCCTTGACCGTTTTAATATCTACAACCGTTTTGGTCAGCTGGTTTTCAGCACTACCACCATCGGCAAGGGTTGGGATGGAAAAATAAAAGGAGAATTACAACCCACTGCTGCCTTTGTGTACAATGCACAGGCTACGGATTATACCGGTAAAGTGGTGAAGCAATCAGGCAGCTTTGTATTAATAAGGTAGCAAGCGGTTACCGTTTCTGATTTTCCGTTCCGTTTTAGTTTTCCAGCCCTGCTGCCCAGCGAATGCCGCCGGTTAGGTGTTGGAGAAACTTTTCTTCCTTGAAACTTTCATCAGTATGCCCAAGTGCTGTTTGGAAAACGCGGCCGCCCTCAAAATACTGGCACCAGGCGATGGGGTGATGGGCGCCCATAGTGCCACCTTTGTACGAGCTTTCATCCAGCTCTATCAATACAATTATTTTTGGATCCAGGCTATCCGCAAAATTATACAGCTCGTCAAAACGGGTCCACACTTCCGGCAACATTTTAGTGGAAGGGTGGGTACGGTCGGGTATCACAAACTTTGCCTCTTGTTGTGCCGGGTGGTTCTTGAATTTTGCGCCAACCATTTTCATGTACCAGGGCCAGTCCTTTTCCGTATCGGTGCCCGTGTGGATCGTTACAAAACCGCCGCCCTTATGCATGTATTTTTCTACTGCTTCCTGTTGTTCTACTCCCAAAATATCCCCGGTGGTATGCATAAAAATGATGGCCTGGTATTGCTTCAGCTTATTAAAACTGCTAAAAGCCAAAGAGTCGTTCGTAAATTCCATCTCCCACCCGTTTTGCGATGCCAGCAATGTCAAAGCAGCTTTTGCGGCAGGAATGGTTTTGTGCACAAAGCCGTTGGTCTTATACATCACCAGTAGTTTGGCAGGCTTGGCCTGGAGGTACTGATAGCCCGATAAGAGCAATAGGAGAAATAGTTTTTTCATTGTGACGGAATCGTTTTTTAGAATTTGAGACGCTAAACTTAAGTAACTATCACAAGATAGCAACAGAGCAAATCACCCGCTTTACGAAAAGCCTGCAAGTCTGCATCGTCTCCGGCTGAGCATTTTTCGTGTAGGCACCACATTGATCTTCTCAAACAAAGAAAACCGCAACAAATCAATGTTGTACCTTTGTCTATTATCAAAGTAGAAACCTACACGCTAATGGGCATCGAAAAAGACATTCAACAGGAACATTTTCGCAACGATCATCAAAAGGCAATCATCAACCTTGTCTATACTTTTAACTGGGTACGCGACCAGATGCAGGGACAACTGGCCGATCACCTGCTTACCATGCAGCAGTACAATATTTTGCGCATTCTTCGCGGGGCGAAACAACCACTTAGTACCCTGCAGATCCGTGAAAGAATGCTTGACAAAATGAGCGACACCAGCCGCATAGTGGATCGCCTGATCGTGAAAGAACTGGTAAAGAAAACAACCTGCAAAAGAGACAAACGCCTCGTAGACGTGGTAATTACCGATAAAGGCCTCGACCTGCTGAAAGAACTGGACACCTATTCAAAAGATATGGATAAGGTGCTGGGAAATCTTACCGAAACAGAAGCGCAGCAGTTAAATGTGTTGCTGGACAAGGTGCGGGAGAAGGCGGAATAGTTGATAGGATAATCTTGCCAACTCGTATCATAAAATCATTCCAGAATTTTTGAATTTCTGCAGTGGCATTTTTTATATTTAGCTTGATTTCTTTCTTATACGAAGCAAAATCTGAATTAAACTGTATGCCATCGGCCACAGACTTCAGCCATTCGTTCAGGTACAATTTTTTTACCTGTGGATTTTCTAAGAAAAACCGGCCTAAATAAATTGTGTTGTTAAGTGACGCCTCGTAAGTATAGTCGCAAGCTGCTTCAGACAATGCACCATCCGCCTTAACCAATATCTTACTAAAACACAACAGGTAAAAAGGCAATAACGTGTCTGATTTTTTTGCATTTATTTTATCGCAAATGTTGAAAGTTCTGGTATCATCACTGGCTCTGAATTTACCCCTGTAATAATCTTTTGCATCTTTTATAACCCTGGGGTTATTTAAATACGAAGAAATATCTCCCAGTCTTTGACCGTTAACCAAAACCATCGCCAATAAGAATAGGAGCGTGAGAATCGTTTTCATTCCCCAATATTAAACCATCAACTGACCCTAACAATTATCTTCGACCCATGAAATGTATCAAGCAGCTTTTTATATATCTCACCTGTTCCTTCGCCTTCTTTTTTTCCAAAGCCCAAAACCCCAAATTTGAATTCCGTGCCGCATGGATCGCCACTGTAGAAAATATCGACTGGCCCAGCAAAAGAGGGCTGCCGGTAGAAACCCAAAAGGCTGAATTTATCCAGATGCTGGACATGTTGCAACGCAATGGCATGAATGCGGTGATCATGCAGATACGCCCCGCGGCCGATGCGTTTTATCCCAGCAGCCTGGAGCCCTGGAGCGAATACCTCACTGGCGTGCAGGGACAGGCGCCAACGCCATATTACGATCCGCTGCAATTTATGATTGAGGAAACCCATAAACGCAACATGGAGTTTCATGCCTGGTGCAATCCCTATCGTGCCGTGTTTAATACTGCCAGGAGCAGCGTTGCGATTAACCATATTACCCGAATACAAAAAAACTGGTTTGTTAGCTATGGTGGTGCTGGTGCTGCCTATACAAAATACTTTGATCCGGGAAACCCTGATGCCCGCAAGTTTGTAACCGACGTGGTGAAAGATATTGTAACGCGGTACGATGTAGACGCCATTCATTTCGACGACTATTTTTACCCATACCCGATCGCAGGCAAGGATTTTCCCGATTCTGAATCGTATCGCAAATATGGGAAAGGCATGAGCAAAAACGACTGGCGCCGCAGCAATTGCGATAGCATTATCCAAACGCTGGCAAAAGCCATTAAGAGCATCAAGCCTAATGTGAAATTTGGTGTCAGCCCATTTGGTATCTGGCGAAATATCAGACAGGATTCAGAGGGCAGTGAAACCAATGGACTCTCCAATTATGATGACCTGTACGCAGATATTTTACTATGGCAAAAAAAAGGCTGGATCGATTATGTGCTGCCACAATGCTACTGGGAGGTGGGTCATTCCAGGGCCGATTACGAGGTGCTGGTTGACTGGTGGGCCAATCACAGTTATGGCAAGCATGTGTATATTGGTCATGGTTTTTACCGGGCTGGCAGTAACGCGGCATGGAGAGACAAGAGCCAGTTGCCACACCAGATCAGCCTGCTGCGGGAATATGCCAGCTTACAGGGCAGCGGGTATTTTAGTGCCAAAACTTTTTACAAAAACCCCAATGGCTGGAACGACAGCCTCCGCAATAATTATTACAAAACCCTGGCCCTGGTACCACCAATGAAATGGATCGACAGCATTCCCCCGCCGAATCCTCTTGTAAGCCGCAGCGGTAAGAATGTACTGGTAAAAAAGGGCGTTAGCAGCGAAAGGTTGCGCAGTTATGTGGTGTATGCTTTTACCCCCGGCAAGCCCGATGGCGATAATCCGGCAAACATCATTAAGCTATTTGAAGGCAGTGATGAACTGAAACTGGATGAAAAATTCCTGGCACTTTATGCAGGCAAACAGATAGGGGTAAGTGCTTTGGATTGGAACAATAATGAGAGTGGGGTGGTAATGGTGAAGTAGGTTTTCGAATGTACATTTGAGAAAACACATGTTATGCAAACGGCATCGCTGAAAAAAACAGTAATCGAAATTATCGAAGCAGCTGATGAGGCATTGCTGTTACAAATAATCAATTTGACAATTGAGTATGAATGTGAGCAAGGTCCGGATGAATTCACGGAAACAGAAATAAAATGGTTGGAAGATCAGAGTGAGCAAAGGCGAAACGGAACTATTCAAACGTCATCATGGCCAGATGTACGTGCAAGAATTATTGCAGGACGAAAAGCAAAAGGATAAATTAGATATCATCAATCATGTTCCAATTGTTCAAAAAAAAGCTTCCGCACTGTGACCCTTTATTCAGGAAATATCTTGGCCCATGGTATCCCAAAGACGATAGGCCTAAAATGATAAGGCCCGACATGTACGTAATAGCTGGTTATGAAGGCAAACCGATAGACATGGATGAAGTGCAACATCTACCAGAAGAATATTTGATTGACGCAAAAACAATGATCAATGAAACCATGCACAATGCCGCTCTTGAGGATTATCAGTTTATTATTAAGTCGGAGATACTTGATTTTAAAGTTCTTGAAGCTGTCGATAAATTTTTCGACAGGGATAAAATAGCGGAACTGATAACGAACAGCGATCCAAAAGATTATTCAAACCTGTATTTGATTTCAGTTTGCGAATTTGGTGTAATGCTTGGCTACTTATTTAAACAAATTGATGGCTTTGATTGGCTGTACTGCCATCCATATTTTCATTCAATTATTGTTCATAAAGAAACAGGCTTTGGGATAACAGTTTTCGACTGGGCAGTACAAAAATTTAGTGAGTATGGGGTGGATGACGGCTTTGTTGCCAAGGTTCACGCGGCTCTCGAACAAGTCGATAAGAAAATTGAATTTGGATAAAGGAAATGGAGTAATTCTTCAGCCTCTTAAAAAGTAACAATATCATTGACAGAGACCGTCACCTCTCCCCGCAAAATCTTCCTCTCCGCCAACTGGGAACACCTGGTAATGCTTAATTACGAAGTACCGCCGGAAATCCTGAAACCTTATATCCCTCCTTTTACAGAAATCGATTTATGGAACGGCAAAGCAATGGTGAGCGTAGTAGGTTTTCTTTTTACCCATACCAAAGTATTTGGAGTGAAATGGCCGTTGCATACCCACTTTGAAGAAGTAAACCTGCGATTCTATGTTAAGCGTTTTGATGGCAGCACCTGGAAACGCGGGGTGACTTTTGTTAGCGAAATTGTTCCCCGGCACCTGATTGCCTGGATGGCCAACGGTTTATACAATGAACATTACCATGCCATGCCCATGCGGCATCAAATCAGCGAAACCGGCCCTGATATTTCAGCCTGTTACGAGTGGAAACTTAAGGGCAACTGGAATAGCCTCAAAGTGACGGCAGCTAACAACCCCGCTCTTATAAAAGCCGACAGCGAAGAAGAATTCATTTTTGAACACTATTGGGGTTACAACGCCCTAAACGCAAAAAAGACGATTGAATACGGCGTGGAGCATCCCCGCTGGGAAGTATATCCTGTCACCTCCTTTGCAGCGGATTATGATATTGAAAGATTGTATGGCAAAGCGTTTCTGCCTTATTTATCGATACAGCCACAATCGGTTTTTCTTGCTAAAGGCTCAGAGATTATCGTGAGAAAACCGACTTATATCACAGGCTAGTGACTGGTTGATCAGGGATTAGGGATTTGTTTCCGCAGGTATTTTAAGGATAAACAAATTCATACCCCTTCGTGTTATTGGTGGCAAAAAAAGGTTGCTACCTTCGCACCCTGATTTTAAATGTTATACTATGCCAGGTTTTGAATTTTGGGGCGCCGAAGAACGCAAGGAAGTAAATGATGTGCTGGAAACCGGGATCCTGATGCGGTACGGTTTCGACGGTCCCCGTAAAAATATATGGAAGTCGAAAGAATTGGAAGCGGCTATTTGCGACACCTTTAAATGCGGACATGCGCAACTTTTGAGTAGTGGCACGGCGGCACTTACCACTGCCCTGGCAGCATTGGGCATTGGCGCCGGAGACGAAGTGATTATGCCATGCTTCACTTTTGTGGCCAGTTTTGAAGCGGTGCTTTCGGTGGGAGCCATTCCGGTAATGGTGGATATAGACGAAACCCTGACCTTAAACCCGGATGCTGTTCGGTCAGCCATTACGCCTCAAACCAAATGTATCATGCCCGTTCATATGTGCGGCAGTATGGCTGATATGGACGCCTTGCTTGGTATCTGCAAACAATATAACCTGTTGCTTTTAGAAGATGCCTGCCAGAGTATTGGAGGCAGCTATAAAGGAAAAATGCTCGGTACCCTCGGCGATGCAGGCACTTTTAGTTTCGACTTTGTAAAAACCATCACCTGCGGCGAAGGCGGTGTGGTTATGACCAATAGCCAGGATATTTATGAAAAATGTGATGGTTACAGCGATCACGGACACGATCATAAAGGCGTAGACCGCGGGGCAGATCTACACCCCTTTATTGGATATAATTTCCGCATCAGCGAACTACACGCAGCGGTTGGCCTGGCACAAATAAGAAAGCTGGATAAAATACTGGCCACCCAAAAAAACAACCACCGGAAATTAAAGGAAATCTTAAGCCAGGTAGAAGAACTGAGCTTCCGTAAACTGCCCGATGCAGATGGCGACAGCTGCACGTTTATCAGTTGGTTTTTACCTACCGAAGAACTCACCAAAGCTTTTGTAGCCGAGATGAAAAGCCAGAATGCACTTGCCGGTAATTTTTACTGGTACATTAATAATTGGCATTACATCACCAAATGGGATCATCTGAAAAATGTGGACACCCTCAATGGTCAAACCCCGGCGATAACCACAGCCTTAAAAAGCTATGCCACAAAAACCTTTGCAGCCAGCGATGCCATTATGAGCCGCTGTATTTCCACAGCCATCAGTTTGGCATGGAGCGAAGAACAAATCCAGGCTAAAGGCGAACAGATGGTAGCGGCGATTAAAAAGGTGCTGTCGCAACAAGCGGTGGAGGCATAAAAAAAGTCATTAGTCATTAGGTCAATAGTAAAATTAGGGAAGGGCTGAAATAATGACCTATTGACCCAATGACTAATGACCGAAGTATTATCCCCCCATTACCATTTTCTGCCTTTCCTTTTTAAACGCTTCCCAATCGTAGGCTTTAAAAGGTTTTTCGATTCCATCCACCCAAAAATTACCGCCTACTTCGCTACCCAGGAAAAAGGTTTTGGCAGCTTTGGCGCCTTCCAGGAATAGTTTCTGCTGCGTAGCTTCATCAACCCCGAAATCCAGCCAGTTAAAGCGTTCCATGTCTATATGGGCAATACAGGTTTCATATATCATATTGCGTTTTAAGAAATCGCGGTCGTAATAAAATCGG
Organism: Bacteroidota bacterium; assembly: GCA_040386335.1. Taxonomy (GTDB): domain Bacteria; phylum Bacteroidota; class Bacteroidia; order Chitinophagales; family Chitinophagaceae; genus JAZKFT01. Next base: position 184,936 of record JAZKFT010000022.1, read on the forward strand.
ATGGTGCTCAATATGCTGCCTAAAAAAGGCATCAGTTTGCTCTTGGGCTTTTTCATCGTTTCTTTTTTCTCCTGTCCCGCTGCTTCGTGTTTCTCATCCTGCAGTTTTACGCCCAGCGTAGGCATACGTGCCCATTCTATCTTTGGGTTGTGAAACACGTTAATGGGAAAATTGCTGAGGATGCCCCCATCTACAAACTGAACAATTTTTTGCTCTACTGTCCGCTGTTCTTCCACAAATGCCTTGAGCTTGGTTTCGGTGTTTTTTCTTTGCAATACCTCGGTTACGTCTACTTTGAACGGTTCAAAAAACACAGGGATACTCATGCTGGCCCGCACATAATCGGCCGGGTTTACCTTACCGGGGTCGGGCCAGTATTCGCCTGCCATTAGCGGAAATTCCACCTTGGTCTGGTTGGTAATATCGCTGGCAATAATGGTGAGATAGGGTGGTATGATCGTATTGTCGTCATTGGGATAATTCATTTTCTTCCGCTCTTCGCTGAGTTCCAGTCCCTTAAATTTTTCAGCCAGTTTTGCATCCAGGTCGGTCGTGGTCTTTACACCATTACGATGCAGGATATCCGTCATCCATTCGTGAAATTTTTTGCCGGGGTTAATACCAAAGCTTGCTTTCGAGAACCGCTTAAGATAATAAACCGTTACGCCGAATACGGTTGCCAACAATAAAACGGCGACTATCGATACCAGCGAAATAATTTTGGTCCCCCATTTTACTGAATCAAAAAAATTATTTGACCTGGTATCTATCAGACTTACCAGCCCGAATGCTAAAGAACTTACGAGTGCGAACACTAAACTGATCACCAGTATTTTAATCACCAGTTTGAAGTTATTCTTTGCTTTAATAGCAGTGTTGATCAGCATTTTTCCAAACTTCGATCCATCTACCAGGTTCCACAGGTCGTAGTTCAGCATCTCGTATAGAATGATCTCCGATTGAGTGGTAAAGGTTTCGTTCAGTTCTTTTTCTGCTGTGGTGTAGTTTTTTCTGTCCACCGCCGCCAGCATCATGGTGTTAATGGCGCCGGCGCTGGTGCCGGCCAGTTTTAAAAAACGGATGCCCAGTTTTTCAAGTACATAAGTGTAGCCCACCAGCGCTACACCCAGCACACCGCCGCCTTCCTGAACATAATTTACATATTGGTATTGCTTGCCATCTTCGGTTTTAACCAGGTCGCTGAACACCGGCATTTTCTCCACTCCTGCCCTTTCTTTTTCTTTTGCCATCAGCAGGTCGATGGTAGGCTGCACAATGTCTTCGTCCACGCGGGTATCGGCAATAAATTTCTTGAAGCCTTTGAGTTGGGTTTGCATAGGATAGGATTGTTTGTAAATAGCCATCAATTTACGGCAGAATTTTAGTTCGTTCTACCGCAGTTGGTAAACACTAAACGTCGGGTAGAATTTTGGTGCCAGGCATCCTGTTATGGTTTCCACCAATGAATAAAACGGTTTGGATCCCGGGGAATTACCTGCGTTGCAAAAATTTTCCTTCCATCTTGTCGGCATAGTCTTTACTGCCTAACCGTATAAAAAGAGGGAATTTGATATGCTTTTGAATGCCTAATTCAACTTTGCAAACGGCACCCATATTTTCCACGTAAAAATTGGGAGATATATAAATTCTTTTTTTCGGTGCCAGATACCATAAGATAGAACATCCGAAAAAACCACAGTCCCTAATGCTTTTAATTAACGGCCGGTACGATTGTTTCACCATTTCCTGCTCCGTCCACACCAATTGCCCTGTTTGCGCAGCAACTATATTTCCATGTACAGAAAAAACTACAAAGAAACAAATGACGAAAGGCCGCATGGCTGTTGGGTTTGTACGTAAATTTACGCCGTTCCGCTAAGTGCAGTTGTAGAATTTTAAACCAATTTTGGGAAATAGCAGGGAAACTTACTGTAGTGTTGCAAAATTGGGAAGAGTATGGCCATTTAGCTTAAACGAATCAGCAAGGTTGTTGCTGATTTCACGGCCATGATTCATATTTTCACTGTGTTGATTCGTGTTGCCACGAATCGGCAGGATCATTTTTAAATCTTTAGAACCTGGTTTTATAATGGCAATTGGTCAATCATTACAACAGCGGCTCCAGCAGAAGCTATTACCACAGCAGATTCAGCTCATGAAACTGCTGCAGGTACCCACAGCTAACCTGGAGGAACGCATTAAAGAAGAGCTGGAAGAAAACCCGGCCCTGGAGCTGGGCGATGGAGAAGGCGAGGAAGCACCTCAGCAAGAGGAAGATTTTACAGACAGCAGTACCGAAGATTTTGAAACCCCCGCAGAGGATTTTGATAACAGCGCCAGCGACGAAAGGGATACCGATCCTTTCGAGAATATTGAAATGAACGACTACGAGGCCGACGATGGCATCGCCGATTACCGCCTGAAAGATGATAACTACCCTGAACTGGAAGACCGGCAAGTAATGCCCTACAAGGTGGAAACGACCTTTCACGATATGCTGGTAGATCAGCTGGGCCTGCTGGAAGTGGACGAACGCCTGGCCAAAGTGGCCGAGCAAATTGTTGGCAGCATCGACGATGACGGATACCTCCGCAGGGAAGTGGCATCGATTGTGGACGACCTGGCCTTCCGACAAAATGTGATGGCCACAGATGAAGAAGTGGAAGACCTCATCAAACGCATCCAGTTTTTTGACCCGCCGGGCGTGGCTGCACGTAACCTGCAGGAGTGCCTGCTGATCCAGCTAAGACGGATGCTGATCGATGGCAAAGATGTAAAGCTGCCAACGCTGATCATCGAAAAATACTTCGATGAGTTTACCAAAAAACACTACGACAAAATACAGCGGGGCCTGAATATAGACGATGAACAACTGAAGGATGTGATTGGTACCATATTGCGCCTAAACCCGAGGCCAGGTGGCAATGTTGGTGACAGCAACAGCAAGGAGAGCTACGTGATCCCCGACTTTTTTGTGATGAACAACGTGGGAGAACTGGAAATTACCCTCAACAGCAAAAATGCGCCCGATCTCCGCATCAGTAGCGACTACCGGGAAATGCTGACCGACTATAACAAGGGCGCTAAAAAAGACAAACGTCAAAAAGAAGCTGTTCTCTTCATCAAGCAGAAAATAGATGCGGCCAAATGGTTTATCGAGATCATCAAGCAGCGCCAGGAAACATTGATGAATACGATGCAGGCTATCGTAAACCGTCAAAGGGAGTTTTTTCTTACCGGCGACGAGACCACCATGCGCCCCATGATATTAAAAGACATTGCAGAAAAAACCGACCTGGATATAAGTACCGTAAGCCGTGTAGCCAACAGCAAATTCGTGCAAACAGAATTTGGTACCTATCGCCTCAAATTCTTTTTCAGCGAAAGCATCAGCACCGACAGCGGTGAAGAAGTAAGTACGCGTGAAGTAAAAAAGATTCTGAGCAACATGATCGAAGCCGAAAGCAAGCGCAAACCACTAAGCGATGAACTGCTGACCGATATGCTTCAGGAAAAGGGCTACAATATTGCACGTCGTACCGTGGCTAAATACAGGGAACAATTGAATATCCCGGTCGCGAGGTTGCGGAGGGAATTGTAAAAACCAGGGTTCAAAGCGCCACTATCGCCGGAAAGGAGTCGACTATTGAGAATAAACTGTGGAAGTTGATCTTAGATTCTCAAACGTTGCTCAGATATTTTAACCACACTCCTCCTGTTAAATGACACATAAGTACATCTTAATTTTTTGTCTCTTTTTTAGTATAAAAATTTTTTGTTTCGGACAGGAACAAGGTGACAGATTAATTTTAGGAGAAGGCCATGCAAAAAAACAATTGCAATTAGCTTTATCAGATACGACAATTCATAACGTCGTAAACCCGCAGGTCTTGATTCTAAAAGACAAAGAAGCTGCTCTTAATGTTATTGAACCGATTCTGTTTGGTATTTATAGCAAAGGAAATATTATCAAGCAACGGCCATACGAGGTTTATATGATTGATAATTATTGGGTAATCTCCGGAACACTTCCAAAAGGATATAAGGGAGGTTGTTTTTTGATAATAGTCGACGCCACTAATTCAAAAATAGTCAGGCTCACTCATGGCAAGTAATCCAACGATGAAACAACAACTGGCTAACATAGCAATCGTAGTAAACGATTACGACGAAGCAATTGCATTTTACACCCAAAAGCTCCATTTTACCCTTATAGAAGACACGGTACTCAGCCCAGAGAAAAGATGGGTGATTGTAACTCCCCCTGGCAGCAATGGCTGCGGCCTGCTATTGGCCAAAGCCGCTACCGATGAGCAACGCAGTCGTGTCGGCAACCAAACAGGTGGCAGGGTTTTCTTATTTCTCCACACCGATAATTTTGACAGGGATTATAAAAACCTGCAGGAACAGCAAATAAAAATCATACGGCCGCCAGCTAAAGAAGTGTATGGCACGGTAGCCGTTTTTGAAGACCTCTATGGCAACCTCTGGGACCTGATAGAACCAATCAATAAAGCATTGTAGCATGATGGCGAACACAAGAACAATCAGTGAAGAATTTATGGATGACGGTGTCGTACAACCTGTACCATTAAAGGTGGCGGCCAAACTGTTGTCGTATCTTTTTCATCCCATTTTTATCCCTGCAATGGTTACGGCCGTATTGATGTGGCTGCACCCGATCAATAAACTGCTCATCGACGATTTTAATAAGCCAAGAATGTTGGCGATGGTGTTTTTGTATACCGGGTTTTTTCCCGCCTTTGCGGTGTTCCTGCTGTGGCGGTTAAAATTTATCAAAAGCATCTTCCTTCGCACCCGGAAAGAACGCATCATTCCATTCGTGATAGCGATGTTCTTTTTCTTCTGGATCTATTATGTAAGCCGTAACCTGGATACCTTCCCGCTGTCGCTGAAGCAATTTTTGATGGGCGTTTTTCTTAGCAGCGCATCTGCATTGTTTTCCAATATCTACACCAAAATAAGTATGCACGGCCTGGCTGTTGGGGGCATGGTGGGTTTTTCTTTTGTACAACAATTTGGCGATGCAAGCTGGCAAAGTAACTGGTCGCTGGCAGCCTTGTTCATTGCAGGTGCGGTTTGCACCGCCAGGCTAATACTAAAGGCGCACCGCCCGGTAGATGTATATTCCGGTTTTTTCATTGGGGTGCTTTGCCAGGTGGCGGCTTCGTTTATGGTGACTACGTAAAACCCTTTTTACCACTCTATCGTTTTTCCCGTATCAAACGAAAAATGTTCCCCCTGCTGTACATAGCCCAACTGGTTGGTAAGCATTTGCGTATTGCCAATTTTAAAATCCGGAGTGTTTTTGTGATGGTGACCATATACCCAAACATCAATAGCGGCCTGATCAATCATATCAAATAGTTCTACAGCAAATGCCTGGTTCAACGTGCTGGTTTTATACTGCTCCGGATAATGCATTAGCGTAGGAACATGATGTGTTACGACAACCGTTTTACTTGCTTTGTTTTGTTGGAGTTCCTGCTTAATAAACACCAGGCATTCTTCGTGAAGCTGGTTAAATTTCGGTACGGAAAAACGAAACCCATTGTATTTGATGACATGAAAGTCGTTCATGCCCCTTTCTATTTCCCACTCGTAAGCAGGGCTTATTGCCGACCAAAGTGTTGAGAAAATAAAATTGACGTTCCCTTGCGATATAGCAATATTATTGACAAGGAAAACATTGTTCTTTACTTTTTCATTCAACACTCCCGTTTTGGTGGCGGCATCGTAGTGGTAATATTCATGGTTGCCTGGTATCCAATACGTGGTTTCAAAATGATCTGCCAGGTAACTAAAGAAGTCTTCGTGTTTATCTATTTGCCCAAATGGAACAATATCCCCCGCAAGCAATAGCACTTCTCCCAAAGCTTGCAGTGGGTTGCTCTTAAGGAATTGTTTGTTTTGAGCGAATTCCAGGTGTAGGTCTGAGGCGTATTGAATCAGCATTGTGGTGTAATAAAATCAAAAAACTCCATTTCTGAAAAATGGAGTTCATTAAAATATAGTAGTCACTCTTTTATCTTAGTTGCTTCTTCTCCAGTACCGGCGGAATAATCTCAGGCACAGTAGCCGGGGCAGGCACTGTAGCACCTGGGGCAACAATCGAAGTATTGATCAACTGCGCCGGTGGTACAATCATCGCATTCAAAATGGGCGATGAAGCATTGTAATATTCATCCGGGTGATAGATAAAATACATACTGCCACCTTTGATGCAATCAATGATCTTCCGGCTGAGCGCCAGGGGTACGGCAGGGCATCCAAGGCTATTGCCCACTTTGCCATCTTCCTCGGCTTTTTCAGCATTTACATATTTGCTGCCATGTACAATAATATCACGGAAACGAACGCGGTCGTTTATGCCGGGTTCCACACCACTGAATCGGAGGGAGTAACCGGAGCCGCCAATATAGGTATCAGCAGTAACCATAAAACCTAAAGTACTTTTATAAGAATCTTTAATGTTGCTGAAACTGGTGGCCATTTCGCCACCACTGTTTTTGCCATGACTAACGAACGTGTTAAACACGAGTTGCATCTTGGCCAGGTCAATAATGTACAGGCGCTTGTTTTTGGATGACTGGCTGAAATCGGCGATGGTCATCACATTTACGTTATCCAGTTGATTTTTGTACAACAGGTAGGTGTAACCTTTATAGCCTTTGTAAAAAATATCCCGCTCCAGGCCAGCTTCACCCAGCTTCAGGCTGTCGTAAATGGCGTCCGCTTTTTGCTGTATATCTGCCGGTAAAAAAGGATTATCCCCATTATTGGTGACGGGGTCGTTGACATCGCTGAGCTTATCGGTGCCAGCAAATGCACTTACCGAAAGCATCATTATAAAGCATATCAGCAATACACTTTTTGTGCGTAGCAGCATGAAAAAAGGTTTTTGTGATTTGTTTACGGGGCGGTTAAGAAGGGCCGATGTGTGGATAACTATGTGTAAATGTAGGGGTTGAGCTCCAAAAGCCAATACCCACCAGCGGGTATTTAAACGCAATCGATTGCGATTTAGTATAAAAAAGCCCAGAGCAAGTGGATGCTATGGGCTTTTAATTTTTTTCGAAGGCCTGGAATATGGGTCATGCAGCAAGGATTGGCCCGGGTAGCACAATTCATGTTTCACGGCTTTATTTCACTGCTGCCGCACCAGCCACTGCAACGGCATGGTCGTTTTCCACGCTACTGCCCGATACGCCGATAGCTCCGATTACTTCGCCGGCTTCGTTTTTAATAACGACCCCGCCCGGGAACGTGATAAGGCCTCCGTTGCTGTGCTCAATATTATACAGCGATCCTCCGGGCTGCACCAACGGAACAAGTACTGCCGTGTCCATGGTAAACCAGGCGGCAGTCTTTGCCTTCTTCTGCGATATATCTACTGATCCAATCCACGCACCATCCATTCGGGCAAACGCCACGAGATTGCTGCCGGCATCTACCACGCAGATGTCCATTTTGGTGTCTATTTTTGTAGCCTTTTTTTTGGCGGCTGCTATTGCCGCTTCAGCCTGTGCCAGTGTAATGTTCATAGTTTTTGTTTTTTATTTAATGGAGGGTAAATCTACTGATTCTATTACAGGATTTACGCAGGTAACGCCGCTGCTTTTGGTATCAGGGCTGCCGTTTTTTTCGGGTATATTCTTTTTTTGTGGACGTTAAACCATTCTCATTTTAATGGCTCTTAAGCCCGTTCTGCTAACCCCTTTAAACGCTTCCCCCGATGTCTTCCAATCTTGCGTATTCCCCCGCATTCCGGCTGCTTATCGATAATGGTTTTGCCCAGGTATGGCTCAACGAGACGACCGGAGAAAAGGCGCTTATCTGTACAGCAGACTTTATGCCTGGCGAAACCATATGTTCCTTTTACGCCGGCGAAACATTAGATCATGCCACTTATCTTACTATCCAGTTAGATGCCGGCCGGCATATTACGCTGCAGCCGGCTTTTTTACAATATGTCAACCACAGTTGCAGCCCCAATGCCTTTTTCGACACGACCCATTTTGTGCTGGTATGTGTAAAAGAAATTAAAGCGGGGGACGAGGTAAGTTTTTTTTACCCCTCAGCCGAGTGGCAGATGGATCAACCCTTTGCGTGCAATTGCCAGTCGTATAACTGCCATAAATACATCCGCGGTGCCGCCTTTCTTTCAAAGGAAATTTTAAAGCATTACCAGCTCACCGCATTCATTTCGCAGCAATTGAATAACCATCAGCAATAATCATTTTATTATTGCATTATGTTGCCCACCCAGCCCTCATATCACTACAAAACCGCACGCCCCATTTTCGTCTGGGTATTGGCGCCGTATTTGGTTACCGAAGACGAAAACCTGGATTACTATTACGACTTTAGCCAAAGCATAAAAGAATACACTGAAACTTTTGCTGCCCTCAATATCCCGTGGAAGTGGCAGCCGGTAACGATGCAGGACTATGAAGCTGTTATTGAGGATATAGCGACTGCAACCCACGCTGGTACACCAGTGGTTTTAAATCTTTGCGATGGAGACGAAGTAAATGGAACACCTGGAATTTCGGTGGTCAAATTGCTTGAAAAAAAAGGCCTGGTGTACACGGGTGCCAATGAACATTTTTACAATATTACTACCTCCAAAATAGACATGAAGCTGGCCTTTGACAATGCTGGTGTGTCCACACCGCCCTGGCTGGCAATAACTGAATATGAACAAAATACAGCATCCGTTTTTGAAATACTTGGCAAGCCTGTCATTGTAAAGCCTGCGATTAGTGGTGGCAGCATGGGAGTGGGCGTGAGGTCTGTGGTGGATAATGCTGAAGCACTTGCTGCGCAGGTAAAGTTACTCTACGATGGCTACCGTGGCTGGAGCCTGACCTCGGGCGGTGTAATAGCCGAAGCTTTTATTGATGGGCCGGAGTTCACCATATTTATTGTAGGCTCTTTCGACGAACCGGATCGTGCACATATCTATCCGCCTGTAGAAAGAGTGTTCCATCCCTCATTGCCCGACAGGGAAAAGTTCCTTTCCTTCGACCGGCTTTGGGAAATCTACGAGGATGAAAACAGCATGCCCAATGATGAGAACTTTTATGAATATCAAACACCCGATGCTTCGCAGATGGATGAAATAAAGCAACTTAGCTGGGATGCTTTTGTGGCAACCGGTGGCAAAGGGTATACCCGCGTGGATATTCGCATGGACAAGCACACAGGCCGCATGTATGTGCTGGAAGTAAATGCCCAGTGCGGTCTCAGCGAAGATGAGGACTATACGTCCATTGGTGCCATCCTAAGACTCGGTAGTCATTCTTTCAGCGACATGATCCTGGAAATAATTGATGATGCTTTTGCAAGACATACAGCCAGTCACAGTCTTTTAGCTGCCACCAATGGCTACAAATAAATAGATAATTAAAAGCATTTGTGGCCATTCGTGGCATACGCGGCAAATGAAAATAAAAGAGCTTTGTGCAACTTCGATACCCTGATCATTGCGGTAAAAAACAAAAATGAAAATCTGCGTACTACAACCCGACTATTCCACCTCTGCCATAGACTACCAGCACTACGACCCGCCCAGGGATTTGTCTGGGTTAATGCCCGAAGCCACAATTGAACATGTGCTGCTCAACAAACTCACCACCTACAAGCAGCTTAAAGCATTAAAGCGGCAGGGCTACGATGTTTTTGTAAACCTCTGCGAAGGATACCTGGAATGGGAAGTGCCATCTATTGATGTTATTTATACACTGGAATTGCTGAATCTGCCCTTTACCGGCCCCAGTTCAGTATTGTACGATCCACCGAAGGAATTGATGAAATATGTGGCTTTTTGCGAAGGGATAAGAACCCCGGCGTATAAGATGGTTACATGTATGGAAGATGCTGAAAAAGCGGCAGCGGACCTGGTTTTTCCCTTGTTTGTAAAACCAGCTAAAGCCGGCGACAGCCTGGGTATTGATTCAAGATCTTTGGTTGCAGATAAAGAAGCTTTAAGGGAAAAAGTTGCTTCATTATTTCCTGAGTATGACGAGCTTTTGGTAGAAGAATATATTGATGGCCGCGAGTTTACTGTGATGCTTGCAGCCAATGCCGGGCCTCAACATCCATGCACTGTTTTTAAACCTGTAGAGTATGTTTTTCCTGAAGGAAACTCATTTAAAACATATGCCTTAAAAACATCGGAACTGCACCCTGGTGCCAATATCCCTGTGACAGACGAAACGCTGGACCAACGATTGCGTACAGCTGCTGTAAAAATATTTAAAGCTTTTAATGGTGTCGGCTATGCCCGGCTCGACTTTAGATTGAATCATGGCGGCGAACTATTTTTCCTGGAAATCAATTTCACCTGCTCTGTTTTTTATGGTGATGGCTATGAAGGTTCAGCAGATCATATCCTTAAACATGATGGCTTTGGCCAGGCAGCTTTTCTGCGTCATATTATTGCCGAAGGCTTGCACCGCCACAAGTTGAAGCAAAAAAAATATACGGTAAAAGGGAATGCTATTGCGGGCTACGGCATTTATGCCACAGATGAAATTCCTGAAGGTGGGGTAGTTTTTAAAGGAGAGGAAAAAGCCCAACGCTTTGTTACCCGCCGCCATGTGGAACAGCATTGGACAACAGAAGAAAAGGAAGTTTTCCGACGTTATGCCTACCCGGTAAGTGAGGAGGTTTTTTTGCTTTGGGATAATAATCCAGCCGAATGGGCGCCACAAAACCATAGCTGCAACCCGAATACGACTTATGATGGTTTAAACGTCATTGCACTCCGGCACATTGCAAAAGACGAAGAGTTAACACTTGATTATTCATCTTTTCTGGACGAAAACATGGAGCCGTTTGAATGTGATTGCGGTTCCACCAATTGTCGTGGTCATATCGCGGGGAAGCGGTTGAATTCCGTTACCGAAAGAGAAAAACAGCAGGAGCTTAAACCCGGCACATAGTTCGGGGTCATAACGCCCCTTTTCTCGCTAACCGTTTTTGACAAGGCCTATTTGATCAACCGGTTCAACCAAACTATAATGTCCAGGTTCCAGATTTTACGTAATCTCATGTTTCGCCACCGCACACAGCTGGTGTTCACTTATATGCTGTTTACCCTTGAAATGGTGGGTACTTTGTTGCGGCCATTCTTTCTCGGCTTGGCGGTAAACGACCTGGTAAAAGGCAGTTATGATGGACTGGTATTATTATGCGTAGTTCATTTTGCTTATCTCATCGCCGGCACCATTCGCCACATGTACGATACCCGTACCTATTCAGCTATTTACACCAGCCTGGTAACGCAGTTCTTAAGCCGCCGTTTCGGTCGTGCCGAGGTGTCTAAACTCAGCGCCCACTCTACACTTGCAAGGGAGTTTGTCGATTTCCTGGAGTACGACCTGGTGTATGTAATGGAGGCTTTCTACAATATCCTCGGCTCGTTGGTACTGCTGATGTTTTATGACCTTAGTGTAGTGGGGATTTGTTTTGCGGCCCTGTTGCCCGTTGCCACCATTAGCTTTATATACGGCCGTAAAATGAAACGGCTCAATAGACTCAAGAACGACGAACTGGAAAAGCAGGTGGACGTCATTACAACAGGCGACATAAAAATAATCCGGAGCCATTATAACAGCCTGCGCAAGTGGCAAATAAAAATCAGCGATAAAGAAGCCATCAATTTTGGCCTGATGGAAATGATGGTGATGGCAGTCATCGGCGTGTCGTTGCTGGTTACCACAAAAACTTCCGGGCAGGCATTACAGGCCGGCGATATTGTAGGTATTTATGCCTATATCCTCAAATTCGTGAGTGGATTGGATACCATTCCATACACTGTTCAGCGCCTGAGCTCTTTAGGCGATATTACCCGGCGCATAGAACTGCAGGAAGAAGATTTTCCCGAAGAAAAGCAAGTTCCAAAAACATTGCTACGGCCCATTGTCCCCACGAGAAAAGCTGATGAATTGGTTTGATGTTCCCTCTGACAGCCACGGTTTAAAACGGCGATAATTTTAAGACCTGAACCCGAACCGGATTGGAGGTGCATGCGATTTCTTTCGTATTAAAATCTATCTTCCCACACATATCGTATACCTGAAAACAACTTGCCAAACTGAATCTTATGAACGAACAAAAGCTGGATTTCCTTCAAAACAAATTGATTTCGTTAGCTGAAAAAATAGACCCGGACCAAAAGCCGGCATGGGGTAAAATGAGTGCGCAACACATGCTGGAACATGTGGCGAAATTTTTCGAGGTATCTACCAATAAGCGTCATTTTGATTTAGTTACACCTGTAGAATATTTACCGAAATACAAAGAGTTTTTATGGAGTGACAAGGAATTCAGGGAAAATACAAAAGCGGCTATGCTGCCTGAAGAACCCGAGCCTTTGATGTATGAAAATTATAATGATGCACTTCAATTTCTAAAACAGGAAGTCAGCCAGTTTTTTTCATTTTTTAAAGACCAGCCAGCGTTAACTACCCAACATCCCGCTTTTGGTGACCTGAATTTTGAAGAATGGGTACAGCTGCATCATAAGCATGTCATACATCACCTCCGGCAATTTGGCGTACAGTTTTGAAAGCAATAAAATGTATTGTAAAACGAAAAAGGCCCGTCAAAAACGGGCCTTTTTTATAAGAACAAAACACAGGAGACTTATTAGAAATCAAGTCCCAGGGAAAAATACCACATGGGTTTGCCTTTGAAGAATACATTCATTTCCCAGGCTGCATCAATTTTTACAAAATATCCTAGCAGCGTACTGCGGGCACCAAATCCGTACCCACCGGCAAAGGGACCTATGCCACCAGCTTTTTGCTTAATAACCACCGGCGACTGCTGAAATACAGATGTGGGCCTTGAAAGCTTATTATATTTTCCATTCCATGCCGTACCAAGGTCAAAAAACTGCACCAGCTGGAAATTGCGGAGAAACGCATTGTTGATGGGCCTGTTAACCAATGTTGGTATAATAGGCAGTCTCACTTCACTGTTGATCACAAAAGCATTGTTTCCATTGGCTGCGTTTTGCTTAAAACCACGGAGGTTTACCGCCAGTGTTTGGTAGATATAGCTTTGATCGGCAGCAGGGCGGTTGGCATCATTAAACTTGGGGTTCAGCCATCCATCCGTTCCGCCTAAATAATAGATGAGTTTCTGATTACCCCAGCTTACATCGGCGGCCGCACGTACAGCCCAAATAAGGTTGCGGTAAATGGGGTAGTAATGCCTTGCGTCAAAACCAAAGTTGAATGTAAACTGGCGCTTTTGGCCGGTTTCCTTCGTTACTTCAGCAATGGCTTCCAGGTAAGCTTTGTAACGCAGTCCATGCCAGATATTCTGCGACGGGTTTATGGTATTATCGTAGACATACTCAGCCTTTGTGAGTATGTATTTCACCACCTGGTCGGGGATGGTTAAGCTCAGGCGATCACTGGCCAATGCTACATATTTATCACTGCGGTAAGCCGCATTTACCCGAACACTTCTCACAATATCCAGCGGGTAGGAAACATTTACCTGGTATAAATTGGTAAACAATTTGGCGTTGTAAGTGGGCACTCCATTCAACGAAATGGAATAATCGCTGCTGGCAGAATGATAATAAGTAGCGCCCCAGTCAAGCCGTTTCCGGTTGTTTTCAAAAGAAAGATAATACTGGTTGTCTTTCAGGTTAATGCCTGGTTGTACACCGCCTGAAAAACGGTAGTCTTCCATTACGTCACTGATGGTCGCATTAAAACCAAAATTGATATTATTACCATTGTTGAGTCGTATCGGTCCGCTTCCACCTGCGTAGGGCTGGTATTTACCGGTTAAAATGGTATTGGAAATCCCTGCCAGCACCTGGTCCATGGAATACTTGATGCGGTACTTATACAGTTTGGCTTTGCCTAATTGGGTCTCGGGACTTCGGTCTATGAGTTCCTGGAGTTTTCGCGCCATCGCGGCACTGTCTGGTTTCTCATTTTCAAATTCGTTTTGGAAGAAACCATCCGTCTTTGCGCTATCGCTTTTTTGATTCTGAGTCGCCTTGCCTTGTGATGCTTTCCGTTCGGCTATCAGTGCCTTTACAAAAGGTGTAGGCCGGGCGGTCACGTTTCGGTTTCTTAATGCCAGGCTATCAATCTTAAGGCGGTACAGGAATTTATAATCGCCCTGACGCGTTACTTCACTTACCTGCCCGATTTCGCCACCCGTGCGGGTTTCAGCTATACTGCTCTGGTAATTGGTAATGGGAAAAGTATAACTGGAGTCGGAAGTGATGGCGATATAACCAATGCTGTCCGGTTCGCTACGGCCCCATACTTTTAGGGTGCTGTCTATTTCATCAAGTGGGGGATTCCGTAATATTTCATCGCCGATGATCACCAGGGTATCGAGGCCCTCGGCCTTAGTGGTAAAATAACCTGCGTACCGGTTGCCAATGCCGCTCTCGTCGCTCACAAACGTAAAATGGTTCATGTTGTACTGGCTTGGATAACGGGCATTACCATAGTTCAATTTGGTCAATTGTGTTATTTGCCTGAACCCGCCTTTTTTCACTGCATCCACTAAAAACACATTATACCTGTTTTTACTTGGCAAAGAAGTGTCGCTGCCTTTCTCGTCGGCTGTAGGCCGGTTAGAGGAAAAAATAACGCCATACTTATTTGGGAACGACACGAACGCACCATCTACATCATCCCATACATCGTCTGTAAGCTGATCCACGGTCTGCTTATCTATTTTGTAAATAAACAGGTCGGTATGACCATTTTTTACAGCACTAAAAACAAGGGTATTTGCATCCAGCATGTATTGCATGTCCTGAACCTGCTCAAAGAAAGGTGTAAGGTCTTGCTTTACCCGGTTGGCCTGGTTTACGATATCGTACACCTGTAACCATACCTTGTCCTTTTCCCAATAGACATAAGCCAGCCGGCTACCCTTTCCATCCCATGCCATAATGGGGTAGTTGGGATTTTTCTGGTGTTTGTACACCCGGACACCGTTGCCCAGCAGCACTTTACGATTTACATAATTTTCTACCAAAACCACATTATACCTGCCCTTGTTGTACTCGGCCACGGCCCAGGTATATAGTTTCTTATTGGGATTGGGGGCAAACCGGTAAAAGTCTTTGTTGTTGTCTACCTCTTCGGTTACAGCAATGGTTCCCTTGGGATATATACGCCGGCCTTTCAGATCCTTGTAATAGAGGTCGCTTTCGTAGGCCATAAAGTCTTTCAGCACATCCTTAAATTTCTTTTTGCAAATGCGCATCGACGCCGAGTTGAGGCTTTTGTACAAGATGGCCAGGTACATAAAATAAGTAACATTCTCTTTCTTGTACTTGGTGGCCATATAGTGCCAAAAAGAATGGCCTGCTATGTCTTCCCTTTCAAAAGCAAACTGGTAAAAATTATTATAACGACCGCTAAGAAGCGCACTGCGGAGTTCGTCATCCATATGCTGGTTCCAGTTGTCGGCGGCATAAGTGATATAACCATCTGTTAACCATTTTGGTAAATCCAGCAGGGCGGCGTTACCGGCAAACTCCCCAATATTATCACCGAACAGCCGGGTATCAAAAAGCACTTTCGCAAGCCCTTGCCGTATTTGCCGGCGCAGGTCATCGTGGTTGCCATTAAAATAGAGCACCATTTTATTACCCACCAACCTTGTTTGACCGCCAACATCCGGCACATCATTTCCGAGCCCGATATTGGTGGCCTGTACATCATCATAACTGTTGTAAAGAATAATGTTGCAACGCGGCCCAAGGCTGATTTCGGTAAAAGCCTCCATGGCTGGCAGTTCTTCCTCAGCCACCTGCAGCACATACTTGGCCAGTTCCAATCCATTCTGGGTAAAATGCACATTAAAATTTTCTGTCTGGTAAAACCTCCAGTTGAATTTGTGATACTGGATGCGGTTCTTACCAAACTTTACAGCATTTACCTGTGCATCCAAATCATTGAATATGGCAGACTGCATCACGAGCAACGCAAAAAGGGCAATCGGTTTCATTATTTTCTTCATGTTCATATTGATACTCTCAATTTTATGCTTCATCCGTTTATAACAGTATTGCAAATTCGTTCTTATTCACAGAAATAGGGCATTTAAAATTAGGCGTTTCAGTGTAAAAAGAAACAAGGTTCAGGAAACAAGGTTCGGGAAACAAGGTTCAAGGTACAAGCGACAAGGTACAAGCGGCAGAAATCCACAAACAAGCTACCGGAATTTAGGTGTGGGAACCTGGTGCGGACATTAGTCTGTGGCTTGTTTTTTCGCTGCTGACTTTATATTTGAGGTTCTTTAAACGAAATTTTCAACAATAGGTGTTGGCGATGCTATCACTAACCACCTATCAACTAAACGCTCATCATCCAACCCACTACAATGCTTCATATTCATTCATTTACTTTTAGCCCTATCCAGGAAAATACTTATCTCTTATGGAACGATGACAAGGATGCGGTTATTATAGACCCGGGCTGTTATGATAGTTACGAGGAGCAGGAACTTAAAAGTTTTATTGATGAGAAAGGCCTGCGCCCCATCATGCTGCTGAATACCCACTGCCACCTCGACCATGTATTTGGTGTAAAATGGGTGGCTGCTACCTGGGACCTGATACCACATATTCATGCCAAAGAGCAACAGATGATGCGTTTGGCGGAGGCCAGCGGCGTCATGTACAACCTGCCTTTTAAAAGCTATTCAGGACCTTTTAATTTTTTACAGGAAGGCGATATAATTAAATTGGGTAACGATGAACTGAAGGTATTATTCGCTCCCGGCCATTCCCCGGGGCATGTATGTTTTTACTGCAAGGCCCAGGATTTTGTAATTGGCGGCGATGTGCTGTTCAATGGCAGTATCGGCCGCACCGACCTGCCGCTGGGAAATTTTGAAACATTAATTACCAGCATACGTACCCAGCTATTGACCCTTCCCGATGAAACAAAAGTGTATAGCGGTCACGGGCCGGTAACAACTGTGGGCAGGGAGTGGAACACAAACCCTTTTTTGGTGTGAGGATTTTTATTCGCCTTCGTTAGCTGAAGCCAACGGTAATACGGCAATAGTCCTCCTGAAAATTAATCGTGAATATCCATTTCCGTTGGCTTTAGCCATCGAGCCAACGGCTAAAAATAAAAAAGCAACCCGTAGCAGGTTGCCTTTCTATAACCGGAAGTGAGGAATTAAGCTGCAACTTTTGCAACTTTAGCCGCTTTGGCCGCTTTCACTTCTTTAGTTTCTTTAGCACTTTTGTCTTTGCAGCAATTTTCTTTTTTGTCTTTGCAGCAGCTTTCTTTTGTGCCACATTTTTTGGTTTTGCCGGCAAATGCTGCACCGCTGATCAACAAAGCTGCAGTAGCAAATACGAGGAATTTTTTCATGATTATTTTTTTTAGGGATGATTATTATTGGCTAATGTAAATGGATATTTTGGAAAAAGTAAATCGGGAGATGTTAAAAAAGACAAGCGGCAGGCATATTTAGATGCGCCGCTGCTCATTTATAATTCTGCCAAAACAGTTACCCCGCCCTGAACCACCTGGTTGAGCTCCACATAAATTTTAGCTCCAACAGGCAAAAGTACGTCCACCCGGCTGCCGAATTTGATAAAGCCCATTTCCGCACCCTGCTTTACAGTCATACCTGCTTTCAGGTAATTTACAATGCGCTTGGCAACGGCCCCGGCTATTTGTTTTACCAAAATTTCTTTACCACCTGTTTTATACACCACGCTATGCCTTTCGTTTTCGGTAGACGATTTTGGGTTCCATGCTACCAGGAATTTTCCCTTGTGATACTGGCTATACACCACATCGCCGCTAACGGCATTGCGGTTGAGATGCACATTTAAGGGGCTCATAAAGATGCTCACCTGTATACGGCGGTCCTTAAAATATTCCACATCGGTTATTTCTTCCATTACCACCACTTTGCCATCGGCGGGGCAGATTATTTTGTTGCCATCGATAGTCAATTGTCTTTTGGGAACCCTGAAAAAGGACACTACAAGAATCCAGAGTGCCAGCGTAACTACAAAAATGAAACCAGCGATCAGCGGGTAGGATGCACTGAAAAACCAAATTGCTACCACGTTGATCAAACCAATTACCAAAGTGGCGATACCGATGGATGCGTAACCTTCTTTATGAATTGTCATGTTTGTTAGAGATTGGGGGTTAGTAATTGGGGATTTGGGATTAGGTCAATAGTGTTTAGGTATTGCACCAGGGTTGGGCGGCAAATATAATTGCAAGTAGGTTGCCAATTGCAACATAAGGTAAATACGAAATACAATAGGTTTTTAGCTGTTTTGTAAATGATTATCGCCCATTGACCGGATGGCGATGTAATTAGCCAACCAGTTCTATAAAAAGCCAAACAAAAGGAGTGGCCAGGAGCAGCGAATCGAACCGGTCCATAAAGCCGCCATGGCCCGGCATCATGTTGCCGCTGTCTTTTACATCGGCCATGCGTTTTATTTTGCTTTCGAGTAAATCGCCTGCTGTGCCTACAATGGCTGCAATCAGGGGAACGACTATAGAGATTAGCCAGCTAAAATCAAATAGATAATGCGCGGCCAGCGACATCACCACCACGCAAAGAATAGCTCCGCCAATGGTGCCCTCCCAGGTTTTTTTGGGTGAAATTTTTGAAAAAGGGGTTTTGCCAATAAAAGATCCAACGATATAAGCCATGGTGTCGTTGATCCAGATAGAAGCGATGAGAATTATGGGCAGTATTTTACCAAGATCTGCAAATAGCCCGGGACCTTTAAATACCATACCGTATTGCCTTAAACCTAACATCATACCCCAAACAGCAGAAATGTAGAGCCAGCCCAAAGCTGCTGCAGCAAAGGATTTCAGGCTGAATTTTTGTTTTTGAAAAATGCCGGCTACCAGTAAAATAAATCCCGCAACAGCAAACGGCAGGCAAAGGTTTTGTTTTAATCCATAACCCATGATCGCATAAGCGGGTCCGCAAAAAGAAAGCATGATAGCAAAGCCGGAAAACATCAATCCGAACCGCAGGTACCGGTTAAGTACGCCCCCATGGATCTTTTCGACCAGGTTCATATACTCCCACCAGCAGCCGAAATGGATAATGGAAAACAGCACAAAGAAACTCCAGTGGTTCCAAAGCAGTCCTGCGAGCATGACCAGTACAAAAACAAGGGCGCTAATTGCTCTTACCCGAAATACTTCTTTGTTTAAAGCCATAGATAGCAGAGTTGGCAGTTTTTCAGTTGGCAGTTGGCAATCTTAGGAAGTATTGCGACTGGTGGCTGGGTTAACTTTATTTAGAGTTGGCAGTTGATCAGTTAGCAGTTTTTCAGTTGGCAGTTGGCAATCTTCTGCAAGATTATTACTGGTGACTGGGTAACTTCTTTTAAAAAAATGGGTTGAGGGTTTTATGCCTGTTTGAAAAAAAATTCATACTCATGATACAAACGCTTCGAAAATTATTGCCAACTGCCCACTGCAAAACTGCCAACTGTTTTTAATTCTTTAGCGTTTCATTCATCACCCCCATGGCCACATCTTTTAAATGAACGGGTACATACAATTCTATGTCGCCAATGGTGATGTACATCCTGTCCTGCCGGTTAATTATTTTAACGGGTATCTGGTTTTCTTCCAGTTTGCCCTGGATAATGGCAGCCCGGGTGTACAGTGTGGTGGTATAGAGTAAATGCCAGTTCATTTTCAGTTGGCAGTTTTTTAGTTCTCAGTTTGCAATGCCCTGCAATATTCGTTTTGGTTTATGTAAAATATGTTTTGAAAACCGATAAAAGGCTGTTTTGTTGAAAAATGAAAATGCTTTTTCCCCCTTGATTGCCAACTGCCAACTTCAAAACTGCCAACTTTTTAAACATTCCGCTCATCAAAAGGATTTCTCCTGTCGAAAACATCGATCCTGTTTTCTTCCAAAACAGGATTTGGGCTTGAGTTGATGAGCCATCTCATCAGCACTACCATCAATATTAAACCGGCAACGCCCACTATCAATGGAAAACTGTCTGTGGGTGTCATGTCAAGCGGCTTTCCCTGCCTGGCAGTAATAAACAGGGAGGTAACTACCAGCGCGTTGTTCAGAAAGTGCAGCAATATATTTAGCCAGATGTTTTT
Organism: Bacteroidota bacterium; assembly: GCA_040386335.1. Lineage (GTDB taxonomy): Bacteria > Bacteroidota > Bacteroidia > Chitinophagales > Chitinophagaceae > JAZKFT01. Next base: position 205,095 of record JAZKFT010000022.1, read on the forward strand.
AGTATAATAAAAAATCAAGCCGAGCACTACTCCTAAAGCAAACCTAACAATGAATCCGTACCAACTCCAATGGATAGCGCTGAATAAAAAACTGGTGATAAGGATGGCGGCCCACGGGGATTTCATCCAGCGGGTTAGCAAGTTTTGCAGGCCTCCCCGAAATACCATTTCTTCGGTAATAGCCGGAAGCACAGCGATAATAAAGAGGGAAATGAAGTACTGTCCCCAGGTTTTTAACTGAACCATCAGCAAAACCTGCTCGTTGTATCTTTCTTCCATATCATCAAATCGTACCCTGGTGGTGGCTGGCAACGGGATAGCCCGGTTTATTTGTTCCAGCAAACCCATCATCGGTATGCTAACGGCTACTATAAGCAACACGATAAGCAAAGCTTTAGGGTTGAGTTTTTCTTTAAATCCAAGGAATGTCCATTTATTACGATAGCAAATGGAGGCAAAAGCAACTGTAGGTATAAAAAACATGAATAATGCACTAGCCGCCTGTAGCACCTGGATAGCATTTGCATTTTCCGGCTTCAACATATCTTTTTCCATGTTTAAAATGGATCCATCAGTCATTGAGATCCAGATGAGAAAACTTATCAAGACTGTGGCAAGAATGCCTCCACCCACCAGCCCCAATAAAATGGCCAACTGGCTCCACCCGTTAAAGCCTTTGCTGTAAACCTTCTGCATTATTTTTAAATGAATTTTTTTTAATCAGGCACGCAAGATAACAAGCAGCACCCGGAGCTATGTGTTTTTTATATGGTGTGTTTTGTCTCCGACAAATTTGTGGCGTTTTTTTCATCAAGTCCGGTCACTATGAATGGCAACCCGTTTGCCTTAAAGCTGCCAAAAATCCGGTCCCACCAGCTAAAAACGGAGCCATAGTTGGTGTTTCTTTCCCATTTTTTTGTAGAATGGTGAAGCCTGTGCATTAATGGCGATGAAAAAAGAAGCCGGTATGCCCTGTCTGCTGCAGGCAATATGCGAATGTTGGAATGATGGAACAATACATTGGCAAAAAACAGCAGTTCGTACAAAATCACCATAGAAATGGAAGGCCCCAATAATAAAAACACCAGCGCTTTTAGCAAATTTGAAATGAGCAGTTCGGCAAAATGGAACCGCAAAACAGTTGTGGTGTTCATATGCTCTTCAGTATGGTGCAGCTGGTGAAACCTCCATAAAAAGCTGACAGTGTGGTTCATACGGTGCCACCAATACATCCAGAGATCCATCAGAATTAAGAAAATAACCGATTGTATCACCAAATCGAACCTGAATTGGTTCATCAAACCCAACCTTTCCGTGTCCACCCATTGAATCCATTTTGCCAGGCCAATTGCAGGTACAAAATTTACCGCCCAACCCAACAGTCCCCATTGAAGGTTTTTCCATTCGTTGGGCCGCTTGTTGTTTTGCTTTGTTTGAGGAAAGAGGTGCTCGGCGAAATATTGAAGCATAAACACGCTCACCATAACTATCAACTGCAATTTTTTACTGATTGGCATATGAGGATTAATTTTACAGGCCAGATGCGCATTGCAAAGACAAGAAATTTTTTCTCATCCACCCACAACACCACATTTCACGTACATAATGCATCAACAGGGCAAAAACTATTGTCTGGCAATTACCTGTAGCAAACAAAAGGTTGTTATTAAGTGTAAAACTCCATGACAAAAAATACTAAAATCGGTTATGGCAGCATTGTTGTAAGATGGAGCCGGGCTGTCAGCAGTCTATTCCGGAGCCGGGGTCTAAAAAAATGCTACATTACGGATAAATAAATCATGTATTTTTCCACCCAAAAAAATATCGAGAAAATAGAAATTTCATGCAAAGGATAATAAGCGGCATACAACAGGTAGGGATAGGCGTAACGGATGCCGATAAAGCTTTTGACTGGTACAAAAAGGTTTTTGGTATGGACGTAGTGGTGTTTAACGACGAAGCCACTGCCAACCTGATGACCCGCTATACCGGCGATAAAGCACACGACCGTAAAGCCATCCTGGCATTAAACATGCGGGGCGGCGGAGGGTTTGAAATATGGCAATACACCAGCCGTACGCCATCGGCACCACCAGCCCACCCGGTAATGGGCGACCTGGGAATTTTTATTGTGAAAATGAAATGTGTAAATGTGCACCAGGTGTACGAACACATGCAGCAGTTAAACGTAGAATTGCTCACCCCCGTTCAAAAGCATGTCATTGACGGATACCATTTCTTCCTGAAGGATCCTTTTGGCAACCTGTTCGAGGTGATGGAATGTGGCATTTGTTTTTCAAAAAAATACGGTATCAGGGGCGGCGTAAGTGGCGTTACGGTTGGCGTTAGCGATATGGAAGACGCTGAAAAATTTTATACCCAGGTTCTTGGCTACGATAAAGTGCTGTATAAAGGCAAGGACAAGTTTGCTGATCTGAAAGGCATACCGGGTGGTGATGAAACCTGCAGCCGTACCATACTTACGCATAGCAATATCCGCCGTGGGGCATTTGCAAAGCTATTTGGCAAAACCTATATCGAACTGGTTCAGGTCCCCAGCCGGGCAGGGAATAAAATTTTCGATAACCGCTACTGGGGCGACCTCGGCTTTATCCATGTTTGTTTCGATATCAATGGTATGGATTCGCATGAAGAACTCTGCCGCTCTAACGGCTACCCCCTGACCGTAAACAGCAAAAACAGCTTCCCGATGGGCAAGGCCGCCGGGCATTTTGCCTACAACGAAGACCCCGATGGCACCCTGATAGAATATGTTGAAACGCATAAAGTGCCCATTCTGAAAAAACTGGGCTGGTACCTGGATCTTAAAAAACGAAATCCCGAAAAATACCTGCCCGATTGGATGGTAGGCTGCCTGAGGTTTAGCAGGGTGAAGTAAATGACTGCATCATTAGTCATTAGGTCAGTGAGTCATTGAGGGCTTTATCTAAAAAATTGTTTCAATGGTGGTTCCGGTAAAAAGGGGCCACCATTATAATTTCCGTCAATTAACGATCGATTCTTGCTTTGCCAATGGGTTCCGCATGCCTTTTTTAGAGAATCTTAGATCGCAATCGTTTGCTGTTGAATAAAATAGCCGGGTACTTATTATCCTCCACGGCTTGTTGTTTTACCTTGTCTGGCTAAACGGGGTTACGACAGGAAAATAGGCCTGCAACTGCCTTGTAACTAAAACAGCCATATGAATAATATCCGGATCAGGGCTTCCCTGTTTCTTAATTATTTTGTATTTGCCATCCTGCTTAACAGTGTGGGAACCGTGATACTGCAAGTCCAAAACAACTTTGGCGTATCCCAATCTTCGGCCAGTGTCCTGGAAGGCTTTAAGGATATCAGTATTGCCGCCGTGTCATTTCTCGTTGCATCTTTTATTGTACGCATTGGCTATAAAAACGCCATGTTAATAGCCCTTGGTTTTATTACCCTTGTTGTATTGATGGTTCCGTTCCTGCCGGGTTTCGCTGCCATTAAACTGTTATTTGCTGCTACTGGTGTTTCGTTTGCACTTATTAAAGTTTCTGTGTTTGCCACGCTGGGCATTATTACAAAAGATAAAAAGGACCATGCCAGCCTGATGAATTTCCTGGAGTCTTTTTTTATGGTGGGCGTGTTAGCCGGTTACTTCATTTTCGGCTATTTTGTTGACCCCAACAATCCAAAATCGACATCCTGGTTTAAAGTTTATTATGTGTTGGGCGGCCTGTCGCTGTTGGCATTCCTGTTGTTGCTCACCACTCCACTTGATGAAAAGTTGATAAAAAACGAGGCTCCTAAAAAAATGAAAGGTGAGTTCCTGGAAATGCTTGGGCTTCTTGGCATCCCGCTGGTCATTGTATTTATCGTCAGTGCATTTTTTTATGTGTTGATAGAACAAAGCATTATGAGCTGGCTACCCACATTTAATAACCAGGTATTACACCTCAGTAGCACATTAAGTATACAAATGGCTAGTATAATGGCTGCGTCCATTGCCTTGGGCAGATTTTTAGCCGGCATCGTGTTGCGGCGGATTCATTGGCTGAAGGTATTGGTGGCCTGTGTAGTATTGGCGGCAGTGATGGTCATGCTGTCTATTCCGCTGGCGCAAAATGTGGACCCTGCTATTGAAGTGAAGTCTTTGGGAGATGCGCCGCTGGTGGCATTTATATTTCCACTCATCGGTTTGCTGCTGGCGCCCATTTACCCGGCTATTAATTCTGTAATATTAAGTTCATTGCCCGAAAGAAAACACGCTCCCATGTCGGGGTTGATCGTTGTTTTTTCAGCATTGGGCGGTACGTTCGGCTCCATTGTTACCGGCTTTATTTTTGAGAATTATGGTGGCGAAAAAGCATTTTACTTTTCGCTTGGCCCCATGTGTATACTGGTCGGGGCACTGATAATACTCAACCGTCTACAGAAAAAATCGGCTGCCAAAGTCTCGTTCCAGCCCACTGCCGCTCATTGATTTTTTTCAACCAAGTAAGAGAAAAAATGCAGGCCACACAAGTATACCACCTTAAAGACCTTTTTGAAGCAGTACAATTACATGCTGTTCTTAAGGATGGTAAAACCTTTCCTGATTGCACGCCTTCGTTTCCATTGGAAACGATTGAAGAAAACTACCAGGCGCAAAAATCGCAGCCAGGCTTCGACCTGAAATTGTTTATTGAAAACCATTTCGATATTCCGGCGGCAAGTGGCGAAGAGTACCACAGCGACACCAGTAAGCCTATTGAAGACCACCTGAAAATATTGTGGCAGCATCTTACCAGGCGGCCGGGTGATGCACAGGGATCTCTTATTAACCTGCCGTATCCCTACATTGTTCCGGGCGGCCGCTTCCGCGAAATATATTATTGGGATTCTTACTTTACGATGCTCGGTTTACTGGAGCATGAACAAGTGGAGATGGTTGAAAATATGGTGAGCAATTTTGCCCATCTTATTAAAACTTACGGGCATATACCCAATGGAAACCGCACCTATTATTTAAGCCGGAGCCAACCTCCTTTTTTTGCTTTGATGGTAGAACTATTGGCGGAAGCTAAAAACGATACCGGTGTTTACTTACAATACCTGGAAGCGCTTGAAAAGGAATATGCTTACTGGCAAGACGGTTCAGCTGATGCTGCTATTGCATGCAAGCATACGGTAAAATTGGAGGGTGGAGACATTTTGAACCGGTATTTTGATGAAAGCCCAACACCGCGGCAGGAGAGCTATGCAGAAGATGTGCATATAAGCAGGCAAAGCAAGCAAGCAGCTGAAGAAGTGTTTACCAATATAAGGGCTGGTGCAGAAAGTGGCTGGGATTTTAGCAGCCGCTGGTTTGCCGATCACCTGAATATCAGCACTATCGAAACGATCAATATTATACCGGTAGATCTGAATTGCCTGCTCTATAAACTCGAAATGGTGTTGTCAAAAGCTTTCGCTGTAAGCCAGGATGCCGACAAGGCCGAGGCTTTGGAAACCGTTGCTATCAAACGTTTCGAGGCTATCATTGATTACTGCTGGAATAAGGAGCAGCATTTTTTTACAGATTATAATTGGTTAGATAAGCAGCAAGTGCCGCTGGTAACCGCAGCAGGTTTAGTGCCTTTATTTGTATCCCGTGGCAGCAACTACTTTATTAAAAACCACGTGGAAGAGATAGCAACCACCGCAAGAGAGAAATTGTTGAAACCCGGAGGCATCGTAACTTCAACTGTTACAACCGGCGAGCAATGGGATTCGCCAAATGGATGGGCCCCGCTGCAATGGATGGCGGTGAAAGGGTTATCGGCTTATGGTTGTAATGACCTGGCAAAGGACATTGCTGCAAGATGGCTGGCGCAAAATGAACGGGTATTTAAAGCCACTGGTAAGATGATGGAAAAATACAATGTGGAAGATATCACCCAGCTTGCAGGTGGTGGCGAATATGAAAGCCAGGACGGATTCGGCTGGACGAATGGGGTGTATTTGGCGCTGAAGAAGTTTTTGGCCGTGGGTAGTTAATAATAGTAAGACACAACAGAAAAATAATTTTCAATAATCAACAAGCAACAATCAATGTTCAATCCAGGGGCAAGTTGAAAATTGATTGTTGATCGTTGAATATTGGGCATTAATAATCTTGAAGGATAACCCCTGAACATAAACATACTATGAACAAAATTCTCTGCATAGGCGAGGCGCTCATCGATATGATATGTACCGACAAGGGCAAATCGCTGGCCGATGGGGCTAATTTTTTAAAGAAGCCCGGCGGCGCCCCTACGAATGTGGCAGCGGCGATTGCGGCTCTTGGTGGCCATGCAGAATTGGCGGCAAAAGTGGGCACTGACCCTTTTGGCCAGCACCTGGTTTTTACCATGCAACAGATGGGAGTGGATACGAGGTATATGTTTCGCGATGCCGACCATTTTACCACAATAGCTTTTGTGTCGCTGATGGAAAACGGTGAGCGTGACTTTGTGTTTAGCCGTGGCGCTGACAGCCAGCTAAGCGTACAGGATATGGCCACTGTTCCGCTTCATGAGTATCCTATTTTTCATTTTGGTTCGGCTACTTCTTTTTTGCCTGGCCCCTTTTACGAAGCCTACAGAATGAGCCGCGACAAGGCTTTACAACAAGGCGCTTTTATTTCCTTCGACCCAAATTACCGGCACGACCTGTTTAAGAACAACCAGTCATTTTTTATAAACAATAGCCTGGATTTTATCACCCAATGCGATTATTTTAAGGTAAGCGATGAAGAGGCCATGTTACTTACCAACACATCAACATTAGATGATGCAGCCAGCCAATTAATGGAAAAATCAACTGCGACATTTACGGTCACACTGGGAAAAGAGGGAACCCTTTTATGTCATGAGGGTATGCAGGAACTGATTCCAAGCATAGCAATAAAGCCGGTGGATACCACAGGCGCTGGAGATGCATTTGTGGGTGCGTTGTTGTACCTGCTTTCGAAAAAAGAGAAGACGACGCTGAAACAATTAGGTTTCGATGATTGGAAGGCAATGGTTCACAGTGCCAATAAGGCGGGAGCCCGCACCTGCGAGTATATGGGTGCCATGGAAGCTTTTAAGCACCTCAACAATTCTATTTTCGAATAGGCGTGAATCTTTATATCAGGATAGTTTATCGAGGCATTTTTTAATATCTACACCTGGGCCTAAAACTGCCTTAAAAATATCCCCCAGTTTTTTTACCCTGGCACCAATTGTATGTATAGTAAAGGAAGAAGGATGCAACCCTGGTTTTACTTCTTTCCATTCAAGGGGCGTGGAAACAGTGGCGCCAATATGTGGCCTTAAACTATAGGCACAGGCAATGGTTTGCCCCCGCCTGTTTTGAAGATAATCAAGATAGATATGTTTATTGCCCCGCTTTTTAAGGTTACGTTCAAGGGTGGTAAAATCGGGCAACTGTTCATTCACTAACATGCATAGAAAATTCGCAAAGTCTTTTACCTGTTCGTACGGGTACTTGTGTGCCATGGGTACATAAATGTGCAACCCCGTAGCGCCGGAAGTTTTGCAGAAACAGGCAGCGCCAGCTTTATCCAGCAGGGATTTAAACGCAACTGAGGCTTCTATCACCTGTTCAAAATTATTCTTCTCCGAAGGATCAATATCAATGATCATATAATCGGGCTTGTCCGGATATTTTGTGGTAGAATTCCAGGGATTGATTTCTATACAGCCCAGGTTATTGAGGTAAGCCAATGTGGCCTTATCATTACAAATAATATAATCGATATCCTTTTTGGAAGACTCCGAAAAAACTGAAAAACTTTTTACAAATGGTGGCGCTTCCTCGCCCGCATCCTTGTGGTAAAAGCCCTCTTCGTGGATGCCACCGGGGTTTCGCTTTAACGACTCGGGCCTGTCTTTTAAATAGGGCAGAATATAGTCACTCATCTCCTGGTAGTAATCGACTACCATACCTTTTGTGATCTTGTCTTCGGGGAAGTATATTTTATTACGGTTGGTGAGTTTTACCTTGGTTTTTCCAATTACCAGTTCCGCTTCATTTTCCCGGGTGGCGCCAGCTTCTTTGGCGGTTTTTTTTGCAGGTGCTTTTACTTTGCTCATAACAACATCTTTGATGGTTTTGTCCTCCCGCATCCGCAGGAAAATAGGATGCCGCATTTTGCCGTCGTTGGTCCACTCGGTAAATTTTATTTCGCAAACATATTTTGGTTTTACCCAGGTAACCGGCATATTGGTTTTCACCACTTCATTAAAAGGCGATTGTTTGGTGGTCAATGGTTTCAACTTTCCGTACACTTCCTTAAGCATACTGTCTGTAAACCCGGAACCTGTGTGCCCGGCATATTTAAGTCCGTCTTCGGTTTTTACAGCCAAAACCAACGCGCCGAAATAGGATCTCGATCCTGTAGATTCTGTGAAACCCACGATCACTACTTCATCTGATTTGTGGTGTTTTATTTTCAGCCACTCACCTGTTCTTGCACCTGTATGGTATTCACTGTCGGCCTTTTTTGCCATGATGCCTTCAAGATCATTGTCACGCGCCGCGTTAAAAAATCCAATGCCTTTTGCCAGTACATGCTCAGAGTATTTTATGACGGCATTTTTGGGGATGATCTTTTTGAGTAATGCTTTTCTATCAGTTAGTGGCAGGCCGCTTGTGTCCTGCCCGTTTAATTTTAGCAGATCAAATACATAGTACTGGATGGGGTATTGGGTATTGTCTTCATAATGTTGCAGCTTTTGAAAATCGGATTTTCCTGCCTCATTGATAATGACGATTTCGCCATCCAGCACAGCTTCCTGCTTTAGTTTTTTGAGTTCATTGTACACCACCGGGTACGAATCATTGAAGCTGATACCATTACGGGAATATAATTCTACTACACCATTTTTGATGTCACTGATGGCACGGTAACCATCCCATTTAATTTCAAAAATCCAGTCTTTATCATCAAAAGGTGTGTCGGTTTCCTTTGCCAGCATGGGTTGTATAAAATGCCCTAACTTCCTGCGGGCACCGGTCGGTTTAGCTACGTGTTCTACTTTTTTTTTTCGTCCTTTTCGTTTTGAGCCAACCATTTATTGATGGGAGAGTTTGCCGGCGTTTCGTCCTCACTGTCGTAGCTATCTACCGCGTATTTATCGTTGTGTTTTATGAGCAGCCAGGTATTGTCTTCTTTTTCTTTGCCTTTCATTTTTACCAGTGCAAATTCACCTTTCAGTTTTTTGCCATGCAACATTATTTTTAAACTGCCAGCCTTGAGCCCGGCACGCAATGCTTTTTCTGCCGCCGGTACATCCATTTTTTCAATGGTAGAATAGGTGCCCTTATCCCAAATTTCTACGATACCTGCGCCATAGCCTTCGGGTATAATTCCTTTAAAGTCTTTGTAAGCGTAAGGATGGTCTTCCACCATCATGGCCAGCCGTTTATCTTCAGGATTCAGTGATGGACCTTTGGGTACCGCCCAGCTTTTTAATACACCATCCAGCTCCAGCCGAAAATCGTAATGCAGGTGAGAAGCTTTATGACGCTGTACCACGAATGCCAACTTGCCGCCACTCTTATCAACTTTGCCCCCCGGTTCAGGCGATACTTTAAAGTTTCTTTTTGCTTTATATTTCGTAAGGCTCATCAGGAGGCTTTTTTAGTTTTTGTGGAGAGGCTTTCCTTTAACTGCGCCATCAGGTCTTTTGCCTTGCTATGAACCACTTTCATGTGTGGTGCTGTTGCTTTTCCACCCTTCGCCTTGGCCTTGATCAACTTTAGTAATTGTGCTGTATAAGTGTCTTTGTAAGATGAAATATCAAAACCGGTGGATAGCTGGTCGATAAGCGATACAGCCATTTTTAATTCTGTAGGTTTTACAGTTGCTGTTGCAGGCAAGCTCAATTCGCTGGTATCTCTTATCTCTTCAGAAAACCGAAGCTGGTTTAGAATCAGTACATCCTCTGTAGCTTTTAAGATGGCCAGGTGTTCCTTGTTTCGCATTACAAATGTGGCGATGCCTACCTTACCCGTTTTCAGCAATGCTTTTTGTAATAATGCATAGGCTCTTCCACCCGATTTTTCCGGTGCCAGGTAATAGGGCGTTTCATAATAAATGCTGTTGATTTCTTCCTGCTTTACAAAGTCTGTGATCTCAATCACTTTTGTTTTTACAGCGTTTGCCGCCTCAAAATCTTTTTCATCCAGCACGATGTACTTGCTGTTAAGCATATAGCCTTTTACAATATTAGCCCATGGAACTTCCTTGCCAGTCTTTTCATTTACCCGCTTGTATTTGATGTTTGCGTGGTCTTTTTTATCCAGCATATCGAGCTCCAATTCGCTGCCCTGCGTGGCACTAAAAAGTTTCACGGGGATGTTTACCAATCCGAATCCTATTGCACCTGTCCAAATGGGTCTCATAAAAAAATGTTTGTAGGTGTACTTTAATTGTTTTCTAAAATCTTCATTACTATTTTTTCCTCTGCGGTCAGGCCGGCTTTATTGTCGTCGGCTTCGATGGCATCCAGTTGCTGTATGTATTTTTCCAGTGACTTATTTTCGTACAGGGTTAAAATACTGGGGTGTACATAGTATTTTTTGCAAACAGTCCGTGTATTACCCAATTGTTTTGAAACCCTGTCAAGTGCCTCCACCACTTTTTTCTTTGCCTCAGTTTGAGTGTCAAAGAATCCCAGTTCTTTAAAGGCTAGTAAAGCATGTACCGTGCCAGACCAGGTCCGAAAATCCTTCGCTGTAAAATCACCACCGCTGATCGTTTTGATATAATTGTTCACCATACCCGAATCAATGGACTTTTTTTCTCCCTCACTGGTATAGTATTGAAAGAGTTCTTTACCCGGTATTTCCCGACAGGATTTTACGATCGCAGACAATTTCTTATTCCGGATACTGATGTCATGATGAACCCCTTTTTTCCCTTTGAATGAAAACTTTAGTTCGCTTCCGTTGATATCCACATGTTTGTTTTTTAAAGTGGTGAGGCCGAAGGAGCCATACAGTTTTTCGTACTCGTTATTACCAATACGGATATTGGTTCTTTCCATTAAACTCACCACCAATGCCAGCACTTTTTCCAAAGGCAATCCGGGTAGCGACAGGTCTTTTTCCAGTTGTAAGCGGATGACTGGCAACACTTTTCCAAACTCATAAAGCCGGTAGTATTTTGTGTGGTTACGCAACACATTCCATAGCGGGTGGTACTTGTATTGCTTCCTGTTTTTTACATCCACGCCGGTTGCCTGCAGGTGCCCGTTTTCAAGTTGGCAGATCCACACATTTTCCCAGGCGGGTGGAATCACCAGGCTCCTGATCCGCTGCAAGGCTTCTTTGTCTGTCAATGGTTTTTTTTCATCAGCTACATACCTGAAAAGCTTTCCTTTTTTGACGCGTTTAATACCTGGCTCGGTGTCGTGCACATAAATAAGATTCACTGCCAGTGCACTTTTTTCGGGATCGCCCAATATGCTCCTTATTTTTCTTTTCGGCAATTGTAGAATTTCATCTGCTGTAGTATCCATATGTGAATCGTTAGTATTATCTGACCTATGCTTTTAAATTTAGCCGTTGATTATCTCACCTCCATTGGGATGCAATACCTGCCCGGTGATATAGGATGCATCTTCACTGGCAAGAAAAAGATAGGATGGTGCAATTTCCGACGGTTGACCTGCTCTCTTCATTGGCACATCGCTCCCATGCTGCGCCACTTTGGAGGGTTTAAAACTGGATGGTATCAGGGGCGTCCAGATAGGGCCGGGCGCCACTGCATTCACCCGTATTCCTTTATCTACGAGATTGGCAGACAGGCTTCTTGTAAATGAAATAATGGCCCCCTTGGTACTGGCATAATCAATCAGGCTGCCGCTGCCACGATATGCCGTTACAGAAGACGAGTTGATGATGCTCCCACCTTCTTTCATATGCGCCAAAGCATATTTAGTGACCCAGAAAAAGGAGAAGATATTCGTTTGAAAAGTTTTGAGAAGATTGTCTGTTGTTAACTCACCCAGGCTTTTTGCTTCGTAATGGATGGCGGCATTATTTACCAGAACATCTATTTTTCCAAATTTTGCCGCCGTTTTTTGTACTATTTTTTTGCACAGTGTTTCTTTAGAAATATCCCCGGCAAGCAATAAACATTCTTTTTGGTATTGGGTTTGAATGATTGCTGCGGTTTCTATAGCATCCTTATCCTCATTCAAATACGAGATCGCAATATCTGCGCCATGCATGGCAAAAAGCACTGCCACTGCCCGTCCTATGCCGCTATCACCCCCTGTGATCAAAGCCGTTTTACCTGCCAGTTTTTGTAAGGTGGCCGCTGGCAGAAATTCCGGGACGGGCTCCATTTTAAACTCCTTACCTGGCCGGTTTTGATGTTGGGGTTTTCTTATAGGTTTTTTATCGCCACCTTTTTGCATATTACATTTTTTATTGGTTAATGATAGCCGTTACTTTTTTTACCGGGGTCTTATCCTGTTGCCAATGGCCGGTTTTTATAGTAAATGGAAAATACCAGTAACAGAATATTTATCACCACAGAAAACGAATTGGATGCTATGATGATCGTATCTTTTTTCATGATCCCATAACAGATCCATAGCGAAAGGCCCGCCAGCAAAACAATCATCATTAACAGTGAAATGTTTTCGGCCTTTTTTTCTTTAATAATTTTTACGAGCTGCGGAATGGTTGAAACAGCCGAGCAAATACTTGCCAGTATTCCTATGATCGTAACTAACTGCTGCATATTGTATTTATGGATTGGCGTTTTTTTTTTGGCATACGTTACGCCGGTACTTTTCTCGCTTTCTCCTGGTCCCAAAAACGATGTGCGGCAATGGCTTTGATGAAATCAGCTGGCACTTTATTTACCAGGACGCCCGGATCTGAATCTGTATTTACTATATAAGTAGACTTTAATAGTTCCGCTCCTTCACCATCCACTGCAATCGCTTTGCAATGCCTGTATGCTTCATTGATAAAGTGAATCGCATTGGGCTCCGATGCGAGGGCTTCGATGGCTGACTTACCACCTGGTATGTACACCGCATCAAACAGCACACTGGCGGTATTAAAGAAGCAATGATCCACTTTTATGCCTTTTCCGGCTGACGAGTTTATTGTGCCAGGTTTCAGGGCAATTATTTTTAAAGACGCACCTGCTGCTTCCAGGGCTTTTTTCATTTTGCCCAGGCTGTTATCGTCAAATCCATTAGCTGTTAAGACGGCAATCTGCCTCGTGGCGATGGAATCTTTGCGGGTATTGGTCATGCTTAAGGCAGGAGAATTCTTGAGAGCAGGTTTTGCTTTTACGGACTGGTGTTGTTTCTCATTGCTATCTGCAGGAACGCCATGATTTAAAGGATATTCCGGTCCCTTCGGTGCAGGCATCCCAAGGCCGTTGGCCACTTTCGCCGCCAAAGTTTTATCCACCTGGGTAAGTAAGCCCACCATTCTTTCCCTGATGGCTACCGTTTCTACCTTGCTTAATTCAAAACACAAGGCATCGATGATATGATTTTTTTCTGCTTCACTCTGGCTGTTGAAAAACAAATCGGCCTGGCTGAAATGATCAAAGAAACTTTTACTACGGCCCCTGATTTTTTTGGCATCTATTCTTTCATCGTACGACACGAAACCTCCTTCTGCAGCCTTTGCCTGGAACGGGCAGCCGCCTCCTAAAGTATTTGGTTGATAACTGACCCTGCCAGTATTAATGGTTTGCCGCATATGGCCATCCCGCTGGTTGTTATGCATTTCGTTCACTGGCCGGTTAATCGGTATCTCGTGAAAATTTGGACTCCCTAATCTTGACAGCTGGGTATCGGTATACGAGAATAAACGGCCCTGGAGCAAAGGGTCATTTGTAAAGTCTATTCCCGGTACCAAATGACCCGGGTGAAATGCCACCTGTTCTGTTTCTGCGAAAAAGTTATCAGGGTTTTTGTTCAAAGTCATTTTGCCGATAATCTTTACCGGTACTATTTCCTCAGGCACCAGTTTGGTGGGATCCAATAGATCAAAATCAAATTTGTGTTCATCTTTTTCTTCTATGATCTGCACCCCAAATTCCCATTCAGGAAAATTGCCATTGTCGATCGCTTCCCATAAATCCCTCCTGTGAAAGTCAGCATCCTTGCCAGAAATTTTCTGGGCTTCATCCCAGGCCACACTATGAATGCCGAGAATCGGTTTCCAATGAAATTTTACAAATACTGATTTACCTGCCGCATTGATAAGGCGGAAAGTATGAACGCCAAATCCTTCCATCATTCTCAGGCTCCGGGGTAGGGCACGGTCACTCATGGCCCACATGATCATATGCATGCTTTCGGGCATCAGTGAAATAAAATCCCAGAAAGTATCGTGTGCTGAAGCGGCCTGCGGCATTTCATGATGGGGTTCTGGTTTTACGGCATGAATAAGGTCAGGAAATTTCATAGCATCCTGGATAAAAAACACCGGCATGTTATTACCCACCAGGTCGTAGTTTCCTTCTTCCGTATAAAATTTTACAGCAAACCCCCTTACATCCCTGGCCAGATCTGTAGATCCACGTGAACCAGCCACGGTGCTAAAACGAACAAATACAGGTGTCTTTGTTCCCGGCGTTTGCAGGAAGCCGGCCTTTGTATAAGCGGTCATCGATTCATACAATTCAAACACACCATGGGCGGCAGACCCGCGGGCATGTACGATTCTCTCAGGAATCCGTTCATGATCAAAATGCGTAATTTTTTCACGCAGGATAAAATCCTCCAATAGTGTGGCACCTCTGTCCCCTGACTTTAGCGAATTTTGATTGTCATTGATTTTTAACCCCTGGTTGGTGGTTAAAAAATGATCAGTAGCATCAGTGGTGTTTTTTTGAAGATCGGTCAGTTTAGTGCCTGGGGGTGTTTTGATTTTTTTGGCCATGGATGTGGTTTTGTAAGCTTAGGAAAGTTGAAGGATTCTTACCACCAAAGAAATGTGCCAGAATTATTTTTTGCACTAATACAATTTGCCCGCTGGTTCTTTCCGCGATTTGCAGGTTAAGTAACGCGTTATGAATGCATTAGAGCCTCCCGCTACCGTTGAATATTTTTCAGGAAAAAACATCATGCTGTGTATTTTATTCTACAACATGAGTAATATACATTGGAACCAGGTCAGGTTTTTGATTGTCAGCCTTTCGAAAAATTGGTGGCACATTTTTTATCCGTGATTGTATCAGGCGAAAGAAGATAGAACACTTAAAGGCTGAAACAGCGGAGTTTGATAAAGAGAGCCGGCTTATACCAGGGCGGCTCTTTTTAAATTCCATAAGATCTTGATAAGTACCCATTATTTCATCTTGAATACCAGGTATTATGAGAAGTATGAACACACAAGAATGGCCGGTCAGCCATCCACACAAAAGAAGTCTTGAAAAGCAGGCAGGAAAACAGTCAACGAATTTTTACCAGCAGGCTTTGTTGCTGTATGTGAGCCATTTGCACGCAAAGAAATTGGAACAATCTACGGTTTGGGATTTGCAGCGTGCCACCTATTCTGTAAGGTTGGGCAGCAGTCCGGCCCGGCCCAAAAAGCCAATCTTGCTGAAGAAAGTACCGGAGCCGTCCGGGCCTAAAAAGCGAACCGGCTTTACCAATCATATCGCATTGATCCAAAGCTACCTGGGAGGAACAGAGGGGCAAAAGAAAACAAAACCCTATGAACCTAAAAGCAGGTTACCCGTTTTGGCTTATCAAAGATGGTTTGCCATTTAACTACCCGGCGCTTACGTCGGATAAAAAGACAGACGTTGTGATCATGGGTGGCGGTATTTCCGGTGCGCTGGTAGCCTGGCAATTAATACAGCATGGTGTTAAGTGTTTAGTTGTGGATGCCCGAACCATTGGCCTCGGCAGTACCTGCGCCAGTACAGCATTGTTGCAATACGAGATAGACGAGCCATTGTGCAGGCTGCAACATAAGGTGGGATTGGCGCAGGCAGTAAGATCTTATCATTTATGCAGGGAGTCCATAACAGCGTTGGGCGACATCGCGAAAAAGACCGGGTTCGACCAGTTTGAGTATAAGAAAAGTTTATACTATGCTGCATTTAAGAAAGACCTGCCATTTATCAAAGAGGAGTTTGCCATAAGAAAAGCGCATGGGTTTAATTTGGAATTACTTGATGAACAACAGGTAAAAAAGGATTTTGGCTTTGAAGCACCGGGCGCCATACTTTCTAAAGACGGCGCTGAAACCAATGCCTATATGATGACGCATTGCATGTTACAGGCAGGCATTAAAAAGGGGCTTGAAGTATACGACCGTAGCTGCATTGCCAAAATTGATCATCAAAAAAATAAAGTGGTATTGACCACGGAAACAGGACAAACCATCACTGCAAAAAAGATGGTGTATGCCAATGGTTATGAAGTGGTGAAATATATTAATAAACCGATCGTAAAACTGCTTTCTACTTTTGCCACCATCAGCGAGCACCTGGAAGACAATGAACCTTTTTTGAACCGGGATACTATCATGTGGAACACCGCCGATCCCTATTTGTATATGCGAACTACGAAAGACAACCGGATACTGGTGGGTGGCAGGGACGAAGATTATTATAGCCCGTCAAAAAGAGATAAACTGATCGTGCCAAAGGCAAAGCAGTTATCGGCAGATTTTAAAAAGTTATTTCCCGGCGTCCCCTTTAAATCAGAGTTTAACTGGGCTGGTACATTTGGATCCACCAAAGATGGGCTTCCGTTTATTGGAACTTACAAACCTTTGCCCAACAGTTATTTTGCCTTAGGCTTTGGTGGCAATGGCATCACTTTTAGCCAGGTGGCAGCCGATATAATTCGCGATCTGGTGCTGGGCAGGAAAAATGCCGATGCTTCCATTTTTTCTTTTGAACGTGTTTAAAATACTGCCATGAAAAATGCAACGAAAAAAAAGAGTGGATTTAGAATTGCCTTTGACCGGTTTTCCGGAGCTGTAACAAAGGCAACCGGATCACCTTCCGCTTTTCTATTAGCCATTACCGTAGTGCTGGTATGGGGTATTACCGGCCCACTGTTTCAGTTTTCCGATACCTGGCAATTGGTGATCAATACCGGCACAACCATTATCACGTTCCTGATGGTATTTATTATTCAGCAATCGGCCAATAAAGACACGGTTGCCATTCATTTAAAGCTAAATGAACTGATCGCCTCCAGCATCAGGGCCAGTAACCGGCTGATCGATATTGAAGATCTCACAGAAGATGAATTGCAGGTGTTGAAGAAATTTTATATCAAACTCTCCGACCTCGCCGAAAAGGAGGACGATATACATGCAAGTCATTCTGTGGATGAGGCAGCGAACCTTAACAACGAAAAAATGAGTAGTAGAAAACCCCAATTATCAACCACAAAAAATTAGAACCATGAAAAAGCACATTTTTACCTGGAGCCTGCTAGTAACCTTATTGTTGGGTCTTAGCAGCTGTGAAGCGATTGGCAGCATTTTTAAAGCCGGTGTATGGACGGGTTTTATTATTGTGGCCATAATTATTGGCATTATTGTCTTTGTCATCAGCCGGGCGGGAAAAAATAAATAATCGCCATGGCCGTGTACAGGCGAACTGTCGCGAGGGTACGTGTTGTCATGATCCATAATCCACCCAAATCGAGCACTTCAAAACTTTAGGTGTGGGGAAATAGCAGGTGTAGGGTTGCCAATCTTCCAGAGGTTGGCAACCCTTTGAGTACCAGGGCTAAACTCCTTCAATTTTGTCATCGTTTACTCATTCTAAACAAATTCATATCTGCCGGGCAGCATTTTGCCTGCTATTGTTCTCATAAAGGGAAACTAACTTTCTATGAGACAATGGAATTGCTTATTGCTAGTGGCCTGCATTCTAATGGCCGCTTCCTGCCAGCCAGATGATAAATTCACACCGCTTGGTAAAGTTTGGGGGTACAAACCCATTTACGGCAGCGATGCCGATTTGTTTACCATAGAAAGCAAACCTGCAAGGGAAGTGTCAAAAGCAGGAAAAATCTACGTAAAAGACAATTATATCTTCCAAAACGAAATTGGTGAGGGTATCCATATCATCAATAATACCAACCCCGCCAATGCGCAACGGGTAGGCTTTATCAAAATCAAAGGCAGCGAAGAAATTTCAATTAAGGGCAATTTTTTGTACAGCAACAATTTTACGGACCTGGTGGTGGCTGATATTTCCAACCTGGCCAATGTTACAGAAGTCAGCCGTACCAAAAGCGCCTTTTTCAGCGGTACCAGCCAACTGATGCCTCCCGTTAGGGGCAGCTATTTTGAATGTGTGGATGCCAGCAAAGGTTCGGTTATAAGCTGGGTAAAAGATTCTATCAATAATCCTAAATGCAGAAACTAAAACCCAATCCTATGCGATATATCTTAATCACCGGTTTTCTTTTTATAGTGGCAGCTTGCAGCAAAGACAGTGTGTCCAATAGCAATAGCATTGGTGGCCAAAACGGCGTTGGTGGCTCATTGGCCCGGTTCACCCTGGCGGGCAATTATTTATACGTGGTGGGTGATGCCGTTCTAAAAACATTCGACGTAAGCAACCCGGCCGCCCCGGTGCTGAAAAATTCTATTACCATCGGCAGCAATATTGAAACCATTTATCCTTACAAGAACAATCTTTTTATCGGCTCCCAAACCGGTATGTTTATTTACTCCATTGCCAACCCCGAAGCGCCGAAATTATCCGGTTCTGCGCTGCATGTTCGCAGTTGCGACCCCGTGGTGGCCAACGATACCGCTGCATTTGTTACTTTGAGAAGGGGTACCAACTGTGGTACGCCAACCGATGGGCTATACCTCTACCGGATCACAAATTTGCTGGCACCGGCATTGGTGAAAACGGTACCACTGCCGACCCCTTATGGATTAGGTCTAAAAGACAGTACTTTATTTGTATGCCAGGGTAGTAATGGCCTTGCTGTGGTAAAAGTGAATAGCGTAACCAACCCCACCGTTTTACGAACCATCACCGGCAACGACTTCAGGGATGTCATCCCTTATAATGACCTGCTGATTTGCTATGTTACCGATGGCATTGCTCTCTATGATATCAGCAATATTTCCAACATCCAGTTTATAAAAAAAGTGATTAACTAGCGCCCATGAATTATTTGAGAACTTCCCTTACCAGCCTGATCCTCGCCACGCTGTTGTTATGCCAACAAAATATAGTTGCACAAAGAAGAGCCGCAACACCCAAAGAACCGGCCCCATACGTGCCCCTGGACAACACTTTTTGGCTGCAGATAAACCCACTGATGCTTGCGGAACCCGAAATATCGCTTGGCTTCACGGCATTGTATAGGGTCAATAAGCATTTGGGGCTGGCTCTTGAAACCAATGTTTATGTAGCCAGGTACGGCTTCGATGATGATGATTTTGAAAAATATAGCGGTTTCAGGCTCCGGCCGGAAGTAAAATTTTACCCAAACCCCGAATCAAGAAGGGCCAAGGGCATGTATTTTTCTTTACAGGGACTTTATAAAAATACCAACCTGCCCCGGGAAGAATGGCTGAATAACCAGAGCGGTACTGTTAACCAATTGGTTTCCTATAAAGAAAACAAAAGAGTATTGGGCGGTGCTGTGAAATTTGGCTGGGAAATTATGCCCGGCAGAGCTAAAAAATGGATGATAGATGTGTACACCGGCCTGGGTGCACGGAACAAGCAATTTAAAGCTGTAGGCCTGCCCAATGGTATAGATATCGATTATGACAATGGCGGCTGGGACGTGTTCTGGGATTTTGACACCAAAACAAATGGGTTTTATCCGACCGTTTCATTGGGGGTAAAATTTGGGTTTAGGATACAGTAACTTAGTGTTAACCGGGCCTGACCGGCATGGCCATGATACCAACTATTTTTCCTGGGCTTCCTGCATTTCAGGCCGTGACAAAATCTACGTGACAATTTAAATTGTCACGGAGATTTTGTCACGGATTTTTTTTTGAAGACTTAGGGTGAACCAGATAGCACGCTGCAATCTCTAAAGCACATCCTTGCTTATTTGCTTTAGATTTGGCGCTTTCATTATCACCCGATTTATGCTGCAAGCTTACACCAACGCCACTATTTTCACAGGTTCCGAATGGATCGAAAATCACGCAGTCATTGTCTCCGGCGATACTATAGAAACTATTGTTCTTGCAGAACAGTTGCCGGCGGATATGGAACGAATTGATTGCAATCAGCAACTGCTGGTGCCGACGTTTCTTGACTTGCAGATTTATGGCGCCGCAGGCAAATTGTTTTCTGCCTACCCAGGGAATGAAGCATTGCAGCTGCTGGCTGAGCATAATGCAACGTGTGGTACTGGTACCTGCCTTGTCACCATTGCCACACAACCGATGCCTACCATACTTGCTTGCATCGAAGCTATCAAAACCTACTGGCAGCAAGGTGGAAAAGGCATTATGGGTATGCACCTGGAAGGCCCGTTTATCAATGCAACAAAAAGAGGGGCGCATATAGAGGAGTGGGTACAAAGCCCCACTATGGAAGAAGTGAAAACCTTGTTGCAAAAAGCGGATGGCGTCATCAAAATAGTGACACTGGCACCCGAATGCGTGGATGAAGCAGTCATTCGGGAATTTGCAGAAAACGGCGTGATCGTTTCCATTGGTCACAGCAATGCCAGCTTTGCAGAAGCCACCAGGGCGATGAACAACGGTGCTTCAACGGTTACTCATTTATACAATGCCATGAGCCCGCTGCACCATCGCGAACCGGGGCTGGTGGGTGCGGCGATGCAGCACGGAACGGCGGCAGCATCTATTATACCCGATGGCATTCATGTAGATTATGAAGCCGTAAAAATTGCCAAACAGATCATGGGAGAGCGTTTGTTTTTTATAACCGATGCGGTTACCGACACCTCGGTGGGGCCCTATCAGCACGTACTCAATACGGATCATTACGACTTGCCTAATGGAACGCTGAGCGGCTCCGCATTAACCATGCTTAAAGCTGTACAAAATGCAGTGCAGCATTGCAATATTTCATTGGAAGAAGCGCTTCGGATGGCTTCCCTGTACCCGGCCAGGGTGATGGGTTTACACAACAGCTTTGGAAAAATAGAAACAGGTTTTGCAGCACAGTTTGCGCTGGTTAGCAAGGATCTGTCTACCGCTGGTTTGCACGGTTCGATCTTTTGATCCAGCGGACCACCCCATAAATAATCATAAACAAAACAAGGGCACCAAAAGCCAGCGCACCATAAAGTACCCATGTAAGCGGGTTGGTGGAGTGGATTTCAAAATCGTTAAGCTGCAACGGGGTAAATGATGCACTTGAAAAGGCCGCCACGTCGAATCCATCTATTTCTGCATAATACTTAGCCGCTTCAGGGAAGATCTTTTTCTCAAAAGCTGAATCCTTTGGAACGTCTTTATACCAGATCAACAGGTTGTCTTTTTCGGTCGGCTCTTTATTTGTAAACTGATATAGTAAATGGGTGGTATCACCTATTAAGGTGTTGTAAGGCAGCACAGCCTTGATGTCTTTTGTAGTTAGCCCTTCTTTTAGCTGAACACAAATTTTGCCACTATCAATACGGCCTCCCCAGGCGCGACCGCTTTCCAGCACATAGCTAAAGGCACTACCGTCGTCGCCGCTGTAGCCACGGCGTAAATGTGCATGGCTATTATCGGTTAAAAAATACACTGTTATTTTGGTGATGGTTTTGGGAGCAAATGTCATTTTCCATACAAACCAGTTTTCATATGCGTTAGCGTTGTCATGCGCCACCTGCCCGGCTTCCGAAGATGTCAGCATGGTTTTAAAATCAGCATCTTCTTTCCGCATTAATGGTGTTGTTTCATCATTTACCAGCACTTTCATTCCGGCGATATATGAGGGAATGACATGCTGTACCAGCGTATCGCTAAACGTAGCTTGCTTTGGGTATGCCACGTGCATGCTTATAGCCGTGTCGGTATTATTGTACATGTAGTATTCGCCTTTTACCACTGCAAAGCCCGGGTACAGGTTTACCAAAATCTGTTCATGCTGCATTTGTATTTTTCCGAAAAAAACACTGTCGCCGGCAAACAGGGGCACAAATTTTCCATTGGCGCCTGCCTCCCATATACCAGGCATGGCGGAGTTGGAAAATGAGGCGAAAGAAACGGTTAGTAAAAAGCAAAGCGCCAGTAGCTTTTTCATTTGAAAAATATTTGTACAAGTCTAATGAATATTTTTCTCAGGCTAATGCGTACTGGTGGGTAAATGTCATGATTACACCGGCCAATTCCTGTTGAAACTATTTCAAACTCTTGCCATATAAAGCTTCAGCTTTTGCGACCAGGTCCCGGTCTGCATGTTGTAATGGGGAGCATTGGGGATACACTTCGTCTTTGATAAACCGGATATAATCATCGGTATAATTAAAGCGGTTGCTGCGGTGTTCGGCATCAAAACTTTCATGAGCAAATACATCGTTCCAGCTGAGCTGGTAGTTGCTTAGTAGCTGAGCTTCGTACACGTTGATCCTGCCGGGCCAGGTGTTTTTGAATAGTTCAATATTGTGTTGTGTTTCTGCGGCTGAGTGGCCGGCGTAGCGCTCATCGGCGGGGGCATATTTTGTATAGGCATCCACCCATAGGTGCATGCTGGTAAACATCCTGAACCAAAGCGTTTGTATCTGCGCGTATCTTGTTTGATCGGCTTCTGTATCGCCAATTATTTTTGCATGCTCCAGCGAATAGACAGCACTGTTTGGTACATTAAATGAAGCCGCAGCCGCCAGTTCATCATATTTGTTTAAAATGGCCTTTGAGCGCCGCAGCATGGGTGGGTGAATCAGCTGGCGGTAGAATACCACATCGGCAAGCAGGTACTTCCTGCTGATAACTGTTCCTTCCATAGCCTTGTCCAGCCCCTGTTCTATCATCAGCCTCAGAAAGGTGGGATAGTTAATACCACTCCGTCCAAGGTCTATCACATCCTGAACAGCTTTTGTAAGCGTTGCTTCGTCTTTGTGACCCTTATAGTTGGGCAGGCTGTCTTCATAGGCTTTTAATGTCTGGTTAAGCAGCGCCGCATCATCGTACCCGGCACCGGCCTGTGAATATTGTGCAGAGGCTGCGCTGCTTAATACTTTTGCATATTGATTGCTGAAGTTTACAAAGTAGCCGCCGGTGGTAAGTTTGGTGCTAAAAGCTGCCATGTCGCTCATTTCCAAGGCTAGTTGTTCCATGTCGTTCATAATACTGCACATGTTATCAAAAGCTTCGCCGCTATGGCCCTGTTTTTTGCTTTCGGCTACCATGCTCCTGAATGCGCCGAGCATGGCATCGCTCATGGTTTTATCTATGGGCATACAATTAAAATTAATGTGTAGTGGTCTATTATCAAATGTCTAAACTAAGGTCGGTACGCTAAAAAAGTAACGGTATTGCGAGGGTTCTTGCCCGTGGCAATCCCCAACTATTAGCAAGCCCGGTATAACTAAATGCGAACAGTATTTTGAAGTTGTGGGGATTGCCACGTCGGGCAGGAACCCGATCTCGCAATACCGGTTCGATTAAGCACTGAAATTGTTCCCAATGACGGCTGAATTGATTTGTTATTGACGCTCCACCATCGCCCGATGCTCTTCAATCCTTTGCTGTAAAACAGCATCATTCAACGGGCATTTTTTCCGGTGCCGGTGTTGCCATAGTAACTCATAATCCCAATTCCATCCCGGTGCATAGTTCCTGATCGCCGTTAAAAAAACCGCCGTGCTTTCCAAAAACAACTTCCTGTTTTCCGCTTCCTGTTTTTGCATTTCTGCTTTCCAGTTAGCGGGCACGATGGCATTCTTTGACACTTCAATATTTTCGAGAAATCCAATGGCGGTGGTAAAGAAATGGGTTGGCCAAAGCTCGTCAACTGTTACTTGTACGTCGTTCTTTGCCTGTATCTCACTAACGATGGAAACGATCTGCATCGCATCGGTGGCAGCACTGATCTTGTCCAGTATTTCCTGCTGACCTTTTGCTTTGATATCTTCTTTTTCCTTTAAGTAAAACTGTAGCCTGCAAGTAGCCTGGTCTTTTACCAGCGCCACGCCATTCTGCACAGCCAGATCCTTGAGAGCTGTTGCTTTAGTGTGCATCAGGTCGTCCATAGAAGCGGCACTGGAAATGCAATCACACAATGCCTTTTCGCTTTGATAAGATTGGGAAAACAGCGGGTCGTTTTCGTAACGCTGCATCCGGCGCTGGTAATAGGTTTTATAGTCTTCCAGAATGGCATCCATGGGTGTACATTTTGACGATATAAAAGTAGAACGACCATTTGGAAATGGTGTTACCGCATCTGAATTCAAACTAGCCGGTAGTGAAATGAGAACCCAATTCACTGGCCGTCACTGCGAGTCCCGGAGTTCCGGTATTGCCCGAAGCAATCTCCAGGAGGCGAAACTTGTAAGATTAAAAGCTTTCAAAACAATCCCTGGAGATTGCTTCGCCCGGGCAAGAACCCGGTCTCGCAATGACCGGTGAGATTTAACGAAAGATATATTGATTTTAATCCGTCTCCAGCAAGCGCAAAAACTCTGCTTCGCTGATGATCCTGATGGTATTGATTTTCTTGGCTTTTTCCAGTTTGCTACCGGCATCTTCGCCTACCACCAGGTAGTTGAGTTTACTGCTGACGCCGCTTAATAATTTTCCGCCGCGGGCTTCGGCCATAGCTTCGGCTTCATCTCTTTTCAAAATGGGTAAGGTGCCGGTAAATAAAAACGTTTGCCCGCTGAGACCGCCTTGTACTACAGCAGATTTTTTATCATTTGTCAGCTTTAACCCGAGTGTTTCCAGGTGCTGAAGCATTTCAATGTTTTGATCATTGCTGAAAAAGTGACGGATACTTTTGGCCACTTTTATCCCTACATCTTCCAGTTGTTGCAGGTCTTCTTCTGTTTTGTCTTTATAATCCAGTAAATGCGTAGTGGCATTGGCCAGTGTTTTAGCGGTGCTTTCACCTACAAAACGGATGCCCAGGCCGTAGATCAACCGGTGCAGTGGTTGCTTCTTACTGGCTTCAATGGCAGCCTGCAAATTGTCGATCGATTTTTTACCAAAACCCTCCATGGTTCCAATGGCGCTAAAATCCAATGCGTAAATGCCGGGGATATCTTTCAGCAGACCCAGGTCGTAAAACTTCCGCACGTTTGCCTCACCAAAACTTTTAATGTCCATGGCATCCTTGCTTACAAAATGGATCATGCGTTCTACCACCTGGGCACGGCATTCGATATTAATGCAACGCCAAACGGCTTCGCCTTCTTCTTTAAACAACTGGCTGCTGCAAACCGGGCAAGCTGTTGGGAAAATAATGGATTGCTCTGTACCGGTTCTCAGATCCGGCATCGATTGTACGATCTGTGGTATCACATCGCCCGCCCTTTCTATTAAAACCGTATCGCCTATTTTAAGGTCTTTTTCTTTTATGTACTCCTCGTTGTGGATAGATATGCTGCCGACAGTCACGCCGGCTAAATGCACTGGCTCCAGTTTCGCCACCGGCGTAACAGCCCCCGTGCGTCCTACCTGGAACTCCACGCCCCTTAATTTCGTAGTGGCCTGCCTGGCTTTAAATTTAAAGGCAATGGCCCAGCGTGGATGATGGCTGGTTTGTCCCAGCTTTTCCTGGAGGTCTATATTGTTCACTTTTACCACCATGCCATCTATTTCATAAGGCAGGTTATCCCTGGTGGTTTCAAATTGCTGCACATAATCGATCACGCCCTGGATGCCCTGTACTACTTTTTTCTCTTTTTCAGGCGAACGGAAACCAAGGTCCCAGAGCATTTGCAATTGCGAACCATGGGTAGCGAGGGCTTCGTCGGCCATCGGCAGGTGACCACCAACTGTTGCCACATAACTTACATGGTATAAAAATGCATCCAGGTTACGGCGCCCTACTTCTTTCGGGTCTTTAATTCTTAAACTTCCGGCGGCGGTATTGCGTGGATTGGCCACCGGCGCCAGGCCCTGCTGTACCAGCTTTTCGTTGTAGGCATCAAACGAGCTGCGGGTCATGATCACTTCGCCGCGTATTTCTATTTGCTGGATGGCGTATTTGCTAAAAGCCGCGGATAGAGGTATGGACCGTACCTGCCGGATATTGGTGGTAATATCATCTCCTTCCACGCCATTTCCACGGGTTGTGGCACGGGTAAGCAAATCGTTTTCATAAATCAGGCTGATGCTCGCGCCGTCGAACTTGGGCTCTACACAATATTCTATTTCGGCCAGTCCGCTGGCTACCCTTGCTTTTCTGTCGAACTCCTGCAGGTCGTCCGCATTATAGCTGTTATCGAGGCTTAGCATGGGCACCAGGTGCTGTACGGTAGCAAAGCCTTCGTTCAGGCTGCTGCCTACGCGTTGCGTCGGGCTGTCGGGCGTTATCCAGTCCGGGTGTTCCTGCTCTGCTTTTTCGAGCAATTTATAGAGTTGGTCGTAGTCAAAATCGGTTATCAGGGCCTCGTTTTGAACATAATACCTGTGTTCGTGAAAACGGAGGATGCTTTTTAGGTCAGCCAATGATTCCTCAGTGATGGCGGGATTCTTAAGGAAGTCTTTAGTAAGATCCATGGCTTCCTGGGTATTGGTGTATGGCATTTGGGTATAAGTTAATGAGCGATATAAAATAAGATTGGAAAATTAGCGGTATCATTTTTCAGCCCAAAATATTTCTGAATAAACATTGCTGCTGCAGCAGGTTGCCTGGAAGTGATGTACACCATTATCTTTAGCGGAAACCACCAGTTTATGCAACACCTCCTAACCCATATCTCCAATTTTCACCCCATCAGCGAAGCAGCGCAGGAAGCCCTGGAAAACTGTTTTGAAAAGTTGGTATTGAAGAAAAATGAAACCCTGGTTACGGAAGGCAGGATGTGCAGGCATTTGTATTTTGTTGAGAGCGGCGCTCTACGCGGCTTTTACAAAGTGGATGGAAAGGAAATAACGCATTGGTTTGGTTTTGAAAATGATTTTGTCACTTCTTTTCACAGCTTTATTACCCAACAACCGGCAGTGGAAAATATACAGTTGCTGGAAGGCAGCATTTTATGGGCCATCAGCAAGGAAAAGCTAACCGGGCTGTTCAACCAACACCACGAAATTGAAAGGCTGGTGAGGATCGCCTATGAGAAATATTATATCAGGCTGGAGGAAAGGTATGTGAATGCCCAGTTTAAAACGGCCAGGGAACTTTATGAAAACCTCTTGCTGCAAACACCGCATATATTGGAAAGGGTGCCGCTGGGTTGCATTGCTTCCTACCTGGGTATCAGCCAGGAAACACTCAGCAGGATACGCAGCCAGTTTTAACGTTTGAAGGTTTTGTTTTTGATAAAGGTCAAAAAAAATGAAAACAGCGCCAGCTAGGTTTGTTCCATAAAAATCATCATTATGGAACAAAAACAAGCGCTGCAACCCTCCGCAGCATTTATTGCAGCCTCATGGTCCGCCTTTTTTATTGGTACCGTTGCGTTTATCATCGGCCTTTGGAATGCCAATATGCAACTGAATGAGAAAGGCTACTATTTTACAGTACTGATGTTCGGGCTTTTTGCATCAATCTCCCTTCAGAAAGCCGTCCGCGACCAGATTGAAGGCATCCCTGTTACCAATATCTATTATGGCCTCGCCTGGTTCAGCACCATTTTAGCCATAGTATTACTTACAGTGGGCTTGTGGAATGCAGAATTGGACAAAAGTGAAAAAGGCTTCTACGCCA
This sequence comes from Bacteroidota bacterium, assembly GCA_040386335.1. Lineage (GTDB taxonomy): Bacteria > Bacteroidota > Bacteroidia > Chitinophagales > Chitinophagaceae > JAZKFT01. Next base: position 232,867 of record JAZKFT010000022.1, read on the forward strand.
TGTCTTTTGTACTCAGCATTTTTGCCGCCATCGCCGTGCAGAAAAATACGAGGGATATGAAGGCGGCGAAAACGCAGGAGAATATTTAGGGTTCAAGTCAAAAGGTTCAAGGATCAAGTTTCAAGGTTCAAGACGCCAGTATTCAAAAGGGGACTTGAACCTTGAATTCTTGACCCTTGGACCTTGATCCCTGGATCTTAACTAACCAGCGGTGTATCAATAAAATGAGTTCCCGGTGCTATATCCTTCTTTTCTATCAGGTCAAATAGCAAATTGGCTGCGGTTATGCCCAACTGGTAGCCCGAGGTGTGTATATATGGAACATCAAACGAAAGATATTTCGGGAAAAAGCCGTCGCTCAACGCAATGATTTTAAGATCGGCAGGAATGCGAAGGCCCAGGTCTTTTACCGCCAATGCTACACCCGCCAGTATTTCATCGCTCATAATAAAAATACCATCTGGTTTTCCCTTGGCACTGTACATTTTTTTAAATAGCAGGGCGGCATCCTCTGAACTATTCGCGAAGCCAATTCTTTTTTCCGAGTTTTTGGCTTCATTGTCCTGCAGCGCCTGTTCGAAACCTTTTAGCCGGTCTTTGGTAATCGAAAGCCGTTTGTCGCCAAAAATGCCGCAGACACGCTTGCATGGCTTATTTCCAGAGAATAAAAAGTTGACTGCATCGTAAGCTGCCCGCTTGCCAAAGGTGACCACATTAAATGTTTCCTCGCTTTCGGGGGCTTTGTCAAAATACACGATCGGAACTCCATTATCTACCAGTTGTGAGAAATGTTTGCTATCCGTTGTTTCTTTTGTAACCGACACCAGCAGGCCGTCTACGCTCACTTTCGCACAGATTTTTGCGTTTTCTTTCTCCCTCTCCAATTGATCGTTGGAATGAAGCACCATCAAATGATAATCCTTCTGATGGGTAATATCCTCTATCGCCTTTATCAGTGATGGGAAAAAATACATCGAAATTTCAGGGATAACCAAGCCAATGGTATAGCTTTTACCATAGCGCAAACTCACCGCGTATTGGTTGGGACTATATCCCAGTTCTTCCGATACGGCCTTGATTTTTTCTTTCAGTTTGGCCCCAATATCCGGATGGTCTTTCAGGGCCCTGGAAACAGTAGAAGGATTAATACTCAATGCGTGAGCAATGTCTTTTATGGTAGTTCTGGACAAGGTTTTCGTTTAATGTTAAGGGAAGTTAACGAATTTTCCAACAGCAAACGTTTGCGGAAACCGTTGCGGAAAAATGGGGTATTCTCCCTGTTTTAATTAATGTGTAATTTGAACACAGTTTCTAAAAAAACTAACGCCATATGAAATTAAAAAAACTCTTCACGAGGGTTTTTGCACTGTTGATTGCCATCATCAGCTACGGTGCAATACAAGCCCAAACCGTTTCAGGAACGGTTACAGACAAAGACGGGGCACCGATAGCAGGTGTATCTGTTCTCGTTAAAAACTCCAACGTAGGTACCAGTACCGACAATGCAGGGAAATTCACCATTAAAGCAGCGTCTAATGCCACGCTCATTTTTTCGGCGGTAGGCTTTGGTACAGAAGAAGTTGCAGTAAGCGGCAGACCCGATGTCTCCGTCAAAATGCTTTTTTCCACCAATTCTAACCTTAATGAAGTGGTGGTAATTGGTTATGGAACGACCTCCAAAAAGAGTGTAACAGGTTCTATTATTTCTATCAAGGCGAAGGATTTTAACCAGGGTGTGATTGCAGCCCCCGACCAATTGCTGCAAAGCAAAGTGGCCGGTCTTGAAGTAACCAATACAAGTGGACAGCCGGGTGCTGCCACTACCATCCAGATTCGTGGTAACTCATCTATCCGTTCCAGTAACAACCCATTGTATGTAGTAGATGGTGTGCCGCTGGATGGTGGATCTGCAAGGCCCAATCTCGGAAATGCTTTCGGCAGCACGCCGAATTCTAACCCCCTCCTTTTTATTGATCCAAACAGTATTGCGCAAATCGACGTTTTAAAAGACGCCGCTTCAGCCGCCATCTATGGTTCAAGGGGCGCAAATGGTGTAATCGTAATTACTACCAAAAAAGGCAGTTCAGGCCCCATGAAAATGGAAGTGGGCGCCAATTGGGGTGTGAATGCCGGTTATATGAGAAGGTTTGAAGTGCTGGATGCCGATCAATACAGAACGGCCATCACCAAGTATGGCCAGGCCGCTACTTTAAATGGCGGTGTAACTGAAGATGCCTTAAAAGCCATTACGCAAAATGACCTATCCCAGAATTATTCTGTCGCTTTTAGTGGCGGAAACGAGGTGGGCAAATTCAGGGCAGGTTTATTGGCTTCTGATCAAAAGGGTCTTTTAAGGAAGTCATCCCTTGAAAAATATATCGCCACCCTTGGTGGTACGTACAAGTTTTTGGACAATAAATTAACCCTCGACTTTAATATTATCGCTGGTAACTATGGCGAAGAACTCACCAGCGTTTCAAATACTGCAGGTTCTACTGGTAATATCATTTCTTCTGCATTGAGCTGGAATCCTACCCAACCGCTGAGACTGGCAAATGGTAAATACAATTTCCCTTCCAACGGTTCAGGAAATCCGCTCGGCTTTAACGATGCTTATTCTGATCTGAGCCGCGTCAACTTTTTCCTGGGTAATATTTCTGCAGCCTATAAAATTACTGATAAGCTGGAGTATAAATTCCTTTACGGAGTTAACCATGGTTCCGGAAAAAGGGACATGAATATTGAAGGCTGGCTCGAGGGAATTCCAGGCGTTTCAGGCCAGGGATTTGCAGCCATCGGAAATGCCGTACTGACTTCCCAAACCTTTTCTCATACCCTCAACCTCAGAACGCCTATCAGCAACAACCTGAGCCTGGAAGCTGTGGCAGGATATGAATATTTTAAAACTGATTTTTCAGGAGGAAGCGTTACTGCTTCTGGTTTTAACACCAATCTCGATCAAACAAACAGGATCGACATCCCTTATACCAAGTTATTCCAGAATGCGAAAACGCAGGGGCCGTATTTCACCTTTGCCAACCCAACCGGAGAGATCCAGTCATTTTTTGGCAGGGCTACTTTCAACTTCATGGATAAGCTGGTGTTAACCGCAAGTGTAAGGGCAGATGGTTCCAGCAAATTTGGTAAAAACAACAGGTATGGTTATTTCCCCGCAGTAGGTGTAAGGTGGGTAGCCAGCAACGAAGGATTTATGAAGAACAGCAATCTGTTCAGCAACCTGGCCATCAGGGCTTCTTATGGACAAACCGGTAACCAGGAATTCCCTGCCGGATCTTCACAGGAACAATTTGGATTGCCTTCTTACAACAATGCGCCACAGGTGGTGAATGGTAATCCCGATCTGAAATGGGAGATCACCAATTCATTTAACGTAGGTGCAGACTTTGCTTTTGCAAAAGGAAAGATCTATGGTTCAATAGATTATTACAACAAGAACACTTCTGATATCCTGTTCCAGACAAGTGCCATTCAACCGGCCCCTTCTTCTGTAACATTTGTAAACCTGGCCGACGCAAAACTGATCAACTCAGGCGTGGAACTGGCGCTGGGTTCTAATATCGTTGACCGCAAAGATTTTGGCATAGAAGCCAATGTAAACGTGGCTTACAATAAGAACAATGTAAAAGATTTTAAAGATCCACTTACAAAACTGGATCTGCTGGTATCTACAGGACAAGTAAATGGCCAGGGTGTTTCTGGTACGCTGGCACAGGTGATCACCAACAATAACCCGGTGAATGTATACTACCTGAAACCTTTCCTGGGCTATGATGCCACGGGCAACCAACTGATAGGAGCAAACCCCGGTTTTGCAGGCGACCCTAACCCAAGTGTTCTTGCAGGTTTCAGCACTACCATCCGGTACAAGAAATTCAGTTTTGGCATTAACATGGGAGGTGCATTTGGATTCCTCATTTATAACAATACCGCAACTTCAGTAACCAATATCGCCGGTGTGGTACAAGGCAGAAACATCGACGTTGCTGCATTTAACAGCAATGAGAAACCATCCAGCGGCGTTGGTGCTTCCACCCGCTTCCTGGAAGATGGTGACTATTTCAAAATGAGAAATGCAACGATCCGTTACAGTTTTGGGAATCAGGGTAAATACATAAAAGGCCTTACTGCTTTTGTAAGCGGCAGCAACTTGTTTGTCATTACAAAATTCACTGGATTTGACCCCGAGGTAAATATCGACAAGAGCAATAACTCTTATCCGTCACGTTCTATCGAGTACGTGCCTTACCCAACTCCAAGAGTCATCACATTTGGCCTTAATTTTTCCCTGTAGACCCCCAAAAAATTTAAGTGTATGAAACAATATAAAAAAATAGCAAAATACGCACTGGTGCTGGCATCAGTGGCGACTATAACAGGCTGTACCAAACTAAAAGAGGATCTCAATAGCACCCTTACCAATGGCCAGGTGTCATCTGCCCTGGGTAGTTCCGGTACGGCTTTACTGCTGGCTGCCGCCTACGCAGATTTGGGAGGACCGCTTACCAGCCAGGACCTGGTGTTCTCTCTGCAGGAGAATTCCACAGATGAATCGCTGGTTCCTACCCGCGGTGGCGACTGGGACGATAACGGTGTTTGGCGTGTGGTGCATGCCCATACCTGGAATGCCGATCACGGACAGATATTAAATGTGTTCAACAGCCTGAACAAGATCAATTTCGATGCTACCAACGTGCTGGGCTTTAACCCGACACCGGCGCAGGCAGCCGAGGCAAAATTCATTCGGGCCCTGGCTTTGTATTACCTGCTGGATTTGTATGGTCAATATCCCTTCAGGAACCCGGGCGACAACCTGTTGCTGGCACCGGAAGTGAAATCAGGTGCTGCTGCTGTGGATTTTATCATCAGTGAATTAAATGCTGCGCTGCCCAACCTGCCTGCTACCAATGGGCCAGACAAGGCAAACCCCGATGCAGCCAGGGTATTGTTGATGAAATGTTATTTACAAAAAGGTGCGTTCGTAAACAGGGCCGCTCCAACTTTTGCAGCAGGAGATCTTACGCAAGTGATAACATTGGGCAATGCGATCATAGCCAACCCAAAGTATAGTTACAGTGCCAACTATTTTGACAATTTTAACCCCAATAACTCCTCGTCCAAGGAAGGGATTTTTGTGTATCCAAATACATCTGGTGTAAGCGCCAATAACTCTGGCATCGCCGCCCGTTGGAATATGACCCTGCATTACAATTGTTGGACCCCCAATAACCCGAATGCAGGTTGGAACGGTTTCTCCACCATCAGTGATTTTTACAACAGCTTCAATACAGGCGCCGGTACTACAGCTTTTGGTCCAAACGATACGTTACTGGATCCAAGGATCGGCGGGCGTGTATATCCTGGTGTAACCAATGTTTCAGGTATGAGACCGGGATTGTTGGTAAATCAGCAGTTCAATGAAAATGGAGTGGCTATCAAAGACAGGCAAGGTGCGCCATTGGCCTTTCAGCCAGCCATTGCAAGCAATATGATAGAAACAGGCGCCAACAAAGAGGTGACTGGTATCCGTGTAATGAAATATCCACCTGATTATACACAGTATGGTAATCCTGCCGGAAACGACCTGATGATCTTCCGTTATGCAGATGTTGTTTTGATGGTAGCTGAAGCAAGAGGCAGAAATGGTGATATGCCCGGAGCGTTAACGATGGTGAATGCACTAAGGGCAGCAAGAGGCGCCCCTGCATTGGCTTCAATGACATTGGTAAATGTGAATAATGTTGGCGACCCCCGTACATTGCTTGCAGAAAGAGGCCGGGAACTATATTGGGAAAGTCATAGAAGGACCGACCTGATCAGGTTTGGCGTATTCCTGAAACCATGGCAATATAAAACCAGTACAGATGCCAAAAACCTGGTTTTCCCTGTACCAAACCAGGCACTTGCTGCCAACCCCAATTTGGTGCAGAATACAGGCTATTAATAGTTTTAATTAGTTTTTTATCAAAAGAAAGGCCATTGAAAAATGGCCTTTCTTTTTTCAATAAGTTTGTAGATGGGTGCCGGTTTTTTGCAACTGTGCACCCCCTAAAAACAGGATGAAAAAAATGAGATTGACTTGTAATATATTCAGGAGCACTGGTATTTGTTTTTTATTTGGCTGCAACCTCATTCCCGCTCTTTTCCTGTTTTTGTTTTCCTGTTCATCCCCCACCCGGCCCGAGCCGGCTTTGTTCCAGTTAATGGACAGCACTGGTATCGTTTTCGACAATAAAGTAGAAGATGCCAAACAGGAAAATAGCTTTCTTTTCAGAAATTTTTATAATGGCGGAGGCGTAGGCATTGGCGATATTAATAATGATGGATTGCCCGATGTATTCCTTACCTCCAATTCGGGCTTCAATAAACTGTACCTGAATAAGGGCAATTTTAAATTTGAGGACATCAGTAAAAAGGCCGGGATTATTGAAGACGATAAATGGAACACGGGTGTGGTATTTGCCGATATCAATGCAGATGGCTGGTTGGATATTTATGTGTGCAGTTCCGGCCACATGGGAACAGGCAACCGGAAGAATAAGCTTTACATTAATAATCAGAATAATTCTTTTACTGAAGCTGCAGCATTGTATGGCCTGGATATTTCCGCATACACCACACAGGTTTCTTTTTTTGATTATGATATGGACGGCGACCTGGATTGCTTTATGATCAATAACAGCCCCATACCTGTAAACCAGCTGCAGTTTAGCAACCTCCGTGATTTGCCGGAACAGGAATGGAAGGTGGCTGCCTTCTTGAAAGGTGGCGGCGATCATTTGTATCGTAATGACAACGGGCATTTTAAAGAGGTAACCAAGGAGGCTGGTATACATGGATCGCTGATCAGTTTTGGATTGGGTATTTCGGTTGCAGATATTAATGGTGACGGTTACCAGGATGTTTTTGTATCCAACGATTCGTACGAAAGAGATTACTTGTACATCAATCAGAAAAACGGAACTTTCAAAGACGAGCTGGAAGCCTGGATGCAGCACATCAGTTTCTCCTCCATGGGGGCTGATATTGCTGATATTAACAATGATGGTTATCCCGAATTGTTTACAACAGACATGTTGCCGGTAAACGATTATCGTTTAAAAACAATGGGCGCCTTTGATAATATTGACCTCTTCAATGCCAAATTGAAATCCGGTTTTTATTACCAGTACACGCAAAACTGCCTGCAATTAAATAATGGAAATGGCCTGTTTAAAGAAATTGCCAATTATAGCGGGGTTGCCGCTACCGACTGGAGTTGGGGCGCCCTGATGTTTGATATGGACAATGATGGGTTTAATGACATTTTCGTTTGCAATGGTGTAAACCGAGATGTGACCGACCTTGACTTTATGAACTTTTTTGCTGACGAGGCTTACCATAAAATGGTGATGACCGGGGAGAAAAAAGAAGTGGACCAGGTAGTAAAAGAAATACCCCGAACCCCGTTGCCCAACAGCGTATTCAGGAACGAAGGGAATCTGAAATTTTCGGAAGTTGCTTCAACCTGGGGCATGGCACAACCCTGTTTTTCTAATGGAGCCGCTTATGCCGACCTGGATAATGACGGCGACCTGGACCTGGTGGTAAACAATGAAAACGGGCCTGCCTTCACGTATAAAAACAACGCCAGGGAACAGAATAAAAATAACTATATCGCGGTAACGCTAAAAGGCAAAGACCAAAACCAATTTGCCATTGGCAGTAAAATAACATTGTACTCGGGCAAGCAGATTTTAACCAGGGAACTGGTTCCAAGCCGCGGGTTTCAATCTTCGGTAGATTACAAAATGGTCTTCGGTTTAGGAAATAATATGACCGTGGATTCTATGGTAATTATGTGGCCCGACAGAACTACTACCAAACTGGATAAGCCACAGTCAAATAAGGTGCATCATGTGGAGCAAAAGCCTGGAACTAATCCTATGCCTTCAGCTGCGCTGGTTAATGTGGCGACCTATTTAACAGAAACGGCCAGTGCTTTTGATAAGCATAAAGAAGATGCTGTGATTGATTTTTATACTGAAAGAAATATTCCAAGATTGCTTTCAAGGGAAGGGCCAAAAGCTGCTACCGGGGATGTAAATGGCGATGGTATGGAGGATGTTTTTATCGGAGGAACTACAGGCCATCCCGGCCAGCTATATGTACAGGTTTCAGAAGGAAAGTTTGCGAAAAGCGGGCAGAAAGTATTCCAGCAATTTATTGATTTTGAAGATGTGGCTGTGTTGCTTTTCGATTCCGACAAAGACAACGACCTTGATCTGTTGGTTTGCCCGGGAGGAAACGTTGCCTCGCCCGGCAGCAGGCAGTTACAGTTACGCATGTTTACCAATGATGGCAAGGGAAATTTCACTTTAGACGCTGCAGCCTTTCCAAACGTTGGAGTCAATATATCTGTGGCAATAGCCAACGATTTTAATAATGATGGTTTTGCTGATCTATTCGTAGGTGGCAGAAGCAATCCCGGCGTTTATGGCACCGACCCGCCGAGTTTTATTTTCGTGAATGATGGGAAAGGGCATTTTAGTGATATTGCCAAAACTGAAAACCCGGTAGTTGCCAATATTGGAATGGTATGCGGCGCAGTGTGGGCTGATGTTACCGGCGATTCTAAAAAGGAATTGATCATCGCCGGCGAATGGATGACTCCCCGGATTTTTACCAATGCCGGTAATAAATTCCAGGAAGTAAAAACGAACCTGGATAGTCTCTTTGGCTGGTGGCAAACAGTTACTGCCGCCGATATAAATGGCGATGGAAAGCAGGACCTGGTATTGGGAAATATGGGAGAAAATTTTTATTTGCAACCTGCAGCGGCCAGTCCTGTAAAACTATGGGTAAACGATTTTGATAACAACGGAGCGGTGGATAAAGTAATGTCATACACCGTTGCCGGAAAAGATATGCCGGTATTTTTAAAGCGTGATATGGAAGAACAAATGCCCTTTCTTAAAAAAGAAAACCTGAAGCACCAGGTGTATGCCAAAAAGCCCGTACAGGAATTATTTAAGCCGGAGGTTCTTGCCAAAGCATTGACCAAAAAAGTAAACTACGCGGCTTCCTGTGTGGCTATCAATAATGGCAATGGAAATTTTACCATACAAAAATTACCAGCCATGGCACAGCTTTCCTGTGTAAATGTGGCCGCTGCTACCGATGTAAATAATGATGGCCACACCGACCTGGTTTTAGGTGGCAACCAGTTTGGTTTTTTACCACAGTTTGAAAGACTCGATGCCAGCCTCGGCGATATTTTGATCAACGATGGCAGGGGACAATTTACCTGGCAACAAGCGAATGTCACCGGCTTAAATCTCCGGGGCGAAATGAGGGATATTGTTACCATTAAAGGCAAAACAAAAACCTTTATGTTGTTTCTTCAGAATGACCAGTTACCGGTTTTGTACGAGGTGAATAAAATGAAATAAAAGGCTTGCTGGCTACATAAAATAAAAGTTAGAAAAAATTGAAGCACTATATCTGGATCGGTCTTGTAAGTTTTTTGTGTTCCTGCAAACAAAAGCCGGTGGAGCAGCCATTGTTTTCGTTGAAAGACAGTACCGGAATTGCGTTCACAAATACCGTGAAGGATACGAAAGAGCTGAACATTTTAAATTACCGAAATTTTTATAATGGCGGCGGCGTTGCCACGGGAGACATTAATAACGATGGTTTGACGGATGTTTTTTTCACTGCCAACCAGGGAAGCAATAAATTATATCTCAATAAAGGGGGTTTTAAGTTTGATGATATTTCGGCCAAGGCTGGATTTCAGGATAAAAAACAATGGAGCACCGGCGTGGTGATGGCAGATATTAACAGCGATGGATGGCTGGATATTTTTGTGTGTAATGCCGGTCATATGGATGATTCCGCCTTGCGGAGAAATCAGTTGTTCATCAATAACCACGATCTCACGTTTACAGATAGTGCACAAGCCTATGGTCTTGATGATGATGGCTACACCACACAGGTTTCTTTTTTCGACTATGATCTGGATGGTGACCTGGATTGTTTTTTGATCAACAATCACCCTATTTCACCTACTATTTTAAACAATGAAAATTTGCGGCTGCAGCCTACTGCTGCACTCAACAACAATGCGGAAGGAAAAGGTGGGGGCGATCATTTGTTCAGAAATGATATCGGGCATTTTACTGAGGTGACCAGGGCGGCTGGTATCCATGGAAACATCATCAGTTTTGGGTTGGGTGTAACTACCGGAGATGTGAATGGGGATGGCTACATGGATGTCTATGTTTCAAACGATTTTTACGAGAAAGATTACCTGTACATCAATCAGAAAAACGGAAAGTTCAAAGACGAGGCAGAGCAATGGTTCCAACATACCAGCCTGGCATCCATGGGCGCAGACTTCGGCGATATTAACAATGATGGATACCCCGATATTTTCACCACTGATATGTTACCCGGAGATGATGTCCGCTTAAAAACCACCATGGCTTTTGAGGATATTAATATCTACCGGCTCAAACAAAAAAATGGTTTTTACCACCAGTTTTTTCAAAACACATTGCAGCTCAATAACCGCAATGGGCAGTTTGCAGATATCGCCAACTTCAGCGGCGTATCTGCCACCGATTGGAGCTGGGGTGGCTTAATGTTTGACGCCGATAATGATGGCAACTCCGACCTGTACATTTGTAACGGCATCAACCATGATTTGATTAACCAGGACTTCATCGATTTTTATGCCAATGATGCCATGCAAAAAATGGCAGAAACCGGGAAAAAGGAAGACCTGAATGTGCTGGTAGATATGATGCCCAGCATTCATGTACCCAACAAAACCTACCGGAATAATGGAGATTTAAAATTTACGGATATAGGCGACAACTGGGGCCTTGGGCAACCTTCTTTTAGCAATGGTGCCGCTTATGCCGATCTTGATAATGATGGCGACCTGGACCTTGTGGTGAACAATGTGAACCAGCCGGCATTTATTTACCAGAACAATTCCAGGGAACAAACGCACAACAGCTACATCGCGTTTTCACTGGAAGGGTTACAACAAAACAGGTTTGCTGTGGGCTCGATTATTAAGGTTTATAAAGCCGGCCAGATTCTAACCCGGGAAGTAATACCAAGCCGCGGATTTCAATCATCTGTGGATTACAAAATAATTATTGGGCTGGGCAGTGCAACAAAAGTAGATTCCTTAATTATCCAATGGCCAGATCTTTCCCGATCCTTGTACCTGGACCCTGCCATCAATAAGGTTTATTCATTGAAACAGGCACAGGAAAAAAAATACACGCAACCGCCAGCGTTACCATCTGTAAACCAAACTTTTCTAACTGCCTCAACAAGCAATTTCGAAAAGCACACAGAGGATGATTATGTCGATTTTTTTTACGAAAGAAACCTGCCTTGTATGTTGTCGCGCCAGGGACCAAAAGCAGCCGTGGGAGATGTAGATGGCGACGGTGTGGAGGACGTTTTTGTTGGTGGCACTATTGGTCACCCTGGGCAGTTGTACCTGCAAAAAGAGGACGGCGTGTTTGTAAAAAAAGAAGTGAAAGTGTTCAACCAGTTTGCCGATTTTGAAGACGTAGCGGTGCTATTATTTGACTGCGATAAAGATGGCGATCTCGATTTATTAATGGGCCCCGGAGGAAATAATGTGCCCGTGAACAGCCGCCAGTTGCAGATACGGTTATTTAAAAATGATGGCAAGGCAAATTTCATATTGGATGCAGCGGCATTTCCCGTCAACAATTGCAATATCAGCATTGCCGCTGCGCATGATTTTGACAACGATGGCGACCTCGACGTTTTTATGGGTGGCAGAAATGTACCGCAGATCTATGGCGCCAATCCATCCAGCTATGTTTTTGTGAACGATTCCAAAGGCCATTTTACAGATATGGCCGCCAGTAAAAATCCTGATATCGCCCATTTGGGAATGGTAACAGGCGCAGTGTGGGCCGATGTAACAGGCGATACACAAAAAGAACTCGTGATCGTGGGTGAATGGATGGCACCTAAAATCTATGCTTTTGTAAAAGACCATTTTGTAGAAACCAAAACAAACCTGGGCAACCTGTTTGGCTGGTGGCAAACTGTTGCTGCCGCCGATGTAAACGGCGATAGCAAAGAGGATCTATTGTTCGGGAATATTGGCCGTAATTTTTATTTGAAACCCGATGAAGCACACCCGGTAAAGCTTTGGGTAAACGATTTTGATCAGAACGGAACCACCGATAAGATACTCACCTATACTATCGACGGTAAGGACAAGCCTGTATTTTTAAAAAGGGATTTGGAAGAAGCGATGCCCTTTCTTAAAAAGAAAAATTTAAGACACGAGGCCTATGCCTCCAAATCCGTGCAGGATCTCGTGTCGGCAGAAACATTCAAAGCAGCAGTCGAAAAGGAATTTAATTTCCCGGCATCCGGCGTTGCGGTAAACAAGGGCAGCGGCCAGTTTGATTTCCAGGAATTTCCTTCGATGGTACAGCTATCATCTGTAAATGCCATTCAGTGTATGGATGTAAATGGCGATGGAAAACCGGATATTATTCTGGGCGGCAACCAGTTTAATTTTCTACCACAACTGCAAAGGCTGGATGCCAGCCAGGGCGATATTTTGATCAACGATGGAAAGGGAAAATTTAGCTGGACCGAAGCATCCAAAACCGGTATGGAACTAAGGGGGCAGGTTCGGGATATGGTGGCCATCAAAGGCCGAAAAAATAAATATTTGCTGGTATTACAGAATGATGAATGGCCGGTGCTGTTTAAGATGAAACCGTAGTATGGCATTATTTTTTTGATCACCAGCGCAAGTATCAGTGGCGATTATTGAGACGCTGTAACACCTTATAGATAATAAAGAAAGCCAGTGATGTGCTATGCGACAGTTTATTAATAAATTGACACTATCTCCTAAAAAACTATTTCTTGTTGATGGTGTCGGAGCATTCCTTACAGCTTTTTTTTTATTTGCAATTTTAAGAACTTTCCATGATTACTTTGGAATGCCCGGGCAAACGCTTACCCTTCTTTCAATAATAGCCATGGCTTTTTCCGTGTATTCTTTTTGTTGCTTTTTTATGGTACATTTTAATTGGTATCCATTTCTTCGGGCTATAAGTATTGCCAATCTGCTGTATTGTTCTGTAACATTGGGACTTGTAATCTATAATTATCCACGACTGACGATATTAGGAGTAATTTATTTTTTGGTTGAAATTGTTATAGTATGCGCACTTGTTTTCCTTGAGAATAAATGTATCAATCATTATCAACAAAAAAAGAAAGATCAAATTGAATAGTGCACGATGTAAGCATTAAGTCTGGGTTGAGCTAACGCTTACTGGCAGTGGCGACTTTTAAAATATCGGGTAATAGATCTTCGTGACCCATTTACTGGTGTCAGCTTCCTTAACCCGGTTTGTAACCATCGATTCAAAGGACAATGCCGGTGAAATATGTTTATGCTGCCGGAAATAATCCAGTAGCCTTTGATAAGCATATTTAATGGTAGCTGGCCCGCCCTTCACGGTTTCAACCAGTATTTTCCCCGGCACCATTTTACTGATGTACATATCTCCTTCTTTTGCGATCACTTTATCAATAGGGATCGCTACGGTGCATTGAATTTGGGTGCTGTCTAAAACGGTAATGTTCAGCATGGGTGCATTGGTCAGTTCTGCACCATTGGTTTTTGCGTAGCCTTCCAGTTTTTCCACCATCGAATAAACTTCTGCAATAGTGGGAGAACTTCTAAACAGTTTTCGCTGGGTAATCAGTATGGTGTCTTTTACTTTTGTTGTTTCGATGGGAAATGAGTACACATTTGCCGGAACAGAGACATACGAATGATACGATTCTAAAATTTCTGAAAACCGGCTTTTGATTTTGCTTGCTTTCAGATAATTACCAATCCTTGAAATGGGATTTGAACCAGCAGTGATTTCACTCTCCCAAATGATGATGGTGGAATCAACACCTTCGGGAACCATCAATACCTGGCTGTTAAGTTTAGTCGCATCATTACCAATAAGAACGTTAAATGCGGGAGCATGAATGTTCAATATTTCGAAACTATCATTTTTGAAAACAAACAAGTTTCCATCGTTCTTCCCGAAGGTCTCACCAGGTGTCTTATTCATCCATTTTTGTCTCAACACACTATCTGCAAAATGTATGAATACTTCTTCAGAATTGGCCGGTACTTTTTCAATTTTTGAAAACCTGATGACTCCCGGAATAAACACATAAGAAGCAGCAATGGCGGCAAGCAAAAGAACAAGTAATCCCAATAACCATTTTTTCATAAAACGCAAGTCTGATAAGGGTTTGCAATGTAAGAAATAATCTTCCGCAGATGGCGGTTATTCAACGCAAGGGGTTATTTTTAGCAACTTAATTTTACTGCGAACATAAATTGTTTTTAATGCCAAGGCTATTACTCATTGCTTGTTTGTTCCATGGTTTTGTTATCCTTTCATGCAGTGAAAAAAAGCTGGCTGAAAAGCCATTGTTCAGGCAACTGCCGGCATCTGAAACAGGCGTTGATTTTGTTAACAGGAATGAGGACACAGATTCGCTAAATATTCTCGATTATCTCTATTACTATAACGGCGCCGGCGTGGCGGTCGGCGACATTAATAATGATTCGCTACCCGATATGTATTTTGCCTCTAATCAAAATGGGAACACATTATACCTCAACAAAGGCGGTTTTAAATTTGAAGATATTACACAAAAAGCCGGTGTAAAAGGAACCGGGGAGTGGACAACCGGCGTTACCATGGCTGATGTAAACGCCGACGGATGGCTGGATATTTATGTATGTACTGTGGCCAATCATACGCCGATGAGTGGTGATAACAAAGGAACACATACCTATTTTACCCATACCAAAAACCAGCTGCTCATTAACAACCGCAATGGCAGTTTTACAGATAGCGCAAGGGAATATGGCCTGGACCTGGCAGGCTATAGCACGCAGGCTGCATTCTTCGATTATGACAAAGACGGAGACCTGGATATGTTCCTGTTACAGCACAGCATCCACCGCACAGAAACCTATGGCGACACCTCTTTGAGAAGCACTTACAGCGACATTAGTGGCAATAAGTTGTTTCGCAACGATGGCCCCGTACTTACACCCGTTGCGGGCGTACGCAAAGGAGGCTTTACAAACGTTACCAAAGGAAGTGGCCTGTTAAGCAGCGCCCTTGGCTATGGTCTCGGGGTGGCTATCAGCGACTTTAACAACGACGGTTGGGAAGACATTTACGTGGGTAACGATTTTCATGAAAATGATTATTACTACCTCGGTAGTGCCGCCGGTATTTTTAGAGAAATGAACCGGGCAGCATTTGGCCACCAGAGCAATTTTAGTATGGGTAACGATGCCGCCGATCTCAACCACGATGGATGGATGGACATTGTTACCCTTGACATGCTTCCGGAGGATGAACATGCCATTAAGACCACGTTGGGGGATGAAGATTTTGATGTATATGAACAGTTGCACAAAATGGGCTACCATCACCAGTACAGCAGAAATTGCCTGCAATTAAACATGGGCCATGGGCAACGCTTTGCCGAAATGGGCCTGTATTCCGGGGTAGCCGCCACAGACTGGAGCTGGAGTGTATTGGCCAACGATTTTGATGATGACGGAAACAATGACCTTTTCATCACTAATGGTATTAAGCACCGGCTGAACGATCTGGACTATATCAAGTTTTTAAGCGAGGAAACCTTAAAGGCTAATATCGCTGGTAAAAAGAATGACAAGGAATTGCTTGCAAAAATGCCGGATGGCAAATGGCATAACTATTTTTTAAAGGGCAGCGACAGCCTACAGTTTGAAGACAAGAGTACTGTATGGGGCTTTGAAACGCCCAACCTGAGCAACGGTGCAGCTTATGCTGATTTAGACCGCGATGGAGATTTGGATTTAATCACCAATAACATCAACGAAGCCGCAGGCGTTTATCAAAACAATACGGTACACGATACTGCTGCAGCATCGCTCAATATTTATTTTGAGGGAATGGGTGCCAACACAAAGGGAATTGGTACAAGGGCCGTTGTTTTTGCCGGCGGTAAAATCTTTTATCAACTGCTGCAGCCCAGCCGTGGTTTTATGAGTAGCAGCGAACCAATGCTGCATTTTGGGCTGGGTAAGATCAATAAAATAGATAGCCTTGTAATTGTTTGGGTCGATGGGAATGCTGAGACAATTAATAACGTTGTCGTCAATTCTACATTGAATATGAAACAACTAAAAGGTCAGGCCCAAAAGAAAGTAGATTTTCTTAATTACTTCAGGATGTTAATGGCCGGGCCTGGTCAACGCGTTTCTGAAGAGCAGAACGATCTCTACAAAGATTTCTCGTTTGAAATCGCCTGGAAACATAAAGAGAATCTGAGCTATAACGACTTTGCGAGAAACCCTTTTATCCCACACCAGCTAAGCACTTTCGGGCCGAAGGTGGCCGTAGCCGATGTAAACGGCGATGGCCTGGATGACTTTTATGTGGGTGGAGCCAAAGCCCAGCCCGGGGCGTTATTTATACAAACGGGCGATGCAAAATTCGTGTTGAGTAACCAGCCTGGCATTTCCGCCGACAGCATTAGCGAAGACGTGGATGCTGTTTTTTTCGATGCCGATGGTGATAAAGATCAGGACCTCTATGTATCCAGTGGCGGTAATGAATTTTATGGGGAAGCACCGCAACTGGCAGATAGGTTGTATCTGAATGATGGTAAGGGAAACTTTGTAAAAAGCCAGGGCCTACCTGCATTGTACGAAAATAAAAGTTGTGTTCGCCCCTGCGATTATGACCGTGATGGCGATATTGATTTGTTTGTAGGAAGCCGTGCCAATAGTATGGTGTATGGTGAAATACCCAGCTCTTATTTACTGACAAATGACGGGAGGGGGAAATTCACCATCACGACCAAAACCCTTGCACCCGACCTGGAAAAAGCCGGGCTGATCAGTGATGCGCAATGGACTGATGTAAATGGAGATGGCTACGAAGACCTGGTAGTAGTGGGAGAGTGGATAGCACCCACTTTCTTCATCAACAACAAAGGGAAGCTGGCAAAAGACGAAGCCTTTAATAAACCTTATACAAAACTTACCGGTTGGTGGCAAAGTGTATATGTGGCCGATGTAAACAACGACAGCATTCCCGATATTTTATTAGGCAATTACGGCCTCAATAGCAAGATAAAAGCATCAGAAGACCATCCGCTTAAAATGTACCTGAAAGACATTGATAACAATCAATACCCTGACCAGGTATTGAGTGTTTATCACGGGGGCAATTATTTCCCTTTTCTTGGAAAGGAAGCGTTGGAAAAACATTTACCTTATTTGAAAAAAGAGTTTTTAAGCTATCAAAAAATGGCCGGTAAAACCACTGACGAGATTTTTATGGGAAAGCTGGACGGAGCCACCGTTTTTGAAACAAATACCCTGGCTTCGATGGTTTTGATGGGTGATGGGAAAGGTGGATATATGCCGCGAATGTTACCGCTGCAAATGCAGCTGGCACCGATTTTCACCTGGTTTGGTACTAAGGGAGACAAACCCACTGGTAACAGCACCTGGATAATAGCTGGAGGTGGATTTTACGGCGTGTCCCCCTATGAAGGCAGGTATGATGCTATGGAGGCCGTGACGCTTTTTTCTGATTCTAAAAATGCAACCTTCAGCGCACTCCCAATAAATCCAAATTTATGGGGAGAGATAAGAGATATTAAACCAATCCGAATTGCAAAACAGGCGACAGCTCTGATTGTAGCAAGAAACAACAAACCTTTACAGATTGTCACCGAAAGAACTATGGGGGCTTTAATTTTGATGCCGCAAGGCAAATAACAAAAGGTGGCAAATGCTTGCCAAATAGACGTGAAACCGCATGTTGAATAAAGTGATTTCCTAATCCGGAGCTTCGGTGTTGGGAACGTCGAAGATGACTATAAAACGATTTAAAACGCTATATGAAAAAACAATTGCTTGCCATTGCAATGGTTGCTGCCTGCATCATTGCGGCCGCACAAAAAAACACCTGGCAAATTAATGCTGATAAAATAGACCCATCCAATTATTATGGCATTACTGTAGCCAACGGGCAGGTGGGCATCGTTAGCAGCCCGCAGCCACTAAAAGTGCAGGATGTGGTGCTGGCCGGGGCTTACGACCAGTATGGCCGTGGCCGGGTAAGTAATTTTCTCCGCAGTTTTAATTTGCTCAATATGCGGCTGAACGTGGGCGGTAAAGATGTAGACGCCAAAACAGTGACCAATTTTAAGCAAACCCTCAACATGAAAACGGCTGCTTTCAATGGCACATTTACATTGGCCGATAAGGCAGATGTCAGCTATACCTACTACGCCCTCCGGCAATTGCCATACAGCGTATTAATGGAAGTAACCGTCACCCCAAAGCAAAACACCACCATGCAGGCGAGCAGTGTGATGGAAGCCCCGGATGCTCTGAAAGATGTGCAGAATTATTATAATGAAATAGACCGGCCACATGTTACCCTGAGCTTATTGACTTCGCAGGCTAAGAGCCCTACAGGAAAGCTTACAATGTGTGCCAGCAACAGCTTTATATTCAGCGAGCCCCATGGATCAGGGCCACGCATTATCCACGAAATGTGGGACAACAATATGCACCTGATGAAGTTTAGTAAAAACCTCGAAGCCGGAAAGCCTTATACGTTCTGGGTTACCGGTTCTTCTATCACTTCTGCGCAACACGACGATCCGCTGAACGAAGCAGAACGCCTAACCATTTTTGCTGTACTGGAAGGTGCTAATCGCCTGAAACAATTTCATACCAAAGCATGGGACGAACTCTGGCAAAGTGATATCGTAATTGAAGGCGACGACGAAACGCAACTGGAAGTCCGCAACATGCTGTACCATTTATATTCATTTGTGCGGGAAGGAAATACCAACAGCCCCAGCCCGATGGGTCTTAGCGGCCTGGGTTATAATGGCCATGTATTTTGGGATACAGAACTATGGATGTACCCTGCCTTACTGGTGCTGAAACCACAACTGGCAAGGGGAATGATCGATTATCGTTTTGAGCGTTTGGAAGCCGCCAGGCGCAATGCCTACGCCCACGGATACAAGGGCGCCATGTTTCCATGGGAGAGTGCCGGCACGGGAGTGGAAGAGACACCGGTATGGGCACTCAGCGGCCCATTTGAACACCATATCACCGCCGATATTGGGGTAGCCGCCTGGGATTATTTCCGTGTAACAAGAGATACTGCCTGGCTAAAAGAAAAGGGTTGGCCCTTGTTAAAAGGAACGGCTGATTTTTGGGCCAGCCGGGTAGAAAGAAATGGCCCCGGGAAATATGATATTAAGAACGTGGTAGCCGCAGATGAGTGGGCCGAAAATGTAGACAATAATGCCTTTACTAACGGTGCCGCCAAAGTAAACCTGCAAAACGCCAACAAAGCCGCTAAGGTGCTGGGCCTGCCCCAAAATGCCGATTGGGACCTGGTGGCTAAGAATCTACCCTTTTTCAAATTTGACGATGGCGTTACCAAAGAATACGAAGGTTACAAAGGTGATACCGTAAAGCAGGCCGATGTGGCATTGCTGGCTTATCCACTTAAGTTGGTTACAGATCCCGTACTTATAGAAAAAGACCTGGCCTACTATGGCGGAAAATATGGTAAAGATGGGCCTGCCATGACGTACGCCGTAGTGGCCATACAATACAGCCGCCTTGGAAAAGGTGATAAAGCGTACGAGCAATTTAAAAAGGGCTTTACGCCCAATCTTCGGCCGCCATTTGGAGTGCTGGCAGAGTGTGCCAGTTGCCAGAACCCTTATTTTGCCACAGGGGCTGGCGGCATGCTTCAGGCCATGCTCATGGGTTTCGGCGGACTTGATATTACCGATGCTGGCATAAAACAGGTTCCATCTTCACTGCCAAAGAATTGGAAAAGCCTTACGATCAAAAGTTACGGGACAGATGGAAAAACTGTGGTGGTGAAAAAGTAGCCTCGTTTACGGCCTGTGAAATTTATCACCATTCCAGTTGCGGGGGTTATTAATAATGTAATTAGAAATGTTGTGATAGGCGTTTTCATTACGAATTATATGTTCGTAATAATCACGTTGCCACAGTTTTCCCATTATTTCATTTCGTTTTTTATAAATGTCCAAGCATCCATTAGCCACCAATGATTTGTAAGCCCCCACAATGTCGCCAATCGTAGGGGTGGGGCTTGCCCCCGCCCTCCCAGCCCCCGATAAATCCCCAGGATTGTCAGATGTGTCGGTATTTTGGGTAATGCGGCCAGGAATATTTGCAGAATTGGTATTTTGGACGGGGGCAAGCCCCGCCCGCACATCATTCAAAATAATAATGCCGTGCATATGATTGGGCATTATCTGGAATACATCCAATTCCACATTTTCAAATCGTTCGGGTAGCGCAACCCATTTGTCGTACGCGATTTGCCCGTTCTTGTTTAATACCATTTCATTGTTTTTAATATCGCCAAACCTGCATGTCATGTTTTTGCAGCAGATGGTAATAAAGTACAATCCTGCCTGCGAATAATCATATCCTTTTAGCCGGAGAGATCTTCGGTGATGTCGGAGTGGGTCGTATTTCATGATAGCTTACGTTTTAACCGGACTAAATCTTGCAGCTATCATAAACAGCATAATTCGTTGTATCGATTTGGGGAATGGCTATACGGAAGGACTTGGCTAGCACATACCCTGACTGATTGATCATGTACCATGCACCCAACCGACGCCACTGAGTGTCTGTAGTATGGCCTGTAATAATAAGTACGAGGCGAGCGCCGTCTCAACGGGAAAACAATGACAAAATATGCCTTATGTTCTTTTGCTTTGCACTATTCGGCCCCTGTGCATTACACTGCAGGTCCGAAATACATGTACTATGAGCGACACCCATTTCTATAACACCATTTACAATCTCCGTAGTAATGGAGAAATCACCCTGTTCGAAAGATTGCTGACTTTTGAGAAGGCAGATGAGGACCTGGTGGTTGATTTTTTACAATTGGAGTATGAAGCAGAGGCCCAAAACTATCCTTATACCGCGCCGGTTTATGATGGAGCGGCGGCTTTGTGGGGCGCAAAAACCACCTATAACATTTGCCAATTGATCTTGTGCCGGGAGCATAAGGTCGCAGAATTGCCCGGCATTTTACCGGCATTTACCGGCCCCATCACTGCCGGAACCATCCTTTCAGCCGATCTGTGTTTACGCCTTTTGCCCCAGGTATTAGCTGATACCCGGCATATAGATCCCGAAGATTCCCTGGTAGAATTGGCAGAAAACATTTTACAGCAATGGCATTATTCAGGTATTGGTTATAGCTTGCCCGTGGAGAAAATGGAATGGGAGCCCGTGCTATCGGACAACTGCCTTTTTCAATTGTATGCCGACAGGGTCATCGAAAAAAAAGACCAGCAACGGGCCACACAACCAATGCTGAATCAGAAAATACGAGCCGCAATGGGTATATATGCTCCCCATTTCTGGAAAACATTTAACTATTAATCAATCGAAGAGAATGGATCCCATCAATAAGCTGAATGAAGTGTTGAAGTTTGTAAAAAACGCTTTTGTTGGCAAGGACGAAATTGTGGACTTACTGGGGGTGAGCCTTGTTGCCAGGGAAAATGCCTTCCTCCTGGGCCCTCCCGGAACAGCCAAAAGTGCCATCATCAGGATGCTGTCGCAGTGTGTGGAAGATGGTAAAAATTTTGAATACCTGCTTACCCGGTTTACAGAACCCAACGAAATCTTTGGACCGTTCGATATCCGTAAACTGAAAGACGGCGAATTGGTGACCAATACCGAAGGGATGATGCCGGAAGCTTCACTGGTATTCCTCGATGAGATATTCAATGCCAACAGTGCTATTCTTAACAGCCTGCTGATGGCGTTGAACGAAAGAATATTCCGCCGTGGTAAGGAAACCAAAAAGTTACCGGCTCTTATGTTTGTAGGTGCCAGTAATGTATTGCCTGAAGACGATACCCTGAATGCTTTGCTGGACCGTTTCCTGATACGGGCGAAATGTGATTACGTGGATCCGGACAGGCTGCACGAAGTACTGCTGGCCGGCTGGAACATGGAAAACAACGTTGAGCAAAACAGGCCGGTCATCGCTTCCGCGGAAATAAGAAGCCTGCAAGCTGGTTGCCGTAAAATTGATCTCGGCACCATCCGCAAGGAGTATATAGATATTGTGCATTCACTGCGAAATACGGGTATCAAGGTTTCCGACAGGCGGGCTGTAAAACTTCAAAATCTGATAGCCGCAAGTGCTTTGATCTGTGGCCGCGAAGAAGCCATTTTAAGTGATCTCTGGGTGCTGAAATATATATGGGACACTGAGGAACAAATTGAGATTCTCGAAGGCATCATTAATAATATTATTGAGAAAGATATTGCTGAAAAGGCGCATCCACAGGCCGTTTTCAACAAAGCCCCCAATCCCGAAGAAGTGATGAAGGAAGTGGAGTTGCTAACCAATAAATGGCAGGAAGAGCAGTTGAGTTTTGAAGAACAAAATGTAGTAAAAGACAAACTGCGCTATGTACAAAGCCGCTGTGGATGGATCAAAAATCCTGAACAAAAACAATACATTCAAACCGGGATAGACAAACTATGGCAGCAGATGCTCCAAACCATATAATACTGCTGGAAATACCCTTGCAACACAAGGAGTTACTGGGCCAGTTAAGACATTGGAGCAACCTTAAAATTGCCTCTGGTGAGGATAGTATTTGGGTAAAGGATTTTACAGACTTACAGCTGGACTCCACAGAACTTAAGGCGATTCCCTTCACGCATTTATTTGAGGTAAAAGACAACCTGTTGTTTTTAAAAGGCAGTTTGCTCCCCTCCAAAAAACTACCTCCATTTTTATGGACACCCATTGAAAGGGCCCTCCCGGTTGTCATGCCACCTTTAAACCATAATTTTTTTGAACTGCCGCAGAAAGTACCCATCAGGCTGGAACAGGTTGAAATAGAACAGGAGGCTTCGGCAATGCTGGTGGAAATAAAAGATGCAGATCTTTATATGCAGTCGGCGCCGGCTGTGAGGCTACAACCAATTGAATGGATCATTATCGGCGGTAGCCTGGCTTTGATGAAAGGGCAGCCACTACTGCCATTAAGCGGCAGATCCTATTGGACAAAAAATGACTTTATTTTTCCTGTCGGTTGGGGGCTGGAGTTTTCCTTCCTGGAACAGGAAATAATGGAGCTGCTAAACCTCGGCAATTTAAACATGATATGGTGGATGGATGAGCTGCACTACTATGCTTTGCCCAAAACACAATTCGCAAAACTGAGCATCTCTTCCTGGCGTGCTTCCACACAAAAATAAACCGATGAATTTCCAGGATTACTTTCAATCATACAGCAATTATTTCTGGCAGTGGGAAGATGATACGGAGGTGCTTTCCATACCCAACGGCGGTACTATTGCCTATAGAGAGCAGATGGTACAAACCCTGCAAGGCCTGGCCGACAATGGCCTGCCACCCTTTGGATCTTTGGTGCTGGCATTTATCGCCACCAATAATTCGCTGGATGACAATGTGGGGTTGATAGAAAAACATTTTACAAATTTTTCGATAAGTGATCGCATCGTTCCACATATCGATATAGAAGGGTATCGGGACAGCTTTGCTTTTCTTCGCCGCTTACATCAGTTGCCTGTTTCTTACAAATCCGGTAAGCGGAGAATGATTCTGCTCCAAACCATTTTTGCCAATAGTCATCGAAAGATCAATTCAAAAACGGCAAAAGGATTAGCAGAGCGATTTGCACATAAGGACTTTTATAAAAAAAAACTTCCTCCTCAGAAGTCATTTGAATATAGCA
This sequence comes from Bacteroidota bacterium, assembly GCA_040386335.1. Classification (GTDB taxonomy): domain Bacteria; phylum Bacteroidota; class Bacteroidia; order Chitinophagales; family Chitinophagaceae; genus JAZKFT01. The sequence goes on from JAZKFT010000022.1 coordinate 256,801, forward strand.
TTTTTTACAAAGAGTTTAAAGTAATAGGTCTGCTTGACCGTCAGTTTCCTACCGCTCAGTCCATTATCGACGCCATGGGCGACCTGCCCGATTTAACGGACGAAGATCTCCCTGAATTAATAACCGAAACCGCTTCACAGGAAACGTACAAGGACTTTGTAGAGGAATTGATAGATCGGGATGAAACCTTCCAGGTGGGCACGTTGATAAAACCTATCTGGGCCGGTTTTAAAGTGCCGGTATATAATGCCTTATCCAGTGAACAGCCGTTGGGTGGATTCTCAGATATCAGCAACAAAGGCGATTTTGATAAGCTCTTGGTATCAGAATTTGCCAGCGACGACCTGGTATTTATGTCAAGGCTTGCCAATAACGAAGCACTATACCTGCACCGCGAAATGCCACCTGTAGCAGACGACCTGCAACGGATTTTGCTGGTGGATATATCCTTAAAAATGTGGGGCACTCCTAAGGCACTTGCACATGCAGTGTACCTGGCTATTGCCAAACATCCCAAATCGTCTGGCCAGTCCGAGGTGTTTGTGGTGGGAGATGATTACCAGCCCGTTTCATATGCGCATATTGACCATATTATTGACGGGCTCCAAAAGGTAGACGTGGGGCTCCATGCCGGTAAAGGGCTTCAAAGTTTTTTTGAAGTGTATCATAAAAACAAACAACTGGAGGTTTTTTACATTACTACGGCAGAAGCACTAAAATACCCGGCTATTCAAAAGCAAATGGCAGATCATTCAGCTGCCTTTAAGTATATTATTACCGCAGATCAATATGGCGAAATTTCTTTTTTTCGAAACAGGAACAATGCACGTAAGCTGCTGCAAACAATACGGCTGCCGCTGGAAAGGCTTTGGAGGAAACCGATAAAGCAAAGACAGGTTGTTGCACGGGAACCTTATACTGAATATACAAATCTCGGCTACCCATTGCTTTTTTCCATATCCAGCGATTTCCAAAAGGTAATGCCTCTAAACGACGACATCTATTGTATTTCAGATAAATGTCTTTTCAAAAGGACCATGATTGAAAACAAAAAAAGTAGCAAAGGCTGGGAACTGGTGCTAAAAGAATTACCTGCCAATGGTCTGTTTGAAATCGGTAAAATGAAAGACGGAACGATCCAGCTATTGGCTTACAATCCATCATCTAAAGAGGCGAAAATTACCAGCCTGGATACGAATGAAACAGGCACCCTAACCTTCCGTAAATGGAGTTCAAAACCCTTCCCGGAGTTTTTATTTCAACGTGATGTATTTCTTCAGTTACAAGGTAAGACTGGTGGTGTCTACCTGAAATTAAGGGAAGGAAAAATTATGGAGGAACAATTTCAATATTGGGAGGATAATGTCACGAATTACAATAAGCGGGTACTGGAGGTTAACAATGCTTCCGTGAGCACTTCAATGAGGTCCGTGTTAAAAAATATTGGAGATGTATGCATAGGCAAAACTGGTAACTTGATAGTGAGTTCACACGAGTTACACATCAATAACCAGGAGCAGTTTTATATGTCATCGCGTGGCGCTCACGTAAGCATTGTTAGTGCGAAACGGATAGGCAATAACCATGAGTTTCATTTTCACGATGGTAGTGTAGTAAAAATGGATGTAACCGGCATGCTGTCACTAACGAGCAGCAACTCCGCAATACCTGTTGTCTATTTACCATCCGTGGTAAATGCCGTTATCGCGATGGCTACCAGCAAAGCGTTTGCAGGCAATTTGTATTATTTAAATGAAAAATCTTCTTATGTTAAAGTGTACCTTGAATCCACTGGAAGTGAAACAATCATGGCAACAAAAATAATAAAAGAAAATATGATCATAGGTTTGGGCGACGCCAGGCATATCGTTCTTCAGGCTCCCACCATCATTTCAGAGGGAATGAATTTTGACCAGGCGGAAAAAATGAAAACAGCCCTGGAAGCAACTGGTGCAGTCGTGACCATTCAGAAACCGGAAGGCTTTCAGTTACAGAAAATAATATCTGTTCCACAATTTCAAAAAAAATACCTCCAACCTTTTATAGACCATATTATCAACCATGCTGCTACAAATTAAACCGGCACATTTTAATAGTTACCCAACCGCTGGTGTATTGTTGCAGGGATCCTACCTGCATCACTGGTTGAAGCAAATACAGCTGTTACAGATTCCCATACATAGCATGGATGTATACCCCATACCTGGTATCACGGCCAATAGCGTTTGGGGTTGTTTTATTGCCACCAGTGACGATGTGAAAAACAGGGACCTGGGCAAGGGTGTAAGATGCCAACTCGTAAACAGCCGCTTATACATACCTCAGTACGCCAGCCTTCACCCGCAGTTGAGTGCTGTAGAAATGGACAAATTGCTGCCCTCCTGTAAATACATCCTGCATCCTGAATTTGGTTTGGTTGCATTGGATGCGCCGATAACCTGGACCGACATTTTCGAAAGGTCAAAACCAGGCAGTATAGCCATTACCAAACCGGCGGAAACACCATTCATTCCCTCCACTTTGCAAAAGGTGGAAATAAAAACCCTGCCGCCGGAAGATGTGCTTCAGCATATGGAAGACAACATTTTCCCTCAACAGGAAAAAATGGACGACAAGCCTTTGTCAATGTTTGAAAAACTAAAATTCAGCATTTTAAAATTGTTGTTGGGAGGCCCAGGAGCCGGCACGGGCGGCAGTGCCACCTCAGGAACAGGAAAAGCTTTGCCCAAATGGATGGAAACGGTGGGCAAATGGATGGACAAAATTGCTCCAAAAGAAAATAAATGGATCAACAAATTACAGAAGAACCTGGAAGACCTGGAAAGGCGCAACCAAACTGAGGTAGAGAAGCTGATGAATATGTTTAAAGACAATCCGGCAGAAGCGTTGAAGTACGCCATACCGCTGGATGGTGACGGAATAACAAGAGGTGGGAACATGGAGGCTTTTAAGTTAGGCAAGAGGTGGAATAATTTTTCGTGGCTGGGTGGTGGCGGAAATCGCGGTGGCGGTGGCACAGCACCTTTCAGTGATGATACCTACCAGCGCCTCCACGACCAGTACACCAAAACGGTGCTGGAGCTTATCAGGCAACAGGAGTACGAAAAAGCAGCCTTCGTGTATATGAAATTGTTGAAGAACCACCACATGGCTGCCCAAACCCTGGAAGACGGTAAAATGTATCCGGAAGCCGCGGCTATCTTTCTGAAATATGCCCAAAACAAAAAAAGAGCAGCAGAATGTTATGAAAAAGGCGTCATGACCACCGAAGCAATTGGCCTTTATAAAGAACTGAACCATCATGAAAAGGTAGGTGACCTATACCTCACGATCAGGAAAAAGGATGAAGCTTTTAAACACTACAATATTGTGATTGACGAGTACAGGAATAGCGACCGTTATTTGAAAGCATCATTACTTTACCGGAACAAAATGGATGATACTACATCGGCCCAGCACCTGCTACTGGAAGGGTGGCGCCAGGAAAAAGATGCATTTAACTGCCTTAACAATTATTTTGAGAATATACAGGACGAGAAACAACTGGCCCATGCCATTGATGATGTATACGCCAATGAAACCTGTAAAAGTAACAAGCCGGTTTTCTTAACGGCTATTAAGCATGAGCATGCAAAACACGAAACGCTGGCACCCAGGACAAAAGAGATTGCATATGAAATCGTTTCGGAACTGGCACCCGAAAATCCGGCAATTGTAAGTGAACTCAAGTCTTTTAACAATGATCAGGCGTTGATGAAAGATGTGTTACGATATAAACGAAACAACAAGTAATTAGCGACTGGCATAATCATGTTTGGGTGCTTTTCAATTGGTCGCATACCATAGAGCATCGTAGGGCTTAAAGGCGATGGTCGCGATTGTTACCTGGCTGGTGCTTTCTGGCGGCCAACAAATTTGTAATGCATTCACCTGCCATGCATCATTTTTCATTCACACAAATTGTTCTATTATTGCCTATTGCTTACTGAAATTGCTGTGCTACTATGAAAAATATGATTATTGGTATTTTATGCACTATCCTGTTGTTTTCCTGCAAAAACGAGCCTCCAAAACAAACCTATTTTCCCGATGCCTTCAGCTATAGTAAAACGGTAAAAGAGCTCAATAATGTAGTGATGGATAACAACTTTCCTCCTATGATTGCGAGCCGGAATTATGTGTATGCGAATATCGCCGCCTATGAATGTATAGCAGCAGGATATCCGGGTCAATACCAGTCTTTAAGTGGCCAGGTAAAGGGATTTACCAACAAGGTAAAACCGGCCGCAACACCCGTTGACTTTGAGTTTGCTTCGCTGCTGGCTTTTTGTAAGGCTGGTGAGGCGGTCACTTTTCCCGAAGGGAGCATGAAAGAATTTGTAGATAGTTTAAAGAACAACGCAAAAAGAAGTGGAATGCCTGAAGAGATGTTCAACAATACGCTGGCTTTTGCAGACTCTGTTGCCAAAACCGTTTTGGGATGGAGCAAAAAGGACAACTATGCTCAATTAAGAAGTGCTACCAAATATACCGTACAGGACATCCCCGGGCGCTGGATTCCCACGCCACCCATGTATGCACAAGCCATAGAACCACATTGGGCTGAAATGCGGACGATTGGTATAGATAGCGCCACCCAGTTTATACCGCCGCCACCCATTCCCTTTAATATGGATGATAAAAATGGGGCATATTACAAACAGGTGTTGGCTATAAAAAATGCTACAGACAGCCTCACCCCGGAACAGCAGCATATTGCCGAATTTTGGGACGACCTGGGAAATCGCCTGAATGTAAGCGGCCATGTGCAGTTCATTACCAAAAAATTCTCACCCGTTGGTCATTGGATGAATATCGTGGGCATTGCTTCGCAAAAAGATAAAGCTGATTTTGCTAAAACCGTGTATGCATATACGCTTACGGCCATTTGTGTGTACGATTCCTTTATCCAATGCTGGGATGAAAAATTCAGGAGTAATATGGTAAGGCCCGAGACGGTGGTCAATAAATACCTGGATCCCAACTGGAGGCCTTATTTACAAACCCCACCCTTTCCCGAATATACCTGCGGGCACAGTACCATCAGCAGTTGTGCCGCAGAAGCACTGACCGAGGTCTACGGCGACAATTTTGCGTACACAGATACCAGCGAACTGGAATTTGGTATTAAGAGCCGCTCCTTCACTTCTTTCCGCCAGGCAGCAGACGAAAATAACTGGGCCCGCTTTTATGGCGGCATCCATTTTCATCCCAGCTGTATAGTAAGTACGGAGTATGGTAAAAAAGTAGGTAGTTTTATTATTGAGAAATTAAAAATGAAGAAGAAGTAAACACGATTGCCAGTTGTACTGTTTTAATCAGTCAACTGCTGAACTGGAATTTTAAATACCTGGTAACGGTATTTTTAACCATAAAACGATCAAGCCTTGTCCAGAACAACCATCCGGGATATTGCCAGTGCGCTTGGCATTAATCCATCTACAGTTTCCAGGGCCCTTAAAGACCACCAGGATATTGGAAAGGCACTGAAAGAAAAAATTCAGGCTGTAGCTTCAGACCTGGGTTATATGCCCAATCAATATGCGTCCAATCTACGCAGCGGTAAAACATTTACCATTGGCCTTATTGTTCCTGAAATGTGCATTTTCTTTTTTCCATCGGTGATAAAAGCGGCAGAAGAAGTGACCCATCATAACGGATACCGCCTGTTAACGCTGCACTCGAACGACCGCCTGGAGATTGAAGCCGAGAATGCGCGGATATTGGCACGTTATGGCGTAGATGGCGTTATTGTGTCCCTGTCTAAAGAAACCACCGACCTTAACCATTTTAAATGTCTTACCGATAATGAAGTGCCTGTTGTTTTTTATGATAAAATATCAAACCGGCCCGGCACTTTCAATGTGAGTTTTCAAAATGAAACAGCGGTGCAATCTGCGGTGCAGCACCTCGTTTCTACCGGAAAACGGCCAAAAAGATTTGTTGGTTTTTTTGGGGATGAAAAATTATCTATTTCTTACTCCGGCGAAAGGCTCCTCTCGTTTAAAAACAGCATGAGAAGGAATGGATATGCAGAAGCCGATTACGATCTTGTTTTTGCTGACAGTGTAGAAGAGGCAGCCATTAAGTCTAAGCAAATATTTTCAGGTCCTGACCGGCCCGATGCCTGCATCGCGATGGGCGATGACCGTCTAATAGGCATTTCGAAGTCGATACAGCAATTGGGGCTGAGCGTGCCGGACGACCTGGCGCTCATAGCGCTGAGCGATGGTTTTATTCCTACTACGCTACCCTTTGACATCCCGTATGTTCTTACATCCGGCTACAATATGGGAAAATTTGCCACACAAATTCTTTTTGATCTGATTGGCCATAAAGAAATTGCGCCAGTTACCTGTTATATAGACACCCCGCTTATGAATGTTTAGTTTTGCAAAAGCACATTTGGTCCTATGCAATAGTACCATCAATGGACTCGTATAGCCGACCACAGTTGCAAGATTTTTGAATTACGGTTTCAAATTTGAATAGTATCTTTTCGGCACAATATTGTTTAAACAAAAAACCGTTTGTCCATGAAATCGTTGCTGCTAATACGTCATGCCAAAAGCAGTTGGGACAGTCCTACCTCAAAGGATTTTGACAGGCCGCTTAACGATCGTGGGCTTAAGGATGCACCCATGATGGCCGAGCGGTTATTGCAAAATAAAACACATATTGACGCCTTTGTCACCAGTACCGCCCGCCGGGCTATCTCTACTGCAGAGTATTTTCATAAAGCATACAAGGCGCCTCCATCGCACCTGGTTCCCAAACCCGAACTTTATCAAGCCGGCCCACGGGTTTTTTATGATGTGATCGGATTATTATCCGACGAATGGAAGTCGGTTGCCATCTTTTCGCACAACCCCGGTATTACTGAAATGGTAAACAGTATGCAAGTGGCCAAAGTGATCGATATGCCCACTTGTGCTGTGTTTGGTGTGACTGCGGATATAAAACACTGGAAGGATTTCGAAACAGCAGAAAAGCATTTTTTGCTCTTTGATTACCCTAAAATTTAAGGGTTCATCATATGGTGTAAAAGAAAAGTACCTACTATTTTTTTATTCGGCGCTCAAATTTGAACATTGTTCGTTGAGCGTTGAATATTGATCATTAAAATTCCGCCCCCGATAAAATTTCAACAATCTCTATCCCTTAGCTTCCACCACCCACCTTCTGAAGGCATCCGCGTTTTCCTGGCTGATGATAATGGATTCTGATGTTTCAGCTTCCAGGTCCACTTCTATCCGACCCCGTTCCGCTGGTCTGAATTTTTTTACAAAACGGATATTAATGATGTATTTGCGATTGGCGCGGAAAAACTGTTCTTCATCCAGCTGCTCCAACAGGTTGGCGAGATTACTTTCCTCAGCCATAAATTTTCTCTGTTGGGCATCCACCACGTATACTACTTTATTGGCAGTAAAACAGTAAGGGATTGTTTCCACGGGTATGGCGGTAAATTCATTACCACGTTTTACCAGTACTCTCCTGGCTCCGGTATGAATACTGCTGAGTTTTTGCAGCAACTGCACCGGCATGGCGAAGTGCGTTTCCAGTTGCCTGTATTTATTAAGGGCCTTTTGCAGCGAAATATTTTCGAAAGGCTTCAGCAAATAATCAATGCCATTATGTTCCATGGCCTGCATCATATACTCGTCGTGTGCCGTCGTAAAAATTACTGGTACGTTCACCGGGCAGGCTTTGAAAATTTCGAAGCTAAGGCCATCCGGTAGTTGTATATCGGAAAAAATAAGGTCAACAAAAACAGATGGCTGTGACAGGAATTGTATGGCTTCCTGCACCGATCTTAATTGTGCAGTTATGGTGTCGGCCGGTGCTATTTGTGATAAACGCATTACCAGGTTCCTCATGGCAATGGGTTCATCTTCTATTAAAATTATTCTCATGTAGCAGGTTGCAATGGCAGGGTTACGGAAAATTGTTTCTCACTGTTTTTAATCTCAACAGTTTTATTGCACAATAATCGTATACGTCGCTGCAGGCCTATCAGGCCTGTACCACTGCAAAGCACACTGCCATGTGGTTTTGGTTGTTTGTTATTCCAGACTTTCACTTGTTTTTTATCTGCTACTACATAGATATGCAGGGGATCCGATGTTGAAAAATTATTATGCTTCATGGCATTCTCCACCAATAGCTGCAGCGCCATCGGAGGCACCATGCGGGTATGCTCCAACTCTGGTTCCGAAAAACGCACATGCAGGTTCATACAGGTGCCATACCGTATTTGTTGCAATTCAAAAAAACGTTGGGCGAATTCCAATTCATCACTTAACAACACCCAATCGTTTCTTTTTTGTTTTAGCGGATACTGCATCAGCATTCCGAGCTTTGAATTATAGGCCTCTGCTTCCTGCTGATCATGCGTAATAAGGTAGCTAAGTACGTTGAGCGAATTGTATAAAAAGTGTGGATCGAACTGGCCTTTCAGCACCTGTAGTTCTGCACGTATTCTCGCCTGGTCCGATGCGGTTGCTCTATTTTCCGATACGGTTCTTTCAGCATGTAAGTAAAAAAGTTCATACACATTATTAATAAACACTACGCAAATAATCACTATAAGTGAACTGGTTAAAATAGAGCGTAACGGAACTGCCGGCTCGGCTGACAGCAATACCCAACCGTACAGAAAACTAAAACTTACAAGCCCGCTATAAACCACATTTACCAGGAAATAAGAGACTACTGTGTCCCGGTAATTCCACCGTTTGTCGATGAATTTGCTGCGAATATTTCTCAGCCAGAAAACATTACCCTTCCATACTAAAAAGGAAACAAAAATAAAAAATACATAGTGTCCGGCCAATGCTGTTGGCCGGTATAAATTGTTCGTAATAAGCTGCATGACATTAGGGATGCCGATGCCTAATGCTGGTACAACAATGTAAAGGAGAAATTGGTCTAAATGCCGCAGCCCTGTTGGCTTTGCGGCCGGTTTGATGGACGCCGGGTGACGTATGACCAGGGGTGAAGAGTCGTTAAATCGTAGTGCCTGTCTGAGAGTAAGCATCAGTCGTTGGTTTAAGAATTGATAAATGAAAGTAACATCAATCCGCGCTAATACGAATCGCCTCGTACATTTATTCAGCCGTTGATATACTTTAACAATTCGGGCAGTTTTGTTAACAGATGATGAAGGCTGCTACCTGATTACATATGCTTTTCGAAAAAAGAAATTGTTTCCTTGACAAAACGAAAAAAGCGGTATTTACAACTTCAGTTATCGTATCTGCAATTTCACTCCACCTATCTTTTACTTGGGTAACAATTAGCATATTTCATCCCAGCTATCTCCATTGCTTTGGTGTCATTTCTCAGCATGACTGGAAAATTCATTCACAGAAAAAATTCATTCACTCACTAAAAAAGCTAAACGTATGAGAAAGACTATGCTATGCCTGGCTTTGCTTGCAGCAGTATTCTTTGCTGCGGCACAGGAAAAATTATTGTCGGGGAAAATCACTGACAGCAGGGACGGTAAACCCATGGCCGGCGTTACCGTAACAGTAAAGGGAACGAACGTTACCACTACCACCAATTCAGATGGAACTTACCAGCTCCGGATATCGGCCAAAGACCCGGTATTGTTATTTTCCTATGTAGGTTTTGCCACTGAGGAAGTTTCAGCTGCAGGCAAAACAAGCCTGAACCTGGCGCTGAACACCGAAGAAAAGGCATTAAGAGAAGTTACAGTGGTAGCCTATGGTACCCAAAAGAAAAAAGATATTACCAGTTCTGTTTCGGTGGTAAACAGCGAAGCCATCAAGCGCCAACAGGTGGTTTCAGTTGGCCAGGCCCTGCAAGGTACAGCAGCCGGTGTGATGGTAGTAAACACAAGCGGTCAGCCGGGTGATAACCCTACACTTCGGATCCGCGGTATTGCATCCATCAATGCTTCGGCAAACCCGCTGATCGTGGTAGACGGTGTGCCGTTCGACGGTAATCTGAATATGATCAATCCCAACGATATCGACAATTTTAGTATCCTCAAAGACGCCACGGCTACTGCATTGTATGGCAGCAGGGCTGCTAACGGCGTGGTGATGATCAACACAAAAAATGGCAAAAAAGGTGGGAAAGCACAGATCAATGTCTCAAGTACTTACGGCTGGAGCAGCAGGGCGCTTCCTGAATATTCATTTACCAATTCGCAGCAGATTTTTGAATTGAGTTGGGAGGCCTTAAAGAACTTGTATGCTACTGTCCCCACCATTCCGAATGCTGCTCAGCAGGCCAGTGCCGACCTGGTAAGCGAACTAAAATACAATCCCTACAAGGTGGCCGAGCCTGTAGGTACTGATGGTAAATTAAAAGCTGGGCTGTCGCCGGTCTGGAACACCAATTGGGTAGACGAACTGACCCGTGAAACCGCCGCCAGGCAGGATCATAATATTAATATTAGCGGCGGTAGTGACAAAAGCACTTACTTTTTCAGCACTGGCTATATTGATCAGCAGGGCTATCTTATTACTTCACAATATAAACGTGTCAACTCAAGATTCAACTTTACTACTGATGTCAACAACTGGTTGCAACTAGGTCTGCGCAGCCAATATGTATACAGCGATCAAAACTATCCCAATCAGAATGGAAACAGCTTCGACAACGTAGTTCAATACTACAGGCAGATGAGCAGCATCTACCCGGTGTACCAGTTTGACGACCAGGGCCAGCTGATTTTTGATGCCAACGGCAATAAACAATGGGATTTTGGCACGCCCATACCCGGTCGTACGGTGAATGCCAACAGGAACACCTTGCAGCCTTCTAACCTTATAGCTACGACGCATGCAAATACCAACCGCAACCAACGTAACCTTACCAGTGTCAACGGTTTTGCGGTAGCCAAAATCCTGGACGGCCTCACTTTCAGAACACAATTTGGCCTGGATCGTTATGCTTTTGAAAGCCTTGCCTATGAAAATCCCGATTTTGGAAACGGGGTAAATGTGGGCGGACGCATAGCACGCCAGATGGACGCCACCACCAGCTATACCTGGAACAATATGCTTAACTATAAAAAGCGTTTTGGCAGTCATAATATAGAATTGATGGCCAGCCATGAAGCATACAAGTACCAGTTCCAGGTGATCTCCGGTTCCAAGACAGGTTTCCCCTTCGGCGGACTCACCAATTTTAATAACGCCGCTATCAATGAAGCACTCAACGGGTACAGTGACAACCTGGCGATACAGAGTTACCTCGGCCGTGTGAAGTACGATTTCCGGGGTAAATACTTCGTAGAAGCTACGATTCGCCGCGATGGCTCTTCCAGGTTCAATACAGAAAACCGCTGGGGTACATTCCCGTCCGTAGGTGCCTCCTGGGTGGTTACAGAAGAAAATTTTGTTCAGAAACTGGATTGGCTTAACCTCTTTAAAATACGTGCTTCTTATGGTGAAATTGGCAATGAAGCACTTGTTTCCTATTTCCCTTACCTGAGTGCCTATAGCACAGGATATGATGAATTGACCAAACCCGGTATATTCCTTGACCAGTTGGGTAACCCGAATATTAAATGGGAAAAGCAAGGAAACTTCAATGTGGGCGTCGATTTTGCGGTTCTTAAAAACCGCATCACCGGAACCGTTGAATATTTTAAAAAGAGTTCGCTTGACCTGTTGTTCAAACTTCCACTGGTGTATTCAGGCGGCATACCAAGCGTGGATTTCAATATTGGCGACATGACCAATAGCGGCGTAGAAGTACAGCTAAATGGAACCATTGTAAAAACAAAAGACATTACCTGGGAAGCAGGTGTAAATGCCACATGGGTAAAAAACCGCCTCAACAAATTGCCGCAGGCAAAACTTTTGAACGGTGCCTATCAACTGGAAGTGGGGCATTCACTGTTTGATTTCTACATACCTACATGGGCCGGTGTAGATCCTGCTGACGGTAAAGGAATGTGGTACCAGGACGAAGTGGTAGCCGGTCAGCCTACAGGTAAACAGGTTACAGTTAAGACCTACGCACAGGCCACACGCTACTACCAGGGTACAGCCTTGCCAACGGTTACAGGGGGCTTCAACACCCGCTTTAACTATAAAGGTTTTGATGCAAGTGTGCTGCTCAACTATGCACTCGGCGGCAAATACTATGATGTTAGTTACAACGGATTACTTAATGGTATCAGCGCAAGCCTTGGCGACCAGCTTAGCAGCGACATATTGGGCCGTTGGCAAAAGCCTGGCGATATCACAGATATCCCTGCTTTGGACCTGAACAATACCGATTATGCTCAACGCAGTACCCGCTACCTTTTTGATGGCGACTACCTGCGCCTGCGTAACATAACGCTGGGGTATACATTCAACCCAAGAACCAAAAAGGAATTCTTACGCAGCGCAAGGTTTTTTGTACAGGCTGACAATCTCGGTACCTGGAGCAAGTTAAAAACCGGTGCTGATCCTGAAGCGAATATTAATGGGCAGAGTGCGCTTACCACAAGCGTGTTCAAAACTGTAAGTGTTGGTATTGAGATCGGGCTGTAAAAGTTCTTTCACTGTCATTTCGAGTAGGATGCCTGCCCGATGGGGCAATCCCTGGGAAATTGTGGTGTGGGCCGCATTAGATAAAACCCAGCATCATTAATAGTTGGGGCTTGCTTCGGGCAAGAACCCTCGCAATGACGCGGATTTTTTTTAATCGCAATGAATACATCTATCGGACTGACCGACTTAATCACAAAGAAAAAAAATACTAAAATGAAATACTATCATAACAAACTACTCACCGGCATGGCTATGGCTGCTGTGTTGTTGTTGGGCAGTTGCAAAAAAGATTTCTTAGATAAACCACAACCCAATCAGTTTGTAAGCGACAAAGCCGTGTTTGCCAGCGAAGGCGGCGTAAGGGCCTACTTCTATGGTATCTACCGCAACCTTCGCAGGCAATGGGCTAATATAGATGCTACGGCAGGTGGTGCCACCGACACCTGGGGTTATAATTCCATCAACATAGCCCGGGTAAACAAAGGCATCGACATCATTAACCCCAGCAATTGGTATGTTAATGATTATCGCCACGGAAACCGGGAGCCCAATTTCCGCCGGGTACTTTTTACCTGGGGTTTCTTTTACGAGGGCATTAACCAGGCAAACGTAATTATCGATGGAGTAACCAGCAGTTCACTAGCCGATGCAACCAAGAAGAAATTAATTGCCGAAGCAAGAGCATTAAGGGGATGGATGTATTTTGAAGCTGTACGTGAATTTTCCCAGCCCATTCTTAAAGATGCAAATGCACCTGGCATTCCGCTTTACACATCCCCCACTTCCATCGATAATAAAGGCAAAGGTCGCGGCACGGTAAAACAGGTGTACGATCAGATAAATGATGATATCGCGTACGCCGTAGCTAACCTGGGTACTGATCGTGAAATTAAAAGCCAGATTACATTGAATGTGGCGCAGGGTATGCAGGCCCGTATCATGCTGGAGCAGGGCAAATGGACGGAAGCCGCTGCTGCTGCGCTGGCAGCCCGCACCGGGTTCAACCTGGTTCCTGCCGACTATGCAAATGGATACAGTAACCTCGAAAGCAATGAAGTCATTTGGGGCTTCCCGCAAACTCAGGAAAACGGTGGCCAGAGTTTATACTACGGAACACCTTCTTCATTTTTTGAAAAAACCGGTAATGGCTACGATAACCTGTTTATCAATGCCGACCTGGTGACTACATTCTCCAACACAGACATACGGAATACCTTCTATCTAACAAGCGCCACTCCTACTTCGCAACAGCGCTACAGCACCAATAAGTTCGGATCGGCTTCAGCCAGTAATATCACACTTATCAGCGGCGTAACCGTGAAACTGAATGAGACCGATTTCGACGAAGATTTACCGATGATGCGGGTGGCCGAAATGATTTTAATAGAAGCCGAAGCCCGTGCAGAACTGGCGCAAACTACACAGGCAAAAGCCCTGCTGCTGAGCCTTCAGAAAAACCGTGACCCGGCTAAAACTGAAAGTCCTAACACAGGAGCCGCACTCATTGCAGAAATATTGCTGGAGCGCCGCAAAGAACTCTACGGCGAACTCGGCCTGGATTTCCTGGATATTAAACGTCGCCAACTCGCATTTGTAAGGGCAGGCAACCATGCTGCGGCTTACAAGTTCAACTGGCTGCCAAATGATGCCAGGCTATTGCTTAAAATACCGCAAAAAGAATTTGATACCAATACGGCACTTACTCCTGCAGATCAAAATCTGTAAGGGTTTAAAATAGCTAGAGATAGCAAGTTTTCTCACGTTAGGTTCCCGGCTGCATTTCTATGCGGCCGGCTTTTTTTTTGTATCATGCTATCATCACCTGCGCAACATATTTTTTACAATAACTAAAAAATTCACCCGCCTTGCCGCTGCCGATAAATATTCTTTTACCAGTTTTCATTACCAGCTGAATTCCTTCTTTGTTGCCCATTACATATAGTTGCCCGGTGTTTGGCGTCCATTTATTACCGTACACACCCGGTCTTGGGTTAAGGGCCAGGTTTAGATTATCGATGTCATTCCAGGCAAAAAGCTCCGGGGTTTTATGAAAAGGTTTCCAAAGCACTTCGATACCATTTTTGGACACCACCGTGGTCATAGACAACTTTCTGAATACGAGGTAAAGAATACCAAACGTCAGCGCAAGAATGGTACCCACCATAGCAATAATCCAAAAGAACCAGAATGTAAGCAACCAAAAAACGGCTCCAATAGCTATGATTCCCACTGCGATACCCAGCAGGATCTTAAAAATTTTATGGCCACCAAAAGCCTGGGTTTCTGTAAAGCCACTTTGCGTAGAGAGAGTTGGGGTGGAGGTTGATGAGCTATTCATATTGCTGTTTTTTAAGGAGATAAAGTTCGCAACAGCATCCGTGTTTTACTGGCGGATTTGAAATCTGGCATTGTTGCTTTTACCAGCGATAGGATTTACCCGATAAATGGCGAAAAAGCATCGTAAAATACCCGCCGAAGCTTATTTTTAAGACATGAGAACATTATTCGCTATCCTGGCTGTTTTGATTCCAATTGTATTTGCCGCGCTGGCCTGGTTTGTATGGTATGGGTTTTGGTGGTTTGCGGCAGCTTTCCTGTTATTGGCTGTAGTCGGCTTCTATGACATGTTTCAAACAAAGCACAGCCTGATGCGGAACTTTCCATTATTTGGCCGTTTGCGGTGGTTTATGGAAGCGCTGCGCCCCAAGATCTACCAGTATTTTGTAGAAAGCGATACCGACGGAAGGCCCATTAACCGCCTGGACCGCAATACGATTTACCAGCGGGCAAAAAAGCAAACGGATACCATGCCATTTGGTACCCAGATGGATGTGTATGCTGAAGGCTACGAATGGATGACCCATAGCATAGCGCCTCTTGATTTTCACAATATAGATCACAACCCAAGGGTGGTATTCGGCAATAAGGACTGTAAGCAACCGTATAGCGCCAGTGTTTTTAATGTGAGCGCCATGAGCTACGGGAGTCTTAGTAAAAACGCTGTTGAGGCTTTAAATGCCGGTGCCAAAATCGGCGGATTTGCTCATAATACAGGCGAAGGAGGATTAAGCCCTCATCACCTTAGCCAGGGTGGTGACCTGATCTGGCAAATTGGTACCGGTTACTTTTCGGCCCGGAATATTGATGGAAGTTTTAGCGAAGAAGCTTTTGCCAAAAAAGCTGCGTTGCCTAATGTAAAGATGATAGAATTGAAACTGAGCCAGGGAGCCAAACCCGGCCACGGTGGTATTTTGCCTGCGGCAAAAAATAATGAAGAAGTCGCTGCCATCAGGGGAGTGACACCGCATACTACAGTGGCTTCCCCGCCCTATCACTCCGCATTCAATTCACCCAAAGGGCTAATACAGTTTATTGCTACATTAAGACAACTGAGTGGGGGAAAGCCTGTAGGTTTTAAATTATGCATTGGCCACAAATCGGAGTTTATTGCTATTTGCAAAGCCATGGTAGAGCTGGATACTTATCCCGATTTTATAACTGTTGATGGCGGCGAAGGTGGCACAGGCGCTGCTCCACAAGAGTTTAGCAATTATGTAGGTGCACCATTGCTGGATGGGTTGGCGTTTGTACAAAACATGCTGACAGGTTTCGGGATCAGGCAGCATATTAAGATCGTGGCTTCCGGAAAAATACTCAGTGGCTTCCACATCATACGTGCGATGGCGCTTGGAGCCGATGCCTGTAACAGTGCCAGGGCTATGATGATGGCCATCGGTTGTATACAGGCCCTGGTTTGCAATACCAATAAATGCCCTACGGGCGTGGCCACCCAAGATCCACAGTTGGTAGCTGGCCTGGTAGTGGAGCACAAAAAGCACCGGGTGGCTAACTATCACCAGGAAACTGTAAAAGCCTTTGTGGAGTTGCTGGGCGCAGCAGGCAT
Source organism: Bacteroidota bacterium (assembly GCA_040386335.1). Classification (GTDB taxonomy): domain Bacteria; phylum Bacteroidota; class Bacteroidia; order Chitinophagales; family Chitinophagaceae; genus JAZKFT01. Next base: position 273,268 of record JAZKFT010000022.1, read on the forward strand.
CAGCCAGCCCGGACAGCTGACACGCAGCCATATTTACCGCCGAGTATTTATGAATGAGGTAAGAACATTTGAAGATATTTTCCCGACTCTTGAGCATGGCTGCCTGCTAAATGGAGATATGCCGGCGAGGTATATGGATGATGTAAAAAAGGCCCATGCGGACCGGTGGAATTGAAGAAGACAGGCACAAAAAAATCCGGCTGTTGAAGCCGGATTTTCTATTAAGGGAGCATTAATTATCTTCTTTTCTTGGCAACGGGACTCTTCAACCGGTTTTCGCTGGGAAAACTTGCCACACTAACCGAACTGCTCTGCAATGCAGTCAAAACACATTCGTGTAAAATGATGTAACGATTGGCGCTGAACAACTGCATTTTCATATCAGGTAAACGCAGGTTGTATCCATCCTTACTGTCTGCCAGGGCATCAAAACCAGGATTGAGTTTATTAAATTCGGCGATGTCCATGCCCAGGTTTTTGGCCATGATCAGCGAATTGTATTTACCTACGATATTCAGTTCTTTGGTTCCGGCTACTTCCTCTTTAGTAAGATTACCTTGTAATTGGGTAGCAAGGCTCATCCTGTTCGCCTGGATGGTATTCCACTCTTCTGTAGTAGAAGTAGTTAATCCCCCACCGCCTTCCATAATATAATGGGTGCCAATAAACTTCTTAACATGGTTACGGCTTTCAAGAGGGAGGCTGTATTGCAATTCCCAAAAGTTGCGGGTGCCTGTTCTCCTGATAGCACTGAAAACCCGGCCCGGTCCACAATTATAAGCAGCTACTACCAACATCCAGTCACCGAGCTGGCTGTACAACTCTTTCATGTATTTAGCTGCTGCATGGGTGCTTTTGTAGTAATTGGTACGCTCATCGCGGTAGCCATTTACTGATAGTCCCATGCGGCGGCCTGTTTCCGGCATAAACTGCCAGGGACCTACCGCGCCTGCCCAGCTAACAAGGGCTGGCTTCAGATGGCTTTCTATTACCGCCAGATATTTCATCTCTTTTGGTATGCCATAGCTCATCAATATTCCATCCATCATCCTGAAATAGGGCTGTGCCCAGCTTTTCATGGCTTCCAGTTCTTTGCCCTGGCGTTGAATATAATCTTCAACAAAAGGGATGGCCTGGGGATTGAGTTGGGTTACATAAGGTTCTGCGGGGTTAAACTGGTTGTTGTTAAAAAGATTCTTAAACCCGTAATCCGGGGCTGCTTCAGCTGTGGAATCTTTTTTGGTTGGTTTGGTGTCTGTTTCGCCGCTACGTGCAAAACTGGTTAATGCGATAAAAAAAGCAAATACAAATAAAACGTGTCCTTTAAATCCAAAAGGCCTTTGCAGCTTGCTTTCCAACGGCCTGGTTACGCTAGTTCTCTTCATCAAGGTCATTGAAAGTAGTTTACAAGATTAAAAAAATGGGAATTCCTTCATATTGAACGAAGTCCATGGATCATTAGTGTGACGATAGAAAGATGAGAGTGATTCATCTAATTGAAAGTAGCCAGCAGAGGGCTTCTCTCTTTTTTCTCAATAAAGCGCGTTTAGTTTTATGCTTTATTCGTTAATTAATTTTTACTGTTTCGCCTGATAAAACCTCGTAAAATCAACTAAATCGTAGTGCTCAGTTTTTCTGAAATTCGGTGCAAAGATACCTCATCGAACTGGTTTGTGAGCACCTGAATACCAAAAGGCATGCCATTAGAGTGTTTGAACATTGGAAGGGCCATTGCCGGAATGCCGGCAAGATTGGCAAAAACGGTGTAAATATCTGCCAGGTACATGGCAACCGGGTCGGTCATTTTCTCCCCTAGCGGGAAAGCTGTAGTTGGGGAAACCGGCATTAAAATGGCATCAAAATTGGAAAAAATTGCTGCTGTTTGATCAAAAATCAGCCTTCTTAGCTGTTGTGCCTTTGTAAAGTAGGCATCGTAATAACCGGCGCTGAGGACGAAAGTCCCCAACATGATTCTTCTTTTTACCTCCTTCCCAAAACCCTGGTTTCGGTTAGTTTTGTAAAAATCTGTTAACGTAATTTTAACACTTTCTGCCTGGTGACCAAACCGTACACCATCGAACCGGCCCAGGTTACTACTGGCCTCTGCTGTCGTTAGTACGTAATAAGTCGGAACAATATGATCTAATAAAGAAAAAGGAACAGCCTCAACCGTATGGCCTTCTGAGCGCAGTTTTTCAAACAGCGTTTCTATCTTTTCTTTGATTTCGCTATCCAGGCCCGGCAATTCAAGCGTGGGTGCCAGGTATGCAAATTTGTATTTTGTATCAGTATCCAGATCTGTTCCGGTCGTATACTGAGTCACCGGTAGCCTGGAGCAAGTGCCATCCATCTCGTCGGGGCCAGCGATGGTTTCCAACACTTTAGCAACATCGGGAACATTGTTTCCAAAAATACCTACCTGGTCAAAGGAAGAAGCATAAGCTATCAATCCATACCTGCTGATGCGGCCATAAGTAGGTTTCAGGCCAACGATGCCACAAAAGTCGGCTGGTTGCCTTACAGACCCACCGGTATCACTGCCCAGGCTTACCATACACATGCCCGCCTGAACCGCAACTGCACTGCCTCCTGACGACCCTCCGGGTACACGTTGGTTATCCAGTGCATTTAGCACAGGGCCGTAGGCTGAATTCTCATTGGTGCTCCCCATTGCAAACTCATCGCAGTTACACATCCCAACAATAATTGCACCGGCGTCCAGCAAGCGCTGAACAGCAGTGGCATTGTAGATGCTTTGGAAATTTTTTAGAATGTTGGACGCTGCAGTAACGGGATGGCCGGTATAACAAAGCACGTCTTTAATAGCGGTTACTACACCATGTAAGGGCAGTATAGCTTCGCCATTGGAGCGTGTAGCATCCAAAGCAGCGGCCCTTTCCAGGGCTTCTGTTTCAAAAATGACTGTAAATGCGTTGAGGTATTTTTGCGACCGTATCTGTTCTAAATAATGGCTAACCGCCTGCACGCAGGTAACGGCACCTTCAGCCAGTTGCTGGTGATAATTACTAATGGAAGTGTAGCCCAACAAATGATGCCCGGTTTCTGGGAAATTCAAAAATCGTTTAGAATAAGATTAAAAGAGGGAGATTATTGAGCAGATGTTTGCTTCGTGTCTTTTTCGTTCATACCATCCTCTATTTCCTTCTTCACATTGTCTTTGGCATCTTTAAATTCTCTCATGCCTTTTCCCAAACCCCTCATAAACTCAGGTATTTTTCTGCCACCGAACAGGATAAGTACAGCAATAACAATAATTATCCACTCAGTGCCGCCTGGCATGGAAAGAAATAATAATGAAGTTAACATGGCCATCTATTTTAGAAATGAAAAACAAAGTTACGACAGGTTATTGGCAGATAAATTCTATTTACCGATTTATTTTGGTCATTCGCCGACAGTTCATCCAGCGTAAAACCTCATAAATACAAACCCGGGCAAAAAAAATGGAGACTTCGAAAGCCTCCATAAAAATATATTGTAATTGAAATTAACGGCTGATGCGTTTTTCCTGGATCCTGGCACTTTTGCCACTCCTGTCGCGCAGGTAGTACAATTTAGCCCGGCGTACTTTACCTACTTTATGCAGGATGATAGATTCGATATTGGGAGAAAAGGCTGGAAAAATTCTCTCAACGCCTACACCATCGCTCATTTTACGAACCGTAAAAGTGGCAGTTTGTCCCTCTCCCTGGCGCTTGATAACATCACCTTTAAAACCCTGGATACGCTCCTTGGCTCCTTCAATGATTTTATAATTAACGGTGATATTGTCACCGGCTTTAAACTTAGGA
>JAZKFT010000023.1:0-34756 GCA_040386335.1 Bacteroidota bacterium
ACGAGAGTCTAAAAACTAAAAAACTAAAAACACAATCATAATGACAAACACAAATCAAAACCCGATCATCGTTGGGCTTGATATAGGCACAACAAAAATTGCTGCCATAGCAGGCCGGAAAAATGAGTACGGGAAATTAGAGATCCTGGGATTTGGCAAAGCCAATTCCAATGGGGTACAGCACGGACAAGTGCTGAACATTGATGCTACGGTGGTAGCAGTGCAACAAGCCATGCTCAATATGCATGCATCCAATCCGGACCTTGAGGTTACGGAAGTGTATGTGGGTATTGCAGGCCATCATATTAAAAGCCTGCAAACACGTGGCGACCTCGTGAGGCAATCCGCTGAAGACGAGATCCGCCAACATGAAATTGAACAGTTGATCGCTGACCAGCGGAAAACTTATATTCCTGCCGGCGACCAGATTATTGATGTGATCCCGCAGGAATTTAATGTAGACAATTACCAGAACATTAAGAACCCGGTGGGGCATAATGGCGTGAAACTTGGAGCCAACTTCCACATCATTACCGGCGACCGCAATGCCATCCGTAACATTACACGTGCCGTTACCAAAAGCAGCCTGCAGGTAAAAGACCTCGTGTTGCAACCATTGGCCAGCGCCGACGCAGTAATGTGCGAGCATGACATGGAAGCAGGGGTGGCCATCCTTGATATCGGTGGTGGCACCAGTGACCTGGCTATTTTTTACGAAGGCATTTTGAAGCATACAGCGGTAATACCATTCGGGGGTGAAAATATTACGAATGATATTAAGATGGGATTGAGTGTTTTGAAAACACAGGCAGAGCAAATGAAGGTGCAGTTCGGCAGTGCTTTAAGCGATGAAGCAAAAGCCAATGCATTCATCACGATCCCTGGCATCCGCGGTATGCAGCCGAAGGAAGTAAGTGTGAAGACGCTTGCCCAGATCATACAGGCACGCATGAGTGAAATACTTGATTTTGTAACCTACCACCTTAAGACAGTTGGTATGGACAACAAGCAGCTGAATGGCGGAATTATCCTTACTGGTGGCGGCGCACAGCTGAAACACCTATTGCAGCTGACCGAGTATGCTACGGGAATGAATGCACGTATTGGGTACCCCAACGAGCACCTTGCCGCAGGGCATGTGGACGAGTTGACCAAGCCAATGTACAGCACTTGTATCGGGTTGATATTAAAAGGTTACAACGACTTTGAACACAACCGTAAACAATTCAAAGACCAGTTTAAAAAAGTGGAAGTGCCCGAAGAATTCAAAAGGGAACTTACAAAAGAGGAACTGTTTATTGAAGAACAACCGGTTGTGAGGGAGAAGCTTGTAAAAAGGAATGGTATCTGGAGCAAACTCCGTAACAGCCTGTACGACCTGTTCAAGGAAGAAGAGGAAGACGTTGAATTTAAGTGATCTCAACATTTATTCATCAACTGTGGATAATTAACAAGGTTGAGACTTTATATAAATGGTTTATTTTATTGTTTACTTACTAACGAAGATTAATTCTCACGCCGCGTTTGAGTGGCACAAATTTTAAAAATCATGATTCACTTTGATATGCCCCCGATGAAGTCCAACATCATCAAAGTCTTAGGCTTTGGCGGTGGTGGCAGTAATGCTGTTAACCACATGTACAAGCAGCAAATAGGTAATGTTGATTTTATTATTTGCAATACCGATGCACAAAGCCTGGCTACCAGCGATGTGCCTATTAAGATCCAGCTTGGTCCACACCTTACACAGGGGTTAGGCGCCGGAGCCAATCCCCAGGTGGGCAAACAGGCTACAGAAGAAAGCCTGGAAGAAATACGCCGCATGCTGGAAATCAATACCAAGATGGCTTTCATTACCGCAGGTATGGGTGGTGGAACGGGAACGGGTGGTGCGCCTGCGATTGCAAGGGTGTGCCGCGAAATGGGTATCCTTACGGTAGGTATCGTAACTACACCCTTTGGTTTTGAAGGTCCCAAGCGTATGAAACATGCACAGGAAGGCATCGAGGAACTGAAAAAGCATGTAGATACCTTATTGGTGATCAACAATGATAAACTGCGCCAGCAGTATGGTAATTTGAAAATGAAAGAAGCATTTTCGAAAGCCGACGACGTCTTGGCAACCGCCGCACGTTGTATTACCGATATTATTAATTCTATCGGCCAGATCAATGTGGATTTCGCCGATGTATGCACTGTAATGAGAGATGGTGGTGTGGCCATTTTGGGTAATGCTATAGCAAAAGGAGAGGGCCGCGCCTTACGTGCTATCGAAGAGGCTATCAATTCACCATTGCTGAACGATAACGATATCCGGGGTGCCAAGTGGATCCTGATCAACATTACTTCTGCCGAAGGTGACCATGAATATACCATGGATGAAGTTGATGCCATCCAGGAGTATGTACGTAGCCAGACAGGTGAGGAGTCTGATGTGATCCTGGGTATTGGGTACGACACGAACCTGACTGACGAATTGGGTGTAACCATTATCGCCACAGGTTTTGGTCATAAAGATCCTTTTACGCCGCCGCCACCGCCAAAGAAAGAAGTAGTTGTGGTAAAAAAGGAAATCATCGGAGTATTGTTTGAAGATACGCCCGCTAAGACCGTAGCACAGCCGGAAATGGTATCGCTTCCGGTTGAAAATGCTAACCCACTGGCACCTGTGTTGATGGAAGATGTACCTGCACCAAATATCGTGGAGCCTCTGCCACAGAACGACGATGTAGAGCCTGTATTTATGATGTTGGGTGACGCAAAAGCCGAGACGCTTCCTGTAGCCGAAGAGGTGAAAGAAGAACAACCGGTAGTGGAACCCATACCGATGGAATTAAATTTTACTTTGACTGAAACACCGCCCGTAAGTGGTGAAACAGTGAGAGAGGAACTGGCAGCAACCATCACGGGTTTCCTTAACCGGCCAACACAGATCTACGCAGTGCCGCCAGCTGTTACTGTTGTGGAAGATAAGGCGGAAGAAAATGTTGCACCAGCAATGGTACAGCCACCCGCACAGGAAATTGTGTTGGAAATAAGGGAAGAGATCAAAGAGGTGAAAGAGACAAAGAAGAACCTGTTTGACGATGAGGAAAATTTCGATATGGGAATGGTAATTAAGGAAGAAACTGATACCATGAAGGTAGAGATGAAACAACCTGCTGTTGTGGGCCCATCTTTCCAGGAAGATATGAGCGAAGAAGAAGAACAAAAGCGCCGGGCGCAGGAGCGGGTAGAAAAAATTAAGAAATTACGTAACCTGAGTTTCAATTTTAATGCTGCTGACCCGAACAATGAGTTTGAGCAGGTGCCTGCCTACATGCGCCGTGAGTTAGATTTGCATAACAGCATTGCGAATGTTGAAAATTTCTACAGTCGTGCTACGGTAAAGACAGACGACAATAACCAGGGTTCCATCGGTACACTCAATACGTTTCTTGATGGCAATGATCCGGATTAATGTTGGGTAGTATTATAGATTGTGTTTTTAGTTTACAAGGCCCTCATCGTTACTGGTGGGGGTTTTTGTATTGTAAGAAATGTGGAAATGTGAGAATGTGGAAGTGTGAGAATGTGGAAGTGTGGAAATGTGGAAGTGTGGAAATGTTGTTTCCTGAAGATTGATATTTCATAAAAGCAGGCTGGAAATCAAATGATTTTCAGCCTGCTTTTAATGATAATTAGATATGCTACCTGAGACGAACTATATGTAACGTTTTTTAGAATCTCCCTTATTCAATCCTGAAAAGCTTCCGCCTGGTGTCGCCGGTAAACATGTGTATAGGCGCAGCTACCTTGTCTATGAGTACCCTGGCTTCGCCATTGATGTTCATGGTGAGTTTAAATTTATCAATATGCCAATTGTCGGCAGCAATGCCGCCACCACCGGTATGCCGGAGTTCAATTGATTCAATATCGGCAAAAGTGAAACGGGCGTTAGGCACCACCTTGTTTACTGTACGTTCGCTAAAGTTGGGCCAGTTTTCGCTATTGTTAAGGTTGCGTATTAAAAAGGTTCTTGCAGGTGTTCCTTTAAGTTTGATGACTAAATCGACATTGTTGCCAGAACCACCTTCAAGGTTATCACCGCCTGTGCCAAAGGTGGCTGCAAAGCTGGTGTATGGCGTTCCGGATGTTGTCGCGCCAGGTAATGGCGTATTATACACCAGGGCGGTTTTAAAGACGGTACCTTCATTAACATTCTTTGGTTGCTCATACACGAACCTGAAAATAGGTGTTCCCCTCACCCCGCTTACACGGTTTAATAGGGGGAAGCGTTTAATAACGCCATCTGTTTTTATGGAGGCAGTTGCAATAAGTCCATCCAGGTTCCAGTTGTCCGCTACAGCTCCCTTGAAATTGTCCTGGTTGCCTATTGCAGTTCTGTAAATATGTATTTCCTTTAAAATCTCAGTTGTGATATCTGCGGGCAGTGGGATACTGACCCTGCGGTTGGAATTATTGGGCCAGGCCTGTCCATTATTGGCATTCTGTTTTACAATGTCCGGCCGGCCATTTACGATAATTCTTACTTCAATGTTGTTTTGAAAATCTTTTGGCTCTAGGTTATCGCCACCGGTTTTAAAATCAATATCAAGCTTATTTGTGGATGGGGGTGCTACCACTACTGAAGGGCTTTGTATGGGAGCTTTTGTTACTACTACAGAAGAAGTGCCTGTGGTAACCGGAATGAAGTTCCAGTAAATATTAGTGGAATTACTGTAACCATCTGGGTTTACTGTCCGATTTTTAGTTTCAAAAATAACATCCCCACCGTCACTATTTATTGAACTTAGTTTAGCTGCTGCGTACACATCATTCCTGGCACTAAACCCGGGCGCCCGTTGGGGTTGTATGGTGTAGATGCCATCTTTATCCTGTTGTATAATGAAGGATTGATTTCTTATTTGCGCCTGGGGTTTTTGAGCTTCCATAAATACATCTTCCAGGATCCTGTTAACGTCATTTACCTGTTCCTTAAAGGTAAAGCACTTGCGGTTCTGCACTTTGGTAATGGTAAAAATCTCAGGTGTTCCTCTCACAGACTTAATCTCCCAAATTTGGTTTTGACAGTTTACGGCAGGGTTAGGACATGGATCAATGGTTGTGGGCCGGCCGGCACCCGTTGCACCCGATTGAATGGCTTTGCTATTAAAAGCCAGCCTGATCATATACCTGCCAGGTTTCATTTGTGAAAAGGCAAGAGCCGGCAATAGCAATAAGATAAATACTGATTTCATTTCTTTGAGTTCTTTTATTTTTTCAATTGTTTTTTTAATTCCGACACTTCGTTTTGTAATTCTTGAATTGCCTTTACCAACACCGGTATCAGCTCTGTGTACTTCATGCCCAGCGGGTCTCCGTTAGCTGGTACCACTATGGCCTCGGGTACTATTTTTTGTATGTCCTGTGCCAGGAAGCCAATCTGTAAGTCCTCATTAGGATTGCTCTTCCAATTGTACTGTACTGGGTGCATCCGCATTACTTCATTAAGTCCGTAAGGAGATGCGCTGATATTCGTTTTCAAATTGGCATCGCTGGTATTAATGGCACCGGCATTGGTCCATACCTCTTTCCAGCGAACAGTACTGCTTCCCAAACTGTAAAAGTTGTTAAAGTCAGGTAACGTATTACCCCTGATTCTGAGTCCACCTTCACTCCATAGTTTTATCACCCGGTCATTTCCATCCACCTGGGTACCTCCACCCACAATACCCAACCAGTGCGGCGGGTCGCCAAAGCCGCCATAACTTATTTTGCCGGCATCAGTTTGCTTGCCTGCTGTTCCATAGCCCATTTCGAGGGCATTGCTGCCGCGTACATTCAGGCTGAATTTATTAATGGTTTTGGCGTTTAGCAAAAGGCTGTCGGCGGCAAAATCACCATATATGAGGGTGTTGTTTTCATTGTCAGCCATATTATTTATGTAAAGCTTGTTTGAGCCCATTTCGTTGAAGCCTGCCCGAAATCCTATCGCAACATTGCCCTCGCCAGAAACGTTATTTTCTAAAGCACCCCGCCCAACTGCCACGTTCCACAAACCACTTTCATGGTTGCTCATAGCAGATACGCCCACTGCCGTATTTTGGGAACCTTTGCTTTGTTGGAGCGCATTATTGCCAATTGCTACATTGGCTCCGCCCTGATCGTTTAAATACAATGAATTTGTACCAATTGCTGTATTGAAAGAACCGCCCCTATTGTTAAACATCGCTTTAACACCAATTGCCGTATTGTTAGTAGCATAATTTATATATACTGGCCCGGTGCCATTCCAAAAAAGTGCGCTGTCTCCAATAGCGATATTCCTGTTTGTACTATTGTTGTTGTACAATGCAGCACGTCCAATGGCAATATTTCCATCGGCTTTAGTATCGGAATAAAGTGCTCCAAAGCCAATTGCAACTACGCCACTGCCACTGCGGTTGCTAAACAATGCGCCATGGCCAAGGGCTGTATTGTGCAAGCCCTGGGATATAGTCAGTATACCCTGATCGGGATTACTATTGTTAAACAAAGAATTGGTACCTACGGCCGTATTGCCAAATCGGTTATTGTTCCAATATAATGCATTACCACCCACTGCCACAGTTTGCCCGGCTGCTGTATCGGTAAGCAAAGCATCTTTGCCAATGGCTACGGCATAGTCGCCATTTTTATTGTTACGTAATGCATAGTGCCCCATTGCAGTATTTGAATATCCCTGCATGTTATTTTCAGCGGCACCAAAACCAACGGCGGTATTGGCAACCATATTGGTGTTGTTTTTTAGTGAGGCATTGCCAATTGCCGTATTTTGATAGGAGATAGAAGTTCCGGGATTAAAAAAATTGTTATCCCTGGCTTCGCCTAGAATAACATTACCCCATCTGCCGACTCCACCTGCCTGACCACCATTTACTTTAAATAACAAAGGAGCATTATTATTGGTGCCAATAAAATTGCCTTCAGCAGCATTGTTGCCGTTCAAACTCCATGCGGTATTGGCGACCGCCTCGCTGCTGCCAATTTTACGCCAGCTTCCGCCATTGTATATAAACTCAACCGAAGAGCCGGGAACTATGGTTTGGGATTGCATGGTGCCATTGTATGCAGTGTTGTTGGTAAGAATCAGGTGCTGGCCAAGTTCTATGCCATTGTCGAATGAGATGTCAAAAGGTTGGGTACCACCCGTAAGCAGGTGTACCACCCTGTTACTTGAAAGAACAACAGTGTTGCCCGATACAGTCGTGGACTGAGGTCTCAGCCGAAGGCCGCCATTCACATCCAATGCAGAAGTAGGCCCTGGTGTATTGATGCCAACGTTTTGGGCAATGGCGTGGTTGATAAAACCAATAACACCCGGTAATAACATAAACCTTATAAGACTATTGGTCGCTTTCATGTGTTGTGTATTTTTTGATTCAAGAATGCTGGCAATCATGGCAGATGACAGGATATGGCCCCGCCTTATAAGCCCTGCTATTTTTTTAATTCTTTTACCAGCTTTTCCAGTTGCTCAATTTTCTGTTGCTGCTCTTGCATCGCTTTTACCAGTACGGGTATCAGCTCTGTGTATTTCATCCCCAATGGGTCGCCGTTGGCGGGTACTACTACCGCTTCGGGTATTATTTTTTGAATATCCTGTGCTAAAAAGCCAATCTGCAGATCTTCGTTGGGGCTGCTTTTCCAGTTGTATTGTACGGGTTGCATCCGCATTACTTCATCCAGACCGTATGGTGAATTGCTGATATTTGTTTTGAGATTGGCATCACTGGTGTTAATAGCGCCGGCATTTGTCCATACCTCTTTCCAGCGGGTGGTACTGCTACCAAGGCTATAAAAGTTATTGGCATCTGGTAGCGCGTTGCCTTTTATTCTAAGGCCGCCTTCACTCCAAAGCTTTATTATGCGGTCGTTGCCATTTACTTCGCTACCTGCACCAACAATGCCAAGGAAATTGGCGTCGCCAAAACCACCGTAGCTAATTTTACCGGCATCGCTTTGTTTGCCTCCCACACCATATCCCATTTCAAGCACATTGGCACCACGTACATTGAGACTAAATTTGTTGATTGTTTTGGCGTTAAGTAGCAGGCTGTCGGCGGCAAAGTCGCCGTAAATAAGAGCGTCAAGGCTGTCTTTATTAGAATTTTCGATATATAATTTATTGTTGGTGAAATCCGAACCGGAACCTGCCTCGTATCCAATAAATACATTTCCTGTAGTATTATAACTTCTTTCGCCAGCCCTGGAACCAATAGCAGTATTTCTATTTCCTGCATAGTTAAATGACAAGGCGCTTCTACCCACTGCCACATTATCTACACCTGTATAATGTTGATGTAAAGCATAAGTTCCAACGGCCACGTTGTTACCACTTTCTTCTAATGCAGAATTATAGCCGTTAAGTGCTTCGTTTCCTATGGCAACATTATAATTAGACAAGCGGTTCGATTGCAGCGAGGTGCCACCAACGGAAGTATTATAAACACCTGTAGTATTAGAGGCAGCACTCAATTGTCCAATTGCTGTGTTATAGTCGCCTGTAATATTGTTGAATAAAGCCCACATTCCCAGTGCTGTATTATTGGAGCCGAGTGTATTTTTATACAATGCTTTGCTACCTATGGCTGTATTGCCTACAGCAAGTCCAGAGTTACCAACGCCAATTCCATTGTTAAATAATGCACTATCACCTATTGCTACCAGGTTACCTGGTGTAGTATTAGAAAATAGGGCATGTACACCCACAGCCACATTCGAAAAGCCGGTAGTATTGTTGTTTAGGGCCCTCGTGCCGATAGCAGTATTGAGGAAGCCACTGGTATTACTCACCATGGCCGCAAACCCGTAAGCGGTGTTGGCATTACCTGATAGGTTGCTATACAAACTAAACTTGCCTGTTGCTGTATTGGCATCACCTAGCGTATTTGAGAAGAGGGCTTCTGTACCAATGGCAGTATTATCATCGCCTTCTGTGCTGGTAGCCAATGCACTTTTACCTACCGCAGTGTTGCTAAATCCGCCCGAATTATTGGCAAGTGCAAAAGCACCGGTTGCCACGTTTTCTGAGCCGTCCTGGTTTTGTGCCATCGCACTGATGCCAATGGCAGTGTTGTTGGTGCCATAATTGTTTTTGTGTAATGCTCCTACACCCCAGGATGTGCTGCCATAAGTGGTTTCCAGCAAACCACTTTGTATATTATCTCTTTTAAATACCACATCGGCGTTGCTAGTGGTGCCTATAAACTGTGTGAGGGCGTTAATACCTGCATTGCCAGTAAGACCCCAGGCAGAACCGGTGACAGGCTGGCTGCTGCCGATTTGTTTCCATTCTCCATTGCTGAAGAATAGCTCAACAGTTGTTTGCAACGGTATTTGTATCGAAAACACATTGCCTGTAAAGACGGTGGTGTTGGTGATAATCGTATGGTGTCCCTCAGATACGGAAGTTGAAAAACTGATAGAAAAATTGCCCGTTGGTGTTCCACTTACAAAATGGTACCCTGCCTGGCTGTTAAGTACCACACTGGTGCCGGAAACCATGGTGGTAACAGGTCTCAGGCGGAGCGCACCGTTAACATCCAAAGCTGTTTTTGGATCGGTATTATTGATACCTACGTTTTGTGCCATGGTATTGGACGAAATGAAAAGGACGAAAAGTAACCATTTGTTCTTCATGTGTGGTTTTTTTTACGTGAATTTTGCCACACAAAAATGCCGGCAATTGCCGGCAGCAACAATACCATGAATGAGGGATGCAGGCTTCCTGCTACCTGTTCTGCATGAATTTGTTCACCGCACCGGTAGCGCTGTTTACCTGTAATTTTTTGTAAATGTGTTTGATATGGGTGCGCACGGTTTCTACACTGAGCTTTATTTCCGTAGCGATCATTTTATAACTGAAACCTTTTACCACGTATTCCAGGATTTCCGTTTCCCTGGGAGACAGGGTTTCGGTTTCTGTATTTTTGAAAGGTTTGTTTTTTGGAACGAAGCTGAGCACTTTTTTGGCCACGCTGCTGGTCATGGGGGCACCACCATCCAGCACATCTTTTATGGCCGCCGGTATCTGGTCAAAATTTCGCTTTAACAAGTATCCATTGGCACCGGCCCGAATGGCATTGAAGATATTTTCGTCGTCTTCAAAAACCGTAAACATAATGATGGGCAAATCTTCATACACGGTTCGGATCTGCGTTACAGCGTCCACGCCGTTGCTGTTGGGCATGTCGATGTCCATCAGTACCACATCGGGTTTCAGCATTTTTATATCTTCATTTACATCCAGGGCATCGGGCATCGCGGCAACCAAATTATACTCCTGGTTCCACTGCAACATGGTGCTGATGCTGTGTCGCAGGTTTTCATTGTCTTCGTATAGTAATACTTGTATCGGCATTATTGAATGAAGCGGTGAAGGTAAAGCCCGGAATTTTGATATGCCATACCATATTCAGGGGATGGGTATGGTGGCGGTTACTTTGGTTCCCAACTCATCAGGGACAATAGTAAAACTGCCACCTAATGATGCAGCCCTTGCTTTCATACTTAAAGTGCCGGTTCCACTGCTGTCGCCTTTCCAGTTCCCATTATCCGATATGGTCAGGAATATTTGATGATCTTTTTGATGCAGCGATACCACCACCACTGTTGCACCAGCATGCTTGACTATATTATTTATGGCTTCCTTGTAAATGAGCAACAACTCCTTACGGTGGTCCATTGGTAATATCCGGGCCGCCAGTTCTTCATTAGCCTCAATGGTCGTTGTAATCTCCAGGGGTTCGAGCGTTTGGGCAGCATACTCCCGCATACGCGTCGCCAGGTCTGCTACTTTTTCATTGTCGGGGCGTATACTCCAAACAATATCGCTCATGTTTTGCTGTATGGTTTTGCTTTGTGATGATATCTTCTGCAACATTTCTCTCGCCTGCTGCGGCTGTTGTTCCATAGCCTGCTGACTTACATTGCTTAGAATGTTAATACTGGTGAGGGTACTCCCGATTTCATCGTGCAGGTCAGCGGCTATTTTATTTCGCAACTGAAACTTTTCTTTTATCCGCCGGATCCGCAGTTGAACCAGCCAATACACGACGGAAGCTATCGCCAGTGCACATAGCAATACAAACCACCAGGTCTGGTAAAACGGGTATGCGATGGCAATGGTTAATTGAATGGGCTTATCTGTCCATTGGCCCTGACTATTGGCTGCTTTTACCAGCAGCGTATAGGTACCTGGCTCCAGGTTAATGTAAGCAGCCACGTTATTTTTTGAAGTGATCCATTCCTTATCCCATCCCTTCAGCATCCAGCTGTAGGTATTGTCGGCAGCATTCGTGTAGTTTAACAGCGCAAATTCAATACTTACCATATTCTCCTGGTAGCTGAGCCGGATCATATCACCATCCATCAGCTGCTTGCCCATAAAGCTAATGGGTTTGTTCAGCACTTTCATTTCTGTAAATACCAATTGGTTTTTTTTATATGCACCCTCGCTGATGGCTGTATTAAAATAACGGATAGCATTTACCTGGCCTACATACATAATACCAGACTGATGCGACAGGTACATGGCCGGATCTGGCGTATTATCCAGCGGATAGCTGGTATTGGAATAATTGGTAAAACTATTCTGCACTTTTTTATAACATGAAAATCCAAAAGAAGTGCTGCACCAGGTATTACCGGCTTTGTCTGCTATCAGACCGTTGGTTCGGTTGCTGTTCAATCCGTCGCCGGTATTGAGTACATGTGGGGTATAATGCTTATCTGTAGTTTGGAACCATGTAATACCTTCGCCATGAAAGGCCACCAATATTTTGCCATTACCATTATAGACAATACTTCGCAGCCCGGCCGGGTTGTGGTTAGAAACCGCTACTTCCCTTTCATTGTATACCCACTCCAATTGATTGGTACCGGGGTTAAACTTCCCGATACAGGCGATCTTTTTATCCGTTCCATCCGCGGTGAACCATATATTGCCATCCTCATCCTGGGTAATATCTTCAATCACATTTGCCAGCCCTTTTTTTGCCAGCCCGTCGTTAACTGTTATTACGGAAGTGACAGTTTTTCTGCTGGTATCCATTACGTACAGGCCCTTACGACTACCTACCCATAACTTGTTATCACGGTCTTCGAAAAATGAAACAATCCATTTATTGGCTTCGCCAAAGGGTTTTGGGGAAGTAAAAATGATGGCGTCTTTATCAATGTCATAACCGGTTAAGCCGCTGCCTATTGCACTGATCCAGAGTATGTTTTTCGAATCGATGTAAAAGTGTAAGAACGCTGCGGGCATATTGATGAATGAAGCGACTTTGGGTGGCAGCAGCCTGGTCTTTTGCTGAACCAGGTCATACAAATACCCACCATGATAAGGTATATAAAACCATAATATTTCGTCCCGGGCGCTTTTATTTTTTTGGATGGCCATATTGCTTACAGGCGCCAACTGTATGTCTTTTGCAATACTGCTGATATCAATCGTTTTAAATAACTGTTTATTGTAGTCGTACCGGTGCAACCCGGTGGCGGAGCCAATCCACATACAGTTTTTATCGGCGGTGTATAAGCCATAAGTAGTGCCATTGATGCCTGAGGGGTCGTTTGGTAAAGTGCTATTGTACGAAGTAAATTTTTTTGTAATCATATCAAAGCCTGCCAGCCCGTAACCTGCGGTGCTCAGCCATAACATATTTCCCTTGCCCTGTTCAGGTGTTTGGGCGATATCTATAATGGTATTCTCTTCTTTGGTGTTATCCCTGTAGATGTATTGGTGAAATGTTTTGGTAAGGGTATTGAACGACACCAGTCCATTGATCCAGGTGCCAAGCCACAGGATTTTGTTCACATCCAGGTAGGCACTTGGGAAATTGGAAATAGCTGGGGGATTATGAATGCCGTCGACTTTTACAGGTAATTGATAACGATCAACGTAGCCATTCCTGGTGTTCAGTTTAAGGATACGATCCCAGGTTGTAATCCATAGAATATCCGTGCCCTCTTTCACAACATTACTGATGGCGGATGCTGCCACGAGTGTGTCCCTGGTAATTTGACTGGCATCCTGCAATGATAGTGCGCCAGCCTTACTGTAATATAATCCCTTTGCGGTGCCTACCCACATGATATCGGCAATGCTGTCGTAGGTAAATGTAATGGGATACACCGGCCTGCTCCCATTATTGCCATCCGGTATCCTGATATGAGAAAATCGTTCAGTAGCCGTGTTAAAAACGTCCAGGTCATCATCACTCTGAATCCAGATCAGCCCCCGCTTGTCAATAGCCAGTCCTTTACAGTAGTTATTGGTAAGCGAATTGGTATCACCATCAATATGCTTATAAAATTTAAAACGTTTGCTATCAAATCGAACCAGTCCATCATTGCTGCTGATCCAGGCCATGCCGTTCGGTGTCGTTACAACATCCATCGCTTCACGGCTGTTAAATCCTGCTTCCAGGCCATAATGATCAAAAACTATTTGACCCCGTTGGGCAAATAACTGGATTGGAAAAAAGTAAAGAAATAAAGTTAACGCCGCCTTATGCATTGGCCAATATACTGTTTTGACAGCAAAAGTATTTGCCGGTAGGATGTATAAGCCCACGGGCTCAGACATTTTTTGTTGAATCCCTTACGGTCAGTACTGATGGAATGATCATGCTTTCTTTTTTCAAAATAAAATTCGGCTTCTCCAAAGCCTTGAACAGGATAGCAGCAGCAGCAGCTCCCATCTCAAATGCAGGCTGGGTAATGGTTGTAAGCGACGGGTTTAATATAGGGGCAGACACCTGGTTGGAAAAGCCCATCACTTTTATATCGGCTGGTATGTTTAATCCAAGGTCCATACAAACAAGATAAATGGTAGTGTTTAACTTTTCTACCGAAGCAATAATACCATCAGGCCTGTTCTTAGATTGCAATAATTTTTTGATAAGGGTAAGGTTAAAAGCTTCATCATTTTTGCAGTTTACGATATCAGTGGCCTTAAACTTTATTTGATGATCGGCCAGTGCCTGCCGGTATCCATCTGCCCTTTTGTTGCTGATGGACAAGCTAGAAGAAATGGAAAGGAAGGCAATTTTTTTGCAGCCTTGCTGTATCAAATGTTCACCTGCTATATAGCCACATTCAAAGTCGTTGGTCGTAATTTTCGCTGTCTCAATTTCCTCGCAAACCCGGTCGAAAAACACGATGGGAATTCCACTGGCCTGCAGGTCCTGCACATGGCAATGATCTACGGTTTCTGCAGTGGTACTCATCAGCACGCCATCCACCCTTCCACTCTGAAAATCTTTGAGTATGGCTTCCTGTTTCAGGTAGTTTTCATGTGTCAGGTATATGAGTACATGGTAACCTTTTTGCTGTGCAATGGACTCAATACCGTTAATCGCCAGGGAAAAATAGCTATCTGCCACTTCGGGCAAAACAACTGCAATTGTTTTACTTTTTCTTCTTCGCAAACTGCTGGCATACAGGTTGGGCACATAGTGTAATTCCTCGGCCATTTTTCTTACCCGTTGCTTTGTGATGCCACTTATTTCGTGGCTGTCTTTCAATGCTTTGGATACGGTGGCGACAGAAACCTGTAGTTTTTCGGCCAGTGTTTTTATGGTGATATTGCTCATCGCTTGTTGCAGTTGTTCCGGTATATTTTCAAACAAGAAAGCTACGTCAATTTTTGCCTTTTTACGAAAACGGTTAAGTAAATAAATAAACCCTAAATCTTAATAGTCGTGTTTTAAAATATCACTTTAGCGGTCGGAAACTGATTGCTATAACATAAACGCCTGTCCATGACGCCTGCTGTATCCAATCCATTGACAATGGATGAAATATCCCCGCTTCACAACCTTGATGAATGGGAAGACGATGTGCTGAAACGGTATCCCGATCCGTCTGCAATTGCTAAAGAAAAGTCTACCGAAGCTTACCGTGATTATGAAGCCCCTGCCAGGGATAGTGTCCGTGAATTTTACCGGCTTAACCACAAGTACCAGACCCATGAATTTGTGATGGCAAAAAGGGAGGAATTTTTGCAGTTTAATAAAAAGCAAATGCCTGTATGGGATGCTTTTGATTTCCTCAATCAATTGGTGGACGATAGTGACCCCGATACGGACCTTGACCAGTTCCAGCACCTGCTGCAAACTTCTGAAGCCATCCGCCGTGATGGTCACCCCGACTGGATGGTATTGGTAGGATTGATACACGATATGGGCAAAGTGTTATGTCTTTTTGGAGAACCACAATGGGCTGTGGTAGGCGATACATTCCCCGTAGGATGCAGGTACAGCGATAAGATCGTGTACCCGGAATTTTTTGACGCCAACCCTGATAAATCAGACGAACGCTACAATACGCAGTTTGGTGTTTACACGCCCAACTGCGGTTTACGAAACGTGAACATGAGTTGGGGCCACGACGAATATGTGTACCAGATGATGAAAGATCATATTCCGGAACCTGGATTGTACATGCTTCGGTACCATTCATTTTATAGCTGGCATAGAGAAGGCGCTTACGATTACCTGCTGGACGATCATGACCGGGAGATGCAGAAATGGGTAACACTTTTTAATCCCTACGATTTGTATTCCAAAAATCCTACACCGCCCAACTGGGCAGAATTGAAGCCTTACTACTATTCGCTGATGGAAAAGTACCTGCCTGCCACACTTAAATTCTGATATTTTTTTCTCTTTTTTATAAGTGTAGAAACAACGTTTCTGACGGAAGCCGCGCGGTTTTCCTGTTATGTAATGGATGATATTTTTCTTGCCTTTTTGTGTGCGTATAATTAACGCCCAATGAACTGTACCTGAAATCTTCTTCTTTCTCTTTAATAAATAAAAATCACCAACATGATGCACAAAATGAACCTCTTTATTACCAGGCTGTTTGCCGTGATGTTGCTATTATTTGGCATCGGCAACCTCCAGGCACAGGTTAGCACGGTAAAAGGTACCGTAAAGGATCTCAAGGGAAACCCGGTTGCAGGTGCTACCATCCAGGTAAAATCAAAAACCACTTCTACGGTAACTGCTGCTGATGGCAGTTTTTCCATAGCCGCGCAAAAAGGAGATGTACTGCAGATAAGTGCCATCTCTTTTGGCAGTAGAGAAGTAGCCATAACGGGTGCCGGTGCCTATAGTGTCGAACTGGCCGAAACCACGGCTGCCCTTGGAGAAGTGGTAGTAGTTGGATATGGTAAAAGCAGTCGTAAAACGCTTTCCAGTTCTATTACCACGCTTAAACCCGACGACCTGAACCGCGGTGCAATTAGTGACGTGGGACAGTTGTTACAAGGTAAAGTGCCGGGCCTGAATATTACGGCAAGTGGCGATCCTAACAGGCCTGCTGCCGTTATTTTACGTGGTGCTTCAACTGTAAATAGTCCCGGTGCACCCTTTTATGTGATTGATGGTGTTCCCGGTGCCGACATTGCAGCCATAGCTCCCGATGATATTGCATCTATAGACGTGCTGAAAGATGCCGCTGCCACCGCTATCTACGGAAACAGGGCCGCCAGCGGGGTAATAATGGTGACTACAAAAAGAGGTAAGAAAGGACAGGTAGTTACCTCTTACAATGGTTATGTGGGCCTTGAAAAAGTAAGTAATAAACTCGACCTGATGGATGCAACTCAGTTAAGGGCTTATGTTACTTCCAATAGCGCTGCATTTTCACCCAATGATGATAAAAATGACAACACAGACTGGCAATCTGCGATACAGCGGGAACAAGCTATTTCGCACAACCATAATATATCGTTTAGCGGCGGAGGGGAACACAGTACCTACAGTGCCAGTCTCAACTATATAGACAAGCAGGGTATTTTAATAAAGAGTGGTTTAAAGAGAGTGATCGCACGTCTCAATGTGGAGCAGTATGCTTTAAACGATAAAATAAAATTTGGCCTTAATGTGTCCAATTCCAGCAGCAATGCACAGTATACGCCATTACAGAATATCGTATTGCTCCAGGCGGCGAAGCATTTGCCTATATCACCCATCAAAAATGCGGATGGCAGTTTCTTTGAAAACCTCAATACCACAGGGTATTTTAACCCCCTTGCCATTGTAGACAACGCACAGGACGATACCAAATACAATGTGTTAATTGCGGGATTTACAACAGAGGTGAAGCTGCCTTTTGGCTTAACATATAACGCCAACCTGGCTTATCAGAGAACCACTTCGCTGCACGGCGAATATTACAGCAGTTATTACGCTAAATACCCCACTTCAAATTTCTATAACAATCCCGACCCGGGCATCGGCATCGCCCATACCCTTATCGGTGGGTTGTTTGGTACCAACGGATCTGCTTTGCGCAGCACGTTTCAGAATACAAATGCCACCATTGAATCTTTCCTTACATGGAATAAAAAATTTGGTGAGCATAGTGTAAATGCGGTAGTAGGCTATAGCTGGCAGGAAAATACTTATGGTGAAGGTTTTCAAACATCAAGCACCAATTTCCCTACCGACAATACAGGCTACTCTAACCTCGTATTGGGCAATCCTTACGCGGTGCCATCCTACAGGATCAACCTGGGCAACGACCTTACTTATGGTCAAACCCGTCTTATCTCCGACTTTGGCAGGTTAAATTATAACTACAGGGAAAAATATTTGTTGCAAGGCTCAATCCGCAGGGATGGTAGTTCAGTATTTGGAGAGAATAATTATTGGGGCTATTTCCCCTCAGTAGGTGCCGCCTGGAGAATAAGCCAGGAAAACTTTATGCAAAACCAAAATATTTTTAGCGAACTGAAATTAAGGGCCAGCTACGGAGTGACCGGAAACTCTCAGGGCATTGGAGCCTTTACCGCTAAGCTGGTTTATGGCACTACAGGAACTTATTATAACAATGGTGTTCAATCTGCCGCATACGCTCCCACACAGGGCAGCAACCCCGACCTGCAATGGGAGAAAACAGCTACGACCAATATAGGAGTTGATTTTACCATACTTAAGGGAAAGCTGAGTGGCACTTTTGATTGGTATGAGAAAAATACGACCGGCATGTTATTCAACTATGCAGTATCGCCGGCGCTGGTACCTGGCGGCAGGATATGGGCCAATGGCGGCAGCATTAATAATAAAGGTGTGGAACTGAGCCTGACGGCTACCCCGGTTAGCAACAAAAGCTTTAGCTGGACCAGCACCCTGAACCTGGCACATAATAAAAATCTGATCACCAGTTTAAAGGGACCACTGTCTAACGGCGATTCTATCCGTTACAGCGATCCGGAGGGACCAGGACAAACAAACGCAACATTACAGTTATTAAAAGTAGGCTATCCATTGGGCCAGTTTTTTACGCTGAGCTATGCAGGTAAAGATGCCAATGGTGTTTCGCAGTTTAATAAAAGAGATGGCACTAAAACCGTTGGTGCCAGCACGCCCGGTATTGGAACCGACTACTGGTATATGGGTGATGCCCAACCCAGATTGCTAACCGGCTGGAGCAACTCACTCCGGTATAAAAACTTTGACCTGAACGTGTTTTTCCGGGGCGTATTTGGCAGCAAAATATTTAATGCCACCCGTGCAGACTTGTCTTATGTAACTGCCGCTACTGCCAATAACATACTTACAAGCGCAGCGGGCGATAAAATAGCAGACACTAAAAATTCCTTCTACTCCGACAGGTACATTGAAAACGGCAATTATGTGCGCCTTGATAATGCAACGCTGGCATATAGCATCAAAAAATCGTTTAAATACGTTAACAATATCAGGGTTTATGTCTCGGTGAACAACCTTTTAACCATCACAAAATACGAGGGTATTGATCCTGAAATAAACCAGGGCGGTGTGGCACCGGGTATTGATTACAATAATTTTTACCCCAAGACCCGCACTGTTTTATTTGGTGTTAATGTATCATTCTAAACAATCGAAAAAATTACGATATGAAAAAATTGCTCAACGGAATTACCTGCCTTGCTATTATAGCCGGGGCATTTTCCTCCTGCCATAAAATAGTGGTACCTGTTACCTCGCAACTAACGCCTGAAGTATATCCGCTTACCGATGCACAGTTTAGTTCTGCATCAGGCCCTGTGTATATTAATTTACGCAGCGATTTTGCTACCACCTACTTCTTTTTACAGAGCATGACAACTGATGAATCGCTGCTGCCAACTTATGCAGCCGACTGGGTAGATGGTAACCGCTACCTGGAACTCCATCGCCATACCTGGACAAAAGACAATGCCGTTGTGGGTGGTGGATGGAACTACCTGTCGAATATGATCGGAACTGCCAATCAAACCATTTCCATCATTAATGCATCTGCCCCGCCAAGCGATAGTAAAAACACCGGCCTCGCCGAGTTAAGGACCATGCGGGCACTCGCCTATTTTATGATGATGGATATGTACGGAAACGTGCCGCTGGACACTTTATATGGCAGCACTGCATTAAAACCCAATACACCAAGGGCCCAGGTTTTTACATTTATTGAAAGCGAACTAAGGAATGCCCTGCCTTATCTGAAATCGGCATCAGGCATTACTACCTATGGTAAACCAACGAAATATATGGTTTATTCATTACTGGCTAAAATGTACCTGAACGCACAAGTGTATACTGGTACGGCAAAGAATAACGAGTGCATAGCAGCCTGTGATAGCGTGATCAATGCAGGAGGTGGCACCCAGTATGCACTGGAATCCCGCACAACCTATTTGCAGCAGTTTTATCCTACCAATGGCCCTACGATGAAAGAATTTATTTTTGCGCTTCCTTACGACGCCGCCACCACTAATGGGAATATGTTCCATGCACGGTACGATCTTAACCGGAATCTGGGTGTGCGTTATTTGTATTCTGGCTCTGCTCCAGGTGCTATTTCAACCCCTATAATGAATGTAGCAAGTGCAGGGCAGGTAAACAATAAGCCCAGCGGCCCACGCTGTACCACGCCTACCTACTACGCCTTTTTTAACGATCCCGGCGATATTAGAAACAATCAATGGCTGAGCGGCTTGCAGTATTGGCAGGATGGTACCCCGATTATGGTAAGGACCACCAACCTGGGCTACGACCAGTTTTATGCCGGCGGAAGCCCCGGCGCTGCCTATACCTATCATCTGAACCTGACTCCCCTGACAACCTCAAGACTGGGGGCCACTTCTTACGATTTGGGAAAGGATGAGATTGCCTGGAATACAGGTACCAGGAATATTAAATTTATAGCTGATTATACCAACCCAACCAGCCGTAATCAGAATAACGATGTGCCACTATTTCGCTATTCCGATATCCTGCTAATGAAAGCGGAAGCCATTCAAAGGGGAGGTACTCCAACCCTGGGAGCTACTGCCCTTTCTTTGGTAAACCTTTTAAGAGCCAGCCGTACTACGTCTGCAGCATTGGGAACCATTACATTGGATGATATCTATGCGGAACGCTGCCGCGAGCTGGCCTGGGAATCCTGGCATAGGAATGATATGATACGTTTCGGTAAATATGAAACTACCTATGGACTAGCTAAAACCAATGCTGATACCTATCGCCGCATTTTCCCGATACCAACAGGAGCATTGACTACCAATCCTTCGCTGGTTCAGAATCCGGGATACTAACCTGTTCTTTCATTTTTAAAAGTATAGAACCCGGAGTTTTGCTTCGGGTTTTATATTGATTTGTAAAAATGAAGTGGTTAAATTTCAGTTTGATTTTTTTAATGATTGATTGCTATTAAACGGTGTCAAATGAAAAAAATGAAACGGGGTGCTTTCTTAAAAACCGGTGCGCTGGCTATGCTGGCCCCATTGGGTAGCAGCTTACTATTACAGGCCGCACCACCGTTTTTTGACAAGCATTTTTTTGACAAAGATGAAGACCTGCTGAAGCGCCTGCTGGATGCAAACGACGGCCAGGTGACAGATCTGCTGCAATCGATCAATTCTGCAACGCCAGATTTTAGCCGCAAGATTGGCAGTGACTTCGCTGTGTTATCGGCATCCTGGTGTTCCCCCGGATCAAAATATTATCACGATCCGTCTGTAGTTGCAACCCTGGAAATATTAGTCGGTGTTTTGGTGAAGTTTCAAGGGGCAGATGGCACGGTTAACATTGCCAACCTGGAGTCGCCCCCGGATACGGCTTTCCTGATAGAGTTACTTACAGGCGGTGCTCACCTGCTGATAAAAGATAATACAACTGCTGTTGCTACCATCAATAGCCGCATGAAAGCCTTTTTGCTAAAAAGCGGTGAGGCACTTGCGGTTGGCGGTGTTCATACCCCAAATCACCGCTGGGTGATATCTGCGGCACTGGCCCGCCTACATGCATTGTATCCCAATAAAAAATACACCGATAGGATAGAAGACTGGCTGTCTGAAGGCGTATTCCAGGATAGTGACGGCCATTATCCGGAGAGAAGCGGCATTTATTCGGGTGTTGAAAATGCCGCATTTATTTCAATTGGCCGGCTATTAAACAAGCCATTCCTTTTTGACTATGTGCGGAAAAACCTGGAGATGACCAGCTATTATGCAGAACCCAATGGCGACCTCGTGACCAACGATTCGCGCCGGCAGGATCAGTATTTGTCAAAGGGTATTTTACCATTTTACCTGCATTACCGGTACCTGGCTATCAAAGAAAATAACAGCCATTTTGCAGGGATGGTAAAATGGATGGAGCAATTGGCGGGATTTAAAAAAGAAGTACTGGAGAAGCATTTATTTCATTTACTGGAAGATCCGTTGTTACAGCAAAATCTTCCTGCTGTAACTCCTCCTCCGGAACATTATGAAAAACTCTTTGCAACGTCCAGCCTGCTTAGGATCCGCAATGGCAAAAAGACGACGACTCTTTTTGGCGGCGTAGATTGGCCGCTTACTATTGCCTCAGGCCGGTCCAACAGCCCCGATTTTTATGCTTTCAGAAATGGGAATGCGGTATTAAAATCCCTCAGGTTATCAACCGGCTTTTTTAGTATGGGCTATTTTTACAGTGAGGGGATTAAAAAAGCTGGAAACAAGTATATCCTGCACAAGAAACTCTCGATACCTTATTACCAGCCACTTCCGAAGAACTTTAGAAATACAAAAGGCGATTACAAATTATCACCAAGCATAGATGACCGTTTCTGGAATAAAATGGATTTTGCCAACAGGCCGGTGAGTAATGTAAAGAGGCTTGAAACAACCATTACATTTTCTGAGAATAATGGCAACAATGAATTGCAGTTCCAGGTCACAGGCCTGGTAGGCGTTCCTGTTACAATTGAACTTTGTTTTTTAGAAGGGGGCACTTTATCAGGAGTGACCGAAGCCAAAGGCGGAAATAGTTTTCTTGAAAAAGGCAAGGGCTTGTACGAGCGTGGGGGCGATCAAATCCGGTTTGGCCCGGGGACGATTACCCATAAATCGATTACTGCGTTGGAAGGCGAGCGGTATAGCACCCATTTCGGAAGTTTAAGAACTGAAGGCATGCATGTTTACCTGACGGGCACAACCCCTTTTAATCATACGTTAATAATCGGGTAAGCCTATACTATGCTTGTTGAACCACAAAAAAAGATATCTAAACGACTTGCGTCTCTTGATGCACTACGTGGTTTTGATATGTTCTGGATCATCAGTGGCGAAGGAATATTTCACGGGTTTGCTAATGCAGTGATGGCAAAATATACACTGGTTCGCAACCCAAACGATTGGACAATCGCCACCGACAATCGCCTGGGTTTTTTAGAGAAAATGGTAGTGGGTGTCAGCAACCAACTACACCACACGCCCTGGAACGGTTTTACGTTTTACGATATGATATTTCCGCTGTTCATTTTTATAGCGGGTGTATCGATGCCTTATTCATTTGGAAGCCAGTTAGAAGAGGATGGCGTTAATAAGGCAGTTGCTAAAAAAAGTATTTACCATTCGTTGGTAAAACGCACGATCATCCTGTTAATCCTCGGTATGGTTGTAAATGGATTGCTTCAATGGAAAGGCTACGAAAACACAAGGTTTGCCAGTGTGCTGGGCAGGATCGCATTGGCTTGTTTTTTTGCAGCCATTATTTTTCTGAATTGTTCTTTGAAAAAACAAATCGCCTGGTTTGCTATTTTATTGGTGGGTTATTGGGCGGTTATGATGTTGGTTCCAGTTCCAGGTTTTGGCGCAGGTGTGCTTACTCCGGAAGGAAATCTGTCAGCCTTTATAGACCAACATTTGCTTCCTGGAAAACTGCACCGTAAAGTTTATGATCCTGAAGGTTTGCTATCTACCATCCCAGCAATAACCTCAGCCATGCTGGGGGTATTTGCCGGGCAGTTTTTACGCAGAAAAACAGGAGCATGGAGCGGGCTTAAAATAGGAGTAACGCTGGTTATAACCGGCGTCGTTTTTATATTGCTTGGTTTATTATGGAATGTATATTTTCCCATTAATAAAAATCTCTGGACCAGTTCTTTTGTATTTTATGCAGGAGGATGGAGTATATTACTTTTTGCTTTGTTTTACGTAGTGATGGATGTGGGAGGATTTAAAAAATGGGCCGCAGCCTTTGTTTGGATCGGTATGAATTCAATACTGATTTACATAGCAGCACACGGGCTTGTGAATTTTGAATCAACTTCACAGTTTTTGTTTGGCGGCCTCATAAAAAAAGCTCCGGCAGTTTACCAAAGCGCCTTTCTTTGGATCGGGGTCGCATTGATACAACTGGCAGCCTTATATTTTTTGTATAAAAAGAAATGGTTTTTGAAAGTGTAGTTCACTCACACAACCCTGACAGGGCTTGGCTTTCGCCCCCGACTAAAGTGCGGGGCAGGCTCTGTCAGGGTTTTAGGAACTTGCCCAAAAAAAGGAAGAGTCAGAAAGTGCTATTATGAAAAAAGCGGTTGAAAGGAGCCGTTCGCCAATGTCGCCCAATAGAATTACAGATGCCCGGCTCATAAAGAAAATACGATTGCTATCATTTATTATTTGTCATTGAAAACAGCCACTCCATGAACAGCCTTCAACCCGCGGATTACATTGTGTTTTTTATCTATTTTGTCCTCGTGTCTTCTTATGGTATTTACATCTACAAAAAGAAGAAAGCAAAGACCACCAGTTCCAACGATTTTTTTCTTGCCGAAGGGTCGCTTACCTGGTGGGCCATTGGTGCATCCCTGATTGCCTCCAATATTTCTGCCGAGCATTTTATAGGTATGAGCGGATCCGGCTTTGCATTGGGACTCGCCATTTCCACTTACGAATGGATGGCGGCCGCCACCTTGATTATCGTGGCCATCTTCATCATTCCCATGTACCTGAAAAACAAAATTTTCACCATGCCGCAGTTCCTGGCGAAGCGGTACAATGGAACAGTGAGCACCATCATGGCGGTAATCTGGTTGCTGGTGTATGTGTTTGTAAACCTTACTTCCATTATCTATCTCGGGGCGCTGGCCATCTCTTCTATTGCACCCATCAGTTTCGGTTGGTGTGTGGCAGGGCTTAGTATATTTTCCATTATCGTTACGCTGGGAGGTATGAAAGTGATCGGCTATACCGATGTGTTCCAGGTAATAGTTTTAATCCTCGGTGGACTTGTAACGACTTATCTCGCCTTAACACTTTTGTCGGAGCAATTTGGTTTTGGAAAAGACATTTTTAAGGGCCTCTCTATTTTAAGAACAGAAGCTCCCGACCACCTGCATATGATATTCGATAAATCAAGCCCCCACTACAAGGAGTTGCCTGGTTTGTCGGTACTCATTGGTGGCATGCTCATCAATAACCTTGCGTATTGGGGATGCAACCAATACATCGTTCAGCGGGCATTGGGCGCCGATCTTAAAACGGCCCGCAAAGGCATCCTGTTTGCAGCTTTCCTGAAAATGCTGGTGCCTATCATTGCAGTATTACCCGGAATTGCCATGTATGTCATGCACAAGAATGGCATGTTCCAGGCAGAGATGACCGATGCAGCCGGCGTGGTAAAACCCGATCATGCCTATCCCACTTTAATGAACCTTTTGCCTCCCGGCTTAAAAGGTGTGGCATTTGCTGCATTAACAGCCGCGATTGTAGCCTCACTGGCGGGTAAGGCCAACAGCATTTCCACCATCTTTTCACTGGATATTTATAAAAAGTATTTCAACAAAGAAGCCACTGATCGGAAGCTGGTACTTACAGGAAGATGGGCCGTAGTTATTGCTATGCTGATTGCCGCAATTGTTGCCCCTGCTTTAAAATCCCTTGACCAGGCTTACCAGTTTATACAGGAATACGCAGGCTTCTTTTCCCCAGGTGTACTCGCCATTTTCTTATTAGGGATGTTTTGGAAAAAGACAACCGCTGCAGCGGGCCTGGCCGGGGCATTGCTTACGGTGCCCATCTCTACCGTATTAAAATTTCTGCCGGACTGGAGCGGGGGCGCCTTCCCAGACTACCCATTCCTGGATCGTATGACCATCGCCTTTTTCTCGATCGTCATCATTATGGTAACGATCAGCCTTATAAAGCCAAAACCAGCGAACGATACCCATGTTATCGAAATGGATACTTCGCTGTTTAAAGTAACACCTGGATTTATAATTGGCTCCTTTATTATCTGCGGTATACTGGCGGCTTTGTACACGGTTTTTTGGTAATATCACTGGGAATGTACCCCCCGGATATTGCGGCCCTCCGTTCAGCCATAGAAAATAAGACATCAATAAACCCAATTACGATAGTATGGAGAAGGTTGTAATAAATATGGCGTTATCACTCGCCATTTTGGCTTGTTGCAGTTTGCATCTGAAAGCACAGGATTTGGTAGGCTATGTGCAGCCTTTATCAGGTACAGCAGGCTCCACAACCGTAACTGCCCGGAAACACAGCGAAGCCGGCAGCGAAAAAAACGCCAACACCATACCCGCGGTGGGCCTGCCTTTCGGCATGACACAATGGACAGCGCAAACCAGTCTTACCGAGAATAAATGCATACCTCCCTATTTTTACAAAGACCAGGTATTACGCGGTTTTCGCGGCAGCCATTGGCTCAGCGGTTCCTGTACACAGGACTACGGGAGCTTCACCCTGATGCCGGTTACAAGCACCCTGAAGACCCTGGTGAAAGACTACTCGGTCAGGTTTTCGCACAGCGATGAAACAACTACTCCTGCATACTACCAACTGGTTTTGCCACAGCAACATATTACTGCTGAAATGACTTCTACCCTGCGTTGTGGCATCATGCGTTTTACGATGCAGCAGGATGACAGCCTGTATGTGTTAATCACGCCTAACAGCGACAGGGGCGAAGGGTTTGTACAGGTGGATGCTGCCAAAGGCGAGGTATGGGGCTATAATCCGGTCCACCGTATTTACCAGGGCTGGGGTAATAAAGCAGGCTTTAACGGTTGGTTTTTTATGAAGTTTGAAAAGAAAATATTGCGAAGTGGTACTTATGCCGGAGCACAGGTTCTCAACAAGAGCATTATTGCCGACCAAAAGGATATAGGCGCTTTTGCCGGTTTCTTATTGAAGAAAGATGAACAACTGGTAGTAAAAATCGGGACTTCGTTCAGCAGCCTCGAAGGGGCAAAGAAAAACCTGCAGAATGAGATAGGCGCCATGGATTTTAAAACATTGTTGGTAGCCGCAAATGCAGCATGGAAAGAGGCTTTGGGCCAGGTAACTGTGGAAACGGGCAATGAAAAAGACAAGCGCATTTTTTATACAGCAATGTACCACGCCCTTCAGCATCCAAGGCTATATAGTGATGTGGATGGCACTTACCCCGCATTTGCCGGTAGCGGTGGTTTAAAGAAAATGAAGGAGGGTCATTACTACGATGATTTTTCCATGTGGGACATTTACCGTGCACAACTTCCTCTTGTTGAAATACTGCAACCTGCAAAAGTGAATTCCTTTGTACAATCAATGATCTTAAAAGCTGAACAGGGCGGATGGCTGCCTATTTTTCCATGCTGGAACAGTTTCACTTCGGCTATGATTGGCGATCATGGTACGGCTTTCATTGCATCCGCCTATAATAAGGGTATCCGTAATTATGACATACAAAAGGCATATAAAGTGATGCGAAAAAATGCCTTTGAAGTGGCGGGCGAAAAAGACTATAATGATGGTATGGGCCGCCGTGCATTGCCATCCTACCTGGAGTATGGTTTTATCCCGATGGAAGACAGTGTGCCTGTTGCTTTTCATAAAAAAGAACAGGTAAGCCGTACACTCGAATATGCTTTTGATGACTATGCATTGTCACTTGTGGCAAAAGGTTTGGGCAAAAATGTGGACTATCAAACACTCAGTAAACGTTCTTTAAACTACAGAAATGTGTTTGATAAAAAGGTAGGGATGATGCGCGGCAAATACAGCAATGGCCAATGGTATAGCCCATTCAGTGCCGATACCAGGGAGCTGTATATTACTGAAGGTACACCCCGCCAGTACAGTTTTTATGTTCCCCACGATGTACCGGGCCTGGCTCAATTAATGGGCGGTGAAAAAATGCTGGAGAATGCATTGGATAGCCTTTTTGCCAAAGATGAATACTGGCATGGAAATGAGCCTGGACACCAGATTCCATTTATGTACAATTACACGGCAACTCCCTATAAAACCCAGCAACAGGTTCGTAAAATACTGGCAGAAGAATACAGCGATGGACCGGGCGGATTAAGTGGGAATGATGATGCGGGGCAGATGAGCGCCTGGTATGTTTTCGCATCCATGGGTTTTTACCCGGTAGACCCGGTATCGGACAAATACCTGCTGTGTTCCCCTTTGTTTGATAATATCACTATGGAAATGCCAGGTGGTAAGTTCTTACGCATTATCACCCATAAAACTAGTGCCGCCGACATGTATATTTCCAGGGTTGCTTTAAACGGAAAGGGTTATGACCAGAACTTTATCACACATGATTTGATGAGCAGGGGAGGCATTCTTGAAATATGGCTGCAGGACAAGCCCGCAAAATGGGGTAGCAAAACAACCAGCAGGCCACCCGGCTTGCCCGCGTCAGAGTAAAAATCTATTATGCATAAATCATTTTTTATTCACCTGGCAGCTTTTGCCCTGGTGCTCTTTTTTGGAGACATTTCAAACCTATATGCTCAGCGCAATGGTATCTATAATGTTAAGGATTTTGGCGCCGTTGGCAATGGTAAAACCGATGATGCCATAGCGATACAAAAGGCTATTGATGCTTGTAATGCCGCCGGAGGTGGCCAGGTGTACTTTCCCGCAAACCGTGTTTTTATGGCCAGCCCCTTTAACCTCAGATCCAACATCGATTTTCATGTGTCGGCAGGTGCGAGGGTATTGGCTAATCCCAATGAAAAAGTGTATACCAAAAGCGCATTCAGGCAAAACCCGGGGGAAGGAACGATCTGGATTGGCGGGGAGAATATCAGGAACCTGACCATCAGCGGCACGGGTCATATTGATGGCAATGGCGTTTCTTTTATGGGCGCGGAACTGGAAGATTCTTATGTGCTGAAACCCTTTACAGTACTGGATCCGCGGCCACATGTATTAACCATTGTGGGCGGCGAAAATATCCGCATCAAAGACGTCCATATTGGCAACTCAGCCTACTGGACGGTACACCTGGTGGGCTGCAATGATGTGGTGATTTCCGGTATAACACTGCTAAATGATCTGAAAGTTCGAAATAGCGATGGCATCGATCTCGACCATAGTAAAAATGTGAGGATCAGCGATTGCTACATTGAAAGTGGTGACGATTGTATCTGCCTGAAGAACCGAAGGGAGTTTGAAGAATTTGGCCGCTGCGAAAACATTACCGTTACCAACTGCACCATGACGAGCCGCAGCTGTGCCATCAAAATTGGCAGTGAAAATATGGATACGATAAGGCAGGTGGTGTTTAACAACTGTATCATCAAAAAAAGCAACCGTGGCGTAGGTATTCAGAACCGTGATGAAGGTGTGGTAAGCGATGTTATTTTTTCAAACATGATCATTGAAAGCCATTTATTCAGCGATGTCTGGTGGGGTAAGGCCGAACCCATTTATGTAACCGCTTACCGCCGTGCCAGCGGCAACCACAAAGATGCCAACTGGCGTTTTCCAAAAGGCGCTATTGAAGGCAGGGTGGGGGAAGTAAAGAATATCTTTTTCACCAACATAAAATGTACCAGCGAGAATGGGATTTATGTTAGCGGTGAATCAGCGGATAAAGTGTCGAATATTGTATTTGACGGTGTTGATGTGTTCATAGATAAAACCACCGATCTGATAGGAGGTGTGTACGACCGCCGCCCGGCCAATGTGGAGGGTTTTGTAAAAGGAAGCACTTCTGCCTTTTACTTTGATAATACCACTGATATTACTGTACGCAATAGTTCTGTAAGTTGGGGTGGCAACAAGCCGGCTTATTTTAGCCATGCAGTAGAAGCTTATAAAAGCGGCAACGTAAAGATTACGGGTTTAGACGGAGATGCAGCATCCCCCGAAAAGCAAAAACTGAAAATTGAAGGGGCCAAAAAATAATAAGTAGATAGAATTTAAGGCTGGTGTTCCCACCAAAAGCAGTTGCTTTCACTATATTTATTTTTTGGCTTAAAATCATTAAGTGTTAATATTACACTTGTAATTTTTTGGTTACGGTTATAATGCTTGCTTATGAAATCCTGCCTGGCATTTTTATTTATTCTTGTGAGTGCTGTTACGGCGCATAGCCAGGGCAACCTGGCACTTTGGTACAGACAACCCGCAGCTACATGGACGGAAGCTTTGCCGGTTGGCAATGGACGGCTTGGTGCTATGGTTTTTGGCGGTGTAGCTGACGAACTGATCCAATTAAATGAGGCTACTTTGTGGAGTGGTGGCCCGGTAAAGGGGAACATCAACCCGACTGCAATTGACAACCTGCCTAAAATAAGAGAAGCCTTATTTAAAGGAGATTATGCCGGCGCCAACCAACTGGCAAAAAAAATGCAGGGTTTGTATTCCGAAAGTTTTATGCCACTCGGCGATTTGCTGATTAAGCAACAATTGCCCGAAAGCAAGCCCACCGCTTTTTACCGCGACCTGGATATTGCGAATGGCGTTGCCATCACAAAATTTACCATTGAAGGCGTCGACTATAAGCGGGAAGTCTTTGCTTCGGCACCCGACCAGGTAATCGTGATAAAAATAACTTCCTCTAAAGCAAAACAACTAAACCTGGTAGTTGGAACGAGGAGCCAGCTGCATTTTAAAAACCAGGTGGTAAGTAAAAGTGAAATTGCCCTGAAGGGAAAGGCACCAGCCCATGTATCACCCAGTTATGTAAAATATGATGAGCAGCCGGTAGTGTACAACGACACAGCTAACTGCCGGGGGATGCGTTTTGAACTTGATGTAAGAGCGAAGAGCAGTGATGGGATCATCAGCACTGATTCCAGCGGAATAACCATAAAAAATGCAACAGAAATTATACTGTTTGTTTCTGCTGCTACCAGTTTTAACGGGTTTGATAAATGTCCCGATAAAGAGGGTAAAAATGAGCATCAGCTGGCAACCGGATGGCTGTCCAAAGCAGCCGTAAAACCCTATAGCGTTTTGCTGCAGAGCCACAAAGCAGATTTTCAAAAATATTTCAACCGGGTATCGCTGTCGCTTAATTCAGATGAAAGAAACAAAGCATTTTTACCTACCGATGAAAGATTAGAAAATTATACGAAAGGCAGTACCGATGCAGGTTTGGAAGCTTTGTATTTTCAATATGGCCGCTACCTGTTGATTTCCTGCAGCCGTACGCCCCATGCTCCGGCCAACTTACAGGGCATCTGGAACAAGGAGTTGCGGGCACCATGGAGCAGCAATTATACCAGCAATATCAATGTGCAAATGAACTATTGGCCGGTGCAGACTACTAACCTGTCTGAGATGCACAGCCCGTTGTTTGACCTCATCAAAAACCTTTCTGTGACTGGCGCTGTCACAGCCAAAGAATATTACCGTGCCAAAGGATGGGTGGTACATCACAACACAGATATCTGGGCGATGAGTAACCCTGTGGGTGACCTTGGAAAAGGCAGCCCGATCTGGGCAAACTGGTATATGGGCGCCCACTGGCTGAGCCGCGATTTGTGGGAGTATTATCTATTTACCGGCGATAAATTGTTTCTTAAAAATGCTTATCCTATTATTAAAGGAGCCGCTTTATTCACGCTCGATTGGCTGGTAAAAGATAGCAGCGGTTACCTTGTTACTGCCCCGTCTACCACCCCGGAAAACAATTTTTATTATGGCGATAAGCAGAAAGGTGATGTAAGCATCGCCACCACAATGGATATGGGTATTATCAAGGATCTGTTTACCAATCTTGTGGATGCCAGCACTGCATTGAATACGGATGTTGCGTTTAGAAATACCATAATTCAAACAAGAAAACAACTCTACCCGTTCAACATTGGTAAAAAAGGAAACCTCCAGGAATGGTACAAGGATTTTGAAGATGTGGATCCGCACCACCGGCATACTTCACACCTGTATGCATTGCACCCGGCCAACGAAATCTCTGCCGTAAAAAATCCGGAACTAACAGCCGCAGCCAGAAAGACGCTGGAGCTACGTGGCGATGATGGCACTGGCTGGAGTCTTGCCTGGAAAGTAAATATGTGGGCCCGGTTACTTGATGGCAACCATGCCTATATCCTTTATAAAAACCTGCTGCGGCTAACCAAAGAAAACAACACGACCTATAATCGCGGGGGCGGTGCCTATCCCAATTTATTCGATGCCCACCCGCCGTTCCAGATAGATGGCAATTTTGGCGGAACCGCCGGCCTTGCCGAAATGCTGCTGCAAAGCCAGAACCAGGAAGTACATCTGCTACCTGCATTACCCGATGCCTGGAAAAGCGGTTCTGTAAAGGGTTTGGTAGCGAGGGGAAGCTTTGTAGTGGATATTGCCTGGAAGGACGGACAGCTTTCTATGGCAAAAATATTGTCGAAAAATGGCGGGGTTTGTACGATCAGGAGTGCAGCCCCTGTTGTCGTAAAGGGCCAGACCGCAACATCAAAAAAATCAACCATAGGTTATGTGTATGTGCTGAATACCGTTAAAGGTAAGATGTATGAAATTGTTGGTGAAAAGCAACAATAGAAGTTCTTTTGGAGGCTTGTAAAACACCGATTTTGGAAAACTAAATAAAATATAGGCGACCGGTATTGCGAGGAGGGTTCTTGCCCGACGTGGCAATCCCCGGCTATTAGTTAGAGTGATAGTACCGGAAGCAACCAGCCTTGTAGGGCAGAAATAAAACATAAAGTGACCGGTATTGCGAGGAGGGTTCTTGCCCGACGTGGCAATCCCCGGCTATTTGTTAGAGTGACAGTACTGGAAGCAACCAACCCTGCGAATAGCCGGGTATTGCCACGGGCAAGAACCTCGCAATGATGTATGATATTGTAGGGCAGAAATAAAACATAAAGTGACCGGGATTGCCACGGGCAAGAACCCTCGAAATGACGGTCTTTATTAAACAAAAAGAATCCTAAAAAGTATAAAATAATAACATGCAATAACTTTAAACGAATCATATGAAAAGACTTTTCCTACCATTTGTACTTGCAGTGGCACTCGCGGCCAACGGCCAAACCAGGCTTGTAGTAAATGGCTACGATCCCAAAACCACCATCAGCCGCCATATCTACGGCCATTTCTCCGAACACCTCGGTCGCTGTATCTACGATGGCTTTTGGGTAAGCGATACTTCCACCGTTCCCCGTAAAGACAGGATACGGCTGGATATTGTAGAAGCACTGAAAAAGATAAAGGTCCCCAACCTGCGTTGGCCCGGAGGCTGCTTCGCTGATGAGTACCATTGGCGGGACGGGATCGGCCCACGCAAACAGCGGCCGCATATGGTAAATACCAACTGGGGTGGCGTTTCAGAAGACAACAGCTTTGGTACCCACGAATTCCTGGAACTCTGCGACCTCATAAAATGTGAGCCTTATGTAGCCGGAAATGTCGGCAGCGGCACGGTAGAAGAAATGGCCAAATGGGTAGAATACATGAACAGTGATGCCCAAAGCACCATGACGGAACTACGCCTGCAAAACGGCCGTAAAGAACCGTGGCGGGTAAAGTACTGGGGTGTGGGAAATGAGAGCTGGGGCTGCGGTGGAAATATGACGCCCGATTACTATGTTGGTGAATACAAGCGCTATGCTACCTATGCCCGCAACTATAACAATGCGCCGTTACTTCGCATCGCAAGTGGCGCCAATAGCAGCGATTATAATTGGACGGATGTAATGATGAAAAATGCAGCCAGGCAAATGTGGGGACTCACGCTGCATTATTATACCCTGCCTACCAACAACTGGAGAAACAAAGGCTCGGCAACGGCTTTCGATGAAAAACAATACATCACCACCATGAAGAATTGCCTCGTCATGGAGGACCTGGTAACCCGGCACAGTACGATCATGGACAAATATGATCCGGAAAAAAGGGTGGCACTGGTGGTGGACGAATGGGGCATCTGGACCGATGTAGAACCCGGCACCAATCCCGGTTTTTTATACCAACAAAACAGCCTGCGGGATGCGTTGATTGCCGGCACCACCCTGAACATTTTTAATAACCATGCCGACCGCGTGAAGATGGCGAACCTGGCTCAAACCATCAATGTGTTACAGGCGTTGATCCTGACGGAAGGCAACAAAATCTTGCTGACACCTACCTATCATGTGTTCGATCTGTACAAGGCGCATATGGATTCAAAACTATTACCCATACAAATCAACAGCCCCGACTATTCGCTGGGTGATGTGAAAATCCCTGCTGTAAATGTTTCTGCTTCGCAGGATAGTACCGGCGCTGTGCATATCAGTTTGGTGAACCTGGATGCCACTAAAAAAATCACGATCAAAACCAGTCTTGGCGGTATCAATTGGAAGACGGTGGATGGGCAAATAGTTAGCTCGGCGAAGTTTACCGACATTAATACTTTCGATAAACCTGACTTGGTTAAGCCTGCCGCATTTAAAGGCGCGAAGAGAGAAGGAAGTGATTTGTCTGTAGAGTTACCGCCATTGTCGGTAGTGTTGCTGGAGATCAAATAACAAAAAAAAGTATCGTCATTGCGAGGCCGGTTCTTGCCGGCCGTGGCAATCCCCAACTATTAGTCGGTGGGGTTGTTTTGGGTACAAACATAACAACGAATAGCAGGGGATTGCTTCGGGCAGGAACCCTCACAATGACGGCACTTTTGATGTGAATCTTTCTAAATAGGGAAAGTCTATAATGTGACCGATATTGCGAGGCCGGTTCTTGCCGGCCGTGGCAATCCCCTGCTATTAGTCGGCTGGGTTGTTCTGGGTACAAACAGACCAACGAATAACAGGGGATTGCTTCGGGCAGGAACCCTCGCAATGACGGGTCATATTTATCGGTGGTGTTGCTGGAGATAAAATAGCAAAAAAGGTATCATCATTGCGAGGCCGGTTCTTGCCGGCCGTGGCAATCCCCAACTTTTAGTCGGTGGGGTTGTTTTGGGTACAAACATAACAACGAATAGCAGGGGATTGCTTCGGGCAGGAACCCTCACAATGACGGCACTTTTGATGTGAATCTTTCTAAATAGGGAAAGTCTATAATGTGAACGATATTGCGAGGCCGGTTCTTGCCGGCCGTGGCAATCCCCAACTATTAGCCGATTGGGTTGCTTCAAAGTGCAAGGAGACCAATTAATAGCACGGGGTTGCTTCGGGCAGGAACCCTCGCAATGACGGCACTTTTGATGTGAATCTTTCTAAATAGGGAAAGTCTATAATGTGA
>JAZKFT010000023.1:34856-218784 GCA_040386335.1 Bacteroidota bacterium
GGAAAGTCTATAATGTGAACGATATTGCGAGGCCGGTTCTTGCCGGCCGTGGCAAGCCCCTGCTATTAGTCGGCGTGGTTGCTTGAGCTTACAAACAGATCGATAAATAGTGGGGGATTGCTTCGGGCAGGAACCCTCGCAATGACGGCTCTTATTTATCGGAGGTGTTCCAGGAGATCAAATTATGAAATTTAAAAATCTTACGGTCATTGCGAGGCCGGTTCTTGCCGGCCGTGGCAATCCCCTGCTATTAGTCGGCTGGGTTGTTCCTGGTACAAACAGACCAACGAATAGCAGGGGATTGCTTCGGGCAAGAACCCTCGCAATGACCTGATATGTTCTTACTTCAACATCTCATCAATAGTCCCATAAGATACGGGGTGATAATTGGCCCTGGCCTTTGCATACACCTGTTTCGCCCATGCCTTTCCTTCCGCAGTTTTTTTCATTTCGCCGTACAGGGGTTTTAAGAATTTACGACGGCCCACATTCATCAAAAACTTTTCTATTTGGGCATTGGCGGCTTTGTATGCGTGGCGGATGGCCAGTGTGTACCAGGCGGTTTGTACTTCTGCGTTGCCGCTATTTGTAAAAGAAAATTCTTTATCTAAAACCGCCATGGTAGCGGCATCCAGGCTATCGGACATGTGGCTGATAAAATACTGTTTGGCATTGCTACTTTTGACTTGCTGGCTAAGGCCGGTAGCATTCCTGGTTTTGTCGAAAGCATTTATTAAGGTGTCGATCGTATTAAATTCTTTGGAAACGGCCGCCGGAATATTCGATGGGATGCCTGGTTTATAGATCCAATCCTCTGCTTTTATTTTGTCAGCGAACGTTGCATCTGTACTAATCAATTCTTTGTTGAGATATACCAGGAATTTCTCAGTGTTGTTCGAACTGAAAGCATGGCTTTCAAAATATTTTTTTAGAAAGGCATCCATCTTCTCACGACCCACTGCTTCTTCAATCGTGCGCAGAAAGGCGGCACCTTTTTCATAGGCGATATTGCTGCTGGCCCCATCGGGATCACGGCCGGCGAAATTGCCTTTTAGTTTGGTGTCGGCACTGGTATCACCCAGGTCTTTGATTACGGCGTTCAGATCCTGTCTTCCCAATACTTCCTGCATTTGGGCTTCTTCTTTTCCGTAAACAGCTTCGATGATCCGGCGTTCAAAATAGGTTGTAAAACCTTCATTCAGCCACATATCGTTCCAGGTGCTATTGGTTACCAGGTTGCCGCTCCAGCTATGTGCCAGTTCGTGCGCTACAAGGCTTACCAGGCTTCTGTCGCCGGCAATTACCGTAGGGGTAGCAAAGGTTAGGTTAGGATTCTCCATGCCGCCGTATGGAAAGCTGGGCGGCAATACCAGCAGGTCGTAGCGACCCCAGCGGTACGGGCCATATAATTTCTCAGCGGCGTCTGTCATTTTACCCATGTCGGCAAATTCCCATGCGGCTTTCTCCAGCATGGCGGGCTCTGCATAAATGCCAGTGCGGCTGTCGATAGCTTTAAAGGCAATGTCACCTACGGCCAGTGCAAGCAGGTAGCTGGGTATGGCATGGGTTTGTTTGAAGTGATACACACCGTTAGCTGTTTTTGTCTGCGGGTTTTCGGCACTCATCACGGCCAATAAATTAGAAGGTACAGTTACGGTGGCGTTGTAGGTAAACCTGATGCCGGGTCCATCCTGGCAGGGTATCCAGGTACGGGCAAGGATGGGCTGGCTTTGGGTAAACAGGAATGGCTGCTGCTTGCCACTGGTCTGTTGTGGTGTAAGCCATTGAAGTGCGTCGGCATCTTTGCTGCTGGTGTAGTAAATAGTGAGTTTTTTGGTGCCGCTATCAATAGCTACGTGCAGGGCCTGGCCCATAAAATCAGCACCTGTATCCAAAGAAAAAGTCGTTGCTTTTTCATCATCACCAACGGTTACTTTTTCTATTTGCAACTTGCGGGTATCAAAAATAATTTCATTGCCCTTGCTTTTGTTATCGATGGTCCAGGCTGCTTTTCCGCTGATTTGTTGGGTGGTAAAATCCACTTTGATATCCAGGTCCAGGTGGGTGGCCACGGCTTTGTCCGGCTGTGAAAAAGAGTGAGGGTCTTTTTGATCCGCAGCTGCAGCAGAATCAGTGGAGGCAGGTTTTTCATTGCAGGAAAACAGGATACAGGTTGAAACAGCAAGAAGGATTTTATACACAGGCTTAATTTTGATGATGCGGCCAAAGGTAGATGGGTGAGCGGAATATGATTGTAGGGAAATGTTAAACGGGAAGTTGACGATTATTCCCTACACTTTTGTGGGCGGGGTTTTGAAGAATTTTAGTTGAATATTTTTAAGTGTCACGACGGGGTTTTCACGGGCAGTCATTTGAAAATTTGAGCAATTTGCCGTGAAACCCCGGCGTGAAAACGACCGGCGAAAATTTTACTACCCCGCTTCAAAGATTATCGGGAGCCAGCTTTTTTTAAAACCTTGGTGGTCGATGTTCAAAGCCACCGCAACGTCGGGGTTTCACAATAAGCTGCTGATAATTTGAGGCACCGCTTGTGAAAACCCCGCCGGCACACCCTCCGTTATGTAAAAATCAGCTTGCCACCAATCCAGTTGCCCGGAAGGAGGGAATAGATTAATCTCCGAAAATGCTGCGTAACGGGCCTGTAGTACAAGAGTGCGACGCAAGGGACGATCATAGTAGCAATGAAGCTGGCTAACAAATAAAAAATACATCTATTGGCTACTGGCTCACGACTACCTACGCACCAAGCCGCCCTTCCTGCTATCCACTGTCACCGTGTACTTGCCACTTCCCTGCACGATCCATCTTACGGTTACTGTGCTGAGGCCGGGGATATTGCGAACGGCTATCGTTCCTGGATCCGTCTTTTGTTCGGTGGTAAGATTGAGGTCTACATTATCTACCACCATACCTGCCACAACCGTAGCGCCGCTGAGCGTGATGTAATCGGGTCGTTCAATTTTATATTTCAGATCCTGGCTACTGTGCGTGGGCATCAGGCGATTGTTGGAAATAACAGCGGTCACTTCTTTTAATCCATCCCCCAGGTCTTTTTCTTTAATGGTGTCAACAGCAAGCTTGGGTGTCTGGTAACAATGATATATGGAAAAAGCCATATTCCTGTGTGCATCGCTTTCCATTAAGAAACCCGGATGCGCCCTGCCAAAATTCTTTTTGAAACCACCGATCTCGATTTTTCCATACTGCGGATGATCATACGCATGCCAGGCAACAAAGGCATCCTGGAATAGCAGGTACCTGTCGAATTGGTAATTGGCATTATCATTCGGGTTGCGGGTGGCATCGGTGTTGAAGAACAGGTATGGTGTCCACAATTCATTGGAAAAAGTATAAACGCCGCGGCTGCCATAGAACCAATCCAGTTCGCCACCATATACCGTGTACAGGTCTTTATACACTACCAGGTATTTGTAGCCGGGTAGCAGTTCTTCACCCCTTTTTCCCAAAACATCATAGATCTGAATATCAGCTGCATTGTACGTGCTGGCATCACTTTCGGCGCCGGGTCCACGCAAGATTTGCCCGCCCGCATTATGAAAACTTTGAGCGGCCGCGATATTGGGATGCTTCATCACAAACTCCTGAATTGCCCTGTTCTCAGGTAGCGAAAAAGGGTATTTGTAAGCACCGCCCTGGATATAATTGGGTTGCCAGTTCCAGCCCCAGTCGCGGTTTGGGTCATATTCAAAAGTATAGCCATCTTCATTGATCAGCCCATCGCCATCATTATCTTTTCCTTCGAGCCCCAGGAGTTCATAATCACCTTTTTCATCAGGCCCCACCTGTATCATCTTTCGCGGATCAGCAGGGTCTAACCGGTAGCGGCCATTGGGATTTTTACGGCGCATGATGAGTATTTCATTGTCATTATCCAGGTCATCATAACCATCTTCATCTAGCAACCCGTCGCGGTCATTGTCTACGGGAATAACTCCCGAACGCGGTGAACTGCCCGTATTGGGTTTATGAAAATAGCTGTCACGGCCGTCTGGATTGATCGTTGGAATGATATAAAAGACTTTATCGGCAAGTAACTCCTGAACAAATTTGTTATCCTTAAATGATTCAGTCAGGTACCAGGCGGTGTACATAGAGAATTCACTTCCCTGCACTTCGTTGGAGTGGATATTGCCATCGATATACATGGCTGGCTTTTTGTTGGCATCACCTTTTTTAAAATCGGTGATGGTGATACACCAGAGATCACGGCCTTCATAACTTTTGCCGATGGATTCAAGATGTGCAAGATCCGGGTACGCCGCCGCTATCTTTTTCAGAATGGCGGTGATGCCTGCATGATCATTGTACTGGCTCCAGCTCATCAGCACTTTCGGACTGGCAGGCGAACCGGCAGCCTTGAATACCTGGTCAGCATTTTGCGATCTTGCAGGAAAGACCGGAAGCATCGCAGTAATGAAAAGAACGGTGATCAGATTTATAACCCGGGTCATATTTGTAATTTTTTAAAACGTTCAATTTGCAATTTGCCATACCCAATTTGCAATAATCAAAGTGGCACCTCAATAGACTTACTACCAGTAGTAGGGCTGCCGGCCTCGATGGAAACCTTGCCACTACCTTTAATGAGCCATGTGAGTTGTTGTGTACTATAACCATCCATGGATGCCAGCGTTTGAAATTTTCTGCCACTGATCACAGATTGATTACCGGAAGTATTAACCCTGACAGCGATACGTTTTACCCAGTAACTTCTTTCGCCAAGCTTGGATGGCGAGGCAAGGGCACCCCGGTTGATGACATCCACCGTAATCCTGGTGAGCCCGGCACCGGCTTTTTCTGTTTTGATATTAACAATATCAAGTTCGGGTTGATAGGAGGCGAGTTTGACCAGGAACTGGCTGTGTTTTTTTACCAGGTCGGGAACAAGTTTGTAAGGTGGGTTGATTAATACAAACGGATCAAGTCCGCCCACTTCTACTTTCTGACCAGGAAAATCGGGGTGCTGGATGGTTTTCCATTCATTGAAGGTATTAGTGATACCCTGCTGGCCGGCCCAACGCAGGTAATTGGCAGCGGGATCTTCTATGATGAATGCTTTTTCCCCCTTGGTCGAATCGGGTTTTGTTTTCGGCACCCACCAGCCCGGTGTGCTAAGACTATAACGGCCATAGTGATAATAGGCCCAGGAAAGAAAATCACCACCAGCGGGAGCATTCTTCGGCGC
The DNA here is from genome assembly GCA_040386335.1 of Bacteroidota bacterium. Taxonomy (GTDB): domain Bacteria; phylum Bacteroidota; class Bacteroidia; order Chitinophagales; family Chitinophagaceae; genus JAZKFT01. The sequence continues at coordinate 40,084 of JAZKFT010000023.1, forward strand.
ATCTTTCATACCCACCACTTTATTGTAGAGATCAGCCACCATGCTGTCCACCTTTACGTCGGGCTGCAGCCAGCTGCCGATTAGGGTTTGGTTGGCCGTAGCGGCATTATAAGTATAAGGTGTACTGAGATTATTATTGCTGCCAAAACTTACAACAGCATATACATTGAACCGTTCAAACAAGGAATCCAGCAATGCTCTTGATTCATTTTCTGACACCGCAAATTCACCTGAGCCTTGCGTGAATGATGGCACTTTATAGGTGAAATTCCTGTTGAACCAAACGCCACCTTCACCATCTTCATTAAAGCTTCCATCTTTATCATTATCGCTGCCTTCGGTATACACCAGGTATTTCCCTTTTTCGCCCTTTGCCGGATCGGCTTTTACCAACGAACGCGGATCTTCAGGATTTACCCGGTAATCACCCACAGGCGATTCCACCCGCATCCAGGTTATTTTACGATTGCCATCAAGATCTTCAAACCCATCTTCATTGGTCCGGCCATCACGGTCATCGTCAGTGCTGCTTGCATTGCCCTGGCGTTCGTATTGCAGAGAACTGAAATATTGCTCCATGGCGTCCGGGCTCATGTTTGGGAAAATATAGAACGTGGTTTTATTGAGCAATGCCTTGATGCTATCGCTGCTGCTGCCCTGCAGCAGGTTTTCAGCAAACCCAATAGCGAGTTCTGTGCCGATAAGATAGTTGCCCTCTATGCCACCCGCTATCACAATCGCCGGTTTGCTTTCGGTATTGCCCGTACCGAGCGTAATCTGCCAGATATCTTTTCCCCCCGCTGTTTTTGTGAGCGACCGGGTTTTTGCAAATTGTGGATAGGTCTTCGCAAGTGCCTGGATGCGGGTGGATTGCGCTGCGAAATTGCTGTACCCGGTTTGCGCGTTTGCAACATAAAATGAGCAGCAAACGATCAAACAAGCTGTTATTGATTTGAGCATAGGGTGAAATTTGGTAAGCCAATATAGTGAATTGTATGGCGAGTGCAGCAAGTGTATGGAAGCAATGACGGATGATTTCTCATGTTTATTTTCTGCTTTTACGAGGTATCAAACATCTGTGGCAAGAAGCATGCTTTGGTACGAGTTTGTATTGGTAAGGAGTGCCTATAACACCCGAACTGGCTTTACTGCGCCTATCGGTTACCCGGTTGCGGTTTTTTGTAGAAACACCTTACCACCGATCCAATGTCTTGCGCAGGCCGGACCAGAATCTGTTAGGATTTTTAGTTCAATAAATGTTGTCTAACAACAGATGTTAGGATAATGCTGTTAGACATTTTTTCCTAACAGAAATTCTCTAACGTAAATGTTAGGATAAACGCTGTTGGAAATTTTTCCTAACAATTTTTTTCCTAACAATCGCTGACTGCATCCCTACTTGCTTTTTAATAGTTCATCCTTTCGTTTTGCAAATAGCGCACTACACTTGCCCGCATAGCCAAAGAAGGTTTCTTCACTAAATGATTCGAGGTGGGTTTTGGGAAGGATCAGTTTTGTTTTTATGGTAGGGATGGCAATGAGTGCTTCCTTTTTTTCATGGTAAAAGTTCCAGTTCCCAACATAATCGTTTGTCAATAAGTTCACGCTGGATTCGCCACTGCCATCATTTGCCGCATTACCCAACTCATAACGGCTCATCCCAATTAATTGTATTTTCTTTTCTTTGGCAGAAAACCTGAATTGATTTCTATAACCCGCTCTCATCCAGTTATTATAAAATTCAAAGCCATTTTTTGTAGTAACGATTCCCGATTGTTCATTTAATTCTTCAATGGCTTTGCTTTGCATTTTCACAAACTGCTGCGTGGAAAGTCTGCAAACGATTTTTGAACTTATCGCATCTATATAAACCGTGTCGTTTATGTTGTCATTGTCCAAATCTTTGACAAGCCTGTTTTGACCCGAACTTATAAAGTAGACGCAAGTCATTATTAATATATAAAAAAGCCTTTTCAATTTCTTATAATTTATACTTCGTAGAAATAACAACCGCTTCTATTTGAAAAAACTAAACTGCTTCTATGTTTCAGGTATGTAAATATCAAATGTAACGCCCTTATTTAGTTCTCCTTTTGCCGTGATGATTCCGAAGTGGTTTTCTACAATTTTTTTGACGATGGAGAGCCCGATGCCTGTCCCCTCATATTCATTTTTAGTATGCAGGCGTTGGAATACCTGGAATATCTTTTCACTATACTGCTGTTCGAATCCGATACCATTATCTGACACACTGATATGGCAATACCTTACCTCATTTTCAAGTTTCTGGTTATTTAATTTTGATCCTTCAGCAATTTCACTTTTGATTTCAATAAGCGGAGGTACTGCAGGATTAGAGAATTTAAGCGAGTTGCTTAACAGGTTAAATAACAGTTGCCTGAACTGGAATGGAATAATATGGGCTTCACACATGTCACCTACCGCAACAGTGGCATGTTTCTGTTGAAGTTCTTCTTTTAGATCTTCCTTTACTTCTTCAACAATGCTTTTAAGGTCTGTTTTTTCAAATTTTCTTTCCTGTGTATTGGTTCGCGAATAAGTAAGCAAATCGTCAATGAGTGTTTGCATTCTCTTTGCCGCGCTTTGCATTCTCCGGAATTTATCCTTTCCGCCATCAGATAAATTTTGAGATTCTTTAGCGACTATTTGACTGGAAAAAGTTTGAATTTTTCTTAACGGCTCTTGTAAATCATGACTCGATATGTAAGCAAAAGTCTGCAGCTCTTTATTCATCTTTTCAAGTTCAATGTTGGTATCCCCAAGTTCCCTTGTCCGCTCTGCCACTTGTTTTTCGAGCTCCTGTGTAAAAGCTTTTTCTGTATGTATATCAGTAAATGCACCTACCCATTTTATTATCTTGTTTTCTTTATCAAATACCGGCTCGCCAATTACTCTGTGCCACCTGTAATCGCCGGCCTTGCTTTTAATACGAACGTCAAACCCGTATAAATCGCCTGTTGCCAGGCTGTGCATCCAGGTCTTAGCGTTTTCATCAAAATCGTCCGGATGAATAACTGCTTTCCATGCTGCTTCACCCATCGGTGTTACACCTGTATATTCTTTCCATCTGCCGGAGGCATACAGCGCATTCCCTTTGTCATCCGTTTCCCAAATCAATTGGGGCAGACTCTCTGCCAGCGAACGGAATCTTTTCTCACTTTCCTCAATTTTTTTCCTTGCCTGCACTTTTTCACTTACCTCCGTAACAGTTACAATAACACCTGAAATTTTTCCATCTTCTTCCTTCAGCGGATGATAAAGAAAATCGAAGTAATTTATTTCCTGCTTGCCGTATCGGTTAATAGGAATAGGTACTTCATAGCCATGGTAAGGAACACCGGTAAACAGCACGCTATCCAACAATGCATGAACGGATTCCCTCACTTCGGGCAATACATCAAATAATGCCTGGCCAATAAACGCATCCTCTTTTCTGTCCACCAGTCGCAGATAAGCATCATTGGCCATTTCTACAACATATTGCGGTCCACGTAAAATAGTGATCCCAACAGGAGCCTGTTTCACTGTGTTGCGGAATCGTTTATCCGCTTCTTCAATTTTTCTCCTGGCATTCACCTGGGGCGTGTTATCAAGAACCCAAACGGCCACTTTTTTTACAGTGCCTTCGATATTTTTTAAAGGAGCATAAACAAATGTGACATAGATAATATCTTCTTTGCCATGACGTATCAACATCATTTCTACTTCATTTGCAAAAAAGGATTCCCCTTCTGCAATTACCTTATTAAGAGCAGATTCATAATAAGGCCTGGCTTCCGCGAATGTATCCCAGTAGTGTTTGCCGGCAATTTCATCATAATTTTTACCGGCAATTTCAATAAAACTATCGTTTACGATTTCACTCACCAGGGTGTCTGCGTCCATAACACATATCCCAATGGGTGATTGCAGCACCATGCTGCGAATATTTTGTTCGCTTTCTTCAATTTGTTTTCTTGCTTCCACCAGTTGTGTAACATCGCGGGTAGTGCCTGCAATGGCTACTACATTGGTATCCTGGTCAAATACCGGAGCAAAAATATAGTCATAAATACGCCTGCCAAGCGTAGCGTGTGGGAAGGAAACTTCACCCCGAATCGTTTTTTTCGTTGCAATAACCTGGTCTATTTCACGCATATGCATTTCAGCATGCCAGGGTTCATAGCCTATCTCTATCATGCTTTTCCCGATAGCATCTTCCCATGTGCGTCCCCACATGGCCAGTAAGGCGGTATTTGCATAGGTGAACCGATAGTCGAGGCCAAATACATAAATAAGGTCTGGTGTATTTTGTGTTATTGCTTCATAGAGTCGTTTGCTGTCCTCGATTATTTTTCTAGCTTCTACTTTCTCGGTTACCTCGGTAACAGTTACGATCACACCTGAAATTTTTCCGTCCTGCTCTTTCAGGGGGTGATAATGAAAATCGAAGTAATAGATCTCCTGCTTTCCGTACCTGTTAAGGGGAACAGCCACTTCATATCCGTGGTAAGGCACACCGGAGTTGAGTACACCATCTAATAAGGATTGAACGGTTTCCCGGACCTCGGGTAAACCATCAAATAAAGGCTTGCCAACAAATATTGCTTCTTTTCTATCCACCAACTGCAGGTAAGCGTCATTTGCCATTTCCACGATATACTCCGGTCCACGTAGAATCGTGATACCAACGGGGGCTTGTTTCACCGTGTTGCGGAATCGTTTATCACTTTCCTCGATTCTCTTCTTCGCAATATTGAGTTCCGTCAGATCCACCCCGGTGTTCATCACGCCATAAATATTCCCGCTTAGATCGTAAAGTGGGGTAAAACTGTAATTGAAATAGAAGGTCCTTGGTTTGCCTTCAACAACCAGGTCAAGCGGGGTATTTTTTGTATGAAATGACTCGCCGGTAGTTAAAACTTTTTCTATCTGTTCAAAAACCAGTTGATTATCCAGTTCCGGCAGTACCTCTCTAAAAGACTTTCCAATAACATCATTTCCTTTTCCCCATAAATCAATAATCGATTGGTTTGCCAATTCAACAATCATTTCTTTCCCAACATAAACAGCAATAGGGAAGGGGGCATTTTCAACAAGTGCCCGTACCTTTTGTTCACTCGCTTCCACTTTTGACCGTGCTGTTACCTGCGGGGTTACTTCTATTGCTATGGCCACAATACCGGAAATGGTGCCATCAGCCTCTTTAACGGCATCGTAAACAAAGTTTACATATGTCGTCTCCAATTTACCATTACGGGGGAGATTAACAGGCCGTTCATTGGCCACATATTTTTCGCCTGTCTTGTAAACAGTTTCCAGCAATTCCTCCAGGCCCTGGTCTTTTGCTTCCGGTAGTCCTTCAAAAATAGGCCGGTGTATCACCTGCTCTGGCCGTTTCCCCCATATGGCAAGCATTTTTTCATTTACAATTTCAACTACATGGCTTTCTCCCCGGAAAATGCACATGGCAACAGGTGCCTGCACGATGTTATTAATATACCGGGCATTGCTTTCCTTCAATGCTTCTGTTGCCCGCTTCTTTTCTGTGGTCTCGATAACCGTAACCAATACGCCACCCACTTCTCCATTGTCTTTCCTGATAGGGCTATAGGAAAAATCGAAATAGCATTCCTCTTCATATCCATACCTGTTTAATGGCAACATGAAATCCGGAAAGCCGACTGCTTTTCCGTTCATGACGCCATCAAACATGGATTCAATGATGTGCCATATTTCTGAAAATGTTTCCCGGGTGCTGATCCCCAAGGCCTGTGGATGTTTGGTAGCTCCCAGGATTGGACGGTAACCGTCATTGTATAACTGGGTGTATTCAGAACCCCAGGCTATGTACATTCCGAAGGGATTGTCGAGCATAACGGCGACCATGGTACGAAGGCTTTGCGGCCAGTCTGCAGGATCACCCAGGGATGTTTTACTCCAATCTTTTGCTCTTATCAGTTCTCCCATTTCTCCACCGCCCTTCAGGAAATAGTGGTCTGTGTTTTCACTGCTCATTACATATCGCGTTATGGGTGAAGTATAAATTTATCTCTTGCAGGTTGGGATAATTTATTTTTCGAAGTGAGGGTGATGGCTTCTAAAATAACTTTTTTCAATTGATCATACGCTCCGGGTTTCCGGATATAATAATGGGCCCCTCTTTGGTACAATAATTCCACAACTTCTGAATTAAATGAGGTAGAAAAGATGACAACAGGGAGGTGTTTTAATTTATCGATCAGTTTTATTTCTGATAAACATTCAAATCCGCTTTTACGGGGCATGTTGAGGTCGAGGAAGAGAACGTCAGGAAGGTCGCCTGACTTTGCCGACAGGTAGTTCATCAATTGAATTCCATCATTCACCGTTGAGAGCGTTGCAGAAATAGGCAATTCATTCAATGCATCTTCAAAGAATGTGCAATCATCCATGTCGTCATCGGCAAACAAAAGATGGTGATGGGTTTTACTCATCTGGCAAATTTAGAATTAAAAATAACCCATATTGACAATGTTATGATTAGAATATGTGTTCCGTTGTGGTCTTTTCTATGTTGAAAAACTATGCCAAATGCGCAAGGCTCCCGGGACAAGCTCATTTCCTGCCCGTCGGTTTGCGACTCCTTTTTCCCAAAAAATGTCTGTGTAACAGAACCGAATAAGATTACTACTGATAACAATAAGAAAAAAATACCGGCTGGGGCGTAGCCGGTATGTACCACCATCAAAAAGACCACGTTTCCGTGGCCTTTTTGATGGTGTGCTTGCCATATGAATGAGATCGTTAACCAGGTATTTGTTTTAAACTAAAATCTGGCTTAGTATCCATTGGTTCCAAATTCAGCGGCATTATTGATCTGGTTCAGGAAGTTAAACGGAATCGGGCGGTTATAATGTTTGCTGGCATTAAAACTGAGAAACGCTGTTTTATTGTAAGTCTGTAAGCGGCTTTCAAACGCCTTGTTGCGTTTTAAAATAGCCCAGCGGTTGTACTCGCCGCAAAGCTCACGTGCGTATTCATCAAACACATCATTCATGGTAGCCGTTGCTAAACGCATCCCGGTGCTGGTGTTGAAGTCAATTGGGTTGCGGCAGGCCCGGCTGCGCAATGGATTCAGATAATTGGCCGCCGCCGCACCATCGCCTGTTGACTTAAGCGTGGCTTCAGCAGCGATCAGGTACACTTCTGCCATGCGCATGACCATGATATTGCCCAGTTTTTGCTGAAAATTACCACCCAGCCATCCACCATCGAAGTTGTGATTGAACTTGTTCATTGCAGGGAATAGATTAGCAAGGCTGTTTGGCGTTAAGCCATTCGTGGTGGTAACAGCCTTGTAGGTGCTGCCCGTTGGATCGGAAGCCATATCAAACAAATCATCAATATTGACGGTAACGTATTTACGTGCCTGCTTTTCCGCAGGTGTAAGTGGGTCTTTACTCAGGTATGCAAAAAACCGGTCTTCATCTGCGGCCAATGGATAAGGGTGCACATTTGCGTTGGCCACATTTGTTAAGCCAGCCGCTGTTCCCGAATATTCATTTTTGGTCCATACCATCGGGATGTATTGCCAGGTGGCATTGGGAGAGGCGTTACGGGCATTTACATCAGCATAAGGATAGATTTTTTGACCCACGAAAGACGCATTGATGCCATATTTTGTACACATCGCAGCTGTGAGTGTTACCTGTGCGGCGGCGTAAGTAACGTTGGCCGGAGCGGGAACACCACTTCCAAGACTGGTGATGGCCTGCACGCCGGAATAGTTGGCAAATGCCGTTACAAATGTATTCTCCCAGCGTTTGTCGTATTTAGCATTAAAGCAATTGATCAGGTACTTTGTAGGAGCAATAAACTGCTGGTTCAGGCGCCCGTAGTAAGCATTGGATGTATTTGCATTCACGCTTCTTTTGAAAATATCCGCCACCCCGAATGCATCATCGAACTTCGGATAATAGTGGAGGTAAATATTAGGTTTGCCGGCTCCGGTAAATACATCATACGAGGTGCTGTAAGGATTCAACCCAACAGCCGGAAACAAAGCCTCAGCATTGGTTTTGTTGTTGGCAGATGCAAAGACTTTCGCGAAATCATCGTACATCGTGGCGCCATATGAAGCGCCATTGGTAATTAAACTATCGGCCGTTTCCCTGGCACGTACCCAGTACGATTTTCCGCCTTCACTCAAACCTTCTCCTCCGCCTTGTGCGTAAACCCGTGCAAGCAGGCCCAAAGCAGTCTTTTTTGTGGCACGTTGGGGATTGCTTTCAAATGGTGTCACTTTCAGGTTGTCGAATGCAAACCGTAAGTCTGACACAATTTGTGCATAGATTTTAGATACGCTGTCGCGTTTGGGACTTAGATTGGTTACAGCTTCTGTGGTAGTTATCATTGGCACAGCGCCAAACTGTACAACCAGCACAGAATAGTAGTAAGCCCTTAGCAACCTGGCTTCTGCTACCAGCACTTTAACATCATCGGCATTGCCATTTGTTAACAGGGTCGATAATTCAACCGTTTTATTACAGTCTTTGATGGAGCCCCATGCCTGGTCCCATACGTTGCGCACCAATCCCGAACTGGTCGTAAATTCTTCGTATGCCATCACATCTTTGTATTGATTGTGATTTGCATAAGGGAAGGTCCATAGGTCGGTTCCAACTTCCGAAACAATACCATACTGCAGACCGATCAATGTTCCCCAAAGTCCGGTATAGCAGTTGGATTGATAGGCTTTCCAACCGTCAAAAGTTCTCAGTGCGCTTTCCTCTGATACAGAAGTAGGGTTGTATTCTTTTAGCTTGCACGATGACAGGCACAGTACAATAAGAAGACTAAACCCGGATATATAAAATACGCTTTTCATGATGTTGTTTTTATCAGCTTAGAATTAAAATGTTACGTTCAGACCTGCTACAAACTGCTTGGTCAACGGATAATCCAGCACGCCATTCATCTCGGGATCATACTGTTTTATCAAATGGCTTTTGGCCACGATCAACGGGTTGGTCAGCGTAACATAGGCACGTAACCTTTGAATGGATGCCTTTTTAAATACGCTTGCCGGTAACGTGTAGCCAAGGCTGATGTTCTTGATTTTAAAGAATGACCCATCCACAAACGTTAACCCGGAAAAGCCTGTCAGTGTGGAAGCAGATTGCAGGTAATTCATCACGGGAAAATCATTGGATGGGTTCTCTGGTGTCCAGTAATTAAAATCTTGAGGGAATGTTCTTGATGGGCTGGCATTGGTCGCAAATCCGCTGGGGTTATACCATCCTGGCATTACATAGTTGATCATCTGGCCCCATCTTAAATAAGCATATACCGTAAAATCAAAATTCTTATACCTGATCCCGTTTTGGATGCCAAGGGACCACTTTGGTGAGTTTTGTCCCAAAATCTGGAAATCGTTATTGCTGTATGCGTATTTCGCACTGGCTGCAGTAAGAGCAGGATTGTATTTCTGAGCTTCAGAAAGGGTATTGTAATAATAGGTTTTTGTACCATCTGCGGCTTGTTTCACAAATACACCCGTTTGAAGTTGTGTCATTCCGGGAACATTTACTTTCAGATCGCCCGGGCGTTTGTTAAACACGGCAGCATCTGCTTCCTCCCCAATTTGCCAAACACCGTCGAGTTTGTAATTACGGAAAGAGTTTACCGCTTCGCCAATGGTAAGGCTGTACGCACCATTGGCGATATTATTTGCGAGGCCACTGGTGAGTTTAAGAATTTCCTCTTTATTGGTAGAGAACGCCAGATTTGTAGTCCATCCAAAATTCTTCGTCTCTATATTTCTTGTGTTGAGGGTAAGTTCAAAACCCCTGTTTTTTGTTTCGCATACATTGAGGTTGGTGGTGTATTGCGAACCCGGCCGGTAAGTGCCGCCTGTAACAGGCGATACAACGCTGTAAATAACCCCTGTCGTTTTTGTAACATAGTACTCTGCTGTCAGATCTACGCGGTTTTTAAAGAGCGACGCTTCCAAACCGATATTGGTGTTGTGCGATTTTTCCCATCCTAAATCAGGGTTTGTGAGAAACTGCGAGTTGCGGAATATTGCCTGTGTAAGGCCGCCCAGCGACATAGAGGAGCTTTCCACAATAGAAACAGAACTATAGGGATCGATCTTGGCCGATCCGGTAATACCCCAGCCCACACGAAGTTTTAAGTTGTTCAGCCAACCGGCAGTACCGTCCATAAATTTCTCGTCAGAAACTCTCCAGCCCAGGGAAGCAGCTGGAAACACATCCCAGCGATTGTTTTCATGCAATACCGAAGAACCATCGCCACGCACAGATGCTGAAAGAAGGTACTTGCCCTTGTAGGAATAGGTGACACGTCCCATCAGGCCAAAGGTCTTCGCCATATTGTACGATGAAGAAGATACAGTATTGGCATCGCCGGTAAATTTGTACCACTTGAAATTATTGGAGATGATATTGCTTTGGTTCATCGTGGTATTGTTGTTTTGTACATCAAACCAGGAACTAACGGCGGTTGCAGTAATATCATGATCCTTCACTTTGAAATTATAAGTCAAAATATTCTCCCACTGGTATCCCCACGAACGATTTTGATCAATTTTCGCTTTTGCAACGTTTGCATTTGCGTACGTGTAGCTTACAGAACCAATACCATCAAACCGGTAAGAATTTGAAAAACTAAGCTGCGTACCGAGGCGGGATAAGAAACTCAGCCCTCTTATTGGTTTGATCTCAAAATAGGGGTTGAAAAATAATTTGAGGTTATTGTCCACGTTTCCGTACACACCGGGCTGGTAATCGAGCAGCAGGTTGTACACGTTGTTGCCAAGATCCGGGTTTAATGTTCCGTCGGCTTTGTAAGGCCTTGCAAGCGGATCCGTAGTCAGGGCATTCTCGAGTTTGTCCTGTGCCTTATTTCTGTCTACGTACGACATCTGAAGACTGCTTCCCATGGTCAGCCATTTTTTTGCCTGGTGGTCTATGCGCATCGTTGTGGCAAACAATTTAAAATCATCGCCGGAATACTGGCCTTTTTCGTTGGTGTAGTTGAATGAGATATACGCTTTGGTTTTATCATTACCTCCGGCCACACTTAAACTATAGTTTTGGGTAGTAGCATTGTCACGCAGGAACAGATCTGCCCAGTCTGTAAACTGGCCCTGTTGAAATGTGGCATACCTGGAAGCACCAAAAATGGCAGCATCATCTGCCGGAGATTGCCAGAGTGCACCGGTGGTTGTCCATTTGTTGGCGGTTGCATCAAACACATATTTATAAGCATCTCTTTTGGTTTGCAGGTAGGCATCGCCGGAACGCATCTTCGGAGATACCGACCAGCCATTATACCCATAGTAGGTGTTGAAATCGATCGTCATTCTTCCTGCTTTTGCAGACTTGGTGGTAATAAGGATGACCCCGTTGGATCCCGCTGATCCATAAACGGCAGTGGAAGAGGCGTCTTTCAACACCTCAATGGATTCAATGTCGTATGGATTTAAGGTGGCATAATCCCCCGGCAGGCCATTAATGATAAATAATGGGTTGCCACTCGCCGTGAATGACCTGGTACCCCGCAGCTGAATATTAACGCCGGCACCCGGCTGGCCGGAAGTACGGGTGATATCCAGACCGGCTACCCTTCCCTGCAATGATTCCATGGCGTTCGGGCCGGGCCTTGCGGTAATCTCCTTGGGTTTTACCGACACGATGGATCCGGTGAGATCACGTCTTTTGCTGGTGCCATAACCCACCACCACAACTTCATCCAGCGCCCGTTCGCTCACTTCAAGGGTTATATTCAATGGGGTATTCTGGTCTCCGACCGTTACTTCAAAATCACTAAACCCAACAGAGCTGATCACCAGCACGTTGCCTTTCACCGCCTCGATAGTAAATGATCCCTTCGTATCGGTCATCACCGAATTTTGGGTTCCTTTTACAGTGACAGTCGCTCCAGCCAGGGGCTCATTTTTGTCGTTGTGAATGGTTCCGGTTACAGGTTTTGCTAATAACTGGCCTGATCCCGCAATCATAAAAACGGAGAGCAGTGTACTCATCAAGAGCATTTTTTTCAGGGGCGTCCGCCGTTTTTGGCAGAAGGCCGTAAATCCTGAAAAGCAAAACATGCCGGAAGCGTGAAGCTTTTTTTTCATATGGAAGAATTTTTATGGTGATGCTATCCCTGTTGCTTTGCGATACCGGGTGCTGACGGCAAGGGGGAAGTTAAGCAGTTCCTGTTTTGGTCATCCTGTTGGGCTCACGTATCCGGGATAGCGATACAAACATATCTTTTAGCCTGATCTTGGGGGTTCACTTTTCGGACAAATAGGTTTAAATGGTGGACAATTATTGCCATTTTTTTGTTGCAGGGTGCGGGTTTCAACGAAAAGTAGACGATACGCCCAAGGTTTTTGAATTACAGTAATTTAAAGTTGTCAACGGGCAAAGGCACTAGTCATTTTTGTTATGAAACTAAAATTCAAAATGAATTAATGCCTCCGGCGACTCAATGACTAATGACTAATGATTCAATGACTACCATTTCGCTTTAACCCCCTCCTGGGTATCAGCCGGCACCACCTTCGTCTTCAGATAATCCGATGGAGGCACATGATATTTTTCTTTAAAACAAGTACTAAAGTATTTTGGGCTGGTAAAGCCAACCTGGTAAGCGACCTCAGATACATTGTTTCCGGGAACATCCAACAGTTGCTTTGCCCGTTGCAAGCGTATGTCGCGAACGAATTCTGCAGGCGTTACACCAGCCAGGCTTTTGAACTTCCGGTAAAATGTTTTTTGTCCCATGGCCATCGTATCAGCGATCGTTTCAACCTTGAAAAGCGGATCACCCATCTTGTCTTCCACCGCCAGTATCGCGTTCTTAAGAAACACTTCATCTTTCGAAGTAATCACAACCGGGTCAACGCTTAATGCAATTGGTTGTTTCTTCTGCATCAGTTGTTCCACCAATTGTTTTCGCTGGCGCAAAATGTTTGTAATGGAAGCAATAAGGAATTCGTTGTTAAATGGCTTGGTAATGTAGCAGTCGGCTCCGTACTTCAATCCTTCTATCTGGCTTTCGATGGAATATTTTGCAGACAGCAACACAACCGGTATATGACTCGTGTTCACATCATGTTTCACCTTATCCAATAATTGTATCCCGTCCATTACTGGCATCATGATATCGCTCAGGATCAAATCAGGTAATAAGGTACGTACTTTTTTCCAGCCTTCCTCACCATTATTGGCTATTTCTACCCGGTAAAACTCACTTAATTGTTTTCCAAGGAATTGGCAGAGATCAGTATTGTCTTCTACCAGCAATAACAGTGGCGCTTCAGGATGCTGCAATAAATGACCGTCTACCGGCTGCATGTCGGGTATCGGTTCGGCGGTGAGCACATTGGCATTGGCCGCCGCGGGTGAATTCACAAGTAATACCTGATCTGTAAAATCGGTCGCAACGCGCTGCTTCATTTTTACGGTGATCGTAAGGCCACCATTTTCATTGTTCGATGCCACTATTGTTCCACCATGCAGTGTAACAAATTCTTTGGTAAGTGCCAGCCCAATCCCGATTCCCTTCGTAGTGGAACTGGTAGTATGAGAACCTTCCTCAAAAAGCCCGAATATTTTCTCCAGCTGATCATTTTTCACACCTGTACCTGTATCGTGTACGGCAATTGAAAAACTTTTGTCGACAGCATTTTCTGTGATCCCTATTTTAATTGATTTTCCTTCCGGCGTGAACTTTATAGCATTGCTCAACAGGTTATAGATGATAACATCAAATTTTTCGGGGTCCACACTGGCAAAAATTTCGGGTTGATCGGCTGCGATCGTAAGTGTTATCCGTTTGCTTTTGATTGCTTCCGCAAAATAATCACTGACTTTACCAACAAAATTTATGATATCAACCCTTGACAGTTTGAGTGTTGCTTTTTCACTTTGCACTTTACGCAGATCCAGCAGCTGGTTGATAAACCGGATCATCCGGTCCGCATTTTTTCTGGCTACCTCCACGTATTCAACGCCTTCCGCAGAAAGATTTTCTTTCCGGGCAATCGCTTCCAGTGGATTAACGATCAAAGTGAGCGGTGTTCTGAGTTCGTGCGAAACGCCGGTGAAGAAATTCAATTTTAGCGCAGCAAGTTTTTGTTCTACCACTACTTTATTTCTCAACCGCACCATCTTCACCGCGTAGTTCCTGATTACTGCCAGTATCAGCAACAAAACCAGGGCGTAGGCGAAATAAGCCCAACCCGTTTTCCAGGGTGGGGGCAAAATAGTAATCTCGAGTCTTTTGCCGGGTTTGTTGGAATACAGATCGGTATAAAGACTTTGAACTTCCAGCACATAATCTCCCGGCGGCAGGTTGGAGTAGGAAACACCTTTCAGTTCCCGGTCGGTATGCCAGGTCGTATCAAAACCCAACAACCGGTAGGCAAATGCCTGGCGGTTCCCGGCCCGGGGATCAAGGATGGCGTAGTCGATACCAATGATGTTCTCATTGTACTTCAACTCGAGTTTGGATGTATAATTAATATCAGAGCCGGCGAAACCAGCTTCGCCGGGTTGCATGATTTCCTGGTTATTGATCTGAAGTTTTGTAAAAACGATGTTTGCAGGAATCGGCTTCATGCTCACGTGCCCGGGATCGAAACTGATATATCCTTCTAAAGTCCCAAATACAAGATTTCCGTTGGAGAGTTCATGGCAGGCAGCGGCTTCGGCAAAACTGGTCCTCGGCAATCCGTCGTAAGAATCGTAATTGCGAAAAGTGGTTTTCTCTGGGTTAAATTTCGACAATACGTTCTCTGTCGCAATCCACAGATTTCCCTGCCGGTCACCGGTACAACTCAGCACATAATCATTGGGAAGCCCATCTTTTTTGGTATAGTTCCTGAAACTGAGTGCTTTCAAAGGATCACCGGTTGCCAGGCTGATTCCTGCGCCGCCGGTAGCCAGCCACATACGGTGTTTATGATCAGCATAAATGAACTGGACGTCCCGGCTGCCAATCCCCGTGTTGTTGTCTGATACTTTTCGATACGCTTTGTACGCATAATTGTCAGGGTTCATTATCAGTAAACCATCCATGGCGCCGATCCATATATTTCCCGAACGGTCGAGCGACATATGCCGCACACGCTGGAACCCGTCTTTGGGATAATTGCGGAAAATCGGGCCGGTATGAACGAAGCTGATGGAACCATGTTGTTCCGTTGCCAGCAGAACCCCTGCCGTAAATGTGCCGATCCAAATCCGCCCTTTTTTATCTTCGAGGATAGAATAAATGTTGTTACTGGTGAGACTGTTCGGATTTTTTTCATCCTGTAGAAAATGTTGTAACCGGTATTGGCTGGCTTTGCTGTCCACCGGTGTTGCTTTAAACAGGCCGTTAAATTTGGTGCCGAACCATATATTGTTGCGGCTGTCCTGGTAGATAGAGTAAATATTTCCAAGACCGCCTGCAGGTTCATTCACAAAAAAATCATACACCCATTTATCGTTCTGCCGCAGGTAAAGCCTGCCGCTTTTGGAGCCCAACCATAACCGGTTCTTGTTGTCGCATAAGATGCCCCGCACTTCATTGTCCACCAGGTCGGCGTTTTGCTCTACCAGCAATTGCTGTTTAAAGTTTTCTTCCTGGAAAATAATACGCACCAGGATTCCACCATGGATACGCATCCACAGCACACCTGTACTATCATAATAACTGTGATAAACTGCCTGTGGTAACTCGAACGCTGGCATGCCTGCTACATCCAGTTTATACTCCATAGTGGCAGTGCGGGTATTATAGTATCCAAAACCACCGCGTTTCATATTGACCCAAACGGTGCCGTTCACATCCTCGAATACTTTGAACCTGTTTCCCAGTATATTCCTGGGGTCATTGATCTTTTTTGAGAAAAAAGAAAATGCCGCCGAAGCCGGATCGAATCGGATCACCCCGGCGTCACGGGGCTGCAGCCACAAAGCGCCACGCTTGTCCTCGTAGATGGATTGTATGTCTTCGTTGGGGTAGGTGGCCGTTGTAACTGTACGGTTCAGGAGGTTTAATGAAATGACCTCCCCTGCTGCCGTAACAGCATATAATCTGTTGTCCCGCTGCGACCGCAATATGGCATTGATGTAGGCCCCGGTGACTTTTTGAATAGAAAATGCGAGCAGCCTTTTATTGTAAACGATAATATGCCCGTCATCTGTGCTGAAATAGAGCGCTAACTCGTCTTCAGTTACCGCCGTAACTTTTTTCGATTTAATGTTATCAGGAATAATGTTCACCTCTCTGTAAGTTCCGGGCGCCGATGGTGCAAAGCAGTTCAGTCCTTTTGGGGTCACCATCCATACCCGAAGGTTCTGATCCTGGTGAAAGACAGAAATGATATTGGAAGACAGGTATGAGTTGGGTTCATGATCGGTGCCGAATTTTATGACAGCCTGTTTTCTCAGATCATTTTGAGGTATACAATAAATGCCGTGCACACGGGATTGCAGCCACACAAAGCCATTGCTGACAGAAACAATGCTATCGATATCGATTGAACCCTTCAGTGTGGGTTCAATAATGGAGGAAACAGGCAGGAAATTCCGGGTCTTTTTATCGAAGCGATACACCTCGTCGTAACGGGTACGGATCCAGAGAAAGCCCAATTGATCTTCCATCATTTGTGCGATCCTGTAATCGCCCTTTTGCGCCATTTCTCCCTGGAGGGATTTAAAGGAGGCGAAATTGCGTCCGTCAAAGCGGTTGATGCCGTCCCAGGTTCCAAACCACATAAAACCTTCACGGTCTTTGATCATTCCGCTGATGGTGCCATGAGAAAGGCCTTGTTCCGTAGAAAAATATTCCACTTTGCACTTTGGCTGTGCCGCGGCATTGAGTGTTTGGAGTAACACCAAAGCCAAAAGATACATCGTCTTTATAGCAGTGTTCATTGGCAAGAAATCATCGTTAAAAAGCGGTCCGTTCCGGGAAGTTAAGGTCGCAAATATTTGATGGCAGGAAATGGCAAATCCGTTTGAAATAATGTACTATTTCAGCACCGCCACATCAACTACTGTTTATAGCCAATTTTGTATCGTCATCAAGGCTCAGCCAGATGTTCTGATAAGTTCGCAGAATAAGTGTTTTTAAAAGATTTTTTGCCAAAATAGTCTCTTGCCCTACATTCAGCCTCCTAACCCCTTTAAAATCAATATCCAAAAAAATGAGAAAATCTACCCTTGGGGGACTTTTATGCTTGTTATCATGTACAACTTTTGCCCAAACACCAACCGTTACAGCAATAAAAACGAACACGGTCATTACGGTAGACGGCGACCTTAATGAAAGCGCCTGGCTATTGAATACCAGTTGTGCCAAAAAAATCGTAGGCAAGCCAAACAACACGACAATTTTTGGCGTCACCTGGAACAGTACCTATTTATATGTGGGTATAAAAGTAACAGATGCCAATCTCTACAATGAATCTGTAACCAATTCTGATGACGATGCAGTAGAACTTTTTATAGATGCTGAAAATAACGGGGGCACTTCTTATGGTATTAACGACAGGCAATTTATAAAGGAATGGAACAGTACCGCCATTTGGGAGAAGGCAGGCAAAACCACGGGGGTACTGCATGCATGGAAGGCTATCACAGGCGGCTACACCATTGAACTGGCGGTTCCATGGAGTAGTGTTGCCATTGCAAGCCCGGCTGCAGGGTTGATTATTGGTTTTGATATTGGCAATGATGATGATGATAATGGTGGCGCAAGAAACCACCAGGCAATGTGGGCCGGAAATTCGGATAACTACCGTTACCCTTCAGGTTTTGGTGATCTCAAGCTTGCTGAAGCGGACACACTGGCTCCAACGGCACCGACGGGACTAACTTATTCGGGCCTTACAGCTACTACTGTTAATTTAAGCTGGACAGCTGCTACAGATAATGTGGCCGTGACTGGCTATGATGTTTTCAGGAATGGGGTTAAAATAAATACGGCCCTGGTTACTGCCAACACCTATAATGTAACCGGGCTTACCACTGCTACTGCCTATAGTTTTTATGTCAAGGCAAGGGATGCCGCAGGCAATATTTCTGCCAATAGCAATAGCGTTAACATTACTACTCCGGATGTGCAGGTGCCAACGGTACCTACGGGACTCGCTGCTTCAGCCATTACGCAAAACTCGCTATCACTTAGCTGGACGGCTGCAACCGATAATGTGGGTGTTTCCGGTTATGATGTTTATCGCAATGGCACCAAAATAAATACAGCTGTAGTTACAGGAACTTTATACAACGTTACAGGGTTAACGGCTGCTACCAACTATAGCTTTTACGTTCGGGCAAGAGACGCCGCCGGCAATATTTCCGCCAATAGTAATACGGTTAATGTTACAACCCTGGCTACAGCTCCCGATACGCAAATCCCTTCAACGCCATCAAACCTTGTTGCCACTGGTATTACCCAGGCTGGCTGTACATTAACATGGTCGGCTTCCACCGATAATGTGGGCGTTGCGGGTTATGATGTTTACCGGAACGGTGCTAAAATAAATGCATCGAATATCACCTCAACCACGTACAATGCTACAGGGCTTGCTGCCGGCTATAGTTTTGTTTTTACCGTAAAGGCAAGGGACGCTGCAGGTAATATAAGTCTTGCCAGTAATGCCCTAAATGTAACTACCCTGGCGCCGACACCCGGCAGCGAGACATTTACAGTTCGTACGGTCATAGCCAGGCAACGGATGCCCCACGACCTGGTTTATGGACCGGATAATAATATCTGGTATATAGAAAGATTTGGTGGCACCGTAAGTTTTGTAAACCCTGCTACAGGTGTAAAGAAAGTGGTATTGACGCTGGGGTCTAAAATGGTGCGTACCGGCGGGCAGGATGGCTTAATGGGACTTACACTGCACCCACAGTTTAACCAGGGTAAGCCATATGTTTATATTTCGTACACTTATCAATCTACCAGCAATATTCTTCGTAAAACAAGAATAGAAAGGTATAACTATAATGCTGCGACACAAGTATTGGAAACGCCGGTGACCATACTTGAAAATATCCCCGGAAGCAATGATCATAATTCAGCCCGCCTGGCAATAGGTCCCGATTTAAAATTGTATTATACCGCAGGCGATATGGGTGCAGGACAATTCGATAATCTCAACCGGACTCAAAATGCACAAAATTTGAATGTGTTGGAAGGTAAGGTGCTGCGTTTAAATACGGAGGTCATTGGCGGTTCCTGGATACCAACAGACAACCCTTTCACCAACGCGGGCGCACCCACAGCCGTATACACCTTTGGCCATCGCAACCCGCAAGGGCTGGTTTGGGGAAAGGTAAATGGAACTGATCTGCTTTACAGCAGCGAGCATGGGCCTTATAGTGATGATGAAATAAATGTTATCCAGGTGGGCCGCAACTATGGCTGGCCGCAGGTGGCGGGTTTTT
Source organism: Bacteroidota bacterium (assembly GCA_040386335.1). GTDB lineage: Bacteria > Bacteroidota > Bacteroidia > Chitinophagales > Chitinophagaceae > JAZKFT01. Next base: position 59,544 of record JAZKFT010000023.1, read on the forward strand.
GTGATGGAAATTATAATGGTAGAAACATTGGCGGTTTTACAGTTGTAAACGAACAGACAAATTGTAATACCTTAAATGTAAAAGAACCATTACGCTCCTTGTTTCCGGTCGCCAATCCGCCGGCAGAGGGTACAAATAATATGACCTGGCCTTCTACAGCTCCATCCGGCACTGAGTTTTACGGAAGCAACGCCATTCCCGGATGGCAAAATTCTTTACTGGTTGCGGAACTAAAGGCCGGTGTAGTGGCGAGGCTTAAACTAAGTAGTGATGGCCTCAGTATTATTTCGGATACCATCAATTATTTCCGCGGTAAAGGACGGTTTAGAGATGTGGTGGTTTCGCCTGATGGACTCAAAATTTATGTAGCCTGCGATTCCAGCGGTTCTACTTCGGGTCCAACCGGTGGTGTTACAACTACACCGGCAAATCCAGGCAGTATATTAGAGTTTACTTACCAGCCTTCCGGCGCCACCACGTTTGCTTTGCAGGCAGACGACATCAAACAAAATGAACTGATGAATGATAGGAGTGTGGATGTATATCCCAATCCGGCCAGTACCTATTTTGTGGTGTATAACTATAAGAATACTGCGGGCAGAACCATTGGATTATTCGATATGAATGGAAGATTGGTAAAGCAACAGGCTGTATCCAATATTGCCACACGCATAGAAACAAGTGGCATTGCCAACGGATTGTATATGCTGAAAGTGACTGACGAAAAGGGTAAAACAATCAGGATGGAGAAAATCATTATTAGTAAGTAAGGGACGTTCTGTTTTTTGGGATTACGATCGGTTTTTGCGATCGTAATCCCAATTTTTTTTGCCTGGCTTAAAGGATAGTGGAAATACAATACACCTGCATTTTTCACAAAACGCAATAAGCCTTGTTTGTTGTGTGCAGCCTAATTGTCCGCTGTTACAATATTGTCTAACCATTGTTGGGAAAGCGTTTCGACATAGTCAACAAATGTCGTCACTCCATTTATTGTGTAAAATGTATATGCTGGTTGACCTTTCAAAACTTCAACATTTTCAAAACAATGGTCAGAAGCAAAAAGCAAAACCTGTTTCGTATTAAGGTTATAAAATGTTTCATTTCCATTTGCCTCTCCAACAAAACAAAGCAAATCTTTCGTTTTGATTTGTTTGGCATCTTCGTCTTCACAAGTTTGGTCGTATATTTTAGTCCAATCTCCTAATCCTTTTCTGCATTCAGATTTTATAAAAGCAAAATTCTGATTGTCTGTAAGCATTTCTTTATCTGTGTCAAGTTGTTTGTAGCTTTCTTGTATTCCGCCAATATTGTCTAACAGGAGTTGATGTTCTTCCAAAATTTCAATTTTTCTACCATTTGTTTCAAACTTGCAAAGCCAACCGCTATTTAAATTGTCTTTATCTGTCCACGAAAAAAGCTTGTAATAAGTTATGTCGTCTTTCCTTCTCAGCTTAATATCTAAAATGGTCGCTTGCGAAATCAATGTATGAAGTGTCGGAAAGCTAGAAATAAATGTGTTGGAAAAATTGGTTTTTGCTATGGTTAAGTCAACTTTGTCCGTTGGCTTAAAGAACCAATCAACTTCTTGTTTGAAAATGTCAAAATCTTTATTGTCCATATTAAAATGTTCTGTCAGTAAACGGTCTGCATAGGTTGCATACAACCGTGAAGGCTTGCTGCTGTACTGGCATTCGATATTCTTCAGCCAGGTAGCCGATTGAAAAACTGATGCTCAATATAGATACAAAAGTTCAACGGTGTTCCGTCCGCTTAATAATAGCTGATGCCTACACAACTGCCGATTGCTTTTCCATCTGTGCAAGATAAACCTGTGCAAAATGAATTAAGTACAAGCCGTTTTAATCACAAGGATGAAAGCGCAGACTTACATTTACTCATTACCCCACAAAAAGAACCGCCTAACAATAAAGTCAGGCGGAACTTTTAATGATGAAAGATTCATCAAAATATATGTGGGTAGTGAATGTGAGTGCGTCGTGTATTCTTTGCCAGGTTATTTAAGATAGAATTCAAGTTCTACCCTTCTATTAAGACCCCGGCCGGCTACTGTTTTGTTAGAAGATACCGGTTTCGTGTTGCCGTAACCAGATGCTTCGATCCTGCTTTCCGGGACGCCTTTACCAAGCAGATATGATTTTACTGCATCCACCCTGGACTGCGATAAAGGGAAATTCGTCTCACCTTTCTTTACAACTCCCGGATTTTTTTCAAGTGCGTCGGTGTGGGCACTGAGCCTGAGTGTGTAGTCAGGATACTCTTTGATAATACTGGCAACTTCATCCAGCATCGGATAGGCCGAAGCTTTTAGTGTACCAATACCGCTTTCAAAATTGATAGTCCGTTTTGCAAATTGCAATCTCTTTGGTGCTGGTTTTGGGACCTCTTTAATAATGGGGCAACCAAGGTTGGTAGCATCTCCCATAACGGTAGGGCATTTATCATCCGTGTCTATAACACCGTCACCATCAGAATCAGCGGGACAGCCTTTTGCATCAACTTTAATTCCTTGTTTGGTGTCCGGGCATTTATCTTCTACATCCATGATACCATCCCTGTCGCTATCGGCCGGGCATCCTGTTGCATCTGTCTTGATTCCTTTTGGTGTGCCCGCGCACTTGTCGTTGGCGTCCTCGACACCATCGCCGTCAGTATCCGGGCAACCCTTAAACATATCCAACCCTTTTTGATTGGGACATTTATCAGTTGCATCTTCTACACCATCTCCATCACTATCAGGGCAACCTTTGAATCGGGGTGAACCGGGCACATCCGGACAGGCATCATCGTAATCTGAGACGCCATCTTTATCCTTGTCCTGGCAACCATTCATTTCGACAGAACCAGGCAAAGAAGGACATTTATCCAGGTAATCAGCTACACCATCCCTATCTGTATCCAGGGGGCATCCGAATTCATCTACAGCAACACCGGCTGGTGTAGAAGGGCACTTATCCTTTTTATCTTTTACTCCATCTCCATCGTCATCATTTCTTTTAACGGTACTCTGAGAATAGGAAAAGGAAAATGCAGTGGCTAAAAGTAGTGTAGGCAAAAGGCCTGCAATTTTCTTTATGTTCATGGTGTTTGTGTTTAAATTATTTAATATGCATGGAACTGGTATTAATACAGGCAAAAGAAGAAGTCAGTGATTTCCTGGTTGTCTTCAATAACTGCCATCTTTAACATCCTGCCATGTTCCCTTTAAATCGCAAAGAGTATGCCGTTGGAGGTATATTCAAAAAACCATGCGATGGTTTTCGTGATATTTCCGATGGAGAATTCCCTGTTTTTACAATGTATTCCAGGCAAATCCCACATAAAACCCAATTGATTTCCAATAAAAAGGATCGCTGTAAGGAACTTGGTATTATTACATCTGACCACGGCTAAGCCAGGGTACTTTTTATTGAACCCACATTTTTTTTGTAGAAGAAATACCTCAATCTTACACATTTGGGGGAATACCAACTGTAGTGCGGTTGCGGGTAACATTCCTATCAAATGCGTGTTTGATTGTTTTCCTGAATGCTTATTTTCGTCCTGGTCTGCAGCTTTCATGCGCTTAAAATTCATTTATGATCTATTCTCCTTCACCCACCCGCTATTCCGAAATGACTTATCGCCGATGCGGAAACAGTGGCATCCAGTTACCTGCCATTTCGCTTGGTCTTTGGCAAAATTTCGGTGATACCGACGATGCACATGTCTATAAGCAAACACTCCATCTCGCTTTCGATAGCGGCATTACCCATTTCGATCTCGCTAACAATTACGGCCCGCCCCCCGGTAGTGCAGAGACAAATTTTGGTAAAATACTCAGGGATGAATTTGGTGGGTACCGCGACGAAATGATCATTTCATCCAAGGCCGGGTATTATATGTGGCCTGGCCCTTATGGCGAATGGGGCAGCAAAAAAAACATGATCGCAAGCCTTAACCAAAGCCTGAAAAGAACCGGGCTGGAATATTTTGATATCTTTTATCATCACCGGCCTGACCCCGATACCCCGCTGGAAGAGACTATGGCAACGCTGGATTTGATCGTTCGCCAGGGGAAAGCGTTATATGTAGGCATTTCCAACTACAGGCCTGCTGAAGCGGGCAAAGCTATTTCTATTTTGAAGCAGTTGGGTACACCCTGCCTGATCCATCAACCAAAGTACTCCATGTTCGAACGTTGGGTGGAAGAGGACCTGCTGGATGTGCTGGAGGAAAACGGTGTAGGTTGTATTCCTTTTTCTCCCCTGGCGCAAGGCTTGCTAACCAATAAATACCTGAATGGGATACCCGATGGAAGCAGGGCTACAAGAAATGTTTTTTTAAAACCAGAGCAGATAACAGAGGAAAAGATTGCGACCATCAGGGCACTCAATGCAGTGGCCGAAAAACGTGGTCAGTCGTTGGCGCAGATGGCATTGGCCTGGCTGCAAAAAGATCCGCGAATTACATCGGTGCTGATAGGTGCCAGCCGGCCCGAACAGTTGGCAGATAGCCTTAAATGCCTGGACAACCTGCATTTTAGTGATGAAGAGCTGAAGGATATTGAGAAAATTATTGGTTAATTTTTATAACTCAAAAAACTTACAGCAAAAATGGATGCCATGGCAGGCAGCCGCACTCGCCTGTTTATTATGGTGGTACTGTTATCCCATTTTAAGTAATGAAGCGCAGAAACGATATCATGCGTTTCACCATATCGTATATAATAGCGTTTTACCCTGGTTCATGCAATTGCTTATTACTGGTAAGTGGAGAGCAGTTAAAAAACAAACCTAACAACAATATTCGCGTCGTTTTCCGCAATCGGTTACATTCAAATAAATCTTTATTCTATTCCTTGTCATTCGTTCAGGAACACTACTCTTTTCTTCCTGGAAAAGGATGAGCTCCGGTTGTTGCTGGTTTTATCCGAATGATAGTATCATGGTAAGTAGCAGATGTGTGTGTTTTTAACTGCGACAAAAGAGTCCGGGTTTTCTATGGCCTTTGAATCCTTTCGTAGCCTGGCTTCCAGATTAAGAGTAGTATTTTTTTATCTGAGAGTTTGCTTTTTTTATCCCGGTGCTCTAACGCGCCAATTGGTGTTTTGCAATTCGTTTCAAAAAACATTAGTTTGGCTTCGGCATTTTGAAAGCACACAGAATGCCTGGGTCAAATAAGAATTGAAAAGCGAAAACACCGGAGACCAGCAGGGAAATAAATTGAATTCCTGCTTTTTTTTTCACATTTCATGCAACCGATTGCATTAAATGTGTATTTTCAATTCCTGGTTTGAAAAAACGAAGAATTAACCGACTGCCACGCTTATGAGAAGAACGACCCTTGCCCCGTGTTTTTCATCTGTACTACTGCCTAAGCGGTACAGGCCCGAAATACACGTTTACATCAATTTCAACAGCCGGAAGACGGAAGTGTAAAAGATATCAATTCAAAATTGTGCTGAAAGGAAATACCCCAAATACTGAATAACACTGGCTTATAAAGGACGGATATGTCAAAGTAGAATCGTGGAAGCAGCGGCTGTACGGGCAAGTGAAATAATGGGTTTAAAGCCAGCGGTTTGCTAAGACACGTACACAGCTATTAGGTTCATATAGTTTTTAATCATTCTTAAACAAAACCAAAACAAGCCTTATGAAAAAGTGGGCAAAACGATCAGCAGCCATACATGCCATTTGCCGGGCATGTACAAAAATGCTACCCTTTTCCATGGTATTTCTTTTCCTGTTTGGACTGCTTGCCCCTGCGCAGGCTCAAAACAATGTGAATGTAAAAGGAAAAGTGACCAATGAAAAAAATCAACCTGTTGATGGGGCTTCAGTGACGGTAAAAGGAACAACGCGGGGCACCGTTACAGCTACAGACGGATCCTTTTATATTGACGTTGCGGTAAACGCCATCCTGGTAATTAGCGGTACAGACATTAGCACTACGGAAGTAAAAATAACCCGGGCAGGTGCACAGCAGTTCCAGGTACAATCCAAAACCTCCAGTCTCGAGGACGTAGTGGTTGTGGGTTACGGTACGCAACGTAAAAGAGATGTTACCGGATCCGTGGTATCGGTGGGAGAAAAAGCATTACGCGAAGTTCCGGTTGCCAATTTACAACAGGCATTACAGGGAAGGGCTGCCGGTTTGGAAGTACAGAGAGTGGGTACCCGGCCGGGTGCAGGTGCGGTTATTCGTATACGTGGAGAAAGAACTATCAATGGCTCCAATGATCCATTGATCATTTTGGACGGTATTCCTTTTGAAGGCGGTAACCTGAATGACATCAACCCTGATGAAGTGGCTTCGGTGGATATTTTGAAAGATGCCTCTGCCACTGCTGTTTACGGCTCCCGTGGTTCCAATGGAGTAATATTGATCACTACCAAAAAGGGTAAGCCGGGAGAAGCAAGACTGGCTTATAATGGCTATATAGGCAGTGTTTCGGTTAGAAGTAAGTATAATGTATTTAATGCACAGGAATATATCGCGATGAGAGATTTGGGCAATAATGCATCGGCACCGTATCAACCTGAGGAATTAGCTGGCAGAGCAAAGGGGGTGTCAACCGACTGGCAGGACCTGATGTATAAAAACGGGTATGTAACAGACCAGAACCTTTCTGTTTCTGGTGGCTCAGCCGGTGGAAGTACCTTTTCTTTAGGTGGCGGCTACTATAAAGAAACAACTGTGTTGCCAGGTCAGGATTTTGAGCGTTATTCCCTTCGTGGTACGATCGATACCAAAGTGGGCAAAAAATTCAAACTGGGTTTGAATACCATCACCAGCCTCAGTTTTACCAACGGCTCGCAGTTCAATAATCCCATGTTTCCCATCATCACTTTAAGCCCGCTCATGGCGGCATATGATTCTTCGGGCAAACCGGTATTGTCGCCTACTGGTAATACTACTGACCGCGTAACGCAATACAATCCTGTTTTTCTCAAGGAGAATAATGGTCAATGGGTAGACAGGGTTCGTCGTCTGCGCACCTTTAATAGTTTATATGCTGAGTACCAGATTCTACCGGGATTGAAATACCGTTTTAATGCCGGTTTGGATTACCGCCTGCAGGAAAATGATCAGTTCCGGAGTTCTGACAAAGCTTTGGCTCCCAGTTATTTCAGGCCAAAACAAGGCAATACAGCCAGTGTAAATAATGCAGAAGGGTACGGATATACGCTTGAAAATATACTCACTTACGATAAAACGATCGGCAAACATAAATTCACTGTAACGGGTCTGTACAGTTTCCAGGAAGATCATGCCCACAATACTTCCGTAAGTAAGGATTCGATAGATGAGGATTTTATTCAATTTTATAACCTCGGCCAGGCAAATGCATCCAATGCTGTTAAACCGGTTGTTAGTGGTTCAGAATCTTCATTTGCACTGGAATCCTACATGCTAAGAGTTAATTACAGTTTTAATGACAAGTATTTACTGACATTGACCGAGCGTATAGATGGTTCATCACGCCTCGCCCCGGGAAATAAATACCATGATTATCCTGCGGCTTCGTTGGGCTGGATCATCTCGAATGAAAACTTCATGAAGCGGTATAAATTTATTGAGAGCCTGAAATTAAGGGCTGGTATAGGGCAGACCTCCAACCAGTCTGTTAGCCCTTACACCTCTCTTGGCCTGGTATCGCCATACAATTATAATGGCTACTCGTCTCCGGCAGTTCCCGGGGGTACTATTCGTTATAACTATGGACCGTCTACTATTGTTACGGGTTATAATTTAGTAACATTACCTAATCCAAATTTAGATTGGGAATATACCAAAACCATCAATATAGGTTTGGATTTTAGTTTGCTGCAAAGCCGCATCACCGGTTCGCTGGAATGGTATCAATCGACTACCAATAAAATCCTATACGGTATTGTTTTGCCGGTTACTTCGGGCGTTAACGGTAGCTACACGACCAATATCGGGGAAATGGAAAACAAGGGTCTTGAATTTACATTGAGTACTGTTAATATCAGGCGTAATAACGGCTTCTCCTGGTCTACCGATCTGAACCTTTTTGGTAACCGGAATAAGCTGCTGAAATTAACCGACGGGTTTAAAAATAATATAGCCAGCCAGTTATTTATTGGTGTGCCAATAAGCGCTATTTACGATTACAACAAACTGGGTGTTTGGCAGTTAAGCGAAGCTGCAGAAGCAACAAAATTTGGCAATCAGCCTGGCGATATTAAACTGGAAGATGTAAATGGTGATGGTAAGATTGACCCCAATAATGACCGTAAAGTTATCGGTAGCGGGCAGGCAAAAATCCAGGGAGGTTTAACCAACCGCTTTACGTATAAAAATTTCGATTTTTCATTTGTAATGTATGCCCGTTTTGGAGGATTGCTTGTAAGCCAGGTACACCAACCCTTTGCAGCTTACACCAACCTCACTGACGGAGTAAGAAATGCCATTAAAACCGATTACTGGACACCTACCAACCCTACCAATGATTTTCCAATAGCCAATTTCACTTCCCGTGCAAGGCCAATAACTACAGACTGGACAACGCTGGGCTATTATGATGCCAGCTTTATTAAAGTACGTACCATTAATCTTGGTTATGCGTTACCATCATCTTTTGTAAGCAAATTGAAAATTCAGTCTTTCAGGGCATATGTGGCAGTGCAGAATCCATTTGTATTATATGCTCCCTATATGCGGGAGGCAGGAGGTGTAGATCCTGAGGCAACGGGTACGGGTAACCAGGGTGTTCAAAACCCCGGGAATTTGTCTGGCAGGGCACTAACGGTTGGTCTTAATACACCTCCGACCATTACTGTTAACGTAGGTTTTAATGTAACATTCTAATAAAAAAAATATTTGTATGAAAAAATTATTTTCCAAAACAACAGTTGCTATTATAGCTTGTAGCCTGCTGCTTCTTGCCAGCGGTTGTAAAAAAAGGCTGGACGAAAAACCCTACACGGTGTTCACAACCGAGTACCTTAAAACACCGGCGGGATTGCAAAGCTCCGTAGTGGCTTTGTATTCGGGCATGCGCTACATATATGGCCCAAATGGTGGCCTTAACACTACTAACTCCGGTACTGATGAATGGTCCCTGGGCGACCAGGGAGCAAGCAGCGGGCTGGATTGCGGGGCCTATAATCTCAATCCCAGTAATGGCGATATTTTAACGCCATGGAACAGGAGTTTTAATAATATTAACCTGGCAAATGGTATACTTGGATTTGCTGATGAGGTATCAATGGATGCAACAACTAAAGCAAAAGTGATTGCTGAAGCCCATTTTTTCAGGGCGCTCTATTATTTCGGTTTGGTACAGCAGTTTGGCGCTGTTCCGTTAGACCTGGGAAGTGGGGATATGGCCTTTAATCAACAGCCTTTCCAGGGCTTTAACAGGCTCGTTCCTGATCTGTTAAAGAAAAATTACCAGTTAATTATTGATGACTTTACCTATGCTGCTCAAAACCTGCCCACTAAAAGGCCTGTAAACGGAGGCTTCTATATTTATAAAGCTGCAGCCTATCATTTTTTAGCCAAAGCGTACTTGTTTAGAGGATATAGTTCCGTTAAGCAGGCAAGCGATTTTAAAAGTTCATGGGATGCTTCCAAATATGTTATCGACAACCAGGCTGCATTGGGCAATTCGCTGCTTGCGGACTATGGCGATGTTCATAAAGAAGGAAATGACTACAACGCGGAAATTCTATATTCCGTAGAAAGAATACAAGCCAATCCTTTTGACAATGAGGTAAATGATGTGGCCAATGAATTTTCCGGAAAGGCGAATATGTCTTGTAACTGGTTTAACGCCAACTATCAAAACAACGTGGCGATTAACGGTGCTTTCCCCTGCGATAGGGTGTTACAGTATATGCGTCCATTGCGCCAGCTATGCCCTAACCCATGGTTGTACGATTCCGCTTTTGCAGATAAGGTAAATGACAGCAGGTATGATAATTCATTCAGAACCGTATGGCTGGCCACCAACAATAATGCTGCAGCTTCAGGAGTTAGCACAGGTGATACCGCTTTCTTTTTAGCGCCTAGTAAAGTGTATGGCGATTCCTTAAGGGCATTGGGAACAAAAAAATATGTGATCCTTGATCCTACACAGTTTTATTTGGTATCCCGCCCAACCTACCAGTTGTATCCTTCGTTAAAAAAGAATGATGATAACAAAAGAGCTGGTATCAATGATGCTTCAGGAAGGCCGTATGTAGTGGCTAAACTATCTGAAGTGTATTTGGAAGCCGCAGAAGCCGCTATCCTGGATGGGCGCCCTGCAGATGCCTTGCCATTGGTAATTGAACTTCGCAGACGAGCCGCGTACCGGGCTACATTAGGTGCAGGTGCATTGGCACAAAGACAAAATGTGATGAGCAATAAAAATACAGGAACTCCTAATCAGCCCGTCCTAACCGCATTTAGTGCGGCCGACATGACAGTCGACTTTATTATGACAGAAAGGTCACGTGAATTATGCGGCGAAAGTTTACGCTGGGCCGATCTCGCATGCCGCAATTTATTGGTTGAGTATGTAAAAAACAGGAATCGTAATTTGGTGGCAGCACCTAAGATCAAGGCAACCCATGTGCTGAGGCCGATACCGCAAAGCCAGCTGGATGCAAGCATCATTTCTAACCCGGCTTCCTATCAGAATCCAGGGTATTAAAAAATCTAATTCGGAATTGTAATTTTTAAAACAAGTACAATGAAAAATATAATAAATAGGGTATTACCTCTCGCAGCTGTAGTACTCACACTCACTGCCTGCACAAAAATGAAAGATATAGGCACGCTTGATACCGGTGGTTTTACTGACACCAGTTCTGCATTAAAAGATGCAGGAAATGGAGGCTTTATAGGTGTCGCCATCGACTTTCCTGCAATGGTAACCAATAGCACCTATTCCGCTGTGGTCAAAAGAGATTTTAACCAGGTGACTTTTGGTAACCTGATGAAACACTCTTCCATCGTTAAAGACAATATCGGCACCATGGATTTTACCAATACCGATGCACTTGTAGCTGCTGTTGGTACTATGGATATTTTTGGCCATACATTAGGCTGGCATTCCCAGCAGAATGCTACTTATCTTAAAAGCTATTCAGGCCTGGTGGTTCCTGCTGCGGCAGAATTGGCCACCAACCCGGGCTTTGAATCAGGAGGAATGGCCGGCTGGTCCATTTTTAATACCAATGGGGCCACTATTGCGGCGAGTAGCACAGCGGGTGATGCACGGACAGGTACCACGTGCATGAAAGTGGTGAACCCTACTGCTCAAACAGGCAATCAATGGAGGGTGCAGGTATCCAGTGCGGCGTTTCCTACAACACCAACCAAACAGTATGTGATTTCTTACTGGGTAAAGGCGGCATCTCCAGGCGGTTCTATACGTTTGTCAACCGGGCCAACAAGTGCTCAATACCAGGGAGACCAAACGATTGGAACAACCTACCAGCAAATAATATGGACCATTACCGCCAATATTTCATCTACCACTTTCTTGTTTGATATGGGCCAGGTAGCTAATACATATTACATTGATGACATAAGTGTAAAAGAAGTGGTACCGGTTCCGGGAGGGGCTGCCATTGCCAATAAGCTGGACACTGCCCTGGGCAAATACATCACTACAATGGTTAACCGCTATAAAACAAAAGTAAAAGCCTGGGATGTTGTAAACGAGCTGTTGGATGATAATGGCAACCTGCGTAACAATTCCAACAGTCCTGCTCCCAGCGGTGCTAATGATTGGCTGGTATGGTCTCATTACCTGGGTAGAGATTATGCATTAAAAGCATTTAATTATGCGAAAGCAGCTGATCCGGCCGCACTACTATTTATCAATGATTATAATCTTGAATCGCGGCCTGTAAAGTTAGATTCCCTCATTGCAATGGTAACTGAGTTGAAAGCAAAAGGTGCAAAAATTGATGGTATCGGCACACAGATGCACATCACCAGGAACTCCAGCTATGATGGTATTGATCAAATGTTCAAAAAACTCGCGGCAACCGGTTTAAAAGTACATGTGTCCGAGTTGGATGTAAGAATTAACCCGGCCGTTGTTCCAGGTTATATACTCACAGCTTTGGAAGAAAACTACCAGGCCAGGGTTTATAATTATGTGGTGGCTTCTTATCTGAAAAATATTCCTAAGGCACAGCAATATGGTATCACGGTATGGGGTGTATCGGATAATACCAGCTGGCTATACAACGGCGGTAAAGATTTCCCGCTGATGTACCACGCTGATTTTTCAAAGAAAGTGGCTTACTCGGGGGTATGGAATGCGCTGAAAGGCCAATAGCCGATTTTGTTTTCATAAGGGCAAAATGTTACGTAATTCAGGCGGGGTGTCAAAAGCATTTCGCCTGAATTACGTAAACAACTTCCATAATAAATCAGTTTCTAAAATCCTTCACAGACCGCAAGGTTTTATATTTGAAAACATTGATGCCGCAGGAGAATATATTGTTATAAAACACCTTCCGGTATCATAGCTCAGACAGGGTAGATATTATCACATCCTTGCTTTTTATTATCCGGACAAGGGATGAGGTATTTTTTATGATGATATTGGTGGTGATCTGGCTAAATTGCCACTAACCGGAATACGCCGGCGGCGAACGTGGCTGGTGCAATAGGATGTATAAAACCCGACAAAAACGGCCATATGAACCTGGTAAACAGAAAGACAAAAATTATTATTGGCCTTTGTTTGTGGACGACGATATCCGCAATGGCGCAATCTTCAACTCCTGGCAGGGAACACCTGCTGATGGACTTTGGCTGGCGTTTTGCCTTCGGCCATCCTTTTGATACAAAGAAAGACTTCAATAATGGCACATCTTATTTTTCTTACCTAACCAAAGCAGGGTACGGTGATGGTGCTGCTTCCGCCGATTTTGACGACCGTGCCTGGCGTAAATTGGACTTGCCCCACGATTGGGCGGTTGAACAGCCATTTAGTAACAAGGCCAGCTTCAGCCATGGTTTCAAGGCTATTGGACGAAATTTCCCCGACGCCACTGTGGGCTGGTACCGTAAAGCATTTACCATACCTGCTGCCGATTTGGGAAGGCGTATTCATATAGTTTTCGATGGCGTTTTTCGCAACAGCATGGTATGGGTAAACGGCCATTACCTTGGTACAGAAACCAGCGGCTACCTGGGTTTCGAATACGACATCACCGATTACCTGAATTATGGTGGTGAAAATACGGTGGCTCTAAGAGCAGATGCGACCATGGAAGAAGGCTGGTTTTACGAAGGCGCCGGAATCTACCGCCATGTGTGGCTCAACAAAACCGACCCCATCCATATAACTGCAGATGGAACTTTTGTCACCACAGAAGCTAGCGGAACTGCTGCGAAGATTACCGCCAGTGTTACTGTGAAGAACGATAATAAGATCGCTGCAACATGTAGTATAGAACAAACGATCCTTGATGCAAACGGCAAACCCCTGGCTACAGAATCGTTAAATCAGGTACGTTTAAAACCTTTGGAAGAAAAGGAGTTTTCCGGTCATTTCACACTTCAAAATCCAATGCTGTGGGATATTGAAAATCCATACCTGCATAAATTGGTGACTACCATCAAACAGGGCGATAAAATACTTGATACATACACCACAACCTTTGGCATTCGCACGTTGAGGTTTGACGCCAACGAAGGCTTTTTTCTGAATGGAAAGCATGTGCAGATAAAGGGCACCAACAATCACCAGGACCATGCCGGTGTAGGTGCGGCCATGCCCAACGGCCTGCAGGATTTCCGGATCAAAGCATTGAAATCCATGGGCAGTAATGCCTATCGCTGTTCGCATAATCCACCCACGCCGGAGCTGCTCGATGCCTGCGACAGGTTAGGCATGTTGGTAATAGACGAAAACCGGCTTATGGGTATTACCCAACACCATTTTAGCGAGGTAAAAAGATTAATGCTGCGTGACCGAAATCATCCGTGCATCATCAGCTGGAGCGTGGGCAATGAGGAATGGCAAATTGAAAATAATATGGTTGGTGCCAGGATAGCGGCCACCATGCAGGCTTTCGTCAAAACTTTGGATACTACACGCCCTGTTACTGCGGCGTTTAGTGGCGGCGTTGGCAGTGGCATTTCCACTACCATCGATTTCATGGGCTATAATTATATCGCCAATAAAAATACCGACGAGCATCATAAAAAATTTCCTTCCCAATTGAGCTGGGGAACAGAAGAAGGCAGCACCGTGGCCACCCGCGGTATTTATATAGATGATGATACAAAACACTATAAAGCGGCTTATGATAAAGCACAGCGCCCAAAGATGTTGTTAAGCCTCGAAGATGGCTGGAAGCATTATGCAGATAGAAAATACCTGGCCGGGATGTTTATCTGGACCGGCTTTGATTATCGGGGTGAACCCACCCCTTACGATTGGCCGTCCAATGTTTCGTTATTTGGGATGCTTGATAATTGTGGCTTCCCGAAAGACAATGTGTATTACCTCCAGGCCTGGTGGGGCAATAAACCCGTGCTCCATATTTTACCCCATTGGAACTGGCCGGGCAAGGAAGGGCAGGAGGTAGTTGTATGGGCCCACAGCAACTGCGAGGAAGTGGAATTATTTCTCAATAAAAAAAGCCTTGGTAAGAAACCCATGCAAAGAAATTCACACCTTGAATGGAAGGTGAATTACCAGCCCGGCACACTGGAAGCAACCGGTTATAAAAACGGAAAGAAGGTTTTGACAGACAAAGTACAGACTACCGGCAGTGCAAATGGGGTGCAATTGGTAGCCGATAAAATCAGTATGGCTGCCAACAATGAAGATATCGCGGTGGTTGCCGTAGATGTACTGGACAAAAGCGGACTGCATGTTCCCACAGCAGGTAACGAAGTCACTTTTTCCATAACGGGTCCCGGAAAGATTATTGGTGTGGGCAATGGTGATCCAACCTCCATGGAGCCAGACAAGTTTATCGAGGAAATTCGTATCGCTCCTATCGAAAACCTGCGGGAAAAAATTGTCAGCGGTCCTGATGCCTCTTTAGAAATTGCCCCTGGCTATAATGATTCAAACTGGGACAAGGCTTTTAAAGATACCCGTGATGAACAATTTGCCCAAAGGGCAAAATCCGTAGTTTACCGTGGCGATTTTACCATGCCACAAAATATACCCGAAACGGCCGTTGTGACCTTCTTATACAAGTTTATCGGCAAAGAACAATCTATTTACATCAATGGTAAATTATTGGCTTCGGGTATTGAAATGGCTGATAAAGGCAATCGTTTTGCTGCCGGTAAAAAGTCGTTTGAAATTGATCAAAAGCTGTTGATGCCAGGCAAAAATCTGATCGTGATCATAGCGTCACCTTTGGTAAGGGGCAACGAGTGGCATACGCCCAATATGGATCCGGGTGCCTTCCAGGTATTGACACCGGCTGCGCAATGGAAACGTAGTTTATTCAGCGGGCTGGCGCAGGTAATTGTTCAATCAACCGGTGGGGTGGGGGATATTACCTTAACTGCCGCAGCCAAAGGTTTGAAACAGGCAACCATTACAATAGCATCGCAGCCTGCCACAGTAAGGCCGCGTATTGAACACTAAGACGGATCAAAAAAAATAATACCATGAGAATGAAACAATTCCTCTTGTTTGTGATGCTGGTGACAATGAGTCTGGGGTCATTGTCACAAAAAAACCAACCGGGCACCGCCTTTATTGCCAACCCCATCATTCCCGGTTATTTTGCCGATCCTTCAATTATAGAACACAACGGCACATTTTACATCTATGCAACCATCGACCCCTGGGGCGGGGATAGCCTGGCGCTTTTTACTTCTGCGGATTTTAAAAACTGGGAGAGAAAGCCACTCAACTGGCCTACCAAGGCACAGTGTACCAGCCCTACATCCAATGATAGCAGGGTTTGGGCACCCAGCGTTGTAAAAGGCAAAGACAATAAATTTCACATGTTTGTTTCAGTGGGTAGCGAAGTGTATGCAGGCGTAGCTGATCATCCCCAAGGCCCCTGGAAAAATGTACATGCAGATGGAAGCGTATTTATTAGTAGCCAAAAAAAATCCATTAATGTACATACCATTGATGCAGAAGCATTTTTAGATGATGATGGAAAAGCTTACCTGTACTGGGGTTCCGGCTGGGATTGGAAGGATGGTCATTGTTTTGTGGCGCAGATGAATGAAGCTATGGATGCTTTCGTAACGACTCCCAAAGACATTACACCACCTCATTATTTTGAAGCGCCCTATATGATAAAACAGAAGGGGCTTTATTACCTGATGTATTCCCATGGCAAATGCACCGACAGCACCTATAATGTTCGCTACTCCACAGCCGGCAACCCGATTGGCCCCTGGACAGAAGGGAAAAACAGCCCGGTATTATCTACGAATGCTTCCGGTACTGTTGTTGGCCCGGGACACCACACCATGCTGCGTTTCAAAGGCAGGGATTATATCATCTACCACCGCATTTCAGATAAACCCAGCAAAGACCTGCTCCGGGAACTTTGTATAGATGAGATGAGGTTTGATAAAGATGGAAATATCATTGTTGTACAACCCACACAAACCGGGGTCAAAAGCTTTCTGGCGGGTAAAAAATAAATTATCGTTCCGCGTCAACAGGCAAGGATGCAGACGTTGTGAATACCGTTTATATTCATCGGGTAAAATTAGAAAAGATGCAAAAACGATTATTGCTGGCATTGTTGCCGTTGTACTTCCTGCTGCCGCATTTACAGGCGCAAAAGACCCTCATTCAGTATTTATCCGGAACAGACAAGGATCATACCGTACTATGGGATTTTATGGTAAACGCCGGCCGCAACAGCGGAAAATGGTCCACTATACCCGTGCCTTCCTGTTGGGAAATGCAGGGCTTTGGTTCATATAACTATGGTACCGATACCCTGAATCCGGGAGAACGTGGGGAATACAAATACCGGTTCCAGGTAGCACCGCAGCACAAGGGCAAAAAGATCTACATTGTTTTTGAAGCGTCCATGACCGATACCGAAGTGAAAATAAACGGGCAGTCAGCAGGTCCGGTACACCAGGGTGCATTTTATGAGTTTAAATACGACATCACCCATTTGGTACAATTTGGAACAAGCAATTTGCTCGAGGTAACCGTAACCAAAAAAAGCACCAACAACTCTGTAAACCGCGCAGAAAGACAATCCGACTTTTGGTTATTCGGCGGCATCTTCCGGCCGGTGTATCTGGAAATTGTGCCACCCATATTTATAGAAAGGGTGGCGATAGATGCGAAGGCAAATGGCGATTTTAATATGCAGGTGTTTCAAAATGCCAGCGATGGGCAAACGGTAGAAGCACAGGTATTCGATTTAAAAGGAAAGCCCGTGGAAAAACCGTTCCAACTGGAAAAAGCCGACAACATGTTGCGCCACCATTTCAGCAATATTAAACTCTGGAACCAGGAGGAGCCCAACCTGTATAATGTGGTTGTGTCCATAAAAGAAGGTGCCAAAGTCATTCACACCATTACCCAACGCTTTGGATTTCGCACTGCGGAATTGAGAAGGGAAGATGGCTTTTATGTAAACGGGAAAAAAATAATATTTAAGGGGGTCTGCCGCCACAGTCAATGGCCGGAGAGCGGCCGCACCCTCAGCCGGGAGGTTCACTTGTTGGATATAGCGGCGATGAAAGGCATGAATATGAACGCCGTTCGCATGAGCCATTACCCCCCCGATAAGGAATTTTTAGATCTCTGCGACAGCCTGGGCTTATTTGTATTGGACGAACTGACGGGCTGGCAAAAGGCTTATGATACCGCAACCGCCACCCGGCTGGTAAAGGAAACGGTGATACGTGATGTAAACCATCCATCCATCGTGATCTGGGATAATGGCAATGAAGGAGGCTGGAACCGTGGGGTAGACAAAGATTACGATTTGTACGATCCTCAAAAGCGCCATGTTATTCATCCCTGGGAACGTTTTGAAGGCACTAATACCAAGCACTACCCCGATTTTAAGTACATCGTAAATGAAAACAAAAATGCTAAGGAAGTATTTTTCCCCACTGAATTTATGCATGGCTTGTTTGATGGAGGCCATGGTGCAGCACTGGAAGATTTCTGGAACGAGATGCTGAAGCATCCACATTTTGCAGGTGGGTTTTTATGGGCGTTGCATGATGAAGGTGTGGTTCGTGGCGACTGGAATAATAGAATAGATGTTGCCGGCAACAACGCCCCCGACGGCATCGTAGGGCCGCACCGCGAAAAAGAAGCCAGTTATTTTACCATCAAACAATTGTGGAGCCCGGTGTACATTGAAGCAAAAAATCCTGGTAAAAATTTCGACGGGAAAATAGCAGTTGAAAATCGCTATTTCTATACCAATCTCAACAAGATAAAATTTGAATGGCAACTGGTTGCATTTGCCGGTGCGAACACTGTCTCGATCTCTCCAAAAATTCTTAAAAAAGGCAATCCATCAGCGTTGCAAATAGCACCTGGCGAAAAAGGTGAAATGAATATTGTATTGCCTGCCGGCCACAATGCGGATGCATTTTACCTGAGGGCTTTTGATGCGAAAGGTGATACGATCTGCACCTGGAGTTGGGCGATGAAAGACCCGGTCCCTGTTGCCAAATCATCGGGTGCTTCTGGTAAAAGCAACGCTGTTGTTGCAACCGAAGATGCCCAATCTGTTCGGGTAACATGTGATGGTATTGCCTACAATTTTGATAAGACAACAGGTTACCTGCAAAGCGTATTAAATGGTAACAAAACAATATCTTTTAACGGCGGCCCGGCTTTGGGAGGCCACCCACAAAAGCTGGGCAGTTTTACCCACAACCAACAAGGCGAAAGCTATATCGTGCGGCCAGTTTATAACGGGGATAGTTTACAAGTGAAATGGATTTTTAAAGCCGGGGAATTGCCAAAACTGGAGTATAGCTACCTGGCGGGAGATACTGCCGCCTACAGGGGTATCACCTTTAACTATTCCGAAGAAAAAATAAATGGTATGAAGTGGTTGGGCCGCGGGCCATACCGGGTTTGGAAGAACCGTATGGTAGGAGAGCAGTTCGGCGTTTGGCAAAAGGCTTATAACAATACCATCACAGGTGAATCATTTAACTATCCTGAGTTTAAAGGCTGGCATTCGGAAATATATTGGGTTAAAATTCAAAATAAGGAATCTGATTTTACAGTATACACGACCCAGCCAGGCATGTACTTCCAAATGTTGCAGCCAGCCAGGCCGGTTGGGTTTAAGAACAACAATACCAGCCCGCCTTTTCCGGGAAACACCATTGGTTTTTTTAATGCCATCAGCCCCATTGGTACCAAGTTCCAGGATGCAAAAGTGATGGGGCCGCAAAGCCAGGGTAATTTACCGATGACAGGGCCATTTAAGGGAACGTTGTTGTTTGATTTTAGGGCCGGGAATAAGTAGAAGACTGGCAGGAGGACATAAAAAATCCGCGAATAAATTCAGTTTAAACTGTCTATTAAAAAATAATATTCAATCCCGTTTGTTACGCATAGGCGTCCATCTAATTTTGCAAAACAGTGGGTGTATCGGCGGGGTTTTCACAGCGGTGGCACTGAATTATCAGTGGCTTACTGTGAAACCCCGACGTGGGAGTCAATTATGACATTTATCACCCACACGTTTGAAATAAAGAAGTTTGAAATTTCTGAAGCGGGGCTTTAAGATTTTCGGGGATACTCACACGTCGGGGTTTCACGGTAAGTTGTTGAAACTTTCAGGGGCCGCTTGTGAAAACCCCGCCGGAACAGTTTAAAATATTCATTTAAAATTCTTTCAAGACCCTTTCAATAAAAGGATTCAGGGGATTTTATGAAAATCAGCTTAACGCCAATGCGTTTATTACGGGATTGATTATTTTCTTAACTCAACGGCGTTGGATGCCAGAATAAATTTCATACAATTATAGCCCTCATAAAAAAGTTAACATGTCACAAAAATTAAGGAGCCACGATTGGTTTGGCCGGAAGGACAAAGACGGAATTATTTACCGTAGCTGGATGAAGAACCAGGGTATGCCATCCGACATGTTTGACGGTCGCCCTGTCATTGGCATCTGCAACACCTTCAGTGAACTCACCCCTTGTAACGCGCATTTTAACAGCCATGCAGAAGCTGTGAAAAAAGGGGTGCTGGAAGCAGGCGGTTTCCCGGTTGAGTTCCCTATCATGAGCCTGGGGGAGACCTTGCTAAAACCTACGGCTATGTTGTTTCGCAACCTCGCAAGCATGGATGCCGAGGAATCCATCCGGGGCAATCCTATTGATGGTGTAGTGTTATTGACCGGCTGTGATAAAACAACACCGTCAACAGTGATGGGTGCAGCCAGTGTCGGTCTGCCAACCATCGTAGTTCCCGGCGGGCCGATGCTCAATGGCAGGTATAAAGGACAGACTATAGGAAGCGGCACGCATGTTTGGAAATTTGATGAGGATATGAAGATGGGTAAAATGACCCCGGAAGAATGTGAGTTTGCAGAAAGCTGTATGAGCCGCAGCATCGGCCATTGCATGACGATGGGCACAGCCAGTACCATGGCCTGCATGGTGGAGTCATTGGGATTAACGCTGAGTGGGGCTTCAGCCATTCCTGCGGCAGATTCAAGGAAAAAGCAGATGGCCCAGTTAAGCGGCAGAAGAATTGTAGAGATGGTAAATGAAAATTTAACCATCGATAAGATACTCACAAAGGAGGCATTTGAAAATGCCATCAAAGTAAATGCGGCAATTGGCGGGTCCTCTAATTTTATCATCCACTTAGCCGCAATTGCCGGAAGAATTGGTGTAGCATTAAACCTGGAAGATTTCGATACCATTGGCAGTAAAATTCCATTGCTCCTGAACCTGATGCCCTCCGGCAAATTCCTGATGGAAGATTTTTTCTATGCAGGAGGATTGCCTGTTATTTTGAACGAATTAAAAAATCACCTGCATACAAACGTTGTAACGGTTACGGGGAAAAACCACCATGATAATATACAGGGAAATACAGAATGCTATAATCGTGAAGTAATTGCACCATACGACCAACCTTTGATTGCTGAAGCCGGTTGCGTTGTAGTGAAGGGAAACCTGGCATGGAACGGTGCCGTAATGAAGCCATCTGCGGCAACGCCTGCATTGATGAAACACAAGGGCCGGGCGGTGGTTTTTGAAAGTATAGAAGATTATCATGAAAGAATTGACGATCCCTTGCTGGATATAGATGAAAATTGTGTGATGGTATTAAAATACGTGGGCCCGGTTGGCTATCCCGGTATGCCTGAAGTAGGCAATATGGCTTTGCCAAAAAAAATATTGGACAAGGGCATCAAGGACATGGTTCGCATTTCCGACGGTAGAATGAGCGGTACCGCCTATGGCACCGTTGTGTTGCATGTTTCCCCGGAGTCGGCCATCGGTGGTAATCTTGCATTGGTGCAGAATGGCGATATGATTGAGTTGGATGTACCACAACGCAAGTTACACCTGGACATCACGGACGAAGAACTGGAGAAAAGAAGGGCCGAATGGCTGCGCCCGAAACCTGCTGCTGACAGGGGTTATGTAAGTCTTTATGTACAACACGTCATGGGTGCCGACAAAGGTGCAGATCTCGATTTCCTTGTGGGTAACTCGGGTTCTGCGGTAACCAGGGACTCGCATTAAAACACGAGGATATGAAAAGAATAATTGTCATTGGTTGTATTGCAGTGGTATTTGCTTGCCAGGTGAAACAACCGGAGATGGGTGTTGGTCATATTGACCGTGCGGATCCTTCATTGGATTCGCTTATTTCACTTGACGCGAAAATTGAGGTCATTGCCGAAGGCCTTGAATGGAGCGAAGGCCCGCTTTGGGTGGAATCGCAACATATGCTGCTTTTCTCCGATGTACCAAGGGATACAATTTTCAAATGGACACCCGAAAAAGGGAAACAAGTTTACCTCACGCCTTCGGGTTACACGGATACTATAAAAAGGGGTGGCGAAATGGGATCAAACGGATTGATACTTGATAAAAACGGAGCGCTTGTGCTGTGTCAACACGGTAACCGTCAGATGGCAAAGATGGATGCACCGTTGGATCAACCGGAATCAAAATATATAACCCTCGCTGGAAAATACAACGGCAAACGTTTCAGTAGCCCCAACGATGCCGTGTACAACAGCGAAGGTGAATTGTTCTTTACCGATCCGCCGTATGGGCTGCCTTCACAAAAGGACACGGACCCTGCGAAAGAAATACCGTTCAATGGTGTGTATAAAGTAAAGAAGGATGGGGCGGTTGTTCTGTTACTTGATAGCATTACTAAGCCAAATGGGATTGCATTTCTGCCCGGTGAAAAGCAATTGATCATTGCCTGTTCGGACCCCGTAAAACCAAACTGGTATATCTATGATGTAAGCGGCGATTCTCTTAAAAATGGCCGCATATTCCACAGTGCAGCCAATGAAGAAAAAGGACTAAAAGGATTGCCCGATGGGCTGAAGGTTGATAAAAATGGGAATGTATTTGCAACCGGTCCCGGCGGTGTTTGGATATTCAACAGCAGCGGAAAGTTTTTGGGTAAACTGCACCTGGATGAAGCTGCATCCAACTGTGCCTTAAGTACCGATGAAAAAACACTCTTTATCACGAACGATATGTATGTTTTGAAAGTGAAAATGAGAAATTAAAAAGCTATATGCTGTACGAGGCGTCTCGCCTCGTACAGCATATTATGTCGGCTGTGCCGACCCTGCTTACCGGGAAAACATTTTCTGCAAATAATTGAACCAGGTTCAAAAAAGAAAAATGAAATCAATTGGCCGCCTTATAGCTGAATGAAAAAATGTCATTACTGGTTCTTTAGCACTATTTTTGACGCCTCATAATACTTCAGCATTGCTACCAGGCAATATTGAAAAATGGGGCTGACCGGTTTTGACAGCAAAGTTCTTTGTACGTATAAGCATGCGGTGCGTTGGATAATTAGCACCTTAATCTGAATATTCAAAACTCAAATGGCAATACTACGTATGCCATGGCTGCCTAATCAGTGATTAAGTAGTCATTAGGGCCGCCGGGCAGGTTGGCCAGTAGCCAAGCCCCGCCGCCGACTCAAAAAAAATACAGGCTGCTGCAACCGAAGGCTGTGACGGTTGCTTAAGATCATACAGCTAAGTACTATGTTGGTAGGTTGAGGTCCTGCATAGTGCCGACAACTAATCATCAAATAAGCATGTAGAAGGCGTATGGCGGATTTGTTTGGACCAGGGTTCGACTCCCTGCAGCTCCACGAGATAAAGCGTTGAAAATCAATTGATTGCGACGCTTTTTTATGTACCGAATATTAAATAGTGTATGTGCCTTGCTGTCGGATCTGACTGGTCGTCAGTAGATGATTTTCGGATTAATTAAAAGGGGCATAAGCACCCTGAATGGCTTATTTAGTGCTACCACTTTTTACTGACATTCAGCCTACGGGAGCCATTTTGAGAGCTGTAGATGCCCGCACGGTTAATTCCGTTGGAAGCACTATTTTCTCATAATTCGCCACCGGCTTTTTACTCTCAATGAGTTTGATTAGCAAATCAGCAGCGATTTTCCCCATTTCAAAAGCAGGTTGCTTTACTGTGGTTAATGGCGGTGCAAATATTTCGGGAACACTAAAATTACTGAAACCGGCTACAGCTATTTGTTCGGGGATGGCAATTTTTCTTTTATAAAGGGATGCCATTGTAACAATAGTTATTCTGTCGGATGCGGTGATGATTGCACCGGGCCATGGGTCTAATTCAAGTAATTCATCAATTGATTTTTCAACTTCGTGCGGTAGCATTCCGCCATGCACGCAATATTTTACCAAACTGGCATCAAAGGGTATATTGCTTTCTTCCAGGCCTTTCTGATAGCCACTTAACCTTTCAGATGTAATCGACTTTTCAGGGGAACTGGTAATATGCGCAATTCTTGTGTATCCATTCCTGATCAGGTGTTTGACTACTTTATAGGAACCACCTTCGTTATCTGAAACAACTTTGTAAGTATCAAACAGGCTGCATACCCGGTCGAAAAAAACGACTGGTGTTCCGGATTCGTGTATTGCTTTTAGTTTTTCAGCATTCAATGTGGTGGACGATAGGGATACAAGCAATCCATCAACAGCACGGGACATTAGGGTGTCAATATTTTTTGATTCCTTTTCACCAGATTCCTGGCTCTGCGTGATAATGACCTGGTAATTCTTATCATAACCAGCAGACTCAATACCGTTTAATACTTCGGAAAAAAAATTGTTGGAAATATTTGGAACCAGTATCCCAATGCTTCTTGTCCGATTATTTCGTAAACTCTGTGCGGCAATATTGGGTATATATTTAATTTTGGCTGCATATTCATTTACCTTATGACGAGTTTCCTCACTTATGCGAAAATTGCCCTTTAAGGCACGGGAAACTGTTGAGTACGAAAGCCCCAGTGCATCGGCAATATCTTTGAGTTTAGGCGTCGGCATATTATTGGTTGTCAGGATTTTTTTCAGAATGAATCGTAAATATCTCCCTTTCCTGTGCAAACGTTTGCACAAATAATTAAGTTCTGAGCTAATGCTAAATCGATTTATTTTTATTTCTTAGCAATATTATTGGAAGCGGATTATTGCTAAATCGATTTAGTCAATATTTTTTCAATTTCCAGACTTTTAAAAAGAGGTGAGCTGTTTCCACGTTTAATAATGCTGTATATGATGGTCTGTTTGTTATAGACAAAATTGCTGCCTCTTTTTTCGGTTGTCATGTTTGTTCCTTTCGCCACTTGAAAATTTGCCATTTTGAAAAAGAAAAAATCAATACATGATCTTGCCAGAGAGCTTCAGATTTCTGCGACCACTATCTCTTTTGTCCTAAATGGTAAGGCTGCCGAAAAACGGATCAGCGGCGAGCTGGAAGCCCGGATACTTAGCTATATCGAGGAAGTGGGGTATAAGCCTAATCTCGTTGCCCAAAGCTTGCGTACCGGCAAAACCAAGCTGATTGCCATGTTGGTCGAGAGTATTGATGACTCCTTTTTTTCCGGTATTGCAAAAGTGATCGAAACTACCG
The DNA here is from genome assembly GCA_040386335.1 of Bacteroidota bacterium. Lineage (GTDB taxonomy): Bacteria > Bacteroidota > Bacteroidia > Chitinophagales > Chitinophagaceae > JAZKFT01. The sequence goes on from JAZKFT010000023.1 coordinate 84,654, forward strand.
CATACAAACTGGGATATAAAGTGTTTTTCGCAAGCACCGAGAATGAAACTGAAAAAGCAAAGCAGTTGATACGGCTTTTCAGGGACAGGCAGGTGGACGGATTTATTATTGCCCCACCACCAGCCATCGAAAAGGAGATAACTGCGTTGCAGGATGATAACTGCCCTGTTATTTTATTTGACCGTCACCTGCCAGCCATTAAAACTACCAATGTGCTCATTGATAATTTCGACGGCGCTTATCAAGCGATAGAACACCTCCTGGTCAATGGTTTTAAAAACGTGGCTTTTATTACACTCGATTCGGAGCAGTCGCAGATGCAGGAGCGTTTGAGGGGCTATACAACAGCCATGAAGGAAGCAAAATTCACATCCAGTATACTTAAGATCACATATAACCTTCCCCAACAGGAAATTTCAGTTCATATAAAGGCGTTCCTGAAAAAGAATAAACAGTTGGATGCTGTGCTTTTCGCTACCAACTATCTCGCATTGGGCGGGATTGATGCCATCAAAGGCCTGGAGTTAAGAATTCCCGAAAACCTTGCTGTGGTTGCATTTGACGATGATCCGGTCTTCAATCTTCTAACCCCTTCTATCACGGCAGTAGCCCAACCTGTACAGGAAATGGCACAGGAGGTAATCAGGCAGCTATTGAAGTTAATGGAATCCGAAGAACAAGTGCCAGGCAACCGCCAATCCACCATTCTGAAAACAAAATTTATTGAACGACAGTCATCAAAAAAATCTGAGTAAAACAAGTCAAAAGGGCTACCAGTCATCGACGGATTATTACCGATGCAGTGTTTCCTGTTTTTTGAACAAGTAAAAACGACGCCTTATGAATCAACCTGTTGCCAACCAAAAAAGAAAGCTCCTTCGTGTAGTGAGCGACCACGCAGGTCAGTTACAAGGAATACCTGTATTGGTGTTTGTAATGTCATTTCTTGCAGTGGCCTTTTTAACCCCTGTATTTGCTCAAACCAAAATCATAACAGGTATTGTGAAGAGTGAAACTGATCTTCCCCTGGCTGGGGTGACCGTGTCTGTAAAGGGATCTTCAGTAACCACCGTAACAGATGCAAATGGAAGTTATAAAATAGCAGTACCTGCAGGAAAATCTACGTTGATTTTTACCTATGTTGGCATGCAGCCGATAGAGCAGGTAACCGGAAGCGGTAGCACGCTGAATATTACGTTTACGGCCTCCATCGCCGCCCAATCCGATGTGGTGGTTGTAGGCTATGGCACCGCTAAAAAAGCCACGCTTACCGGGTCGGTTGCTACCGTTGATTCCAAAACTTTTAAAGACAGGGGCCCGGTGGCCAGCCCGCTGGCGGCGTTACAAGGACAGGTTGCCGGAGTTACCGTTACGCGTAGTTCTTCCCAGCCCGGCAGAGAAGGCTGGAATTTCCAGGTCCGGGGCGCATCATCGGTAAACAGTACTGAGCCTTTGGTTATCGTGGATGGGATACCATATCCAAGCCTCGGTGCCTTAAATTCTTTTAACCCGGCAGATATTGAAAATATTTCATTTCTAAAAGATGCCGCCGCTGCTATTTATGGTTCCAGGGCGGCCGGTGGTGTGGTATTGGTTACTACAAAAAGAGCTAAAAAAGGGAAGGCAGTTATTGATTACAACGGTTCGGTTTCAATAAAGAAGGTTGGACTCCTGCCCGAATTGATCGATGGAAGTGGCTGGGGGCCATTGATTGATGAAGCCAGGGTAACTGATGGGTTCCTGGCAACAGATATTTGGATAAAATATGCCCGGCTTTACCAGTATGCCCTTAAAAATGGCATACAGGTAATGACACTTGCACAGGCACAGGCAGGGCTGACAGCCATTGGCCTTGACCCGGCGGGCTTTTTTACGGATGTAAAAGATTTTCCATTTTTTCCGGGCACCGAACAAAGCGTTTTGTGGGGAAATGCGGTTTCATCCGAACACCAATTGAGTATTTCAGGAAGGGGGGAGAACTCTGGCTACCGCATATCCATGGGATACCTGGATGATGGCAGCCTGCTGCAGCCGGGTAACAACAGCAATAAACGCTATAATCTCCGCCTTACACATGATTATGCTTTTTCATCTAATCTAAAACTGGAAAGTAATATTTCACTTGAAAAGAATGATATCGTACAGCCTTACAGACTGGGTGATATTCTGAACAACGGCAACCAACCTGGTAAACCCTTAAGCGGCCTGGGTGCTACCGGTAAGCCCTATATCTGGGGCTCAGGTATCGGTAATGCAAGTGTAAACGCCATAGCCGATTTTGGTGGCGAAAACAAGGAAAACAATACCAGGCTGAATACGAGTTTTAACCTGACTTATAAACTCAGTAAAAACCTGCAATTAGTCGGAGCCGCGGGATACAATATGTTGAATACAGACTACAAGTCGCTTGAAAAAATTATCACCTGGTACGATTATGCCGGCACCACCAATATATCCAATATTCCCGCCAGAAGTTCGTACCAGAGAGGTAATAAAAAAGAAACCAACTATGCGCTTAACGGCTATGTAGATTATGTTACCAGCATTAATGGCGGTCACGATCTTAAACTGATGGCAGGTGGCCAGTATGAACGTTTTGAATACAACCGTTTTATCGCGAAAACATTGGATGTGCCCAATGGTGTTCCTCCTTCTCTAAGCCTTAGCACCGGCGATCCCACCACAAAGACGGTAGCTGAAGCGCAATACCATACTGCATTGGCGGGTTATTTTGGTCGTCTGAACTATGCTTTTAAAAACAAATACCTGTTTGAAGCCAATGCACGGTATGATGGTTCCTCCAAATTTATTGCAGACAGTCGCTGGAAGTTCTTTTACGGCTTTCTTGGCGCCTGGCGCATTTCGGAGGAAAACTTCATGAGCAATGTAAAATTTATCGGCGACCTGAAACTCAGGGCCTCCTGGGGTGCAAGTGGAAATCAAAGTGGTATCGGAAATTATGATTATATCCAATTCCTAAACCTTGCATTCTCTACCGGGCAAACAGCCAGCGGATTTCCAATCCTTGGAACAAGTCCTGTGGTAAGAATATCGCCAACTGGTACACTGGTGGCTTTAGACAGGACCTGGGAGAAAATTGAAACCTCCAATCTTGGTCTCGATTTCTCGGTACTAAATCGCCGCCTTGCGGGAAGTATTGACTATTACATCAAAAGAAATAACAACATGTTGCTTAACCGCACATTTCCTGCTGTGTTGGGAGCCAGTGCACCACAGGGTAACAATGGTAAATTAAAAACATGGGGTTGGGATTTGTCATTAAATTGGAACGATAAAATTGGAGAAATAACATACCATATTGGTGGTAATATTTCCGACAATCTAAATAAACTCATTGATTTTGGTGGACAAACCATTATCAGCAGTGCCAACCGCGGCTATAACGCTGCTGTGCAAGGCTACCCGATTGGTTCTTATTTTGGTTTGGTATATGCCGGAAGGATACAAAGCGATAAGCAACTCAGTGATTACCGGAGTTTTATTACCGGTAACAATATCGGCCTGCCGTCCGGCGCCACCACAGCGCAGGCTAATGCACGCCTGGCTTTGGGAGACAATATGTTTAAAGACCTTAATGGGGACGGCAAACTAACTTACCCTGAAGATGCCGTACTGCTGGGAAGAGATGATCCACGTTATACATATTCTTTCAATGGAGGTGCAGGATATAAAGGATTTGATTTCGGATTTATTTTTCAGGGTGTAGGCAAGCGTACGATTATCCGTGACGGTAACTGGAGAATCCCCGCTGCCGTTATCTTCCAGGCACAGAATGCAGCATTCAATAATCAATGGTGGACACCCACCAGGACCGATGCCGCCTTGCCCAGGATATCTTCTACCGGCACGATCAACAACTACAATTATTTTCAATCCGACTGGATTGCAGAAAACGGGGCCTACCTAAGGTTGAAGAATCTTGTGATTGGGTATACTTTGCCACAAAGCCTGACCAGGAAAGCAAAAATTGAAAAACTTCGCATTTATTTTTCCGGGAATGATTTATGGGAAAGTTCGAAAATTAAAGATGGATGGGATCCGGAAACAACAAGGACCGTTGCCAATACGGGCGATGCAGAAAATAATAATGTGAGCACATTCAGCCAGCGTTATCCCTTTTACCGCTACTTAACTTTTGGTGTAAACCTAACTTTCTAATCTTCTTCAATCAACATACATGAGAACGAAGTTTCATAAATATGTCACGCTGCTTGCAGGGGTACTTGTATTAACCCAGTATAGTTGTAACAAATCCGTAGACCTGGCACCCATCAACGAAATATCTGATGCCAGTTACTGGAAAACCCCGGAACAGTTTAAGCTGGCTGCCAACGAATTCTACACCTATTTTTTAACTTTTGGTACCGTGCTGTACGATGCGCCCCATTCGGATATCCGGGGGGATCTTACCACTTATCGTAATACATTCAGCAACGGTACTAATACACTAAGTAGCACCGACGGAAACTGGAATACCGCGTATAGCAGGATCCGGGCTACAAACTATTTACTCGATAGAGCAGCTACGTATGCAACCCCTCTGGATATAAAATTATATGTAGCTGAAGCGAAATTTTTTAGGGCTTATGTTTATTTTGATCTGCTCCAACAGTTTGGCGAAGTGCCGATTGTTGATAAATTATTAACCACCACCTCACCTGAATTGGTGGCTGCAAGAAATACGAGAGACCAGGTGGTGGATTTTATAGTAAAGGACCTGGAAGATGCTATATCTGCTTTACCATTGGAAAGTGCCATTGCCACTTCAGATAAAGGACGTATCAGTAAAGGAGCGGCACAGGCATTTTTAGGAAGGGTAGGATTGTACGAAGGTACCTGGCAGAAATTTAGAAGCAACGCAACCCGGGCAAATCTGATGCTTGACAAGTCAATTGCCAATAGCGATGCAGTTATTACCAGTAACATATACCAGCTTTTTGCGCCTGCGGTGCTGGGCGATTCTGCGTTAAAGTATTTATTTATACTGGAAGACGAAAAGTCGAACCCGGCCGGACTCACCAAATCTGCCAACAAAGAGTACATCCTGGCGAGCAGGTATTCGTTTACTCAAAGACAAATAAGAAATAATGTAACCCATACCTGGTTTGGCGCTGGCTCCACCAAAAAGTTTGCTGATATGTTTTTGAGCCAGGATGGCCTGCCCATAGAAAAATCACCGCTGTTCCAGGGTTATGGCACGACCCGTTCTGAATATGCTAACCGTGATAACCGTATGCGATATACCATGGTGATCGATTCCAATTACCATTGGGATAACGAAAATCCAGGATCGCGGGTCACCTGGCTGGGCGATGCTGCGGATATCGCCAATTCCCGCGGCAGGAATAACTCGGCAGGCGGCACCGGCTATGCTACGCAAAAATGGGCCAGTGAAAGAAGATTACAGGACAATGAAGAAGGATATGACTGGCCTGTAATCCGGTTGGCTGAAGTGTACCTTAATTATGCAGAGGCGGTATATGAGCGAAACGGAATGATCTCCGACGCTGATCTCGATAAATCTATTAACCTGGTCAGAAGCAGGGTTAATAAGACGATGCCTAAACTCAGTAACGCTTTCGTGGCCGCGAACACACTCAATATGCGCACCGAGATAAGAAGAGAAAGGGCTATTGAATTAAATCTTGAAGGCTTTAGAGTAGATGATCTGAAAAGATGGAAAACTGCCGAAACAGAAATGCCGGTGAATGTACTTGGTATTAAATGGACGGGCACGCGCTGGCAAACACGCTGGGTGGTAGGTGGCAATCCCCCTTTCCCTGTGGACCCCAATGGAAACATCATTTTTGAAGGCAGCCGGGTATGGGCTCAAAAAAATTATTTGCTGCCCATACCAACACAGCAAATACAACTTAACCCGAACCTGGTGCAAAACCCGGGTTGGTAAAACACTACATGATTGCTGAATTTCTTACCCGATTAGAAAGCTGGTGCTGCAGTCACCCCGGTAGCTTCCTGATCCAATAATTGAATCATTCTGTGATGAACTTAAAGAAACTAGTATTCCTTCTCTGTTGCTGTGTAGTGGCCCGGTGCTATGCACAGGATATAAAAGCGCCATTGGTGTTGCGTACCGTGCATCCAAGATTGGTGCCGCCGGCGCCAGGAAACGAGGCAATTAAGACACTGGTTTCAAAAGAAGAATGGGCAAAGAAGATTTATGACCAGGCAAAACAAAATGTCGATGTATATGTGGACCGACATCAAAAGGATTCTTCGTGGATGATTTCGCGGTTACAGATGTATTGGAAAACAAAATCAACTGAAGTGTTTATTAAGGGCGGTGTATACGATCATGTAGCAGGTAGTGCGCCGGTGGCTACCGTAAAGTTTCCCGGAATGCGTGGTGGAGTGTCTGCACATGCAGCACCTAAATTGGAAGACCTGCAGCCGTATATGGATGACCCCAGGGGCCTGTACCTGCTTAATAAAACAACCAGCCAAATGGAATGGGCGGACATTTCCAAAACGGGGAGCATCATTGAAGGCATCAACAATAATATTATGCGGATGGGTTATACCTCGGCGGCACTGTATTTCATTACCGGGGAGGAAAAGTATGCGGAATTTTCATTTGATTTATTTGATACTTACATGAGTGGTATGCAATACCGCAAGGAGCCCTTCGATTTGTCGTACGGGCACCATCAAACACTTGCAGGACTATCGTCTTTTGAAGTGATACAGGAAGTGGCGATTCTAAACAGCCTTACCGGGTCTTATGATTTCCTGTATCAATATATTCAGCAGCATGCCCCAAAAAAGAACGATGTGTACCAGGATGTATTTAAGAAATGGGCCGATATCCAAATCGCCCATGGGGTGGCTTTTAATAACTGGAACCTGATGCAGGCTAAGAATGTACTGAACATTGCGTTAATGCTGGATGATGATAAGAACTACAATGATGGCAAGGGTAACCAATACTACACCAATTATATCCTTAACACCAATTCTCAAAGACAATGGAGTTTGCAGAAAGTAGTGCATGAAGGCTTTGATCCCAACACGGGCTTATGGAATGAGGCCGCCGGGTATTCACTGGGCGTGCTAAATGATGTAATTGGCTTTGTTGGATTCTTTAATAAATACTACCAGGTGGATCTGATTGAAAAAATGCCGGTTCTAAAAAAGGCCGTGATGGCGGTGACACAGTATCTATTCCCTAATGGATATTTTGCTTCTTTTGGAGATTCACATTATGGGCATATCGGCCTTGGTCCGGCGTACCTGGTAATAGCTAATGCCCGAAGAAACAATAAACCTGATCAGGAGGAGCTATTTACAAAATATATAAAGACGGTTGAACAATACTTTAAGGAAAGAAATATACCTGTTGAAAGCCGGGAAGCTGACAGCAATGGGATCAACGCACTAATATATACTGAGGATCGAACCGGGTTAACGAATGGTACCGTGGCAGGCGACATGAACGATTATTGCACACCTGTGTTTTCATCGCCGCTGGTCAGTTTTTTTGCATTGAGAAATGAACTGGACACAAAGAAAGGGTTGATGGTTGCGATGAGCGGTTCCAAAGGCAATCACATGCACGCCGGTGGGATGTCGATGGAAATCTATGGAAAAGGGTTTGTACTGGGGCCAGAAAGTGGTATTGGTACTAATTATTTCCAGGCAGATTACGCTGAATATTATTCGCAGTTCCCGGCGCATAATACAGTGGCGGTGGATGGCATTTCAGCATATCCTGTAATGAAGAGTAACCACGGTTTTGAAGTGACTGCTGCATACCCGGCCTCAGGTGTTTCCAAAGATTATTTTAAACCGGTAAGCTTTGGTGGCCTGCAATTTTTAGAACCGGAAACCAACGCGAATCAAAACCGGCTGATCAGTATCATTCGCACAGGCGAAGCCACCGGCTATTATATCGATATTTTCCGGTCGCGCAGGAAAGATGGGAAAGATAAAATGCATGATTATTTCTACCACAATATGGGCCAGGAACTATTGCTAAACGATAATGATGGAACACCCTTGCCATTGTCGGCTACGGAGAAATTATCTTTTGGCGGTGGACATCTGTTTGCTTACGATTACCTCTATGATAAAAAATCGGTTATTACAACGAAAGATATAAATGCAGTATTTAAACTCAACATGCCGGGCGGTGAAGCTGTGGAAATGAATATGTGGATGAAGGGGGAGAAGGACCGGGAAGTATTTGCTGTAAAGGCTCCCAGGTCAACTGCCATAGACCGGATGGGCTTACCGAAAGAGATTGCGGAATTGCCGTTGCCAACTATCGTAGCCCGGCAGGCGGGTGAGGCCTGGACCAAACCCTTCGTGGTGGTATTTGAGCCTTCCAGTAATTCACAACCCCAATCTGTTGCGTCTATACAACCTTTTACACCCAAGGATGCACCTGCCGATTTTGTGGGGCTGGAAATAGCTGGCAAAGCAGGCGATAAGCAAATCGTTTTTTCCGATGTGGAAGGCAAAAAAGAAATTAAAAGAAATGATCAATTATTTACCGGAACCTACGGCGTGATCGGTGAAGGAAAGCACGGCCTTGAATACCTGTTTTTAGGCAATGGAAAAAAAATCAGTAGTGGCGGCTATGGAATTGTATCGTCTACTGCCAATGCGTCTGCCGCACTACAACATGGGACAGATGGGTGGTTTTATACCGCGTCTGTACCGGTGGTGATCCATCTTCCCATATCCATATTAGGCAAGCAACCTGCTTACAAACTTTCAACCGATAATAAAACAGTAACCGGCAAAAAGCAAACCATCGGAGGAATAGTCATTGTAGCATTTGAACTGCCTGCAGCTACTTACACAAAAATTGAATGGAAATGAAAGAAATCCTTGTAAGCAGTATTGCCGCGCTGTCCTTGCTTTTTGCATGTTCTCCAAAGCCTGCTTTTGATGTAAATAAAGAACTCAGCTATTGTGTCTCGCAGGTTGCAAAAGCAGACAACGGATTGACTGATTCATCTGCATTGCTACGCAGTATTGCCAGGGGAGAAACAGGATGGCGTACGGTGAACTACCGCGACTGGACCTGCGGCTTTTGGCCCGGCATTTTATGGTATGCCTATGATTTTTCACAAGACGACAAATGGAAACTGGAGGCCAAAAGGTTTTCATCGGCTTTAAAACCATTGATGGATTCGGCAGCGATTGATCATGATCTTGGGTTCCAGGTTTATACCAGTATTGGCAATGGATACAGGCTTACCAAAGACAGTTCTTACAAAACGATGCTATTAAGGGCAGCGGATACACTGGCGAAATTATTTAATCCCAAAGTAGGCACCATTCTTTCGTGGCCACGCCCCGTACCGGGTGTAGATTGGCCGCTGCGTCATAACACCATCATGGATAATATGATTAACCTGGAATTGCTGTTCTGGGCCTCGAAGAATGGTGGTAGCCAGCACTTGTACGATATCGCAGTCAGGCATGCGGAAACTACCATGCTCAATCATTTCAGGGCCGACTATAGTTCATATCATGCCGTAGTGTATGATACTGCCACCGGTAAAAAAATAAAGGGAATCACCCACCAGGGATTCAGTGACAGCAGTATGTGGGCGAGAGGCCAAAGCTGGGCGATCTACGGATTTACGATGGTGTTCCGGGAGACTAAAGACAAACGTTTTTTAGACTTCGCACAAAAAGTTTCGGATGTGTATTTGGAAAAATTGCCTGAAGACCTGGTGCCTTATTGGGACTTCAATGCACCCGATATTCCCAGTGCCCCGAAAGATGCGTCAGCGGCCGCTGTTACAGCCTCTGCATTGTTGGAACTATCAACATTGGTACCAGATAAGACCAAAGCGGGTGGATACCGCAGCAAGGCTGAAAAGATGCTGATAACACTTTCGTCGGGGCAATACCAAAGCCGGGATGTAAACAACGCGATACTGCTGCATAGCACCGGGCATAAACCCAATGGTGGTGAAGTGGATGCCTCCATTATTTACGCTGATTACTACTACATGGAGGCGCTCCTGCGGTTGAAGCATCTGCAGGAAGGCAAACCGGTCATATCAAAATAAACAAGGAAACATGAAAATTGTAACAGGTATATTTTTTCTTTTATTGGCTGCAATAAGTTTGCAGGCACAGCAAAATATTATTGCAGCCAGCAAAGCAGGTGTTTGGTCCCCTGATAAAAACTACCGTCTGGATTTTTACCAAAAGAAAGATACTGATAGCACACAAACGATGTACTATGCTGTAAGCTACAAGAATCAACCCATCATCAATGAATCAGTCCTGGATCTGCAGCTGGATAACCGTCTTTCCGAGAGCGCAATGGCTTTGAAAGTAGACAGGCATGCTAAGTGGTGTGAAAACCTGGAAGTGAAAAATATCACCAGTTCATCCCGGGATACATCGTGGAGGCCTGTATTTGGAGAGCGAAGCGTTGTAAAGGAAAACTTTATTGCAACAACCATAGAACTGGTAAAAGCAGATAACCCGATCTATAAAATCAATGTAGAGTTCCGCGCTTACAATGAAGGTGTAGCATTCCGTTTTTTCTTTCCGGAAAATGAAAAGGGAACTTATTACCGGATCATGAATGAAAATACTGAGTTCAGCCTTCCAGCCGGAACAAAGGCCTGGCATGCAGCCTGGGCGCAGGCGCCCTATAAACTGCTGCCTTTGGGCAATTGGGTGGAAGAAAGTGAACGGCCACTGACCCTTCAACTACCCAATGGATGGTACGCCTGCCTGGCTGAGGCACAGATGGTAGACTATGCCCGTACTAAATTTAAGTTGAGTGCAGCTAAACCAAATACGATCGTTACATCCATGTACACGCCCGCTGACCTGATCTCTCCATTCGGTACGCCCTGGCGGGTGATTATGGTGGGGGAGAAGGCTGGCGAGCTGGTGGAACATAATGACTTAATACTTAATTTAAATGCGCCTTCCCAAATCAAAGATCAAAGCTGGATTCAACCGGGAAAGATTATGCGGGTGATAACGCTAACGACTAAGGATGCTTTTGAGAATATTGACTTTGCCGCGAAGCATCACCTTCAATATATTCTGTTCGACTGGAAATGGTATGGCCCGGCATTCAGCTTTTCGTCGGATGCAACCAAAGTCGCGATCCCCGATTTTGACTTGCCAGCCATCATCAAATATGGGAAGGAAAAAGGTATTGGCATATGGTTGTATTGCAATCTCCAGGGTTTGTATTCGCAGTCAGATTCATTGTTTCGGGTCTACCGGGATTGGGGTATCAAGGGTGTCAAATTTGGTTTTGTACAAGTGGGTTCCCATCGCTGGACCACCTGGATTGAAGAGATGTTTAAAAAGGCGGCGGAGAACCATATCATGGTCAATGTTCATGATGACTGGCGCCCAACCGGCGAGCAAAGAACCTGGCCCAACCTGATGACGGCCGAAGGTATCCGTGGCAATGAAGAAATGCCGGATGCGACACACAACACCGTATTGCCATTTACAAGATATATAGCTGGCGCCGCAGATTATACGCTCTGCTATTACGACAAGCGAATCAAGACCACACATGCACACCAACTCGCAATGGCAGCGGTGTATTACAGCCCGATACAAACCTTGTTCTGGTACGATAAACCAGCGTTTAGCAATAACGAACCGGAACTGGAATTTTGGGATCGGATACCCACCACCTGGGACGAAACAAAAGTCTTGCATGGTAGTCCCGGAGAATCAATAACAGTTGCCAGGAGAAATGGAGACGATTGGTTTGTTGGAACGCTCAATAATATAGTGGCAAAAGACATCACCCTGAAATTCGACTTTCTGCCAAAAGGAAAGAAGTATATCGCTACTCTGTATGCTGATGATAGCACCCAACCGTCCGCTACCAAAGTAAAGGTTGAAAAAATAACAATAGATGCCTCATCTATCCTGACGCTAAACCTCTCTGCAAGTGGTGGGCACGCAGTGTGGATCACACCCCGGGAATAAACCTTGAAAAAGCTACACGAATCACTACACATAAAAAACACATCATGAATGGATCGCATTTGATTGTTATGGGTATCGATATAGGCGGATCACATATTACAGCCGGGCTGGTGAATATGGAGAAACGAGGTGTGCTGGAAGGATCGATAATCCGAAAAAGAGTAAACAGTCATGCTGCTGCTGAAGATATTCTCGATGCCTGGGCGGAATGTATTATGGAGTTAAGGCTAAAGACGGAAATACCGATCTTCAAAATTGGCATCGCGATGCCGGGGCCTTTTGACTATGAAAATGGAGTTAGTCTTATTAAAGGGTTCGACAAATATGAGTTGCTATATGGGACTAACATTAGGGAGGCGCTCGCATTACGCTTAGGTATACCGGGTGGAAATATACTTTTTAGAAATGATGCTGAGGCGTTTTTAGAAGGAGAACTGTTTTGTGGTGCCGCGGCCGGCTTTGATCATGCCATTGGTATTACACTGGGAACGGGTTTAGGATCGGCTGTAAGCCATCTGGGCGAAACCCGGGACGCGGCACTAAGTGTAATGGAATACAAGGGAACTAAGATTGAAGAATTTGTTTCGACAAGGGGATTAATCGACATCTATCATTCAATCAGCGGCGTTATTATCACAGATGTTCGTTACCTGGCGCAACTGGCTGCTACTGATGCAGGAGCCTGTGAAGCCTTTTTAGTTTTTGCAAAACATCTTGCCTGGTTTCTGCAACAATTTATTGCACAGGAATCACCCCAGGTGCTCGTTATTGGAGGCAATATTGCCAATGCAAGTGATTTGTTTATGCCTGAAGTAGAAAGGGTGCTTTCAATTGAGGGTGTGGAGTTACCTAAAATACTAATGGCCATGCTTGGTGAGGATGCGGCGATCATTGGTGCAGCCTGCTGCTTTCAGAAACAGGCTGCACCAATTGGAAAATAAATGAGTTGCCAGTTGCTACACCGGCCGGAATGGTATTGATTTCAATCTTCAGCTATTATTAAAAACATCATTATGCAAACAATTGCGTCAAACGGAAACGGGTCAGCAAGGGGTGGTGCCAATCTTTTTGGTATCTCCCTGATTGCCGCCCTTGCTGGTTTTATTTTTGGTTTTGATACCGTGGTGATTTCAGGTGCCAATCAACCTATCAAGGAAGTCTGGCATACATCGCCCTGGTTTCATGGTTTTTTTATCATGTCTATGGCTTTGTGGGGAACGGTAATCGGGGCGATCTTTGGTGGCAGGCCTACCCAGGCATGGGGAAGGAAAAAGACCCTGCTTTGGATCGGAATCCTGTTCAGTGTCTCAGCCGTGGGATGCGCGTTCTCGCCCAATCCATATATCTTTTCATTTTTCCGGTTTATCGGTGGGCTGGGTATCGGCGTATCGTCTGTAGCGGCGCCCATTTACATTTCAGAAATATCTACTGCGAAAACAAGGGGCCGGCTGGTGGCCATGTACCAGTTCAATATTGTATTCGGAATTCTTGTGGCATTTCTTTCCAACTATTTTTTGCAAGGCGTCGGTGGTGCCAATGACTGGCGCTGGATGTTGGGTATCATGGCTATACCCTCACTAATTTATACGCTGATGGTTTTTGGAATACCTGAAAGCCCGCGCTGGCTATTAACTGCCAGGAACGATTTAGCCGGTGCTACTAAGACACTCACTCGTCTTGGCGTGTCGGATATACCCGGGGAAATCAAAAATATCCAGGATAGCTTTGCCCTACAGGTGGCTTCAAACCACTCTACGGAGCTGTTTAATAGCAAATATAAAAGGCTGGTTGGCCTGGCATTTTTGTTGGCTTTTTTTAACCAGTTGTCCGGTATTAATTTTATTTTGTACTACGCCCCGGAGATTTTGGAACGCGTGGGACTGGCCGCAAAGGATTCTTTAAAAAACTCCATTTATATCGGTGGAACCAACTTGATTTTCACATTTGTTGGCCTCTATCTCATTGACAGGATCGGCAGAAGAACCTTGCTGTTACTGGGCTCTGTTGGCTATATTGTGAGCCTCTCGCTGGTAGCTTATGCTTTTAAAACGGGTGCCAGCCCGGTATTTCTCTTATCATTTCTATTGATGTTTATTGCTTCCCATGCCATTGGCCAGGGTGCAGTGATCTGGGTGTACCTGTCAGAAATATTTCCGAACAATATTCGAAACAAAGGAGCGGCATTTGGTAGCAGTGTGCATTGGGTTTTTGCAGCTATCATCACGTTAATTACTCCTGTATTCCTCGATAAGAATGATGGCATTTTTCAGGATAACCCATGGCCAATCTTCGCCTTTTTTGCCTTTATGATGGTTTTGCAACTTGTTTGGGTGCTTTTTAAAGTCCCGGAAACCAAAGGTGTTTCGCTGGAAGACCTGGAGAAAAAATTAGTGAAAGAATAAATACTATGAAAAAAGCTTTTTTTGTTAGCTGTCTATTGATGCTGCTACAACTGGCAGGTGCGCAGGAATTAATTGTCTATCCGGCTCCGGCGCCTGATACGAGTTTGCTGCATAACAATGATTTTTCTGTGCAGGTGAGAAAGCCAGGCGGAAAATGGCAGAACCTGTTTGAATATAATGTAAAGGTGGACAACGTTAAAGACAACAATCACCATGTCGAAAATGCATCCATGTGCAGCTTCGATTTTTCAGGAGATGTGGAAGTAGCCGTTTCCAGCAATAAAGTGAAGATCCTGAAAGCGGTTATCCGGCCATTGTCGTATGAAATAAGGCCGGAGATCAAGGGCAACGTGGTTTACTTCCACCTGAATAATCCGCGAAACCTGTCTGTTGAAATTAATGATGATATATTCCATAACCTGCATCTTTTTGCTAACCCAATTGATAAATTCGTTCCGGATAAAATGGATACTAACCTGGTATATTTTGGCCCGGGTATCCATAATATAAGGGGTGGTAAAATGCTTGTCTCCTCGGGCAAAACCATTTACCTCGCAGGCGGGTCTGTTTTAATGGGGCAGCTATTGATTGACAACGTGCAGCATGTAAAGGTTTTGGGCGGAGGTGTTATCGACCCGTCCGTAAAAATGGGTGTATCTGTAACTAATTCAAAGAATGTTACTATTGAGGGAATCTGTCTTACGCAATGCGCCACCGGCGGATCAGACAGTGTTACCATTCGGAATGTTAAGAGCATCAGTTATTATGGTTGGGGAGATGGCATGAATGTATTTGCCAGCAATAATGTGCTCTTTGATGGCGTGTTCTGCCGCAACTCAGATGATTGTACCACCGTGTACGGTACGCGTAAAGGTTTCACCGGGGGATGCAAAAACATCACCATGCAAAATTCGACGCTTTGGGCAGATGTGGCCCACCCAATCCTGATTGGCACCCATGGGAACAGTAAAAGACCGGATACACTGGAAAACCTGAATTATGTAAATATCGATATCCTTGATCACTCGGAAATTCAGCTTGATTACCAGGGATGCATGAGTATCAACGCGGGTGATAATAACCTGGTTCGCAATGTCCGTTTTGAGAATATTCGTGTGGAAGATTTTCGCCGCGGGCAGTTGGTAAATATCCGTGTGTTTTTTAATGAAAAGTATTGTACCGCACCGGGCCGTGGTGTCGAAAACATCCTGTTTAAAGATATTATTTACAATGGAAGCCATTCCGAAGTGTCGGTCATTGCGGGCTATAACGAAAGCAGGCAGGTAAAGAACGTTGTTTTTGAAAACCTGCGGATCAATGGAAAACTGATCACAGATGATATGCCCGGTAAGCCCGGCTGGTACAAGACTTCAGATATGGGAAGGATTTTTATGGGTGAGCATGTAAAAGGAATTGTATTCCGAAAATGATTAACCAGGAAAATAGTAACAGCAAGCACCGGTGGGTATACCGGTTTTAATTGGTTCAGCGTAACACAATCAGTATGAAGAAAATATTAGGTATCCTCTTTCTCGTATCGGTTATTTCACTGTCCTCCATTGCGCAGGTATGGCAATGGAGCGTAAAAGCAGATAGCGTGGTCTCATCCGAAACCAACGACCATCCACAGGCTTTTCTTTGGATTCCCGAAAATTGTAAACAGGTGCGGGGCGTTGTGTTTACACAGCACAATATGATAGAGGAGGGGATACTGGAAAACGTTTTGTTCCGCAAAACAATGACAGCACTTGGCTTTGCGGAGATTTGGGTAACGCCGGCCCTGGCAATGGTATTTGATTTTACAAAGGATGCGGGGGCAGATTTTGATTACATGATGCAACGCCTGGCAGATGTTTCCGGGTATGAGGAATTGGTGCATGTACCGGTTATTCCTATGGGACATTCTGCGCTGGCCAGTTTTCCCTGGAATTTTGCCGCCTGGAATCCGGGTAGAACTTTAGCGGCTATTTCGATACATGGTGACGCACCCCTAACGAGACTTACCGGCAGCGGAAAGCCAAATCCTGACTGGGGAGGGCGAACTATTGACGGCGTACCCTGCCTGTTTGTAATGGGCGAATATGAATGGTGGGAGGACAGGATCCAACCCGGGTTTGACTATGTGGCAAAACATCCGTTATCACCTATTAGTTTTTTTGCTGATGCTGGTCATGGCCACTTTGATTATAGTGATGAGTTGATCGCCTACCTGTGCATGTACATCCGTAAATCAGCACAAAAGCGATTGACGGAAGTAATGCCCTTGAAACTTCCTGCTGTATTGAATACAATCGATCCAAAAACTGGTTGGCTGATGGACCGCTGGCACCGGGACAGCCTGCCCAATGCAGCACCGGCACCATATCCGGAATATGCCGGTGATAAGAGATCAGCGTCATGGGCGTTTGACAGGGAAATAGCAGCTGCCACTGAAAGTTTTTATGCCAGGGCCCGTGGCAAGATCAACCAGCATATTGGGTTTATCCAAAATGGTCAGCCGTTGCAGCCTGTAAAAACACATAGCAACTACAATCTTAAATTTATGCCGCTGGCCGATGGCGTAAGTTTTACCCTGAAAGCTTTCTTTTCGGATAGTTCAGGGATGATCCCGGTGACCCATTTTTCAAGCACACCGCTCCTTATCGACCGGATCTGTGGACCCGTTAAAAAAATAGATGATACGACTTTCCGGATTGATTTTAACCGGCTGGGCTTTAACAATCCAAAACGAAGTAATGATACCTGGCTGCTGGCTCACAATAAAGGTGACGCTACATACAAGAGCGCGGTGCAGCAACTGGACATGCATTTCCCGCTGGTGAATAAGGAGGGTGCGAGTCAGAAAATTGAGTTTGACAAACTTGCGAATGTGGGCCAATCAGTAAAAGAAATTGCATTGAATGCGGTTTCCAGTGCAAAGGTTCCAGTCTGTTTTTATGTAAAAGAAGGACCCGCAATTGTCAAAAACAATAAGCTGGAGTTTACAAAGATCCCACCGCGAACTAAGTTTCCGGTTAAGGTGACGGTGGTGGCCTGGCAGTATGGGAAGTCCGGCGCACTGCAGTCTGCAGAGCCAGTAGAACAAAGTTTTTATATCACCAGGTAAGGTTCAACCGATATTAGTTTGACCTGGTGAAACAGTATACTTTTTTGAATAAAGTGATCGTCGGGCTTTTTGAATCTGAATAGAGAACCAGGTGACTGATGGTAGAATCCGATTATCCCCGGGACTGGCAATTTTAAATTATTAACCTATGAGCATGCTCAAACATATTACCCGGCTTTTCTCGTTCCTTTTTCTTTTGAGTAACGGAAACCAAATTGAGGCCCGTGAAAAATTTGTCCACCCGGGAATCTTATTGTCAAAGGCTTCGCTGGATCACATTTATGCGGTTGCACAAAAGCATACGATGCCCGGGTATGGTTCCTACGAATTGTTAAGAGACAATCCACTTTCATCCGCTGGTTATAAAATGAATGGCCCATATAAGGTCATTTCCAGAGATGGGGCCTATGCGTGGACAAAAACTAAAATGGAGGCAGATTTTAGTGCTGCTTACCTGAACGCGCTAATGTGGATTGCTAACCGGGATGTTGCACATGCAGATAAAGCTTTGTCTATATTGGCTGCTTATGCTGATAGTCTCACAACCATCCCATCTACAAATGATGCTCCTTTACTTGCCGGACTGGAAGGATTTAAAATTGTGAATGCCATGGAAATTCTTCGGTACACCTATCCGAATATCTCACCCGTTCAACTTGCTGCCATCAACCGGATGATGACCCATGTTTTTCTGCCGGTTTGCGAAAAATTTTATGATACACTTGCCTACACCAATGGCAACTGGGGTCCGATTGTTACGAAAACTTACCTGTCGATGGCGATCTATTTCGACAATGTGAAAATGTACAAACAGGCCATCAAATTTTACCTGGATGCCAATGACAATGGAACCATCAAAAACTATATCAGCGGTGGCACCGGCCAGATCCAGGAGAGTGGCCGGGACCAGGGCCATTCCCAACTGGGTATCGGCGCCATGGCAACCGTCTGCGAAATTGCATACAACCAGGGAGATGATCTTTACAATGCCCATGATAACCGCTTATTGAAAGGATTCGAATATGTGGCGCGATATAACCTTGGTAACGAAGTGCCTTTTGAAACATGGAAAGATGTGACAGGCAAGTATTCCGATTGGACCGCTATTTCTGATAAAGGCCGTGGGAAATTCATTCCGATATATGAAATGGCGTATCATCACTATGTAAACCGAAAAGGTTTGCAAATGCCTTATACAGAAAAAATCCTCCAATTGATCCGCCCGGAGGGGTACGACCGGGACCAGCCGGGTTTTGGTACGCTGCTTTTCCATGACTGAAATGAAGCGCCGGTTTACGGCCTGTTCACTAAAATGAAGAACCCGTAAATTGCCCTTCCGAATGAAAGCCTTTCTGTCATTTTGCCTGGTGTTGATGTGTACTTGCTTGTTCAAACATGCAGGCGCTAACAATTATCCGCCGTTTTCTTATTTTGGAATCGAGCAAGGTTTGTCGAACAATGCGGTACGGACTATTTTCCAGGACAGCAAAGGGTTTATGTGGTTTGGTACTTACGATGGATTGAACAAGTACGATGGCTATACCTGCAAAGTGTTCCGGAATGACTTCTCCGACAGCCTTTCCCTCATCAATAACTGGATCAACAGCATCACCGAGGATGCTTCCGGCCGGCTATGGATCGGTACCCGGAAAGGGCTGTGTATTTTTAATAGTATTGAAGGCGATTTTCTACCCGTTTATGTATCGTCTTCAAAAGCCAATAATATCAGCCGGTTCACTGGTGTTGTTAAGCAGGTATTGCGCACGGCAGAAGGAAATACACTGATAGCAACACAGCATGAAGGCCTGCTGATCGGCAACCATCAATCAACCACAGTAAAAGAAGCCAGGTTTTTGCTAAATGGCCAGCCGATCACCAACTACGATGTGCAGGTGATTGAAGCCATTTCCCAGGATACCTATTTGATGGCCGTTCTGGATATCGGCATATGCATATTCGATGCAAAAACCGGAACCGTTCGCCTGGTAAACAACGGAGTCCGGGATGCGTCGTGTATAGAACATGTCGGTAGTGCCTTTTGGATAGGCTCAGATAGGGGAATCGTTCTGTACGACCCGCAGTCCAATACCATATCGCCGGCATCATCCATCCACAAAGAACTGTCCGCCACGAAGGTTATTGATATCCTGCTTGACCATAGCAAGGATATATGGATCGCTACAAATGGAGACGGAGTTATTGTTTTTCACCCTTTAACGGGTCAGGCCGATCACCTCAACACGGAAACCAAACCGGCGCTTTCCAGCAATGCAGTATACCGTGTTTTCGAAGACAGGGAATACCGGAAATGGATTGGCACCATCCGCGGTGGGATAAATATCGTTGACGAAGAAAAGAACCGGTTCACGACGATCAGGCAGGACCCATACAATGCAAACTCGGTTGCCAGCAATTTTATTCTATCCTATTACGAAGCACTCAATGGACATCTTTGGATAGGTACGGATGGAGGCGGATTGAGTGTGTGGAACCGTAGTACCAATACATTCACAAATTTTAAAAAAGACGCCGCCATTGCTTCCTCGCTGAGCGATAATTTCATCCTGAATATCCAGCAGGACTCTAGCCACAATATCTGGTTAAATACTTATTATGGCGGAATCAACAGGTCGGGTCCGGAGCGCGGAATCTTCAGCCATTACCATCTTTACAATCCCGCCGACCCGTCAAAGGAACTGCTTACCTATTCGCTTTGTATAGATCGAAAAAATACTATTTGGGTCGGCACACTTAGTTTAGGTGGATTGTACCGCTACAATAAAGAGGTTGACCGTTTTGATTTGTTCGATAACCAGTTGAAAGACTTGTTTGTAATAAAGGAAGACAAGGCAGGACAACTATGGGGTGGAAATCTCACCCAATTGGTAAGCATTGATACGAAAACGAAGCAACATGATTTTTTTGCCATTGGGCAGCCGGTACGCTGTATTACCGAGGATCACCAAAACAGGTTTTGGGTTGGAACAGAAGGTGGGGGATTAATTTTATTCGACAGGTCGCAGGGCAAAATTCTCCAACGGTACACAATACAAAATGGCCTTTGCAACAATGCTGTTTTGACGATCCTGCCTGACGATGCCGGGCATCTTTGGATCAGCACTTTTAACGGGTTGTCCATGTTTGATATTGCCACCGGCTCTTTTAAAAACTATTACCAGAATGATGGCCTGCAAAGCAACCAGTTTAACTACAACGCAGCCATTCGTTTACATTCAGGAGAGTTCGTTTTCGGGGGAATAAAAGGCATGAATATCTTTTTTCCGCAGCAAATAAAATCCATAAAAACCACCCCGCCACTTGTACTGACCGATGTGCTTATCAACAATGACAATCCTTTCAAAGATCCCGAAATTACTGCCAGCCGGGCAGCCGGCACTGTAACCGGTTTTACAGTACCATTCAGCAAAGCTGTTTTTTCTTTTGACTTTGCCGCCCTGGAGTACTCATCGCCTGAAAAAATTTCATACGCCTACCGGATGGAGGGATGGGACAAGGACTGGATTGCTGCCGGGTCTGGCCGGCGGGCGGTTTACACGCACCTCAAGGAGGGCAGGTATACTTTCAGGGTAAAATGTACCAACCCGGAAGGCGGATGGAGTTCAAAGGAGTTTCATCTGAGTATTACCGTATTGCCGCCCTGGTATCGAAGCTGGTGGGCATATATCCTGTATACGATCATGATAGCGACAGCTATCTATTTTTACAATCGTTACCGGATGCAGAAGGCCCGGTTACATTATTCATTGACCATCGCCAACCTGAATGCGGAAAATGAGCGGGAAAAAGCTGCGAAGGAACGGGCAGAAAAAGAACGGGAACATGCTGAATTGGAAAGAGAAAGGTTTGAACGTGAAAAAGACCTGGCAGAATTTGAAAAAGAGCGGGCTAACCACGAAAAGGACCGGGTTTTGAATGAAAAGGAGAAAGAAATCAACGATAAAAAGTTAGAGTTCTTCACCAATATAGCCCACGAATTTCGTACCCCTTTAACGCTGATCATTAATCCTGTCAAGGAATTGATCGATCAACAACCGGCGGAGAACCCTCATGCGGGGGAATTGAAAATGGTGTACCACAATGCGCACCGGATGATTAACCTGGTAGACCAGCTATTGTTATTTCAAAAAGGGGAGAGCGGCATGAACCAGCTTCGGCTGGAAAAACTGGATTTTCCAGGTTTTGTCCGGGAAGTTTATATGGGTTTTTCCCAACAGGCGAGGTTGAAGCAGATAGATTACCAAATTAAGGGTACAACCGAAAGAATGGAGATATGGGCCGACCGTTCCAAACTGGAAATCATTTTATACAATATTTTCTCCAACGCTTTAAAGTATACGCCGTCCGGCGGAAAGGTGACTTGTTCGATTACTGAAACTGAGCTGGAGGCCGAACTCGTGGTAATTGACTCCGGCAAAGGAATCCCCTCTGAAGCGGGCGATAGGGTCTTTGATCGTTTTTACCGGGCAGACGATGCAGGCACTACGCGGCAATCGGGTTTTGGAATAGGACTATTCCTCGTAAAGCAATTTGTAGATGCGCACCATGGAAAAATCAGTTATACCAGTCAGCAGGGTCGTGGTACCAGTTTTACATTGTCTTTCTTGAAAGGAATGGAACATTTTGAACCTTCATTGATCGTTGAGACAGCTGCCCAAAAATTGATTGATAAAAATCCGGGCGAAGAAGCCCCACCGCAGCCACTTCTGCCAATAGATACGGGAGTGACCGACGGAGATATCGGCAATGAGTCACTGATCACAGAAACAAAAAGCATCCTGGTAATAGATGATGATGCCCAGATGTTACAGTATATCACGGGTATCTTTAAAAACGATTACTCGGTATATAATGCCGGCAGCGGTGAGGAAGGACTTTTGTTGGCGCAAAAATACCTGCCTGATATTATTATCTCCGATATCCGGATGGGCGGTATAAGCGGGATTGACCTGTGTAAAACCATTAAGCAGGACCCGGTCTCCGGCCATATACCTGTAATCCTTCTTACCGGAACCTCTTCTTCTTCCACCAGGTTAGAAAGTATTGAGGGCGGCGCAGACGATTACATTGTAAAGCCTTTTGAAAAACAAATCCTGGTGGCGACGGTAGAAAACCTGCTTCAAAAGAAGAACGCACTCCAAAACTATTTTTACAATGCCATCACCCTGCAGCAAAACAACCTGAAGATATCTTCGGATTATAAAGAGTTTATTGAGCGTTGCATACAAATTGTGGAAGAAAACCTGGACGACCAAGAATTTGGCGTGCAAACGCTTATCAGGAAATTGGGGATGAGCCGTTCTAATCTTTTCCGTAAGGTAAAATCTGTCTCTGGCCTGTCCATTATTTCATTCATCCGGTTCATCCGGCTTCGAAAGGCGGCCCAGCTTTTTACGAGTACCAATTTAAACGTGAATGAAACGGCGGCAGAGGTAGGTATCCAGGACCAGAAATATTTCAGGAAGCAGTTCCAGAAATTATTTGGACTGAACCCGTCGGAGTATATCAGTAAATATCGTAAGACTTTCCACGACAAATACAATATAAACCGGGATCAGTTCGATGGTGGCAACCAGGGCTCTTAAAGGCTGATCGGGCATTTCGTAAAACAGCTGCCTAAGAAAAATCTTTTTTAGATCATTTGTGGCCCAAAACTTCCATTTTGGCCACATTGCAACCCTTTTTTGGACAATTAGACCCGGTACAATTTTTACATCCCGATATATTTTGCACCTGTTATCACGACGATGATGTTGCGCTGAGCAAATTGATGTTGCTTTAAATTTTCATCCCTCCTGGATGTGTTGGTAGTAAACCGGCAACAGGAGTTTTTAAATGTCAAAAAGCTAAATCGATTTACCTTCTTGCTTCATCTTTTGCCATAACACTAAATGTTGCCTGGATTGCTGGTATCGCTTGTCAGCGGGCAGTGAAAATCAAACTAAACTGTGTAGCCATATGAAGAATGTTTTGACACATGTAAATGCCTGTCTGTGTCTTTTTCTCAGTAGTTCCGTTTTGCAGGTAAACGCCCAGCAGGCCGACACCGTTACCATTTCTAAAATGCCTGATGGTATAGCAAATACCCTTCTTCCGGATGCGGTGGATATATTGTATGGCCAACAGTCGTCCCGTACATTGTTGCAATCCGTCAGCCGGGTGAGCGGCGCGCAATTGCAGTCCACACCTGCCAATTCTTTTATGCAGGGGCTCCCGGGCAGGCTTGCTGGCCTCAATATTGGTTTTACCAGTGGCGGACCGGGATTGGATGGTAGTGGCCTTAGCTATAATATCCGTGGTGCGAGGGCGCAGATTATCCTGGTCGATGGCGTAGAGCGGGGCTATCTATCTCTTGATCCCGAGCAGATCGGGTCAGTTACCGTTCTGAAAGATGCCTTGTCTACAGTAATGTTCGGTCAACGTTCTTCATACGGCATCGTTTCTATCCGGACAAAAAAAGGAGATATCGGCAAGCCCCGGATTTCCTTCACCGCCCAATCTGGTTTTGAAACGGCATCGGCCTTACCCAAACCCTTATCAGCCTGGCAGTACGCTACGCTGTATAATGAGGCAAGGCAAAATGATGCCGGAGCCACCCCTGTTAACCCGGTATACGGACAGGCGCAAATTGATGCCTATAAAAATAAAACCGATCCATATGCATTCCCTGATGTAGACTGGTACAACACAGTCCTCAACAAAAACGCCGGGATAAGCCGCTACAATATCAACTTGCAGGGTAGCGGAAAAGGATTCCGGTATTTTGTTGATTTGGATAAGATGACGGAAAAGGGGCTGTTTAAAACCCTCGATAGCAATAACTATAATACGAACTCGCAGCTGGATCGCTACCTGCTTCGCTCTAACCTGGGTGTAGATGTTACTCCAACCACTTTTGTTCAACTCAATCTTTTTGGACGGTTGCAGCGCTATAATCAACCCGGTGGCGGAACCGGCTCCATATTGAGTTCACTACTAACCACGCCGCAATTAGCTTACCCGGTTTTCAATCCCAACGGTACTTATGCCGGCACCAGTGTCTACGGACAGAATGTGAATATTTACGGCCAGGCAGTGTCGAGGGGATACCAGTTCCAGGATGTCCGCGACATTGCCGTAGACATCGACGTTACCCAAAAGCTGGATCTACTTACAAAGGGTCTTTACCTTAAAGCACGCGCCTCTAACAATAATACCGTTTACTATACTACCACCCGGGCCAAAAATTTCGAAGTGTACCAGTATGCAAATAACGCCTACACAAAATATGGTACCACAACCGAGCAAAGCACCAGCGGTACACCCAATGAGCGGTCCCGGATTGTATATTTAGAAGGTTCGGCAGGTTACGACAGGACTTTTGGGAATCATAATTTCAGTGCACTGGCTGTTGCCAACCAGCAAAGCCGATTAATATTCAGTACCACCAACCTTCCTGAGAATTACACGGCGTATGCCGGTAAACTGAATTATAGCTATGATGATAAATACATTGCTGAAGGTGCTGTGAGCTACGGAGGCTACAACCGGTTGGCGGAATCAAAACGTTGGGCTACCTATTGGGCAGCGGGGGTTGGCTGGAACCTGCACAATGAAGGATTTGTAAAAAATCGTCTGCAATTTATCAACAAGCTAAAACTGCGGGCAAATTATGGTCTTACCGGCCAGGTAAATGCCGGGTACTACGCTTATATCCAAACTTACTTCACCAACCTGACAAATACCGATAATGCAGTGGCTTATTGGTTTGGCCCTGGTTCGTCTTTAGAAAGAGCGTCAGGAGAAAATGGTCTTTCTAATCCATCGTTGGGCCCTGAAAAAGCTAAAAAGCTGGATGTCGGAGTCGATATTGCCTTATGGAAAAATAAGCTGACCATTACCGCTGATTATTTCTACAATAAGTTCTACGACCTCGTAGCAATCCCCAACCTGACGACTGTCGTTTTGGGAACAGGTTACCCACTTCAAAACTATCAGCGGTTCAATTACTGGGGACCGGAATTATCGGCAACCTGGCAGGATAAAATAAAGGCTTTCTCCTATTATATCACGGCAAATTTTTCCATGGTGCAGTCCAAAGTGGTGTACAATGCCGAGCTGCCGAAATTATACGATTACCAGCTGGTTACCGGCAGGCCCGTGGGCTTACAATATGGGTACACCGCAATGGGCTTATTTAAGAATTATGCTGAAATCAATGACCCGGCTACTGCCGTACTGCCGGCCGCACCAAAGTCTTCCCTTCGGCCAGGCGATATCCGGTACCTCGATCGAAACGGCGATGGCATTATTGACGCCAATGACCAGGGGCCGATCGGTAATGGAAAACCAACTATTTATTATGGCACAACGGTGGGCTTCCGTATAAAAGGGTTTGATGTTAATGCATTGATCCAGGGTACTGTTAACCGCCAGAATTACATCAGTGGAGATTTTATGAATGGCTTCGGGAACAACGGTAGTTATACTGCTTACGAATACAACCTCGGCCGGTTTACTGATGCTACGGCCACCACAGCAACGCAACCGCGTCTTTGGCTGGGAAGCAATACCAACAATTCACAGACCTCCTCTTTCTGGTTGAAGGACAATGATTTTGTCCGTTTAAAAAACCTGGAGATCGGCTACACCCTGCCGGAAAAACTATCCCGTAAAATTGGCCTTCCTTCTGTCAGGATATTTTCAAATGGCCTGAACCTGTTTACTTGGGGAGAAATTTATAAAGTCCGGAAGGATATAGATCCCGAATCTATTGGTGCTGCCTACCCCATTATGAAGGTGTACAATTTCGGTATCAATGTAAAATTCTAAAATCAATGTGTTGTTGTATGAAAAAGAACAGAAAGTATTTTATGATCATGCTGGTGGTTTTGGTATCACTTTCCGCCTGCAGAAAAGACTTTGAGGATAAGCCACTTGAACTCAATACGATAGATTATATTTTTGACGCAAATGATCCCACCGGGGATTTTGCCTCGAAGTGGTTAAATTATATTTATTCGAGAATCCCGACAGGTTATGCCCGGATACTTGGAAATAATAGCTATGTAGTCAGTACCAATGCCCAGTTTACAAACCCCTTTGTTCCGCTGGAATGCGTTTCAGATGATGCCATACCAAGCGCCAATGGCAATGCTACCTGGGGTATCATCCGTGGCGGTTATAGCCCCATCGCCACTTTTGATGATAACTGGAGCAACAGCTATAATGCGATCCGTGAAGCCAATGTGTTCCTGGCAAATTACCAGAAAGTACCCTGGGCAGATTCTTCCCGTAAAGTATGGTTTCCCAATGAAGCAAGAACCTTGCGTGCCTATTTCTACTATGAGTTAATCAAGCGATATGGGGGCGTGCCGCTGGTAGGAAATAAAGTGTATGACTCTAATGATCCGGAACTCTTGCAGCTTAATCGGGCCAGTTTTGAAGAATGCGTGAATTATATCGTATCAGAACTGGATATTACCAAAGACAGTCTTCGTCCTGATGCCAGCCTGGCGAACAGGACAACAGACCCGGATTTTGGCAGGATGCGGAAAAGCATTGCACTTGCAATTAAAGCCAAAGTATTACTACTTGCCGCCAGCCCATTATTCAATCCAACATCTAGTCCCGACAAACTTTATATGGGCTATCCTAACTATAATGCCGACCGATGGAAAGCTGCAGCAGATGCTGCTAAAGCAGTGATGGACCTGGGCATCTTCGACCTGGAAGCCAATTCCTATACACTGATGCAGCAAAGGGCCAACAAGGAACATATTTTTTTCAAAATGAGTGATTCGCGGGTGGACAATTTATATAGTTATTATATGTCGCCCGTAGGATACAATCCCGCCAACCGCCAGAGTGAGGGCAGGGTGAGCCCTACACAGGAATTTGTAAACGCATTTACCATGAAAAACGGTAAGGCCATCACCGATCCTACATCAGGTTATGATCCGGCCAATCCTTATGCCAACCGGGATCCGAGGCTTGAGCGGACGGTATTTTATAATGGCGCTAAATGGTTGCAGCGGGCAGTGGAAACATTCGAAGGTGGAAAAGACAAACCCAACAACGCTACCATCGCCGCCAATCAAACACAGACCGGGTACTACGGTAAAAAGTTTTGTGCAAATGATAGCAACAGTACGGCTTTCTCCACCACGTTTTACCGCGACAACGGTTTTAATACGCCCTGGTGTGTTATCCGCTATGCAGATATTTTATTAATGTATGCCGAAGCAAAAAACGAATTCTCCGGGCCGGATGCTACCGTGAATAGTGCCGTAGAAAAAATCCGCCAGCGAGCTGGTCTTTCCCCATTTGCACTGCCTGCAGCCTTGAATCAAACGCAGATGCGGGATATTGTACGAAACGAACGACGCGTAGAACTGTCATTTGAAGAGCAACGCTTTTGGGATATCCGCCGCTGGAAAATTGCCAAAACAGTTTATGGCACAACCCTTCATGGGGTAACGATCACCAAAAACGCCAATGGCACGTTTACCTATACGCCGAAGGATGTTGCAACACCCTATTTCACCGATGCTATGTACCTGTTTCCAATTGCCCTGAAAGAAACACAGGTAAATGCAGGTATTAGTCAAAACCCTGGCTATTAATCAAATCTTCCCGCCTGATAAATTTAAAAGAATGAAAATACGTTTTATCATACTCATGTTGCTCACAGTATTGGGAACAACAACATTGCTTGCACAAAATGCAACGATAAAAGGGCAGGTCCTGAATGAAAAAAATGAGCCTGTCAGCAATGCCACAGTGGCTGAAAAAGATAAAGAAGGCAATGCTACATCGACTGATGTACAGGGCAGGTTTGTGTTGCAATTAAAAGGCAAGAGCAACCAGGTTGTTGTAAGTAATATCGGTTACACAACCAGTACAGTAACTGTAGGAAACCAGGAGACCCTTACCATCAATCTTGCAGTAGACACTAAAGGACTGGATGATGTAGTAATCGTGGGTTTTGGACGCCAGAAAAGAATTACCAGCACCGGTGCGGTTAGTACTATAAAAGCAGAAGACATTAAATCCATTCCTACCGCAAATATCCAAAATACATTAGCGGGCCGCCTGCCGGGGTTTTTCTCCCAGCAGCGCAGCGGCCAGCCGGGTGCGGATGCGGCAGACTTTTTTATCCGCGGTGTAAACTCATTAAATGGTGACAACAGGCCACTGATTATTGTAGATGATATTGAATATGACTACACGCAGCTGTCCCAGCTGAATGCCAATGAGATGGAGACTATCTCGATACTGAAGGATGCTGCCACCACTTCTATTTACGGACTTAAAGGTGCAAACGGTGTGTTGGTGGTTACCACCGCCCGGGGCCGTGTAGGCAAACCGCGGATCAACTTAACAACCGAGTTTGGTTTAAACAAAGTGATACGTATGCCAACGTTCCTGGATGCTTACAGTACGGCTTTATTACGGAACGAGGCAACCATCAACGATGCTTACGGGCAGTCGCAAAGCCCGGTTATGCCTTTTACTCCTGACGACCTGCAAAAGTTCAGGAATGGGTCGGACCCTTACGGACATCCAAATGTAAATTGGGTAGATGCCTTGCTGAATAAATCATCTACGCAAAGCAGGTACAATATCGACGTAAGTGGTGGAAGTTCAGTTGTAAAATATTTTGCATCATTCGGCTATTTCGGGCAGAATGGTATTTTGAAAGAGTTTGAACCGGTTGGCGACAATGTAAATA
This sequence comes from Bacteroidota bacterium, assembly GCA_040386335.1. Classification (GTDB taxonomy): domain Bacteria; phylum Bacteroidota; class Bacteroidia; order Chitinophagales; family Chitinophagaceae; genus JAZKFT01. The sequence continues at coordinate 113,875 of JAZKFT010000023.1, forward strand.
CCAATTATTTCTACAAACGTTTCAACTATCGTTCCAACCTGGACATTACACCCACTAAAACCCTCAAAATACGGTTTGATGTGAATGGACGTTTTGAAACAACCAATAACCCTGGCGGAACCATTGAGGGCAATGGATTGTTTTACGAAATAAGTGCCTTCCGGTACCTGTCCCCTTATGCCATGCCGCTGGTTAATCCAAATGGCAGTTATGGCTATGCATCACATGCAGGAGCGGTCACTGGTGCGGGTGCCATCAATCCTGCTTACCGCCTGGCAAACGGCGGGTACAGACGAACGTTCAACAATAACTACAACATCGTTACCGGTGCCGACCAAAAGCTGGATTTCATCACAACGGGTCTTTCGGCAAAAGTCAATATTTCCTATGCGGGCAATAACAATGAAAACCGCACCTTATTGCGGAGTGGATTGCCTGCTTACAAGTACAACCCGGCGAACAACAGTTACACCATCCAGGGCGCCTACCGGATCCCGGTGTATGGCGTTGCATCATCCAATGGTGCTTTTAACTCCACCACCATTCTCCAGGCTTCATTGAATTATGACCGTACGTTTGGTCGCCATCATTTTACCGGCCTTTTGCTACTCAACCAACGGAATTATATCAACGGCGGTGTCATTCCCGTGAACTACAGGGGTACTACCGGCCGGCTGGATTATGATTATAAACGCAAATATTTGATTGGCATTACGGTAGCCCGCAATGGAAATGACCTGTTTCAAAAAGATCGGCGCTATGGAACCTTTCCGGCTATTTCCTGGGGGTACAATCTTTCCGAAGAAAAATTCTTTAAAAAGCTTTTCCCGGTATTCGACCTGTTCAAGATCCGCGGTTCCTATGGTCTTGTAGGCTCGGATGCCAGTTACCCGGGTACTGTAACTTCCTCTATCCAATATGCCACTACCGGGTCCAACTATTATGGCGGAACCACGGTTGAAGGTGCTTTGGTAAACCCCGGTATCACCTGGGAGAAGGAAAGGAAGACAGATCTTGGTGTAGAAATAAATATGCTGAAAGGTAAATTAACATTTAGCGGTAGCTATTTCTATAATTATCGCTACGATCAATTAATCTCCCAGGGTGACGTTCCATTAATTATCGGGCAGGCATTACCCAGCAAGAATATTGGAATTACCGAGAACAAAGGATTTGACGGTGTGATTACCTATAAAACCAGGGGTAGGAATTTCCATTATTCTATAAGTGCCAACGCTTCCTATGCCACCAATAAAATTCTTTACGTAAGCGAAGCACCTGACTATCCATACCAGGCAAGAACGGGCACTCAGCTTGGTTTGGTGCTTGGTTACCGTAACATTGGATTTTACCAGGTTAATGATTTTGACGCAAGTGGTAAAGTGAAAAAAGGCATTGCTGCTCCAACCTGGAGCGTTATCCAACCGGGTGATTTGAAGTATGCAGATATGAATGGTGATGGCCTCATCAACGATGCCGATAAAACATATTTGTCAAGACCCAACCTGCCCAGTACCAATCTCGGGGCGGAGTTTACAGTAGGCTATAAGAACCTGACCCTGCGGGCATTGGTTCAAACTGCGTTCGGTTATGCCGTTCAGGTAACAGCCGAAGGGGCAGGGGATGCTTTTAACGGAAATCTGCGCCCATGGAACCTGGAGCGGTGGACACCCGCCACAGCAGCTACAGCTACTTATCCTCGTATTGGTTTGAATACAAATGTTAACAACATCTCCTATTTAACCGGCGGCACCGCAAATACTTCTTCCGATTTCTGGTTCGTAAATGGAAATTATGTCCGATTGAAGTCGCTTGAGTTGGCTTGCCAAATATCCCAATCCTGGCTAAAACAAACAAAGATCGTCCAGAATGCAAGAGTATATCTATCCGGGTATAACCTTCTTACCATTCAAGACCTCGGCCATTTTCAGCAGGACGCTGAAATTGCCAACGGCGTAGGAAACGCATATCCCAACACTGCAAATTTTGTTTTCGGATTACAAGTCGGCTTTTAATAATAAAAACTAATGTATCAAAATGAACTTCAAAAAATATAAGAAACTGCTCCTGGTCCTGCCTATTTTGTCCGCCTGGTTTTTGTCCGGCTGCAAGAAGGATTTCCTTGATCAGAAAGCTTTGTCGGCAATAGATGAAAATGCCGTGTTTAAAGATAGTACCCGGACACTGGGTACTATCAATAACCTGTACACTAATATTGGCTTGTCATTTAATGCCAGGCGGTTCAGCAATACCGGCCTCGATGCAGCCAGTGACGAATCGGAGCCCATTGCGGACCCGAATATTTACACGTACCGGATCACGAATGGAGGGGTAAATGCAAGTAATGCGGATAAAGCGGTTTGGACGACGGTTTATCAAATGGTGCGTGCAGCTAATATTTTCCTCAAAAATAAGGATAGTATCCCCGTTACAGCGGCTACCAGGGATTATTGGACGGGGCAGGTACGGTTTTTCAGGGCCTGGTATCTTTTCACATTAGTAAAACATTACGGCGGCATTCCTTTGATTGGTGATAAAATATTCAGTGATGATGACAAAATAGATGTGCCGCGAAATTCATTTGAAGAATGTGTGGATTACATTTCGGCTGAATTAGACGCTGCCGCCGCATCATTACCTGCTTCTTATCCTGTAGGGAATGTAAATCAGCTGCGAATAACCAAAGGTGCAGCGCTTGCAGTAAAAGCAAGGTTATTGCTATACGCCGCAAGTAGTTTATTTAATGGCGGACCACGAGCGGATGACCCTTCTCACCTGGTTACTTATGCTGCGGCCAATACGGAACGGTGGAAGAAAGCATCCGATGCGGCTAAGGCTGTTATTACCCTCGGGGTATATAGTTTATATGCTACTGGTTCAACCCCATTTTATACATTGTTTTTACAGAATACACCAGTACCGGAGCATGTTTTGGTCTACTGGCAGCCGGTGACAACGTCCAACAATATCTATGTCGAAAACAGCGCCAATCCTCAATCGAGGGGCACTGTGAATGGGTATGCAGGTGTCAAATATTTTCCAACACAGGAATTGGTGGATGAATTTGATATGGTAAGTGGTCTGCGGATAACCGACCCTGCGTCCGGCTATCCTGGCATAGGAGACAATATGTATAAAAACAGGGACCCCCGTTTAAGTTACACAGTCCATTACAATGGTTCAATTAGAAATATGGGCGCCCTCGGCGATCAACCGGTGAATACTTATACCGGCGTTATTCCAACAGGTAATGCCGCAGCCACCAGCGCAAGCGTAGATGGTATTTATACTTCTACGGGTACAAAAACCGGTTATTTCCGTTATAAGATGTGCAACAATTTTGGTGTTGGTGGTGGAAGCGAACTGTATCGTCCATGGGTGGTGATGCGATACGCTGAAGTGCTGCTGAATGCAGCTGAAGCAACAAATGAATATTATGGCCCTGCCACGGAAATTTACGACTGGCTGAAACTAATCAGGTCCAGGGCGGGGATTGCAGCAGGTGCCAATGGATTATATGGACTGAAAGCAAATATGACGAAGGATGAGATGCGTGATGCCATCCGCCATGAGCGCCGGGTGGAGCTGGCATTTGAAGAGCATCGATATTGGGATGTGCGTCGCTGGAAGATAGCACCAGTCACAGAAAATGCCGAAACACATGGCATGGAAATCACCAGGGCCGCCAATGGTTCATTCTCCTATCGTACAGTTGTCGTTCGTAAGCATGTGTTCACGGATGCGATGTACTTCTGGCCGATTCCGCAAAGTGAGGTCACAAAATCTCCGGCCCTCAAACAAAATCCTGGCTACTAAACACTAACAGCCTTCTTAACACTAAGGCATTCAAAAAAAATAATTGTCATGAAGCGTCGCTTTTTTATTTCTCTTATTTCCTTGCTATCGCTGTGGCTGGTGGCCTGTACCAAAGGTGGTGATCTCGCCTCCCCTGATGGAAGTACTTACTCTATCAGTTCCCAGCTGAGCAGTAAAAAGGTTTTTCCAGCGCTCGCAACCGATACATCGAACGGTGTGCTGACTGGCTGGTATGATGAAGGGCTAAACGACATGTCGTTCAGGTTTGCATATGTGAAAGATACCACCTCCATCAAACTCGACACATTAAAAATAATTCGCTTTTTTAAAGGCGCTGGTGCAGCGATTGATACCGCCACGGCGGCCAGGAGGTTTTTTATCAATACCGCTATCTCCGCAGGCTCTAAGACAAATTTAACCGGCGCTTTTTCGTTTGGAGTCAGTGGAAATACCGGATTATTACCTGATGAACAGGCCAGTTTCCTGGCCGGCACCTGGTACATGGTTTTGTACAGCGCGAAATTCCCAAATGGTGTATTGGGTGGCCAGCTGGCGGTTACAAAAAACCAATAATACACATCACCTTAAATGAACCTTTGGACCAATTGATCCACTTACCGCTTTACGGGCAGCGCTTGTGCTGGCAATCGTTAAGTACGCTGTCCCGTAAAGCGGTAAATCTCTATTGAGTAGTTGAATTGATTATTTGTGGCAACCTATCGTTCATTCTGCTGATGCGTGATAAGGCTGGTACTGTAATTTTTGATGACAACCGACCAGGTTTTGATGGGTCTCAATAGCCCCAGCCGTTTGGCCTTCAATCCGTTTTTGTATAAATACACCCTGGGTTCAATCTTGCAAACGCGATGTTTCCTGGTTCTGAACTAAAATATAGAAGGAGCTTCTCCTGAAAATCTAAACCGCATTCATGGATATTAAAACCGATTTTAATTTTTATTTTATGAAGAAAAGGTCGCCCTATTATTCTACCCTCGTGGGAAGATGCAAGCAGTACTTCCTTATTGCCGTTGCTATTTGTTTTGGATTTTCAAATGTTTCAATCGCCCAGCGTTTTGTACATCCCGGCATTCCATTTACCCAGTATGATCTTGACCAGTTAAAAGCAAATATTACCCAGGAACCCTGGCTTTCGGCCTATAATACTTTCAAAAACGATAACCATTCTAAACTTACCTATGGCCAGCAGGGGCCGGTTGTGAGTGTGAGCCGTGCCCCCAATTTAAATAATACGAAATGGCAACAGGATATGATCGCCATTCATCACCTGGCTTTTATGTGGGTTTTCACAGGCGATTCTGCTTATGCCCGCAAGGCAACCGACATGCTGGATGCCTGGGCGGTAATCAATACCAGTTGGGGCGGCGGTGAATCCATGCTGGATATTGGCGATTATGCCGATTACTGGGCAACAGGAGCTGATATTCTAAGGGGCACTTTTCCCAACTGGACTGCTGCCAACACGCAACACGTCAAAAATTATTTTGCCAATGTGCTATACCCCACTTCTTTTGTGCCTTACCAGTTACGGGATGCCAACAAGGGGGCCATCCAGCTAAAGATTGCCTTAGGTGTTGCCGCTTTTAACGACGACGCCACCAAATTCAACGAAGCGATCGATGTGTATCGAATGGATGCGGGTGGGGGTATGCGCAACTCATTGACAAATGGCGAAACAGGAGATGCAGGACGGGACGACCACTGGCGTGTACAGGTGGCTGCCCTGGCATGGGGTGCGGAGGTAGCCTATAAACAGGGGGTTGACATGTATGCCGAATTGGACAACCGGATGTTGGCCATCGGGGAACTGTATCATAAATATGCTTTTATTGGTAATACACTTACCTATATCCCAATGGGCGGATATTCCAGCTTCTGGACGAACTGGGGAATTGCGCCGGGCGCAAGAAGGGGCGACTACACCAATATTCTAAAGGCCGCTTATTCCCTCCGCAAAGCCATCCCAACACCTTACACCGATACAATGCGGGCTGCCCTGGGTGGTGCCGGTGGAGATTTTTTGTTTTTGAAAACCTCGGATACTTCCACAGCGCTACCCCTTTCCCCGGTATACTATCCGGCAGACAATGCACAACCTGTCAGCCTTTTGACCAACCTGGATATTGGAAACCCTGGTATAGCTGGTAGTGCGACCTATAACAGCGGCACCTGGACGCTGAAAGCTGCAGGCAACTCGCTGAGTAATTCAATGAACTATACTTTCAAAAAAATTAAGGGTGATGCCGGGCTGGTAGTGAAGGTTACCGGCATGTCGTTACCTTCCTCGGGTTCTGGTGTCATGATCCGGCAATCGCTGGCGGCTGGTTCCGCCTACTGGTCCGTTCAGCTCGGCGGCGCAGGCGGGGTAGGTCCCCACTATCAACCCAAAGCCCCCTGGTGGTTGAAAATTGAGCGGGTAGGCAATCGCATCTTTACCTATCATTCACCCGATGGGATCAACTGGACCGGTGTTGGCTGTTCTTATTCCCCATCACCACGCCCGGACAGTTTATATTATGGTTTATATACTATATCTAACAATACAACGGTGCTCAACACAGCAACCTTTACAGATGTGGCGTTTAGTGCAGCCGCCCCAGCAGGCGCTGCTGAAATCACCAGCGCAACGGGGGCAGATGGCATAATAAATACGACCTTTACTTATAATACGACAGCCACCGGTAACCCAACTGCTTACACCGCAACCGGACTACCCGATGGGTTGAGTATTAATAACATTACAGGTGCTATTTCCGGTATGCCGACAACTCTTGGAACCTATACCGTTACACTTACAGCCACCAACGCATCTGGTACCAGTACTTTTATACTTATTATCCGGGTGACTAACAACGTAGCACCATCCGCGCCTGCGGGTGCTACCGCGACGGTAGTGAATACTAGTAATATCCGGTTGAACTGGACGGCAGCAGCTAATGCTACTACTTATTCTGTGAAACGTTCCCTCAGCAGCGGTGGCCCTTATACCACCATTGCCACTGGCATTACAGCTACTACTTATACCGATATTTCACCTACACCGGAAGTGCTGAATTACTATATAATTACTGCATTGGCTGGCGCTTTGGAAAGTGGCATATCCAATGAAGCCAGCGCCTCTGTGCCACCTGCCATACCAGTCAAGCCCATGGTTACATTGCTAAACGGGCAGTTGAAACTCGACTGGGATGCGGCACCAGGGGCTGCTACTTACAATTTAAAACGCAGCTCAGTTATGGGCGGACCTTATACGATCATTGCCAATGTAAACGGCACTACTTATACAGATGCGGCTGTTACCAATGGCAATCCTTATTACTATGTTATTTCATCGGTAGGTGTATCCCTGCAAAGCGGTAATTCGCCGGAGGCCTTTGGTGTTCCCGGTGCAGGGGCCTACACTTGGGCTCCGTCGCCACTTAGTGAAAACTCAAGCGATGCGGGCAACTGGCTTGAAATGAGTACTCCGGCCAGCCCGGCTATCCTGGCTTTCAAAAGCACAGATGATTCTACATTGAATAACGACATCACTAATCTCAACGTTTCCCGGATTTTGTTTGATACTGATGCAAGCAAGTACACCATATCCGGTAATTCTATCATAGCGGGCAACGATATGGTAAATGTATCAGCGAATACGCAAACATTGAATACACCGTTTGTACTCAATAACGACTATACCATCAATGCCAACACACAGAATATCGTTCTGGGTGGCGCAATTACCGGTACCGGCAATCTTACCCGTACCGGTGCAGGCACGGTATTTATTGCTGGTAACAATGTGTACACTGGTAATACTATCGTTGGTGGCTCTGCCGGAACCTGGCCGCCCACCAATGCAGTGGCCGTAGCGGGTATTGGCACCGGAACATCAGGAGTGCCCACAGCAGGACCATTGGGTACAGGCAAAATCATTATGAACGGAGGTGCACTATACTCCGAATCCGGCGCCGCTACCCTTTATAACGATATAGAGGTAACCGCCGGAAAAACCAGCCGAATCTTCCAGACCAGTTTCGCACTGAACCTGTATGGTAAAATTACTGGTACCGGTACGCTCTGGCAGGACGGAAACACGACTGCCGGGTTGCATCTCTTTGGCGATAATAGTGGCTTCTCAGGCACTTTTGTTTGTGCCCTCCGAAGCGGCAACAACAGGCTTCGGTTTGAAGTGCCGCAATCTGGTAGTGCCAATGCTTACTGGAACCTGGATGCTAACGGGGTAGATTGCCAAAGCCTCCAGTTTTCTTCTGGCACCATCAGTTTTGGTGCGCTTACCGGCAGGGGGTTCTTTAGAAATAACAGCGGTGGCACACCCATCATGAGTATCGGTGCCTTGAATATAAGTACCAGTTTCCAGGGCTCCCTTAACTTCAGCCTTGGGGTTGAAAAAGTTGGTACCGCTAATTTAATTTTTACCGGCAACCATACTTACACGGGCCCAACAACTGTTCGGAACGGCCGGTTCCTGGTAAACAACGATCCTTTGATCGGTACTTTTGTAAGTCCGCTTACAGCTGTGGCAGGAGTCTTTGGCGGAACGGGAAGAACCACAGGCATCGTAACCATCGGGACCGGTGCGGGAATGGGTGCCACGCTGGAACCCGGTAACCTCGGCATCGGAACTTTCACCACCACGTCCACACTTACTTTATTGCAGGATGCTACTTATAAGGTTGACATCAATGCCAGTACCGCTACGGCTGATAAAATATTGGCTGGAAATGTTGTCCTGACCAATGCACTATTGAACCCGGCCATCACCGTAAACGGCAGTTTGCCCCTGGGAACCAACTTTACCATTATTGACAATACCGCTTCGAACGCTGTAGCCGGTACTTTCAACGGCCTCCCGGAACTTTCGCTGGTTTCTGCAGGTGGGTACGATTTTCGCGTCACCTACAAAGGCGGTACCGGCAATGATGTAGTACTGCTCGATGACCGCGTCGTTACAATTACCAGTGCACTGAATGACACGATCCTGGTAGGCAGAACATATAGTTATAACATAACAACTAATAAATCTCCCAATAGCTTTACTGCTACCGGCTTACCACCGGGCCTAAACATTGATGGGGCTACCGGTTTAATTGCCGGTACGCCAACTACAGCCGGAACCTACTCCGTTTCCCTAAGTGCTTCGGACGGCAGCACAACCGGTAGCGCAACCTTAGTGCTCGTGGTGAAAAGTGATATCGTTGATGGTCTGATTGTGGCTTCCGGCGACGCTAAAACCATCGTAGAATGGAATAGTATTTTGAATCTTAGGTTTAATGTGAAACGTTCCAATGTATCCGGAGGGCCATATACTACTATTGCCTCTAATCTTACCAGCCCTAAATTCACAGACCCAGGTGTTACAAATGGTAGTGTTTATTACTATGTGGTGTCCTCGGTAGATGGTAGCCTGGAAAATGTGAATAGCCCGCAAGTGACGGCCAGTCCCAATGCAGGCCAGTCAGGTTATTACCAATTTGATGAAGCCTCAGGCACAAGGGGCGTAGATGGCTGGGGCGCTAATCACGCTACTTTACAGGCTGCTGCTACCCGTAACACAGGCTATGCCGGGCAGGCGTTGAGTTTAAACGGTACTGCAAACTCTTATGCAACATTGCCAACCGGCGTGGTAAACGGCTTGTCTGATTTTACTGTTTCGGCCTGGGTAAAAATGAACACTATTTCCACCTGGATGAGGGTATTCGATTTTGGTAATAGCACCACGCAGTATATGTTCCTTTCGGTCCAGGCGGCTTTATCCGGCGGCAATTCAACAATCCGGTATGCCATTAAAAACGGAAGTGCCGCCGAGCAAAATGTAAACTTTGCTTATCCCTTCCCGCTGAATACATGGGTTCACCTCGCAATCACCCAATCTGGCAACACAGCCTCTCTTTACATTAACGGCACAGTGCGGGCATCAAACACTGGTTTGAACATTAAGCCTGCAGCTCTTGGAGCCACAACGCTCAATTATCTTGGTAAATCACAATTTTCGGCAGACCCTATGTACAACGGGGCTACCGATGAGTTCAGAATATACAGCCGGGCCCTGAGCGCTGCCGAAGTGAATAATATCTATGCAGCTGTCATCTTGCCCGTTACCCTGATCAACTATACCGCTACGCTGCAAAATTCGGGGGCAGTATTGCTGAATTGGAAAACAGCAACTGAAGGCAATAACAGCCATTACATTGTCGAACGAAGCAGTGACGGCATGAATTTTAAACAAGTAGGTGGTCTTATAGCAGCAGGCTCAGCCAGTGGAGCAGCATACGCATTTACAGATAATAACCCTTTGGTGGGGCCCAATTACTATCGTTTAAAACAGGTTGATAAAGATGGAAAAATAACAGATTTAGGAATGCGGTTGATTAAGGTGGAAGGTAAAGCGAGAACCTGGGTTGTGTACCCGAATCCGGTGAAGGGGAGGGAAATTTATCTCCGTTCAAAAAATACTGCAAATTATTCTTTTATAACGGCCACTCTTTATAGCAGCACCGGTACGCGGCTATTTACCAAGACCTTCAGCCACGTAGGGGCGGGTAGCGTACTGACATTTAAACTGGATAAAAACCTGCCGGCAGGAAATTATTCGATGCGGCTTAGCACTGGAGAGACCGTGCCAGTGGTGATTGTTCCGTAATTAAGTAGTGCAAACTCCGATTTTGAATGTAACGTGAAATTTTAGAATAAAATGAATTCCAAACCATCAGGCAATGCAAAAACATAAAACAATTTTTCTTCTTACATCAGTGATGATAAGCATCTGTGTGATCTGTAAAAGTGAAATCATCACCCAGCTTTCAAGCACATCTCCCGATAAAAATACCCGGGTGACTTTTTCGATTGAGCAGGGTACATTGATGTACCGTATGTTTTATTACAACGAACCGGTAACAGAATGGTCAGCACTGGGATTAATAAAGGATGCAATGCCTGCTGATGAAAAAACAGTCATAAGTGGTAAATCCATAAGTAGCAATAAGGAAACATTTAAATGGCAGTTAGGGGAAAGCGACTTGATCACCAATAACTACAATGAAATAAAACTGGCTTGCAGCACCGGATCTTTTAATTTTAGCCTTGTTGCAAGGGCGTACGATGGCAGTATTGCTTTTCGGTATGAGTTGCCGGAAAAGCATAGTGGTTTGGATTTTCGTATTAAACAGGAGCAAACGGAATTCAGGTTTCCTGATCCATATACTCTATATCAATACAACCAGGAATCCATATTTACCCCAGTGTCCATAGATACTTTTACGAAATCCTGTGACTTTCCTGCTACAATCACGAATGGAAAATTCTACATAAGTATTGGCGAAGCCAGCAATACTGGTTATACCAAGGCTGAATTAAAAAGGGGTGTAAAGGCTCATAGTCTTTCCGTTGTTTTTCCACGAGATTCATCGGTGAAGGTTGCCGGCTTTTTTCAAACTCCTTGGAGAACGATCAGTGTGGCCAAAACAGCGATCGGGTTACACGATTACAGCCAGCTTTATTTGAAACTAAATCCGCCCCCGGTAAATCGATTTCCTGACTGGATTAAACCTGGTAAACTTATCCGGTCGCAACTCAACACACAGAGTGGATTGGATTGTATTGACTTTGCAGCAAAGCATGATTTCCAGTACATCATGTTCGATGCGGGGTGGTATGGTGCTGAATTTCGTGGGTCTTCGGATCCCACCCAGGTAATACCTCAAATTGATATGCCGAAAGTGCTTCAGTACGGAAAAGAAAAAGGCATCGGGGTGATACTGTATGTAAACTACGTGGGCCTGAAAGCCAGGTTGGATACCCTTCTTCCGTTGTATAAAAAATGGGGCGTTGCCGGGTTGAAATTTGGATTTGTGGATGGCCTTACACAGGGTGGCCTCACCTGGTTGATCAATGCAATCCGGAAAGTAAATGAGGCCGGATTTATCCTGGACATCCACGACAATTACAAACCGACCGGCTTAAGCAGAACGTATCCCGCGTTGCTTACCCAGGAAGGAATCATGGGTGATGAAAACAGCCCCGATGCTTTTCATACAACCACGCTGCCGTTTACCCGCTTCCTGGCAGGCCCTGCGGATTTTACGTTTTGTTATCCGAATGCAAAAAATAAATTCAGCAAAAACTTAAAGGTGAGTATGGGACAGCAATTGGCCTTGTCGGTCATTTATTTCAGCCCGCTTCAAGCCATCTTTTGGTATGGCCAACCGAACGATTATACTAACGAAGAAGAAATAGAGTTTTTTAAATATGTTCCAACCGTCTGGAATGAGACGCATTACCTTGATGGAGAGATTGGAAAAGGAATTTGCGTTGCCAGGAAAAAGGATGAAACATGGTATATTGGAACTGCGGCTGGACTTGAGGACTGGAAATCCAATATTTCTCTGGGGTTTCTTTCTAAGCGAAAAAAATACCTTGCAACTATTTACGAAGATGATAGCGCTGGAAGCATCCGGAAACGTACCGTCCATGTAACGAGAAACAGCAATTTCTTAATTGCGTTAAAAGCAAAAGAGGGGCAGGCAATGATTATCAGACAAGTTAAATAGATAGTTTATGAAGCCTTATTTTAACCACTTAATTTTTACAGCCAGCTTTGCTTTGGCAGCTATTGCATCGATGGGGCAAAAGCGGTCAGTTATCAACCCTGGTGAATTGTGGCCTGATGCAGATGGTAAGCACATCCAGGCACATGGAGGTGGCATTATTAAAATTGACAAGACTTATTTCTGGTATGGCGAAGAACGTTCACAAGGCCTGGATACCAACTACCGCTATGTGAGTTGTTATTCATCCACTGATTTAATAAACTGGAAGTTTAGGGGAGATGTAGTAAAAATGGCCGACCCTAAAAACCTCGGCCCGCGATGGGTGTTGGAAAGGCCAAAGGTTTATTACAATGCCAAAACAAAAAAGTACGTGATGTATTTCCATTTGGATGACAGCAAGTATAAGTTGGCAGAAGTAGGAATTGCTGTAAGCGATAGCCCCGATGGCCAGTTCACCTTTGTAAAAAGCTTTCGGCCGCTTGGCCATGAAAGCCGTGACATCGGTCAGTTTATAGATGATGACGGTACGGCTTACCTGGTGTTTGAGGACCGGCCCAATGGCTTCCATATTGCCCGGCTTTCTGATGATTATATGGAGGTGGAAAAAGATATGACCCTCGTAAAGGCGCATATGGAAGGCGGTGCTATTGTGCACTATAAAGGATTGTATTATTCAATCGGCTCCGCACTTACCGGTTGGAGGGCAAACCCCAACAAGTACGCTACCGCACCCAGTTTGGAAGGTCCCTGGTCTGAATTCAAAGATATTGCTCCACCCCAAACCAATACATATGGTTCGCAATCCACCATGTTGTTGAAAGTGGCAGGCACAAAGGACACAACCATCATTTTTATGGCCGATAAATGGAAACCCTCAACCCAGTGGGACTCGAGGTATATATGGATGCCGCTGCAAATAGGTGATGGCAACTTATGGGTGCCGGAACCAAAGCCCTGGACGCTGAATATTAGAAAGGGAAAATGGAAATATGTGGAGGTAAAGCACCCATAATTATTTAACAGTCTTGTCATTCCTGCAATTTACATGCCGTTGTTACTTTAATGATCCTTTAATGCCACTAGCAGTCCCGTTCCATCTTGGGAATTTTAATGGAGATTTTTAGGACGGTTTCGGTGAAATCTGCAGAAAAATTACACCCCGAATATTTTAAAATAGGAGGGATCAGGGTCAGTTATTGTATGATAGTGGTCTCCTCCCATGCAAAAGCAATCACTAAATCTTTCGAAGGCAATTCGATAGTCCTGTTGTTTTCATGGATTAAAGGTCGAAAGACCTTGAATATTTTACTTTGCGCAGGGGGGCCTTAATTTTCTTCGGAAATTAAGTTCAAATTGATTTTTAATGTATTTTTAGAACAGCTCTGAAACATTTTGACCCTTTTATCAATCGAGACCCATTCGGGACCTCGTGATATTTTGGTAAAATAAGTATTTGAAAATCAATCTATTGCACAAAAAGTTCGACTCCCTGCAGCTCCACGAGATAAAGCGTTGCAAATCAATTGATTGCAACGCGTTTTTTATGTGCGTCAGGCATGTATATCAGCTATAGGGTGCAAGTCCCGAACACACTTTACAGTAGGGTGTGTTAGCTCAGAGCAAGGGTGTCGTAGGCGACTGCGAATCTGAAGGAAGCTGGCGGCAAAGGTCTGCAACTACGAACAGGAACTACATTTAAGGCGAGGACAGATGGGTGATGTTGCATAAGAAACAAAAGCCATTTACTGTACGGAATCTATTATCCAAAGTACCGGCATCATGCTGTAACAGGCCAACGGTTGTTTGGGCAAGAATCTGGGGTAAAGCGCCTATCACTACTAATACAGACAAAAAGTATTTTTTCATTCGTTTGATTTGAGTGCTCTTTGTTGCGGAAGCCGCATAAGAAAGCTGATATTTTAAAAAATACCAGGGCTTTCAATTTTACAAAATACTAATTGCTAACAACTACCCGATGACTTTCTGAAGTTGTGGTATTTTGAATTTTTACAATATACGTTCCATTGTAAAAGGTTTCAACATTCATGTAGGCAATTGTTTGTCCTTTATTGATTTTTGTTTGGGTAAGCAGTTTTCCGCTACTATCATAAAGTTTTACATCCGTATCCTGCTCCAGAATACCACTATTAAATTGTATGGCTATAAAGTCGGAAGACGGGTTTGGTATCACCTTGAAATTGTACCCGCTGGCATTATTTACCAGGGAAATGATTGGGTATGCCTTACTGGTTCCGTCCGCATCCACTTGTTGTAACCTATAGTAAACTCTTCCGGCAGGAATGTTTTTATCGGTAAAACTATAGTTGCTATTATGAGACGAGTTTCCAGCAGCTACTACGGTACCAACATTTTCAAAACGGACACCATCGGCACTACGCTGAATGATGAAATTTTTACTATTTATTTCATTTGCTGTGACCCAGGTTAATACGGCACTGTTCTTTTCAATTTTACCAGTAAAACTCAGTAGCGTAATCGGTAATACCGGTGGCGGATAAATGGTTACAGGTTCTAAAATACTGGCAACTTTTGAGGCAGTTTTGTTACCATAATAGTTGGGTCCGATTAAATACGGATAAGCAGAATTATGATTGGCATCTACGGTGGCAAAATAGCAATAGATACCTGCCGGATATTCTGGCGTAACACAAAAACGTCCATTGTGTTCATCTAAATAACTGGCATCTCCCGGGTGGGAAAGCCACTCATAGTCTTCCCTGAAATAACCTATTGGATAGGTAGCGTTTACGGGTGGACCATCCGGCACATCTGTGCCATTTGCCGCGGTCGTTCTTACTGTTATGTTTCTTAGTTGGTAACCCGATTTTATTCGCGTAATGCCCCCTGTACCGTCAGCATTTGCATAGCCATAGGCACCATACACAGGAAAGCCATCATATGCAAAACCTATTAGCGGAGAATGCTGCGTCGTATTGATGGCATATAAGCCATCGGCATCATATAAATTACAAATATTAGATAGTACCACCAGGTCTAGCTTGAATGCACTGGGGTTTTGATGGTGGTGGTAGTTTGTTCCGCCCGGGTGCCCTTTTGAACAATCGAAACCCGGCCTTTCTGCTACAACGGCATCCCGGTACCAGGCGGTTGTGGCAGGCGTGCAGGCTGGCCTGCCCGGGCCGCCACAAAGTGCATTGGTGGCCGTATTCCAGGCTACGCCATCTCTAAAATCGTACATGGCCACACCATTTACAAAGACGCCGATATTGCCCCCTGTTGTTGGTGATAAGGTCCCTGTATTTTGTGTGGGGTTTAATGGGAATTTGAAGATGGCATTCTGATCGCCTGCCTGGTTGGGGTTGCCGTCGAGGTACGGACCCACTTTATAAGCCGGAATGCCCTTGGTTTTGATATATGCAGAAGTAGCGGAGTAGCTCACTTCCTGGCAATTGACCAGGATGCCGTTTGAAATAGCCGTTGAGTTTCCTGACATATAATAGCTGCCGGTAACGGTAGTGTTTTGCAGCCATTTTAATATTACCGGATTGGTTTGGCAATAGCCGGAAATTGACAATGCCAGTAAAAATGCTGTTAAGGTTTGTTTTAGCATAAAAATTTGAGTTGAATCGTTTAGACGATGTAGATACATTAATCCTTTGGTGAAATATATTTTTTGTACCGGTATCATCATGAAAATGGAGACTATCTATTTTCAGATAGTCTCCTGCATTTTTTTTGTTACCTGCAATGTGAAAAGATGCTTATTTCCTTATGAATATTTTTGATTCTGTGACGTCTCCCTTTTGAATTTTTACAATATAGGTTCCGGTTGATACGCTACGGATATCCATACTTTCGCGAAACCAACCAACCCTTTTTCCAAACGATGTAGTACTTACAACAGCACCTGCCATATTGTAGATGCTTACTGTTACAGATGACATTTTCTTCACCTCTGTTGTTATATAAATCTGTCCTTCTGCAGGATTTGGGTAAACTGTTATTCCTTGCGCACCAGCATCGGTAACCACACTAGACAGGTCTTCTGCAGCCGGGTTTGCAGCCGGAATATCGCCCTGGTTTGCCAGGTTCCATTTAAAGGAGGAGTAGGTGGTGTTAAGCGTATTTTGTACAATTTGTATACCAGTTCCATTAGTACCGGCATTTGGACGAATATACAGTCCCGATTTCCTGTTTTTAATCCAGTAGTAGGGCGCTTCATCTGAAGCCTGTACTACCCAATGGAGTTCGGTATTGTTTTGATTGGCACCTGATAGGGCAACCTGCGACAAATCTGTATTCTCACCCATCGATCCACCTGTCGGCTGGATGGCGTTTCCAGTGTATTTATTTACGATGAAATAATAACCGCTCGTTGGAGCTGCCCTAAATTCCCATTGAAAAGAACTCAAAGTTGGTACAGCAGCTACTTCTTCCTGGATGATCGTTGCAGTGGCTGAACCAGCAGTTGGCCGCATATAATCAGCAGTCAATTTGTTTACCACATGAAAATAGTATTGGGATAGGGGATTGCCACTACCTGTGGCAACCGTTATTGACACAGCGGCTGAGGTAGTAGTTGCGCCATTATTGTCCGTAGCCCTGGCGGTTATACTGTGGCCACCAACACCTGCACCATTCCAGGTAAAGCTATATGGGTTGCTTGCGTCTGTGCCTAATAAAGTGGCACCATCATAAAATGATACTGAACTAACGGTTCCGGGTGCTGCATCTGTAGCATTGGCTGTAAGTGTTATTGTACTACCTGAGGCATAGCTGGCGCCTGATGTGGGTGCGGTAATGTTTACTGCCGGTGGTGTATTTGTTGGCGTGCCATTTGGATTTGGAATTTCATTTCCTGCTGGCGGACGTGCATTGTTCCACCCGGTGATGGATAACCACAACATGCCATTTACCACACCTACGTTAGCTGCCCGAAATGTACATTGATTATCACCAAACGTATGGGTAGAAATATTATAATTGGTAGTAACCTCTGCGAGATTGTTGAAATCGTTTCTGATTGATACCGGGTCGAAACCAGTCCCGTTCCATTTTTGATAGGTAAACCAATCTACAAATTGAAATGAGGGCAAATCTGCGGGGTTAAATGGGCCGAGCCAGTTGCCAGGAAAAGTTGCCCAATGGTTAAAGCACATACGCATGGCGTCGGCTATGTTACCTACAGGATCGTTTCCCTGAGGAGCGTTTTGGCCCTTTAAGATGCGCCTTACCTGTGTGCCATTATTATACCAGGCAATGTAGCCTGGCGTCCATTCTACCGTAAATGTAACAAACTTGTTGGCGATGGGTATGGCGTTATGGAAAGCTTCCCACCGTCTTGGATTATAATCGTTGGTTTCATACTCCCAGATGGGGTTCGATTGCCATGAATTAGCACTTTTTCCGAAGGTTTCAACATCAATTTCATTCCACTGAATATTTGGTTCTGTGCTCCCTTCTTTCCAAAGAAAAAATGTGGAAGTAGTGCCACTCATGTCGCTTGAATACATCTTGAATTCAAACCGGCCATATTTCACCTGCGTTTTAGATTGGATCTCTCCGGCAGAGTAGTAACGTCCATTATTATCCTGCGCATGCAATGCTGTTGCTGCCAGGGTAATGAGACTCAAAAAAATCGTTTTTTTCATTTTTTTTTGTTAGTCTTTTGGTTAATTATAGTCAAGAGTATTAAGGTTGCTTACTTTCTTGCTGGCCAATCTTTTACGAGCCTTGTTTAGGGTAGGTTGGCTATTTGATGACCAGGACCGTTTATTATTTTGGCAATGTCTGGCTCAGACGTCGCATTAATACTTTATGATTTTTTTCGTTTCAACAATACCTCCCTTATCAATTTTTACAATATAGGCGCCTGCTGCCATTGTGCTTATGTTAAACGCTTCGTTAAATGTGCCGACCCTGTTTTTAAATTCTTTCGATGCTACAAGTCCACCGGACATATTGTATATTCTTACACTTATGGATGTTGGTTTTTCGACGGTAGTGGATACATAAATTGTTCCTTTCGTGGGGTTTGGAGAGACGGTGGTTGCCTTTGTTCCCTGTGATGAAGGAATGAGATCTGCGAAGTCTGGTGCCTGTGCAGTGGCTGGTATGGCACCCTGGTTTACTAAATTCCATTTGAAGGATGAGTAGGTGGCATTGAGTGTATTTTGTACAATCTCTATGCCCGTGCCATTGGTACCTGCGTTGGGCCGGATATAGAGACCTGACTTCCTGTTTTTGATCCAGTAGTAAGGCGCTTCATCAGATGCTTCTATCACCCAATGCAATTCTGCATTGTTTTCATTGGCCGCTGAAATGACTACCTGTGATAAGTTTGTATTATCTACTATTGATCCACCGGTTGGCTGTATTCCGTTAGTGGTATATTTATTTACAATGAAATAGTAGCCGGGAGTTGGTGCCGCCCTGAATTCCCACTGGAATGAACTAAGTGTTGGTACGGCAGCAGACTCCTCCTGGATGATTGTTGCAGTGGCAGATCCGGCGGTAGGCCTCATATAATCTGCGGTCCATTTGTTAACTACATGGAAGTAGGATTGTGTTAGCGGGTCGTTTACTACTGTAACGGTAATTGCTACCGCTGCAGAAGTGGTTACAGCACCATTATTATCTGTTGCTCTTGCGGTAATGCTGTGGCTGCCTACAGCGGCGCCAGACCAGTTAAAGGTAAAGGGGCTGCTTACATCGCTACCCAACAACGTTGCACCATCGTAGAAAGATACTGAACTTACAGTGCCCGGAGCCGCATCTGTAGCGGTTGCTGCCAGGGCAATAGTTGTACCCGAAGTAAAGCTTGCGCCTGCTGCAGGTGAAGTAATGCTTACAGACGGCGGCGTATTTGCTGCTGCCACGGTTATGGCTACCGCTGCCGAAGTGGTTACAGCACCATTATTATCTGTTGCCCTTGCGGTAATGCTATGGCTACCCACAGTTGCGCCGGACCAGGTGTAACTGTAAGGGCTGCTTACATCTGAACCTAGTAGTGTAACGCCGTCATAAAACGCAACTGATGTTACAGTGCCAGGAGCTGCGTCGGACGCATTGGCCGTAAGCGTAATGGCAGTGCCGGCGGTAAACGAAGCACCGGCCGCCGGAGCCGTAATATTTACTGAAGGTGGGGTATTGGTAACCGGGTAGTTCGTAATAACGGGAGCTGTATAACCACTCCTGTATTCAATCTTTTTTAGCATATTTCCTGCTGCGTCAAAAGTGAACAGCAGTGTAGAATTTTTGTAGAGTATCAGGTTTGAGAAATCGATATTGGCACTCGCATTGAATCGGAATTTAAGCGTGGTATTGGCAGCCGAATAATTGCCGGCGGTGGTAGAGAATTTTACCGAGAAGCTGTAATCTGTAGCCGACTTATTCATTACCATTACAGTATAGCCATTGGCATCCTGCATACCAAACTCCATAATATTGCTGGTCATATTATTTTCGATCTGGCCAGTCATATAGTTGCCTCGCTTATTCTGGCTGAGCATTTTCATATGTTGTGCTGTAGAGCGGAGTGTACCATTGCTTTCAAGCATTCTGAATTTATTACCTTCTTCTACTGACCAGGGTGTAAAATATGCTGCACCATTTGCCAGGGCCTGTTTGGCCATAATAGCCATATATTGACCAGCTGAGAACACACCGGGGTCAATACTAACTTCCGTATTGTATTCTCCAACTGCAATTTTTAGTGGTTGATTTGCCGGCCTTAACGCATTCGTGGCGTCAATCATCGATTTGAGTATCGCATACCTGCCAATCATAGTTGCTTCATTGGCATCACCATAGAAATGAAAAGCAAAAATGTCCACTATTGGATCGCCGTTATAAGTGTCTGTCCCTACTCCAGAGGCTCCATAAAGAAAGTCTTTATACCAGGTTCCTAACGGGCCAGACGTTGCAGTGCCCCACCAATGTCTAAAATCCGGGCCACAAATAATGCTGGTGGCATCTTTTGCTTTAATAGCTTTTGCAATCGTTCTAAACTGGCCTCTCCAACCAACGTAATTGTATCCATCCTGGTACACCGTTCCCGCATACCAGGCCTCCCAATTGTTAGAGGGGTCAGGTTCATTGCCGATACCCCAATACTTAATACCCAGATTTTTAGTAATATTAAAATAGTCCATCCATTGACCAGTTTCTGTTGCAGTTAAATCAATTGGCAGCTGAACCAATGGTATTAAATTCATAGATTTAATATTGTTGATAGCAGTTACATACCAATCTCTATCTGCCAATGAATTCCTTTGTACGTTCGGAAAATTGCCGCCGATTCTTACAATCGAGCAATTCCACGTACCTGTTTCAGCCATATTTTCAGCAAACTTGTCTACGGTTTGTCCATTCGCATAAGTTTGGTACTCCCAATAATTCATTCCAAAAAACGTGGAAGTGCTTTGCGCAAAACTTCCTTCGCATACACCAAGTAATAAAATACATAGCAAAGCATTCCGGAATGCGTTCACCGGTTTGCGCTGGTTGCGGACACTAATTGATAGGGTCAAGTTTTCCATGGTTAAGTTTTATTTTTTAGATGATTAAAACACAAGCAATTCGTATCGATGCGTCGGCGGACGGGTATATCTACTTTAGTACTTTTTGTTATTGAAGTTGACGTCGCAAGCCGGGGTATCGTGAATAGCAGGGGATGAGACCTGGTACCCGGTCTCATCCCCTGCGCATAGACAGGACGGCTATTTCTTTACCAGTTTCATGGATTCGCTAACCGACCCTTTTTTGATCTGTATAATGTAAGTGCCGGCAGGTAGCGAGCGTACATCGAGGCTTTTTTCAAACCTGCCTTTAGTGCTTTCGTAGGATTTGGATAATACGAGGCCCCCGTTGTTGTTATAAATCATAATCCCAACGGTTGTGGTTTCTGCCACATCTGTTCCTACAGTTATCATCCCGTCTGTTGGGTTAGGATAGATCGTGGTCGTACGGCCTTTTTCCGTATTTTCTTTCACTATAATATCTGTTTCTTCAGAGAAGGCTGCCTGACCTGCTGCGGTAAGCACCACGTTTATATAGTCGATATTCAGGTTATCAGTGTCAAGTACAATCCGCATTGTCTTTTGCCCGGTGGATAAGGAAATATTTGGGATCGTTACCGTTGCCCAAGTTTGCCATGCACCAGTATTCGGCACTACGATTGAGTTGGTGATATTTACACCATCCATTTCAATGTGAAAAGACTTACCTGCAAAAGTGGATGCCACCCTTGCCTGGAAGCTGTAAGTGCCTTCTGTAGCCACATCCACAGTATATTCCATCCATTCGCCCGCGGCTGCATAGCCCATATTATATATAGCAACACCTCCATCGGTACCTGCCTGTATATCTACATTTTCGCTTGTGCGGTAAGCATTGCCGGCGTTTCCGGTGGTAAGGTCATTATAGGCGATATTTTGCCCGCCAAAATCATAGTTTTCCACTTCTACTTTGCCCGGTAAAGACATGGCCGTGCCAAAGAAAGGCATTTGTGCATTGGAAGTAATCACTTCCAATTGGGGGGCATTGGTACCGGTTTCCTTGGTATTCCAGCTTAATTGGGATGCTGCATTGGCCAGGTTTTTAAAATTGAAACTAACTAGATTTCTGCCGGCTGCTTTTTCTGCGTTTATGTAATTGGTAACATCCCAGATATAGTATTTTCCGGCAACATCAGTAACGCTGGTAGTAGCAAGTGCAGTAGCACCAGCTGCCGGCTTATTATTCCAATTGGTGGTGGCCTCTGCCCATGTAGTACTGGATACACTATACATAGCAACCGGTATAGCAGTACCTGCGGCCCCTAAATTTCCGTACACTTTTATTTTTGCACTGGAAATAGTGCCTGTAATGGTTGAAAGGTCAAATCCAAGATAGCCTTCCCTGTTAAATCCGCTGTTGGCAGTTCCATCTAACTTGGTCTCCATTTTAGTTGGGTTAGTTGCTCCATAATTCGTAGCTGCATTGGCACCGTCCCGTACATAAGCATCCTTGGTGGCTGTTAGAGTAGTAGTAGTGGCTGCAACTACTTTAAAAACAGCAGTGTAAGTAGTGTTGTTTGTAGGTACTGAAAAAGTTTGATCCCTGGTGCCGCCATGGACCCAACTTTCAAATTGATAACTAGTTCCGTTTACGGTCTGAATCTGATCCGCACCCATTGCAAACGTAATACCCTTTACACCACTGGTTGTGAAAGGTGTGGTTTGTGGCTTTCCATTTACGTAAACCATTAATCCAGCAGGTTGCGTAACAAAACTTATTCTTGATAACTGAGGTAATACAGAAACAGAAGCAGTATCAGTTAAGCCATTACTATCAGTAACTGTTAAAACTAACCTATACGATACGATTGTATCTATTTCGTTACCCGTTAAAGTTGTGAAAGACCCTGTTTTAGAACCAACAGCTAATCCGGTAGGAGTCAAATCATGGGTATGGTCAGTATGGTCAAAGAACATTCCCCACCTAAGGGCACTTGCTGGTAAGGCTCCATCTTCTGCATCGGTAGCTGACCCGGAAAAATTAATAATTTGCCCTGCTGAATAAGTTAAACCTGCTGCCGGAGTAATAATGGTAGCTACAGGAGGAGCATTGTATGCTAAAACCGTTAGAGTTGCCGCTGTACTTGTTACTGAGCCAAAAGAGTTACTAACTGTTACCGTATAACTACCAGCATTAGCTGTAGTAACATTTGGTATGGTGTAAGTACTACTTGTAGCGCCTGTGATGTTAACGCCACTTTTTTTCCATTGGAAAGTCATAGGAGTTGCACCCGAAGCGTTTACCGAAAAACTCGCTGGTTGCCCCGCAGTTACAGTAACACTTAAAGGCTGATTCGTAATTGCCGGGGTACTGGTATTGGTATAGATAACCTTAAAAATTGTTCCGCCCTGGGCGTAATATATATTACCATCAACCCCTAAACGAAGTGTAGTGGAGCTAGCATTTGGAGATGCCGCACCAACACCTGTTGCAAAATTTGTGTTTGCTCCTGTACTTGGGTTTACGTAATTAATGAAATTATTACAATAATCCATATAGAAAAATTTTCCCACATAGGTTGCAGGATAATTCGTTGCAGGAGATTCTAAGAAGGCACCACCAATAATTGCGCAGCCTTCCCCTGTATTTGCTGGTGGGTTAGGAGGATTATAAATTGAAAAAACCGGATTTTTAAAAGCTGGATTTGTAGAATTACCTTCCACAGTTGGATGGCCTGAATTGGTACCGGCCGTAGTAACATCATTGATCTCCTCAGAAGTATATTGACCTACGTTACAAACATAGATTTTACCTGTTGATGGAGAAATATCCAAGGACCATGGGTTGCGTTCGCCCAAAGACCAAATACACTTGGTAATGGTAGAGGCACCTGCTTCATTATAATAAGGATTTCCCACCGCCGGTGTTCCATCTGCATTAAGCCTTAATACCTTGCCGCCGTAAGATGTTTTACTTTGAGCAGCCGAAATGACATCATTTTCACCAATGGTTATATAAAGATAACCACCCTTAAATCTGATAGCGCCACCATTATGACGTTGCGAAGTAGTTGATAAAAGGGGGAAATCCCTAAGCGTTAACTGTGCAACTACCGCATCACCACTAAGCGTAAGTCTTGCCAAACGATTTACCAGGCTAGTGGTTGTATAACAGATATAGATATAATTATTGGTTGCAAAATTCGGATCAACCGTAATTGCACTAAGGCCGTCTTCCCCTCCGTTTCTTACGCCACTTAGTGTAAGCATAGTGGAAAGCACACCGTTTTTATATAACCGGATCCGGCCATCCTGATGTGCTATAAATATTCTTCCGTCAGGTGCAAAAGTCATACCCGTTACCGTTGATCCGGTTGCGGTAACCTGAACCCTGCTGAAACCAGCAGGAAACGTTTGGGCGCTTAGTTGCCCACCCAGGGCTAGTTGTAGTACCAATATTGCACTGCAAATTGGGAATGCCAAATTGGTTAGCACAAGTAATCGTTTTTTCATTGTTTCGGTTTTTTGTTATTATAAATACTTCGACTCATTACATTTATTATTAGTAACGACGAATGAATTTTAAAGAGTTGTTCTATGGAAATTTGAATCGAATGCATAATGATTAAACAAAAACAATCCTGGTTAAAATTTAATGTTTATGCCCCATTAATTTTGAGGCATAGGCATACATATCCACTTAATGCAAACCTTGCATTTTGCCGGCCTTACCTACTGGTTAGGCAGCCAGTATTTTCTATAACTATTGCATCAATCTCACTAATGCGATAGTTATAATCGTTTTATAGGAAGGGAACAGGTGTGTAAGGAACCTGATAGTGGTATTTTCTAATACACACAAGTCCAGGGTTGATTTTCATATAGCATCACATCATCTTTTCCAAACTAAAAGTTCAGGCTGTGAATGTAGATAAATTGGAAAACGCTTACCCGCACAAAAAAAAATATTCAGCCAATATCTGCTACAACGTTGTCGTTGATTTTACCGGGTTCGGTTTCATTTTTGCAGCACGAAAAATGAAAACTGGTGTATGTTACATCTCATTGTCTTGCTATTCTTTACATACAAGTGGTATGGAAAAAAATAATATGCAATTTGTTTTACCGGCACAGCTGTGGGCATTTGTTGGTAATTGTATAATTGGACATAATACCTAATGAAGTTTGTATAGTAAATGAAGTTGCTGACGGTTTCTGCTTAATATAGAAATATGCTTTATGAGAAAAGAAATTATTGCATTCGCGTTTGCAATCCTTTGTTCCCTGGCTGCCCAATGCCAGGCTGGTTTTACGGTTTCCGGCTCTGTTAGCAGTTCCAGGTCGGGCCTTATTGGAGGCTGTAGTGTTTTTTTATTGAACACTAACCTAAGTGCCATATCTGACGATAAGGGCGCTTTCATTTTTAAGAACGTTCCGGAAGGAAAGTATAAGATGCAAATATCTGCAGTAGGGTATGCATCGCTCTACATCGATGTAAGCGCTGGTTTAAATGGGGGTGCACCCATAAATATTGTGTTGGCAGAGTCTATGATCCAGCTTGACGGAGTGATGGTAACGGCGCAAAAGCGTGACGAATTGGAGCAGCAGGTACCTTTAAGTATTACTGCAGTCTCATCCCGGCAGGTGCAGCAATACAGGCTTTGGAACAGCAATGAACTTACAGCCGTGGTCCCCAATTTTTATTCGTCTAACCCGGGCGATGGCAGGAACGTAACATCTATACGTGGTATCACAACAACCTCATACGACCCGGCCGTAGCAACTTATATCGATGGCGTGAACCAGTTTGGATTGGATACCTATATCCCGCACCTGTTTGACGTGGAGCGTATCGAAATTTTGAGGGGGCCACAGGGAACGTTTTATGGAAGAAACGCTATGGGCGGTGTTGTGAATATCGTTACTAAAAGGCCATCCAATAAAACAGCCGTTTTTGCAGAAATAACGGCCGGAAACTACGATCAACAGCGATACACGGCAGGCTTTCGTATACCTGTTATTAAAAACAAACTTTTTTTTGGAGCAAGCGGGTTGTATAACAAGCGAAAAGGTTTTTATACAAACGAGTTTAACAATGCCCCCTTTGATAACCAGAGCAGCTTTACCGGTAATTATTACCTCAGGTTCATAGCCTCAGAAAAATGGTCGGCTACCTTAAACGTGAAGCATACCAACAACTTAAATGATGGAGCATTCCCCCTGGTAAACGGGCCTGCCGACGCCATTGAGAATCCGTACCGGCTCAACCAGAATGCTTTGGCGGAAATGATTGACCGCACATTCAACAGCTCTCTCAACATCAACTATGTAAACAAGCAATTTATTTTCACATCTCAAACAGCCTGGCAATCCAATCATCGCTTCTACGACCAGGCACTGGATGGCGATTTCTCACCTATCGATGGTGTTACTATTTTTAATAATTATGGTGACGATTGGAATAAAGTAAAAGTGTTTACCCAGGAATTAAAATTTTCTTCGCCGGCCACAACAGGGGGGCGTTTAAAATGGACTGCGGGCAGCTATTTTTTTCACCAGGATAACCCTGCGAAACAAGCGGTACATTTTGGTAGAGACGCTGCCTTATTAGGAGCACCCGATACTGCTTTTTCTATCATCAGCACTACAAAAGGCAAAACATCCGGCATCGCGGTATTTGCACAAGGTACCTATGCTGTTACCCAAAAGTTAGACATTATCGCCGGCCTGCGTTATGATCTCGAAAAGAAGAAATATAACGTACTCGGCGAATATCAAAAAGACCCCAACCCGGTTCCAGTTTTTGAAACCCAACCGGACACAAGTGGTTCAACAACCTTCGCCGCCCTCTCGCCGAAGTTGGGAATTGCCTATTCAGTTAGCGATAATACTAATGCTTTCGCCATCTATAGTCGGGGATATAGAACCGGTGGGCTCACCCAACTATCCTCCGACCCTTCACAACCGCCTTTATTTCCCTATAAGCCGGAGTACAGTAGCAACGTAGAAGTTGGAATAAAAAATAATTTTTTCAATAGCCGGCTGCGTTTAAATGGTTCCATATTTTTTACAGTTGTAAGTGATGTGCAGGTGCCCACATTGGTGCTGCCAGATGCCATAACTGTTACAAAAAATGCCGGAAAACTGTTTTGTAAAGGTCTGGAACTGGAAATGTCTGCCATTCCGGTTAAGGGCTTGCAAGTAGATTACAATTTCGGATATACGGATGCAACCTATAAAAATTTAAAACTATCACAATCTGGATCTGAAGTAGATCTTGATGGTAAAAAGCAAATTTTTACACCTGGTGTTACATCGCTGTTGGCTGCTCAGTATAATTATTTGCTAAGTGAAAAACACGCAATCAAATTATCAGTACGTGGCGAATGGAAATACCTTGGTAAGCAATATTTTGACTTGTCGAACAATATTTCACAAGGTGCTTATAGCTTGTTCAATAGCCAGGTTGGCGTTTCGGTAAGAAATTTTGAACTGATGTTTTGGGCAAGAAATATAGGTAGTAAAAAATACATAGCCTATGCTTACGATTTTGGAGCCGTGCACCTGGGCGACCCGAAAACAATCGGGGTTACATTGGCAATGTGTTTGTAGTGAATTCGGAAATGGATCCATCTTAGTTACAACCAATCAAGACCATGAAGGTATTTAATATAATTTTCTGCATACTGTTCATTGTAAGTGCTGCACTACAATACAACGACCCCGACCCTTATTTATGGATGCCGATTTATTTGTACGGAGCGGTCATTTGTGCAATGGCTTATAAAAGCCAGTATTTTCCCAAGTGGTGCATTATTGGTATTACGGCATTTTCGCTGTATGCTATTTTCCTCGTTTTTAAACACGATGGGGTAGTGGACTGGGTAACAAAGCACAATGCTGACAGTATAACCGCCACAATGAAAGCAGCAACACCGTGGGTGGAAATAGCAAGGGAATTCTTTGGGCTGGTAATCGTTATTATTGTTTTATTGATTAATTATCTTTACTCAGGAAGGTGTACGGTTGCCGCGAAGAACTGAGGATCTACCGTTTAAAGCACCATGATAAAACAGGAGATTATAATGAAAGTTGTGATTGTAGCAGTGCTCCTTTGTTTGCAGGGCTTATTATATGGCCGGGAGATTTCTTTAAGATTTAACCCCATTTTTGGAGGCCGCCCATTTGAAATGGGTAGGTGGTTTCATTCCGGGGATGATAGTGTAAAAATATCGGCCTTGAAGTTTTATGTTACCAATATCATGTTTTATCAAAATAATGACCCGGTGGATATTGTGGTTAAAAAGCACCACCTCGTTGACCTGGATAATCCAGGATCCCTGTTGCTGGAAGCAACCCGGGAAAAAAACATGCGTTTTAACCGAATCTCATTTTGTATAGGCGTGGATAGCCTTACCAATATGCAGGGAGTACAAACTGGCGACCTGGACCCCACCAACGGCATGTACTGGACCTGGCAAAGCGGCTTCATCAATTTTAAAATAGAGGGGCAAAGCAATAAGTGCCCGGCCCGCAACAATGAATTCATCTTTCATATTGGCGGATATCAATACCCCAATAATACCTTGCAGCCTGTCTCGTTTGAAATAGGTGATAGCAACAGTATCATTATGGATATGGATATCTTGCAATTGCTCAATCAGTTGCAGCTCTCCACACTTTTTCATATAATGAGCCCGGGCAGTAAGGCGGTTGAAATGGCTCAAAAAGTTTCTACTATTTTTAAGGTTCGTATATGAAGATCAAGTTAATGGCAGTCCTTGTTACGGGGTTTGTATCGTTAGGAGCAGTCGGAGTAAACGAAACAACTTTGGGTTACCCCGGCTATTTTCCTGCACCGGAGTACAATTTTGCGGGTATGCCGCTTGATTCAACCCAGCGGGAACTTGGCCGAAAGCTTTTTTATGATCCCATTTTGTCTGCGGATAACAGCACTTCCTGTGCCTCCTGCCACACATCGTACAACGCCTTTGCCCATACCGACCATAGCTTAAGCCACGGTATCAACGATGAAATAGGTAATAGAAATGCCCCTGCACTATTTAACCTGGCGTGGCAAAGAGATTTTATGTGGGATGGTGCCGCCAGCAGCCTTGAGGACCAGGCACTGGCGCCGATTGGTCATCCTAAAGAGATGGGAAGTAGTATGGCAGAAGTAGTCAGAAAACTGACCGCGTCGGATATGTATAAACGATTATTTAACGGGGCGTTTGGCTACACGAACATTACCAGTGACGAAGTCTTGACATCGCTGGCACAATTCCAACGGAGCATCATTTCATGCAATGCCAGGTACGACCAGGTAAAACAGGGCAAATCTTCATTTACCGCCCAGGAAGAAAATGGTTACCGTCTATTTTTACAACATTGTAATTCCTGCCACACAGAACCTTTATTTAGCAACTACCAGGTTGCCAATAACGGGCTACCGGTTGACACCACGTTGAATGATTTTGGGAGATGGATGGTGACGCACCGCAGTGAAGATAGCCTGTTGTTTAAAACGCCTAGTTTGCGTAACTTGAGGTATTCTTACCCATATATGCATGATGGACGGTTTAAGACAGTAAAACAGGTAGTGGATTACTATATGAAGGATGTTCAACGACACAGAACGCTATCAGCACAATTAAAAGTCCCGATCATATTATCACCCATCGATAAAGTTGATCTCATTGCTTTCCTCGCCACTTTAAACGACGAAACATTTGTTTTTAACCCCCAATACCAATACCCGAGGTAACGGTATTTTTCCGTTTTAATCAGCTACGTGTAATATTAGTGAGGCATACTGTTGGCGACAGACCTTGTGAAAACCTGTAGTTATACGTGCAATGTTTTTTCGAAATGTATTACCATCATAAAAGCCTGCCAATACTGTCAGATGAAACAGGATTGGCAGGCTCAATAGTTTTTAATGTACCAGGTGAAAGTGTTTACGGTGCCATCATGGTGGAAACGATATTATTCGAAAGTGCGTATACCGATCCGCTTTTGTATATCAGGCCAAACCATCCTCTGTCGTCCCAGGCAGTAAACGACATTTTTTCGGCTTTGCAGGTTACTTTAAAAAGTCTGTAATAGCCACGAACCACGTCTGTATTACGTTCTGCTATATTCGTTTGCCGGCCCACGCCAAACTCACCATAGTTAACCGGTACGTCAATTAATACAGAATGGATGCCCACTTTTTTGATATTGTTTTCAATACTGGCGCTTCCCGGGAAAGCCGAATTGCTTCCGGTTTGGCCGCAGAACGTCCATGGATCGTAGGTATGCACCTGTATTGCAAGATATGCATCAGTACCACCACCTGGCAAGCTTGCTTTGTTAGGGTATACTTCTTCTATCTGGCCTTGATTTCCCTGGCCATTTGGCTCAACCATTATGATACGGGTTGCATTATTACCACCGGTAGCCCTGATAGCTTCGTATCCAACTTTGTTCACCTGCCGGGTCCATGCCAGTTGCTGCGCACCGGTCGGCAGCGGATAGGTTGTTCCACTCCATTGTCCCAATTTGCCTTCCGGCTCGTTGATCACATCAAAAAGTAATTGTTTCGGAGCGTCTTTAAAAAACGTAGCGATGCCCGTCCATAAATTGGTAAATTTCGTGTCGAAGGCTGTGGTTCCATCATAGTTGTTTTTGATCCAATGTTCGTGGTGTGTATTGAGCACCACATACATTTTTTTTGCAAGGGCATAATCGATCACTTCTTTTAATTCTAAAAGCCTTGGATGTGTGGTGTTGAGGTTCCCATTGGCATCGGCCAGGTTGCTGCTAAATCCCTCCATCCAGGTGGTGGGGATACGCATATGCCGCATATCTGCTGCGTAATAGAGGTCGATGATTTGTTTGTTAACGGCCGGAGTAGTTAGGTTAATATTGCTTTCAAAGGTGTTACCCAAATTAAAGCCACCACCCATATCCAGAATAATTTCTTTGGCAGTAGTAGAAGCTGTATTTATGGGTGGGTTTACCGGCACCACCGGTACCACGGGTGTTGTAATAGGACTTGTTTTTTTCTTGCTGCATCCAGCAGCAAGCAGCCCGGCAAACAGCAAAGCCATACCGGCGGCAACCAGCGTTTTGGGTACTAGCCTGGGATTAAGATTTGTTGTTTTCATACGTTCGGTATTTTTGTTGTTTATAAAAGGCTATATAATTAAAAGGGAGTGGTTACTTTTTACCAGTGGCAGCCCAATAGATGCCTGCATGTAAATGATTCAGAAAAGCAGCATCGCTATACACCGCAGGCAGGTGGCCAAGGGCCGTGTTAAATGAGCGGCCTCCATCGTAGTTGTGGTACCAGGACACCGGGTGTACCATTCCCATGCCTTTACCTTTTTTATTCCGGGCGGCCCATTCCACAGTCGGGTTGTAAGTCGTTTCGTCAACGGTAAGTATATTATGCAAACCGGTAATTTTATCGGCCCCGAATTCATACCACTCATCGGTCCACCATTTAATACCTGCAAAGCCCTCTAGCCCGGCAAAGCTGGTGTCGGCAATGTTGATTTTTGCCGTTTGTATTACGGGGTGTATATGAAACATCCTGCCCACCAGTTGGGTGTACCAGTCCCAATCGTACTCCGTATCCGAAGCACTGTGGATGCCCACATAGCCTTTGCCAGATTGGATAAAACGTTCCATCACTTTCTGTTGGGCCGAGTCGAAAATATCGCCCGTGGTATTGAGGAAAATGATCACTTTGAATTGTTCGAGGTATTTATCGGTAAAGCCGTCGGGGTTTTCGAAAAGCACGACATCAAAAAAGTTTTTAACGCCCAACTCCTGGATGGCCAGCACACCGGCGTGTAGCGACTCATGGTGCCAGCCCCTGGTGGTGGTTACCAGCAATGCTTTAAATTGCTTACCCTGGGCAATAGTTGCCTGGTGGCAAACGAGGAGGGTGAATAAAAAGAAAACTAGCTTTTTCATAGATGGTTTTGGTATTTATAATTCTTTGATCTTAATGTTTTTGAAAAACACTTCATTTCCGTGATCCTGTAATAAAATATTGCCTTCTTCCAGCTCTCCAAAGGTTGAGTATTTCGCATATTTACTGTAGGCAACCAGCGCTTTCCACATTTGGGTGCCGCGGGTATATTCTACGGTTACCTTATCGTTTAAATAATGGGTCACCTTATTGCCATTTACTACGATCCGTGCAGTATTGAAGTCCGATTTTCTAAAAAACTTATCTGCCGGCGCAGGTATCAGGTCGTATAATGAACCCAGCTTCCGGTTGCCGTTCACACCCAGCTTCGCGTCGGGATGCAGGTTATCGTCCAGTATCTGGAACTCGCATCCGATGGAGGAACCTTCGCCCTGGTTTAAATCTGTGTCAACAAAATATTTAATACCGCTATTGGCACCATCGGTAATTTTAAAGTCAACGGTCAGTTCGAAATTTTTATACTTTTTAATGGTAACAATATCACCGCCATTGGCCGATTCTGCGCCATTGGCGTTGATCACTTTTAATATCCCGTTTTCTATTTTCCAGCCACTTTCCGGAAACACAGTAAGCTTTGCACCGCGCCAGCCGTTGGTAGTTTTTCCGTCCCATAGTAATTTCCAGCCGTCTTTCGCTTCTGCTTCAGAAATGGTGTTGTCGTTACAATTTACCTGCGGTACTTTGGTGTCTAAGGGTTTTTTGTTTTTTTCCAGGTTGGTCGTCATGATTTTAATGTTTTTCCATTGAATGGTTTTGCCTTCGTCCTCCGGTTGGTATATCTCATGCACCTGTAGTGCAATAAACCCGGAAGCGGCCTGCGGCATATCGTCCAGTATGCTCGAACATGATAGTCCATTCAACCATGTTCTTACCTTATTACCAATGGCTTCAATGCGGATATGGTTCCACTGGCCGGCTTTATAGGCGGGCTTGGCGGCAGGATTTTTTTCCATGGTGTACAGCCATCCACGCCGGGCCTCGTCGTAAATGCCGCCACTCCAGGCGCGTGCCGATGGGTCAATTTCATACTGGTATCCATGTACCCGCCCATTTTTAAACCCGGAATCGCTTTTACTTCTAAATTGTACACCCGAGTTCAGGCCTTCTTCTACCTTGTAATCCAGCTCCAGTATAAAATCGCCGAAGCGCTGATCCGTTGCCATAAATGTATTGGGCGTTTTGGCTCTTGACATGCCAGTTATTACCCCATCTTTTATAGTGTATTCGGCGGTGCCGTTTAGTTTCGTCCATCCGGTAAAGTCTTTTCCATTAAATAGATTCTGCCAGCCATTTTGCTGTGCATGTGTAGTTAAGGCGGTCAATGCCAGTAGAAGGATAGCGGGCAAGGGATATCGTGATGTCATAATTTGAAATTTATTTTGGTTTAGTGTTCATTACTATGTCTGTTTTTATCTTTAGAAATTCGCTGTTTAAATATTTTATTGATTGCTTTTATTTTTCAATTTGAATTCCAGGTAGTCGTAGTTCATATTTCCGTTGCTGATGGTTTTTATGGTGAGTACATGTTTGCCTTTTTTAAGGGGCACAGTTGTTAGTTCATCATTGCGGTTCCAATGATGCCAGTTTCGCCAATCAATAGTTTCATTTTCGTTTCTTACAGAAGCAATAAACAAAGGCTGGGATAGTTGCTTACCATCTATAAACAAAGCAATTTCACCATCGCCACTTGCTGTGTACATCAAGCCAATCGTATAATTACCAGTTGTGTTTACATTGATGGTATAGTTAATCCACTCTCCTGGTTTCATCCATCCTGCATACAATTCGCCAACCTTTGGCTCTACCAAATTGTAAGGGTTGATGTCAATATCCTTTCCCTTTGTGTAGGAAATATCAACGCCTTCATTCATCCTGAATTCATTGAGAAAAGTGCCGTTGGCCTTGTTAAGCATGCCACTACCATTGTTCACAGAATCATCATCGTGATAAGCAATTCCCTCACCACCCAAGTCGTATAACTCACATTGTAGTTTGCCGGGAATTTGTTGTGGCTGATTGTTCCAGGGCTTGCCTTTATATTGTTTAAGGTTTGTTTCAAACACTGTATAATTGGGGAAAATAATTCTGAAACCCACGCTGTTGCTGAAGTGTGTTGGCGTATTGCCATAATATGCGACAAGTGTTGCAGGCTGCTCACCTGCATACCAACTGCCACCCATGTGTAGACAAAAATCTTTATCGCTTTTAAGCGTATCGTTAAGGCACCATTCCCAGGCATTGCCACTCATATCGTAGATGCCCAATTCGTTTGCTTTCTTTTGTCCAACCGAATGAGCCTGTTGATGGCTATTATTTTTGTACCAGCCAACTTCTTCTAAATTATCACCGCCAGCAAATTTGAAATGCTTCGTTTT
The DNA here is from genome assembly GCA_040386335.1 of Bacteroidota bacterium. Taxonomy (GTDB): domain Bacteria; phylum Bacteroidota; class Bacteroidia; order Chitinophagales; family Chitinophagaceae; genus JAZKFT01. Next base: position 148,097 of record JAZKFT010000023.1, read on the forward strand.
TGTACCGCCCTGTGCCGCGTACAGCCATTCCATTTCATTGGGCAAGCGGCCACCCATCCAATTGCAAAATTCAACAGCACCATAGTAGCTTACCATCACCATGGGATGGTTTTCAAAGCCTTGTTTTGACATCCATTTTTTCTGTACAAATTCAACCTGCAGATCTGTAGAACCAACGTTGATTAATGGTGTTTTTTTCAACATTCCATTAGCGCCTACCAGCTTTGAATTTAAGAATGCTGCATAGCGTTCATTTGTGATTTCATACCTGGATATTTCAAAGCTTTTGATGTTTATTGCCGTGCCTTTGAATAACAGTTCGCCGCCCTGCACTAATATTCGTTCTACAGGTTTTGCATACAACTGCAGAGCTGCAATACAGGTAATACATGTTATGATGGCCTTTATTTTCATGGAACGTTTCTGCGATTTTTTACAAAAAACTATTTGAAGTTCTCTATTTTTTTAGTGACAGAAACCCTGCCTGGCGAATCAGATGCTGCCCTTTTTTTGACAACATAAATTCAACAAACTTTTTTGAAACACCTGTTGGCGTTCCATTGGTCATTACATTTAATCTTCTATGAATGAAATATTCGCCACTTGCAATAGTTGTATTCGTAGCCTTTATGCCATTAAAATCCAGGGCTTTTAGTTTCTTATTTTTCTTATGATAATTGTTGAAGATTTGCAAAGGAAAATAGGTGATAGCACCAGGTGTTTGTAGCAATAATTCCAATGCTGCATCATCAGTTGTTGGTGAAAACGCTATTGTTGTACACCAGGTGTTTTTCCCTTTTTCACTGTACACTATACCACCATTCAATGGCTTGGTATCTAACTGCATAAAATCCGCAAAAAGCTGTATTGGGTCGTAAGCTTTTACACGGCCAATCACAAATATTGGCATATCGTTACCACCCACCTGGTTCCAGTTGGTGAACTTGCCAGTGTAAATGCCAGCGATTTGCTCAAAACTTAAATTACTTACAGGAACAGAAGACGATACAGCCACCACCAAACCATCTAAACCGATGGGTGTGCCCATAACTGTTGCTGATTTTTTTATTTCAAAATCTTTGAGGTTGCGAGTGGTGACTGCAACAGACGCTTTGCCAATAATTACAGCATCAACTACATTACCTGTTTCATCAATTTTTGAAGTGACAGGTGTTGAAGGATTCGTTTTTGCAAATACTGGCTCAACCAATTCCATTAGATGCCTGGTAGTTACAGCAATGCCAATTTTAAAAGTATCGTTTGATTGTGCCTGGGCATTTAATTTGCCTGGCATCAAAAGGCTACAAACCAATGCAGCATTGATGCACAGCGATACTTGTGACATGAATTTCTTCATAATCTTCATCGTTTATTGTTTTACTACTTCAAATTTTTCAACTAAATAATCAGTTGAACTTTTACCTACCTGTACTTCAAATTCACCAGGTTCTACAAGGCGCTTCATATCCAATCCATAGTATTGAAGTTTATCAGCAGCGATGGTAAAAGCAACCGTTTTTGTTTCGCCACTTTTTAACTGAATACGGGCAAAATCTTTTAGTTCCAGTACTGGACGGGTAACGGCACTTACCATATCACGGATATAGAGTTGCACAATTTCATCACCATCAACATTGCCAGTATTGGTTACATCTACCGTAACTTTTACAGTTTGTGTAGCAGTTATTTTTTTTGTGCTGAGTGTAAGGTTGGTGTACTTGTAAGTGGTATAACTCAACCCAAAACCAAAAGGATACAAAGGCGAATATTCACCCGAAATGTAGGGACTTTCATGCACATAAGGTTTGTGGTTATAGTACACCGGCAACTGCCCAACATGCCTGGGAATGGTTACTGCCAGCTTACCAGAAGGATTGACTTTGCCAAACAAAACATTGGCCACCGCATTGCCTTGTTCCTGCCCCAGGTACCAACCTTCAATAATGGCCGGGGCTTTTTCTGCTAAATAGTTAACAGATAGAGGACGGCCGTTTACTAACAAAACAGCAGTTGGTTTCTTCAACTCAAAAATGGCTTTTGCAACATCATTTTGCCTGCCCAATAAATCCAAATCAAAGCGATCACCCGTGTGACCTTTCCAGTCTTCACGGCAGGTCAATTCATTTTCACCCATCACTAATAAAACAGCATCACAGGTTTTTGCCAAAGCCACTGCATCAGCTATTTTTTTGTTTTCAGCAGCTACAGTTTTCTCCTCAGCTTTAATAGTTGTATCGTTTTCATAAATCTTAAAACCCTCACTGTACAACACTTCAAACTTGCCATTACCGTACTTTGTTAAGCCCTCAATAATGCTAACACCAGGTGACTTATCATTTGAATAATTGCCATAATGTACTTCATTGGCATTAGGACCAATTACAGCAATTCGTTTAATGTTGTTTTCGTTAAAAGGCAATGTTTGGTTGTCATTTTTAAGTAACACCATCCCTTTTTCAGCAGCTTGCAAAGCCACTAAACGATGGGCTTTTTCAATGGCTGATTTTTCGGTTTCGCTTACCGTGTTTATATAAGGTTGTTCAAACAAACCCATGATAAACTTATTGCGTAGAACCCTTGCTACTGCTGAATCCAACACAGGCATCTTTACTTCGCCAGACTTTACCAATGCTGGTAAAAAGCTAAAACAATAATCCTTCCAGCTACTGGGGCATTCAAAGTCCATACCCGCGTTAATAGACCTTTTAGCAGCTTCTGCTTTATTGAAAGATGAGTGCTGACGGGTAATCATTCTATTCACTGCATCATAATCAGAAATTACGTATCCATTGAAGTTCCATTCACCACGCAACACATCTGTCAGCAACCATTTATTGGCATGATTAGGAATGCCATCTATCTCATTGTATGAAGCCATTACGGTACGGACATTGGCTTTTTTTACGGCCATTTCAAAAGGATAAAAATGGATTTCACGAAGTACCCTTTCTGATAAATTACTCGGGGCCAAATTGGTACCACCTTCTGGTTGGCCATGTCCTGAAAAGTGCTTGGCACAAGCAATTAAATGATTGCCATCAATAAAAGATGAACGGCCCTGCAAGCCAAATATGGCACCTACACCCATCATGCCAACATGGTAAGGATCTTCGCCCAAAAATTCTTCTGAGCGCCCAAAACGTGGGTCTCGCAATAAATCAATTACCGGCGTTGCAGCATGAGAAATACCATAGCTACGCATTTCCTTAGCCACTGCTGCAAATACGTTTTCAATCAAAGTTGTATCCCAACTGCTACCCAATGCTGGCGATACAGGAAAAACGGTTGATTTAGTATCGTTGCCTACAAAGCCATGGCAACCTTCGCCATTGGAGATAGCAGGAATACCAAGTCTTGTTTTTTCTACAAAGTATTTTTGAATGGCATTGAACCGGCCAAGATAACCGGCCATGGGCATTTCTACCTGGAACTGTAAAAAGCCGACACCATTTTTGACGGTATCACCTAGATCATTAATGGCTTTTTGCAATGTATCAGGCTTGCTTAGATTCATTTTTGGATGCCACACATCTAACTGGCGACATTTGTCTTCAAGGCTCATTCGTTTGAGCAAATCGTTTACACGCTGCTCAATGGGTAATTCCTTTCTTTTATAAGCTGGTGCTGTGTTTTGAGAGAATCCCGACACAGAAAGAAGCACCAAATTCAACACAGTTAGCAACGCCATAAAAGGGTTTGTATGTTTCCTGGCTCTAAACATCAATTCAATTTTTCTTTGTTGTTTTTGTTTGTAATGCAAATGCTTTTTTGGGATTTTGGATCATCAGTTGATGAATGTCAGCATCTGTAAATCCGTTAGTTTTTAATGCAGGAATCAGGAACGCAACGATGGCATCGTATTGCCTGACCGGCCCACCTCCTGGAAACGAATTACCATCATGCGACAGCAATATTTTATGTAACAAATTGTTCGATTTGAAAAACTGAAGCTGCTTTACATAATCATCAACGCTTGATTCTTTCACTCCATCCAACGAAATCCAAACACCCTGTAATGCTGTATTCGTCAATACTTCAAGGCTTTCAACTTTGTTTGCATGTGCCCATACCACGGCATTTGGTTGAACATTTTGTTCAATCAGAATGTGCATCATTTCATTGATGGCCTCTATATTATTACCAGTATGCACTACTAATGTTAAGCCTGTTTTTTTATAGGTTAATACACCAGCTGTAAACAATTTTAAGTCCATATCAGAAGGATGGCCATTATCAAAAGCCAGTTTTATAAAGCCGGGTTTAATGGTTGTTTTATCAATTCCACTATCAAATTCATTTATCCAAATGGCCGCTATAGCCTCTGCTGTGGCAGCTTTTGCAAATTCTGGTACGTACTTATCATTGCTTGCACCATAAAAGCCGGTGTTGGTTACAATGTTTACTCCTGTTGAATCTGAAATGGTTTTAAGCAATTGCACATTTCTTCCAAAATAGGCAGCCGTGCAATCAAAAATGGTATGAATGCCTTGCAGCTTTACCTTTCTTAAATATGGAAATACTTGCTGGAATAATTTGGCTGTATCGTAATTAGAAACCAAACCCGGTTCAGCACCAAAGTTTGACATGATATGTTCGTGCGTTAAAGAAAAACCCAAATCAGCAGTCTTTATTTTTCCATTTACGGTATGGATATAGGCTTCCTGTCCAAAGATTTTTGAAGCGCAGAACAAGAAAAATATGGCGACTGTTTTATACATTTATTGATTGGCCATTGTTACAAATTCCGTTGGAATTACTTTTCCGTTAGGCACTATCAATTGGCCTTCGCAAGTATTGTTTTGTTTGTTTAAATCTTTTGCTTCAGTAATTTCAACAGTTGCTTTTATACTGAATGTTCCATTTGCTGCCATCCATTCTTTTCCTGGCAACCCCTTTGCCACTGCTAGTTCCATGCCACCAACAGGTATTGATGATGATGCAGTATACGCAGCAGCTACTTCTTTTCCATTTACATAAAAATGAACTTTATAGCTATCGCCTTTTTTTATAGCGGCTGTACCGTTGTTGATGATGGAAGCCATAAATACAACAGGCTCACCTGCTTTTGGAAAGGCTGGCATGGTACGAATATTAGTTACAGATAAATCAGCTTTAGCTACGCCTTTGGTTAAGCTGAATGGCGCCGTTAATGGTAACTTATCAGAAGCACCACCAATATGTACCATGAATTGTCCTTCCGGTACCTGGTAAGATTTCGTGGCTTCGTTGTAGAGGTACAGCTCTTCTGGTGTTAATTGAAAAGTGATGGTTTTCGTTTCGCCAGCTTTCAACATCACTTTTTCAAAACCGCGCAGTTGCTTTTTGGGCATTAAAATATTGGGTAAAATTTTGCCAGTAGATAAATACAATTGTGCTACTTCTTCACCAGGCTTATTGCCTGTGTTTTTTAAATCGAAGGATACTTTTATCAAGTCACCAACAGCGGCATTTTGCTTGTTGATTTTGATATTAGAATAACTGAAACTGGTGTAACTTAAGCCGGAGCCAAATGCAAATTCCGGGGTTACATTTTGAGCATCGAACCAGCGATAACCCACGCCTTTTGTAACAAGATTTCTAAAATCGGCACTGATTGGAAAAATCTGGCTATCATCTTTCGGAATGGTTGCGGGCAGCTTGCCAGAAGGGTTATAATTGCCAAACAATACATCAGCAATGGCTCGTCCACCTTCCTGCCCCGGATAAAAAGCGTAGAGCAAACCTTTAATATTTTTAATGACTGGCGTAACGCTGCAAGTGCCGCCGGAAATAACTACCAACACGATATTAGGGTTCACTTTTGCGATGGCATTTATCAATTCGTTTTGCATGCCCGATAGCAAAACATTTTGGGTGGGCCTGTCTGGCCTTGCAACGGCACCACCACCTTTTTCATCCGCTTCTTTATCTATAAAATAGCCTTCGCCTTCCACCGTACTATCTAATCCTCCTACAAAAATTACATACTCAGCATTTTTTGCAGCTTCAATTGCCGCGGCAAATTGCGATTGGTCTTTATCGTTGATGTTACAGCCTTTTTCATATTTTATTTTATCAGCACCAATCATTTTCTTGATTCCATCTTCCACAGTTATGCGATAAGTAGGAATCACTTTTGAGCTACTGTTTCCATCCAAAGGCAATACAGCAGCGTTAGGGCCAATCAATGCAACTGATCTGATCTTTTCTTTATTCAGTGGTAGAATATTTTCTGCATTCTTCAACAATACCAGGCCTCTGAGGCCACTTTCATACACCAGTTCTCTTTGTTGTTTACTATTAATAATAGATGCTGGAATTACAGGTACTCCATCCATCATGCCTGAAACAATTTTGGTACGCAATACATTCTTTACAGCCCGGTTTATCAAACTGCTATCAAATGTTCCATCCACAACACCTTTGGGTAATTCTTTAATGTAGAGGTCGTTGCCTTCGCAAAAATCAAGTTCGGCATTCAAGGCTTTGCCCGTTTCTTTAAAGCCGCCCCAATCGCTCATGGTGTAATAATTAAAGCCCCAATGGTCTCTTAACAATGTTTTGATGAGGTATTTATTTTCGGCACATTTATCGCCATTGATCCAGTTGTATGCACACATTACGGAGATAGCACCACCCTGTTGAATGGCTCTTTTCCAATGGTATCCCCAAAACTCAACCAGGCTTCTTTCATCGCTTAAGTAGTTATTAGTTCGCCTGTTTATTTCGTACGTATTTAAGTTGTAATGTTTGATGGTTCCAAATACTGAAGTCGTATTTTGACCAGCAATAAAAGCCGCAGAAATACGGCCACCTAAAAATGGGTCTTCGCCAATGGTTTCAGCAGCACGGCCTATTCTTGGGTCAATCAATAAATCCAATGTAGGGCCTGCAATCCTGTCCCTTCCTCGTGCAGCTTGCTCTAATGCGATGCCACGGCCAACTTTTGCAATTAACATAGGATCCCATGTGGCTGCCATTGCAATAGTTACAGGAAAGGATGAAAATCCCTTCGCTTTATTGCCAATGCCATGAGGGCCATCGCTGCCTGTAAACTGAGGAATGCCCAAAAGTTTGTTGCCATCAGTTTGATAATAGAGCTGCTCAATTTTTTCCTGCATGCTCATTTTAGCAAGTAGAGAATTGAGTCTTTTTTCCAGGTGATTATCGGCACCGACAGATTGTGCATAAACATTGCCAGCAAATGCTAATGCAATTAAAGTTGATAAATAAGTAGCTAATCGTTGTTTCATTTTTTTGCCTTAAAAGATTTGGAAGCTTGAGTGTAAACAGGCGGCAATTGGTTATCAAAGTCGGTGCTGCTATAATTTATTTTAGTAACAGATTTGCCTTTAAAAATCAGGACTTGCGTAGTTCGTGGTGCAATTACATCCTGATAAACACCACGCTGTTTTGCGTCGATAAAAATGTTGAGCGTTGGTATGGTATCGTTTCTATCTTTTAGGTAAAGTGTATAAGGTTTGGCGTCGCCGAAACCCGTGTTCATAATCATTACACTTATTTGCTTGCCATCGTTAGCACCATAAACCTGAAAAGCACTGTCCTGGGTGGTTCCCTTCAGAAATAAACCCTTAAAATATTTTGCTACAAATTGCATGTGCCAGTTAGACGCCCTTGGTGCCATTTGTTTTCCATCAATAAAACTGAAATCAGAGCCTTTGCGATCGCCGCCATGTTCAAACATGCTCCAACTGGCTACATACTTTGCACCATATTGCATAGAATAGCCAAGCACTGATCCAAACATTTGTCCATTGCCCCAGGTATGTACTTCTCCACCGCTTTTTGAGTTGTATTCACCAAGCCCCCAAATCACAGCATTATCGCCAGTACGGTGGTGCAACGCATTTACTGCATCCACTTTTACTTTGGATTTAATAATACGCTTCAGCATATCATTGGCGCCTTCCACTGCAGGGTCGCCATTGCCCTGGGGGTAACGGTGTGCCACCAAGCCATCGCAGTAGTAATAAGTATGGCCAGGAATATTTCCTGTGATGTCATTTTTACCACCAAAGAGGTCATTGTAATAATCCATATAATCACACTCATCAGGCCCATAAATTTTAATGGTAGAATCAACCAATTTCATAGCTGCTGCAATGGGTTTAAAATATCCTTCCACTGCAGCTGCAAAAGTTTTAACATCAGGCTTATTAGCTTGTAGCCATGGCTCGTTACCAATGTTCCAATACTTTATTGGCGCAATGCCTTCATGTTTGTCAATGTTGAAAAAACGAACCAAATCAGCAGCTGTTTCTGCAGATTTGTATTGCGAGACCTGCATGATTGGTTCGGCACCAATAGATTGGATTTTCTTAACCCAGCTTACCAATGTTTCGTTGGATGGTAGTTTTTTATCGTAAGCATGACCACCAATTCTAATCGTTTGTACACCACAATTTTCTGTGAGTTTCCAAACACTATCGCTGGGGTTGGTAAACCATAAATTTGTGCCTACTAATTGCGGGCTGATTTTTTGTGCGTTTGCACCCAACGAAGCAAACAGGAACAGGTATAAAGTATGTTTTGATAAAACTGCCATGGAACGTCTTGTGATGAATTAGATGTAATTTTTGGTGGTTTCTAAGTATAAATCCGGCCTTTCAAATGTTGCTTGATATGCATTTATTTCAGCCAGCCCTTCTGACGTATTTCCTTTTCAAATTGCTGTTGGTAGCGGATCGCTTCCGTTGGCTTTACTGCGTTGCCAACTGTGTTGTCTCCAATGAGCCAAGCTTGATTCCATGCCTCGGTGGAAATAATATGATCATATTTTTTAAGCTCTGTTTCCATTTCTTTCCGTTTTGCAGGTGTGAGGGCAGGGGGGATTTCAAAAACGTCGTAAGGCTGTTTGTTCTGTACCGACCATACTTCCAGCCATTGCTGCAGCAGCCAGTCTTGCGGGTTTAGTATGCTGCTATCGGTATAGCTGGTAAGCGACCAGGCTTTGTACGAACGCAACACTGCCAGTTTTACAACTGGTTTTGGCGGCGGGGTTTTGATCAATTGTTGGTGAAATTTGCAGGCTGCTTCCCAGCTTTCTGGCCGTGTTTTTGGAAAGGTGGAGTTTTGCGAGGGGCCATAGCCCAGCCACATAACGGCATCTACGCCCATGGCATATTGTTCGTCCCCCATACGTTTTACCTGCTCGGGGGTTACATGTTGTAAGCCTGTGGGGCCGCCATAAATATGCGCCTGCATCCATGGGATCAGTAAGCGGTTGTAACGCCTTGCAAGCCCTGAGTAATAGGCCATATCGCGGAGAATATCGTCCCGATAACCAGAACCACCCCACCAGGCTCCGCCAACAGGGTAGGGGTCCAGGTGCACCACCTTCATTTGTTGTGTAAGTAGTTCCGGCCCGCTGCCATCGTGGTCATTTGCCAAAGAAAAAATTCCTGCCCGGGTGGTATTTCTAAACAGCAGGATGCCGGGTGCCAGTCGTTCGGCTTCGTCAACAGTCGCTTTAATAAAGCCCGCGGTATTTTGGTGCAAGGTGTACATCCACCAGGCGTAGGCGTTGGTGCCATACACTTCCGGATAGCCCCAGGTGCGTGGGTAGTGTACATTGCTTCCGGCATTTTTTAGAAATGTTTGGATGGCCGGCGCACTATAATCCCATAAAGGAAAGTTGACTGTTTTGTTGGGTTCATATAAATGACTGGTGATGCCGAAATGTTCATCACCCATCCTCGATGCAATTACCACATCGGTTGGGAAAGTGCCGCCGTTTGCTTCTGTCCATTTGCTAAACTGTTGCTGCACATCCCTGCGGGTCGCTTCTAATGTGGTGGGCGCCGCGGTACTTACGGTGCCATGTCCAAAAACATACCATTTATCAGAACCATGGTAAGGCCAGTAAACTGCCACGCCAACTTTATCCAGTATGGCTGTCTCCAGGCCGGTGAGATCGAAGGAAATTTTATAGAGCGTTCGGTTTTTTATTTCATTGGCACTGCGCATATCTGCCGTCACACTTTCATTTTCCAATATGGTATCACCAGGTATGGATTCAATGGTTGCTGGTATAATGGCGAGGTGTTGCTTGCCATCAAACAATTTCAATGGAACAACGATTTCTGCTTTAACCGGTGCAGGGATATCCGGGAAATAATGGCCTCTTTGTTCCCGGTTTTCATAGGCAATGGTAGTGTCCTTTCTCGACCGATAAGCGAATTGTGCGTTGTATACCGGCGGTTCAACGATGATGGAATGTTTGCCGGCCGCAAATGCAAACAGGAAACGGTCGACGGCTTTTCCTTTATATATTCCGCCAATCATTAATGCATCTACGGCAGTAAGTCCCATCTCTGCCATCAGGTCTTTCCGCTCGTTCATTTTGTTGAGCTGCATATGGTATTTCATGCCCTGTTTCCTGGCCAAGGCCAGTTTCAGCTTTGCATCGGCTACCGTTCTGGCATTCATTGAAACAAGGCCAACACCATGCGCTTTAAGATCTTTAAAGTCTCTTTCCATTGAATCAATCGCACTGTTCCCTTCCCAGTTGTTATAGCTTACCCAGGCCCGTGGCCATTGTGGGTTGCCCGGCCGGATAGGTGTTGATGGGTTCGTTTGGGCCTGCGCATATACAGCGTTGCACAGCAATAATATTGCTAAGGAAGATGCGAGTAATTGCGCTGTTGTTTTCATGTGATCACCTTTTTGTATTATCTACATTGTCTTATTACTTCCGTTTTAAAATATCCGCCATTTGATAGGCGGGTAACTTATATGTTCACCTTTGGCATCTTTGGTACCAGTAAGCTGAATAAACTCCATGCTATAATGTATGCCAGGGCACAAATAATAAACATGACGTAGTACCCGGTTTCAATACTGCCCAATGCTTTATAATGATCCAATAGCAGCCCTGCAGTTCTTGCAATTAAGATGCCCCCGATGGCGCCAATCATTCCGCCAATGCCCACCACGGAAGCCACTGCTTTTTTAGGAAACATGTCCGACACTGTAGTGAAAATATTGGCCGACCATGCCTGGTGTGCCGATGCCGCAACACCAATAATGATGACAGCGTACCAATAGTTATAGGAGCCCAGCCATTGAGCCGCTAGCATCGGTAATGCGCATAAGGCAAAAATGAGTAGTGCCGTTCTGCGGGCTTTGTAAATGGGCCATCCACGAGTGATAAAATAACCGGAAAGCCATCCACCGCCAATGCTTCCGAACATAGCCACCGTATACACGACAGCAATTGGAAATGCCAGTTCGGTTTTGGTCATGCCGTATTGTTTATTCAAAAAGGATGGCAACCAAAACAGGATAAACCACCAGACCGGATCGGTGAAGAATTTCAACAGGGCAAAAGCCCAGGTTTGGCGAAAGCTTAGTAAGGTGATCCATCGCAATTTCGTTGTGGTCGCAGCAGACGCCGTTGATTCGTCATCCTCGTTGTCGCTTAGGATATAAGCCATTTCTGCGGCGGATACCTTTTTGTGTTTTTTAGGATTTTCATAATGTAACCACCAAAATAGCAACCACACAAGCCCAATAGCACCGGTGATGATAAATGCCCATTCCCATCCCATACTTACAGCGATAATGGGTACGGAAAGCGGCGCCAGTATGGCACCTACGTTGGTACCCGAATTGAAAATGCCCGCTGCCAATGCCCGTTCTTTTTTGGGAAACCATTCGGCCACTGTTTTAATTGCGGCGGGGAAATTACCAGCTTCGCTGAATCCCAGGAAGCCACGGGCTACGGCAAATCCAAAAGTAGAATTAGCAAAGGCATGCCCGATGGCAGCCAGGCTCCAAACCACCAGCGACAGTGCATAACCCAGTTTGGTGCCGATGCGATCAATTACAAAGCCAGCACCCACCATACCGAGGGCGTAAGTTACCTGGAATGCGATGACAATATTGGCGTAGTCGGTTTCATTCCAACCAAATAAAGGCGCCAGGTAGTCGTCTTTTAAAAGGCTGATCACCTGGCGGTCGAGATAATTGATGGTGGTAGCAAAGAAAACCAGGGAAAGAATAACCCACCTGTATTTTGATACCGGCGCTGGTGTACTGTAAGCCGCTTGCCCTTTGTTGACTTTTACTGTTATGGGTATGGGGCTTTCCGGCATTTAGGTATTTATTATTGGTAAAATAAATTAATGTTTGATAAGGGTAACCGGCATTGCCATGCCCTGGCTTTCGGCAGATTGGTAGGCGGTATAAATCGTGGCAATGGTATCGGCAGCCATCTGGCTGTTACTCTCTATTTTTTGGCCAAATGCCGCGGTGCGGTAAAAGGCTTCCATTTCATGCTGGTAGCCGTTGAACCATGCCTCATCCGGTGATATAAAAGACCAGCCTTGTTTGGTACTTGTTTTTTCTACCACGTATATGTCGTTGAAATTTTCTTCTACAGGATTGAAGGTTTGCATGGCATTGTTGGGCCCGATATGGCAGATGGTCCGGTGGTTGTTGGCATGTACTTCTACATAATTTTTAACGCCTCCCTGCAATAATTCGCTGGCCACAATATCAGCCACCGTTCCGTCGTCAAAAACGATATGTACGCTGGCATAGTCTTCTACATCCTGGTAGCTATCCCGAAGATGCCCTTCGTTTTTAAAGCCTGGCATCCTGGTAATTTGGTGTGTTCTGGCAGAAACCGTTTTTGGGCGGATGGCTATACCATTGGCCGCCAGACCTTCTACTTGTTTCAGGTACAAAGCGGTGGCCAAAGGGTGGCTGCCCTTGCCCATTAGAGACCCGCCACCCGAACGGCTCCATTTTCCATAATCTGGCGAATGGGAGCCGGAATGTGATTGCTGGGCCTGGATCCATAAAACCTGTGCCCCCGTTTTTTCAATCAATTCCCGTTCCTTTTGTATGGCTGGTGCATATATCCAGTTTTCGGCATACATAATGGATCCTGCACTTTGCTTTTCTGCCTGTAGCATCCGCTCTGCACTTAGTATTGCAGCCTGCAGCCCTTGTTGGCGATTAAAGGTGTCGCCGTTGAAAGACGCCGAGCCATCGCCAAAATAGCCAGTGAAAGGTTTTTCCACCACCACGTGTTTGCCTTGTTGCAATACCGCTATCACCAACTCCTCATGTGTGGACGGGGGCGTGCATACATGAACCACGTCCGATGCCGCAATCAATGCCTCCACGTTTTCAAAACTCCGTATTCCGATGGGTTCCGTAAACGCATCCAACCGGCTGCTATTGGTTGAAAACGCACCCACTACAACTACTTTAGTACTGTACACCCGCCTGATGGCTTCATAGTGAAACTTTGCGGCAAAGCCCGAACCAAGTATGCCTGCATGTATAGTAGCTGCGTTTCTTTCCATCAGGTAGTGTTACGGGGTGCCTGGTACCAGGGCATTTTTAATAGTGGTTACCCATTCATCTTTAACCATGTCGTAGAGTATAAAGTCCGAATCGAACTGCCAGTAGCTCCAGCTCCATTTCCTCGCTTCAGCCTGACGGGCTATATAGTTGGTCCAACGGACTCTTGAGGCCATGTCCGCTTTTTCGTATGCGCCAAATTCGCCAAGTGTCAGGGGTCTGTTGTGCTGCACCGACCATAGTTGCGCCATATCAAAATCTGCTTTTATGGAGTCTTCCTGTGCCTTGGTTTGCGTCCATTCAATACCGCTGAGGTCTTTGTTTTTTGCCGACCAGGGTGCACCCTGGTGCGTAAATTGTATGGGGCTGTAATAGTGAATGGCTACGATGATATTCCGGTCGTTTTCGGGCAAAACCAGGTCGGGTAAAAACTTGATTTGGTTACCATTGATGGTGCCAATAATAATGGTGCGTTTGGGGTTGGAGGCCCGCAGTATTTCGTAGGCATCTTTATGGATGCTATTCCATGTTTCGGCCTTCATATTCGGTTCATTGGCAATTTCAAACAACACATCTTTGGAGTAGTCTTTGCAATGTGCTGCGATCTGTTTCCACATGGCCAGCAGCTTAGGTTTAGTACCCAGCGGATCTTTTTGCATGGCTCCGTGCTCATGAAAATCAACGATTGCCATCAGCTTATTTTTCAGGGATTCCCTGATAGCCCAATCCAGTGTTTTGAAAAATTCCGGCTTGATGGTATAGGCAGAATCGTTCATTGAGAATTTGAACGGACCTACAACAATGCGAACATTGCTAAACCCGGCTTCTTTGATCAACCTGAAATGTTTTGCCTGCATCCTGGCTTTGGTACTGTCTTTCCACAAGGGATCGTAGCCGATGATATTTACACCACGACCAAGACGCTTATTTTGATCGAATGCAAAGCCCTTACCCGGTTTTTGCGCCAGGCAGAATTTCATGCAGGCTAATAATAGCAGCATTGCGATACCGGTGCGGATCATCTTTTCAATTCCTCTCATGTTCTTCTTTTGGGTCATCATTAAGTCGGTTATTTATACACTTCTTCGATGGCCTTGCTCAGATCATTGAGCATTCCGGGAACCGCCGCAAATGGATCATAGGGCTTACCGCGCACCAATAATGTTTCAATTGGGAGGTAACCTTTGTAACCACCGTCTTTAATTATTTTGATGAGCCTTTTGTAGTCGGTTGGCACTTCGTTGCCTATTCCAAATGCACTTTCTTTTATTTGCCAGTTAACAGCATAAGGCACCACAGCGGCCACATCTTTGTAGGGATCTGCTGTTTTAAAATTTCCGGTGTCTACAATAAGACCGGCCCATTTAGAATTAACCCCGTTGATGATGTACATGCATTGCTCCGCAGTTTGCAGCATATCGCCGTGGTTTTGGATGCCAATTTTAACGCCATATTGCTCACCAAATGCTGCACATTCTTTATAACATACAATCATCCAGTCGGCCACTTCCTTCCATTTGCTTTCATAGCCTTTTGGTATTTCTCCGGAGAACAAGCGAAGCACCGGCACACCCATTTTTGAAGCTGCCACGATCCACTTTTTTGCCAGCTTTACACCTGTAGCCCGTATGTTGGAATCGGGTGAGGCAAAGTCGTTCCGGATGCCGGTGCCTGTTAATACGATATTCAATTCGGCTGCCCGATCCTTGAATTTTTTCAGGTATTCGTCTGATGGTACTTCGGGATAGGTTGGGAAAAAATAGGCGGTTGGGTCTAATGCTTTTATTTTTTTGTCGGCACACCAATCCAACAGGTTAAAGAGGCTGTACACCTGTTGTTTGTCGCGGCTGTCTTTTGCCATCAACAGGTCGCTAAACGAATAGGCATTTACAGAAGCGATCAACGGAAGTTCTTTTTTCTTCTTTTTTTGCGCCATTACGCTTGGTGCAGACAGTGCTACCAACATCCATGCAGCTGCTATCAACAGACCGGCAGTTTTCACCCGCTTTGTTATGATCAGTTTCGTGTTCATATTTAATCTTATATTTCTTTGTATTAAAAAATGCCGTTACTCACAAATGCTATTTTTTTGCCATCAGGCGACCAGCTGGGAACATTAATACTTCCCTGGCCACCATACAGGTAAGCAATAACTTTTGCATCTCCACCACCGACAGGCATCATGCGCAAATAGACCCTTTGGTAAAACGGGTGCTTGTCTGCTGGCACCTCTTTTGGAAACGAAATAAATACCAGCCACTTATTATCCGGCGATACATGTGGAAACCAGTTATTCATCTCGTCAAACGTGAGCTGGGTCTGGTTTTTACCATCCGGGTCCATCCGCCAGAGTTGCATCTTCCCGGTTCGGGTAGAATTGAAATAGATGTATTTGCCGTCGGGTGAATATTCAGATCCATCGTCAAGGCCCGGGGCCGTTGTTAACCGGATTTCTTTGCCACCGTCTTTATATATTTTGTAGATGTCAGGTTCACCATTGCGTTCGCCGGTGTACACGAGGAACTGGTTATCCGGCGACCAGCCGTGCAGGTACGAAGGTGTTTTATCCGTAATCAGTTTGGGTGTGCCGCCAGTAACAGGCAATGTATAAACTGCCGATTGGCCTTTTGTTTCCGGCCCCTGGTTGCTGATGCCCATTTGTTTGCCATCAAAGGTCAAAACATGGTCGTTGTTGTTTTTAACAGCAAAGTCAGTAGGCAGTTGGGTTACTGATTTTGTTAACAGGTCAAAGTTGTAGAGTTTGCCCGATTGGTTGTAGATAAGTGTTTTACCATCCGGTGTCCAGTTAGGTGCCTGGAAAGATCCCGGGTTATTGGCAATTACTTCACGATGCCCGGTGGCCACATCCATCAATTCAAGGGCACTGCCGATATACGTTTTGTATTGTACCAAACTATCCGGCGCCGGGTTAAAGATGCGGGTGTTGCTGAATTCGGCTTCTTCAAAAAATTTGTTGGTATGGGCACAGATGTACAAGCCGGCGAAGAGTTCATTACCGAGATCAATTCTATCCAGCTTTTGCTGCTGGTAAGTTTCTCCAAAATGTGCTACCGACATGATGTAAGTATTACCTTTTTTCTCCAGTTGTAAAACATCCGGCGCGTTAATGGTTAGCTTTATTTCCTTCATCGTTCCACCAGCCGTGGTCCGGTATTGAAAGGCTGTTAAACCATCGCCATGAACGGTGCACACAATCACCGGTGAATTGGTAGCCAAACTGCTCCTGATCATCAAACCAATTTTACGGTGTGGCTCATGTCCCTCACCAATAAAACGAACTTTTGTTTGGAGAATAAAATCGCCGGTCATTTTTTTGCTGGCGAAAGAAAAGCTGTCTTGCCCAAACCAGATATTGGAACCCGAGCCAGAAAGGCGATAGGTTTGAGATGGCTCGTGGTAGCTGGCTGTTCCGGCAAATTTTGGGGCACCTATGTCGGAGAATCGCTCAAAGGATCCAAGCTTTGCGCCGGGTACTTGCGCTGCGACGGTAGTGCAGGCAGCCGCCACCAAAAGCGCTGTTATAAATTTCATTGACATCGTCATTAAGGTCTTTCTTCTTTTTAGAAAATTGGTTGTAGTCTGATGATGGAATTTATTTATCGAGGTATTTTATGAGTTCGTACACATGCGAATTCAATGTCTTCATATTGCTTAGCAGCGGGGCATAAGGCACAAACTGGCTATTTACAATACCCTTGTTGGAGTCACGATTCGAGGGATCTGTTTTTAAATCCAGCGGATCGTTATCCTGGTAGGTAAACCAATGCCAGCCTACACAGGCTTTGCTTTTCAATAACTCAATGGTAAAATTTTGATAGAAATAGCCCCGCTCTGCCTGGGTGGGTACGTTCCAGCCGGCTCCTGAGTTGTTAGGCAGTTTGCTGTCTTCGCCCTTAGTGTACCACTCGGTGATCATAAAAGGCTTGCCCGACCAGGTGGTCCAGTTTTGCATGATGGATGGTACCGGTTCCCATTTACGGTAATGGTTAATGGAGATAATATCCATATACTTACCTGCTACTTTAAATATTTCGGGGTTGCTTAACTCTTCTTTTTCCTGGTTAAACCGGCAACCCAGGTACAGGTGGTTTGGATCATATTTTCGAACCGCAGCAGCTACCTTTTTTATATAGGTTTCAAAATAGAAACCCGTAAAAGCAAGCCTGTCAGCGTCTGTTACATCAGCTAACGAAGCCGTAGATCCTTTACGGGCATCCAGCCAGGCTTTTGCAGCAATATAGCCCGGCTCGGTGGGTGCTAAAAATTTCAGGTGCCGGTCGAGGGCATCATTTTTCCATGGTAGTTCATTGTCGGTAAAATAACCCAAGAGGTTTTTATCGGAGGCATATTTGGCAATCGGGGCGATGGCTCGTTCAACAAAGTCATCAAATTCAGGATCAAAAACCATGGCCAGGTCGTACCGGTATCCCTGCCAGCCGAAGGAACCTTCGGGGTACACACCACCCGGGTATTTTTTTACATCTTTTCCTTTAAAAGCGCCCATTGGGCTTACGATAACGGTGTACACCAAAGGCTTGGCTGCTGTTCGCAGCAGGTCCACATTGCTCCAGGCGCCTGTGCCATTAAAGCCATTGTCTTTTAATAAACTACTTTCCTGTGCCAGCCAGTTTTGTTCGCTGCCATATTTTTCGGCGAGGGCTGTTTTTTGTAACGCCGATGCGCCTGCCCGAAACACCGCTACACCCCTGTGAATAAATGGGTATCCTTCGGGATCTACAATCCACCACCGATCCTGTTGTTTTTCTACCCTGAAATATCCTGTTGCCCTGGTTTGATTTATTTTCCAGCCGCCATAATCAGTCGTAGCCGGATCTTGTGTATATGAAAAGCCCGGTAGCCGGTCAATTGTTTTTGCAGTGTAGGTGCCCCATTTGGTGCTGAGTGCATTGGCCCGTGCCTGAACCTGGTGGTAGTTTTCAGTGGTACCAGCGGGCATGGGTTTTACTTGTGCAGATAATTTTTCACAGGTTGTATGCATCATCGTTACTGTAGTTACTACGATGGTATAAAGGGACCGTCTGTTCATTTTCTACTTATTGTTCAGGTTGTTTGTTGAAAAAAAAAATCGGGGAATCATTTGCCACGATAAAACCAGTGCCGGCAAATGCTTAAAATATTACGACAGAATATTATCGATAGCAGTGAGTTCGTCGGCCGTAAATGAATAGTTCTCTATGCATTTGATGGAATCTAACACCTGTGCCGGTTTGCTTACGCCAATTAATACAGAGGTGATACGCTGGTCTTTTAATATCCACGCCAGCGCCATCTGGGCCAGATTTTGTCCCCGTTGTTCGGCCAGGATGTTGAGCTGTTGAACCTTCATAATTTTCTCCGGTGATACTTCACCTTCTTCGATCGCTCCATTTCCGCGATGGCTGGTTGCCCGCGACCCTTCGGGAATCCCTTTCAGGTATTTATTGGAAAGCAGGCCCTGTGCAAGAGGGGAGAAGGAGATGCAACCCACTTTGTTTTCTTCCAATACATCCAGTAAACCATCTTCTACCCACCGGTCTAACATGGAGTATTTAGGCTGGTGAATGAGGCAGGGTGTACCTAGTTCTTTTAAAATTGCAATGGCTTTCTCCGCTTCTTTAGGTTGATAGCTCGATATGCCAACATATAAAGCTTTGCCCTGCCGCACCATTAAATCAAGGGTGGCCATTGTTTCTTCCAGGGGCGTTGCCGGATCGGGGCGATGGTGGTAGAAAATATCCACGTATTCAAGTCCCATTCTTTTTAGACTTTGATCGAGACTGGCTACGAGGTATTTTTTAGAACCCCAGTCGCCGTAGGGCCCCGGCCACATGCCCCAGCCCGCTTTGCTGGAGATAATGAGTTCATCCCGGTAGGGGATAAAATCTTCTTTAAATAGTTTGCCAAAGTTTTCTTCTGCCGAACCTGCAGGCGGACCGTAGTTATTCGCCAGGTCGAAATGGGTTATACCATTGTCAAACGCCACACGTAAAATGCCCCGGGCATTTTCATAGTTATCAATATGCCCAAAGTTGTGCCAAAGTCCCAATGAAACGGCGGGAAGTTTTAATCCGCTGTTTCCGCACCTGCGGTATTCCATTGTGTCATACCGTTGCTCGTTAGCTATATATGTCATCTATTATTATTTTATTAATGCATTTAAGAAGTCTGATCTATACTATCCATGGCCCGAACCATTATTTCCAGGTCGGTGATGCCCCTAAAGCCACTAAAGCCTACGGAGAACCGGGTGCCATTCTTCATTACCAGCGGCTGACCACCTTCCCAGCCAATTAAGTCAGGCGCTTCGATACCATTGGCATTTTCATCTACTTCTTTATTAAACACCATTTTTTCGTATTCACCGGTTTTTACCCCGGTAAGCAATACCTGGCTGGCCTTGGTCCAGGCAACCTTATAGGATTGCCGTAGCCTCGGCATATCGGTTCCAAACATTTTTCCATGAACTACGCCATGCTGGTCTATAATACAGGCCGCTAAATTTCCATTCGAAATGCACTTGTCTGCGGGGTCGTTCATGTATACCGGGATCAGCCTTTCGATGGCTTCAAATAATTTGTTGATGGTGATGGTTATTTCTGCATTGGGCATGGAGCAATGTTTTTTTATGTAATGGATTTTAAAATGCCGGTATGCTGCATTTAGTCAACCAGTTCAAACTTCAGCTTTTGATTATTGATCACCAGGTAAAAGTCACCGCTTTCCAGCCGCCGCAAACCGTTAGCATCCGGGAAACTAAGGTCACGCATCGGGTCAATCTCAAATTTGAAAGTCTTTTGTTCACCTGCCTTCAATGAAAGTTTTTCAAAATATTTCAATTCTTTCAAGGGGCGGGTAATGGAGGCTACCGGGTCGGCAATAAACCAGAGTGCGGTTTCCTTGCCGTCGCGTATGCCAGCATTGGTTACCTGTACCTGGGCTATTAATTTTTTATTTTTTTTGATAATGGTGTCGGAGAGTGTCACTTTGCCATAAGTGAAACTGGTATAGCTAAGGCCGTGGCCAAACCAATATTTTGGTTCGGTAGCAATATCCTGGTAACCACCTAGTTTGGGGCGGGCAGATTGCCGCATGTTATAATAGGTGGGTATTTGGCCAGTGGTTAATGGAAAGGTAATCGCCAGTTTTCCAGAGGGGTTCAGCCTGCCGGAGATGATGCCTGCTGCCGGTGTTCCGCCGGCAATACCGGGTTGCCAGATCTCCAGCATGGCATCCGACAGGTTATCTAAATTTCCGAGTTCTATAGGGCGCCCATTTGATAAAATAAGGATGATGGGTTTGCCGGTTTTTTTTAATGCACTTACCAGGCGCTCCTGTATTGGGGGGAGGGCAATGGTGGAACGGGTGGCATTTTCACCACTCCATTTTTTCATTTCGCCCATGCATACGATCACCACCTCCGATTTTGTGGCCATCGCAATGGCTTCATCAAATCCTGTTTCGTTGGTACCTTCAAAATCACAACCCTTTGCATAGTTCAGGGTGGCCTTGTTGGCAAACTCCTTTGCAAAACCCTGGAAAAGGGTTTCTACCGCCGAAGTAACGCCCTGTCCTTCCCAGGAGCCCATCAGGTTGATGCTATCTTTTACCATCGGGCCTATTAACGCAATTTGCCTGATTTCTTTCGACAATGGCAATACCTGGTTGTTGTTTTTCAGCAACACCATCGATTCTTCGGCAAGCTTTTCTGCCACCGCCATACTTGCCGGCTGGTAGTAACGATCCTTTTCTGGCAACTCCACCACATAGGGTTGATCAAACAATCCCAGCCTGAATTTGATTCTCAGAATCCTGCGTACGGCTTCGTCAATACTACTGAGTGGTATTTTCTTTTCCTTCACCAGTTGTTGCAGGTTTTCTACATACACATTATCTACCATGTCCATTTCTACACCCGACATAAAAGATTTTAATGCGGCATCTTTCCTGTCTTTGGCAAAACCCTGTGGTATTAAATTTTCAATAGAACCCCAGTCAGAAACAACAAAGCCGTCATGTTTCCAGCGTTGTTTTAAAATTTCTGTGAGGGTATAGGTATTGGCCGATGCCGGAACACCACTGATATCGTTAAAGGCGCTCATTAAGGTAGCAGCCCCGGCTTTAACGCCAGCCTCGTAAGGCGGCATAAAGGTTTCCCACATGGTTTGTGCGGATACATCGGCGTATCGGTAGTCCCTGCCACCTTCGGACAGGCTATAGCCGATATAGTGTTTTAAACAGGCGGCTATAGAAAAGGAATCGGAGAGGTTTTTACCCTGGTAGCCTTTTACGGAGGCAACAGAGAATATGGCGTTTACATACGGGTCCTCGCCATAGCCTTCGGCCACCCGGCCCCACCTTGCATCCCGGGCCACATCTATCATGGGGGAGAAGGTCCAGTCTACACCAGATAACCTTGATTCTTTTGCAGCTACCGCACAAGCCTGCGACGCAAGGTCTGCGTTCCACGAACAAGCCTGTGCCAAAGGGATGGGATATACGGTGCGGTAACCATGGATTACATCAAAACCCATGAGGATGGGAATGCCCAGCCGGGATTCTTCCATGGCTTTGCGCATTATTTCGTTGCGGTAAACCGGGTTAATACTGCGATAGATCAATGAACCAATCTCGGGGCGAACAGCTTTTTTACTGGCTTCAATATTATTGGCATTGGCATTTTTACCATAGGTCCACTGGTTGGTTTGCAAAATTTTTTCTTCCAGTGTCATGCGTTTCAGTAAGTCTTCCACCCGGTTTTCCAGGGTTGCCTTTTTATTCTTATAAACCGGTAGTGGTGCTTGCGCCAAAAGGCGGGAGGGCGTTATCAGCACTACACAATACATTGCTATTTTTCTCAACATCATTTTACTCCGCTGGTTTTTACAAGTTGGGTTTCAAAGGCGTAAAAGTGACGAATCACTCTTACGCTTTAATGAAACCCTGATTGCTGCTATGCGAACCTATTTTTATGGTATATTACATACCTGCTATTATATAATAAGTATTGATTGTACGTGGGTCTTCTGACATTTTTTAATACCCTGTATTCTGTGGAAAATTGGGCGCCATCAAATCAATCTGATCCTGTGGTATTGGCCAGCGAACATGGAAAGCCTGCATTGGGAATACCGCCTCATTTGTTTTTGCGCTGCCAAACGTATGGTACAGGTTCACCTGTGAAATGAGTACACCCATCCTTTTGAGCAGGAACCAGCGGCCACCTTCGAAAGCTAATTCACGAGCCGATTCATCCAGGATTGCTTTTTGGTCAATTGAAGTAAGATTAGGTACGCCAGCCCTTGTCCGTACCATATTGATATAGCTAAGAGCTGTAGGGTTAGCTGCATTATTGGTCATTCTCCAATGTGCTTCGGCACCCATTAACAGTGTTTCTGCAAGCCGGTAAGCTATTACATCTTTAAAGCTGCCAGCACGCCCATCGGGCTTTGTAAAATCCTGATATTTTTTCACACTCCAGTGGTATTGGCGGTAATTATCGGGGTATGAAGTTCTGGGCAGCTTTTTTTGGTAATAAGCAGTACCAATTTTGTTACCAATTACGGTGTCGGGGTAGAAATAGTTGGAAAAACGCATGTCTGGAGAAAGACCTGTTACAGGGTCCCAGCTCATCAAACTTTTTAAATAGTTATTTGGAGTTGTCCAGGCAAACGAATTGCCACCCCAGTTATTATCTTCAATCATGTAGCCACCTGGCATTTCGTAGTAACGGGCAGTAAATACAGCCGAAAGTATATGCTGGCTGCCACCGGCCAGGGCATCGGTGCCACCGGTTACTTCATCGTATTGGTAAGCATACAATGTTTCCTTATGGTTTACATCTGCGCCAAAAACTTTATCTATTGGCTGCAAACTGTAACCACCATTATTGATGATAGCATCGCATTGTGCAGCCATTGTGGTCCAGTCGCCCTGCCATGAGGCTACCTGGGCACGAATGTGCCGGGCCAAACCTAAATTAACCTGGCCTGCCTTGGCTACATAAGACAAATTAGCAATGGCGTAATCTAAATCGGCATTTATTAAGTTTAATACTTCCGTCTTAGTGGCCGGAGCATACTTGATAGCATCAAATGCATTTTCAACAGTCGTCGGGATGGTATCAATAAGAATATTATCAAACAATTGCCAAAGTTTAAAATAGGTCATGGCCCTGATAACTTTAGCTTCTGCAATTAGCCTGGTTTTATTAGCAGCAGTTGAAAAGGAAACGCCTGGTGCAGCATTAATGACTGCACTGGCCCTGTCAATGAGTTGATAACCAGAACTCCATTTTCCACGGGGAAAGCCTAATGGTGTCATGGCGGTTTTATAAATCTGGGCATCATTAAAGGTGCGGGTGCAGCCCAGGTCATCAGCACAATATACCCAAAGGTTATTTTGTGTTAGTCCACTTGCATCGCTTACCCTTTCGTAAGCACGTTGCAGGTTATACAATCCACCGAGACCAACGGTGAGCCCAGCTTCATCTTTATAAATAACAGCGGCTTCAATATCCTGGAAATTGTTCTCCACCAGCCATTTTTTGCAAGAGGTTCCGAATAGTGATATAGTCAGAGCAACTATCAGTAAATTATGTATCTTTTTCATTTGTTTTTTTTGAGTAATTTGTATGAGACGCAGTTATATACCTGTTCACTTACAGGCCAAGTTTCAATCCGAAAATGAAATTGCGGGTCATTGGGTAAGCGTACAAATCCTGCTCAGGACTATATGCCTGGTAGTCAGTTATCGTAAACAGGTTTTGTCCCGTTGCATAAATCCTAAGGTTGGTAAGTTTTATTCTGGAGAGCCATTTGGTAGGGAAGCTATAGCCTACCGTAACGTTCTGCAATCTCCAAAAAGAGGCATCTTGTAAGCCCAGGTTAACCATACCGGGAGGCGATGTGCCTGCATTGGGCTGTGGATAGGTATTAGATGGGTTTTCTGGTGTCCAGTAATCCACTTTTATACCGTTTCTGTTACCCCTTAAATCGCCGCCTGCAGTATAATCATACAAAAATTGATTATTTCTTATAATGCCCTGAACTGTATAGATATCCATTGAGAAATCGAACGATTTATACGTTACACCCAGGTTAAACGAGCCCACCCAATCAGGGTTTTGAGATGTGATGTAATTATCATCGGCATTAATTTTACCATCGGCATTTTTGTCTTCTAATTTAACCGAACCTGGTACTGGCGTTCTAAGTGTAAAAGGATCTATGAGGGGCAAGCCGTTTTTATCTAACGCCACAGGAGCCTGTTGGCCACCAATTTCCCAACGGCCGGTTGTTGGGTTAAAAGTAGAATTCGGGTAAACCTCAGCAGACTGCCATACACCAAGGTATTTGGGCTGCCTGAAAACTTGTATAGACTGACCAATAAACAAGTTGCTGGCTATGTCATCGTCTTCTATTCCATCACCATTAGCATCGCCATACAGCTTATTTACTGTGTTGGTGTTCTTAGTGAAAATAATACCTGTTGTTACCCTAAGATTTTTTGTTTCTACGGGTACAGCATCCAGTTGTATTTCAAGGCCTTTGTTTTGCACTTCGCCAATGTTGGATACTTGAATCTCATAACCAGTCGATGCATTTATCCTGCGGTCAATAACCAGGTCAGTTGTTCTTCTATCGTACACTTCCACCGTACCCGAAATACGATTTTTAAACAAGCCAAAGTCTGCCGCTAAGTTGGCAGTAGTAGTAGTTTCCCATTTAAATTTGGGATTCGCCAATCTGTTACTTGGTGCGTAGCCTGAAATTCTGTCAATACCAAACAAATAGTCGTTTTGGTTTGCAAGACTTAAACTACGGTAAGGGTCCCGGGCCTCGTTGCCCGACTGACCATAGCTTGCTCTTAATTTCAATATGTTAATGACTTTAATATTACTCATAAACTTCTCTTTCGCCACATTCCAACCCACTGCTAAGGCAGGAAAATAACCCCACTTATTCGCGGAGCCAAAAACGGTCGAACCGTTGGCGGTAAAAGTTACCTGCGCTGAGTATTTTGAAGCGTAATCGTAAATAACCCGGCCAATACCAGCTACCAACCGGCGTGAAGTACCGCCAATAGTGGGCGCATTAATCATAGCAGACTCCAAACCATAAATACCCAGTATGTCGTTTGATATTTTAGAAGCGGCATTTCTAAAGTTGTTATAATCCTGTTGGCTTAAACTTCCTACAGCTGTGAGATTGAGGTTATG
This sequence comes from Bacteroidota bacterium, assembly GCA_040386335.1. GTDB lineage: Bacteria > Bacteroidota > Bacteroidia > Chitinophagales > Chitinophagaceae > JAZKFT01. The sequence goes on from JAZKFT010000023.1 coordinate 173,649, forward strand.
ATCGCCAAATTTGGCTTTGTAACTCATGATGTTCTCCACCAGCCACTCGACGTTGTCCTGGAAGAAAATGCTACCATTAGCAAAGCCGTTAGCTACGCCACTTTCTGATAATTTCGTATTATAGTTGGTTTCTTTAAAATTCCACGACCTGCGGCTGGCGTTGATCCTGTTATTAAAGTTTTTAATGGGGCTTATATCCACAACGATGTTTACGAGGTCGTTGCGGCTTCCTACCCTGTTTTTTGTTTCGTTCAGGTTAAGGAGCGGATTAAAACTTTCCTGGTTGCCACCCGGGCGTACATTGAGAGAACCATCTGCATTATAGATATTTCCCAAAGGCGATGCTGTTACGATCTGGCGAACAATACCGGCTATTCCAGGGTCGCTGGATATAGAATTTTGTACAGACGTATTTAACCCAATTTTTAACCAGGGAGTTAACACCTGATCTACGTTTAAACGGATAGTACCCTTTTTAATATTTGTAGTGGGCACTAAACCTGTCATATCCTGGTAGTTACCACTTACATATACCGAAGTTTTGTCATTACCAGCAGAAAAGCTTAGGTCGTGATTTTGTATGGTAGCCGGTTTCAGGAGTTGGTCGGACCAGTCAATAGACCGGTTTTCGGCAATGGCAGCTAGCTCGTCTGCACTGAATATAAGCGCATCCGAACGATAAATGTTTTTGTTAACCGCTCTATCGGCTTCTCTTTTTAGCTGCGCAAATTCCTGCCCGGTATACACATCAAAATTTCTGTTAGCTGTTTGTGTACCATAGTAGCCACCGTAATTAATGGTTAATCTGCCGGCTTTACCTCTTTTGGTAGTAACAAGTATTACACCATTAGATGCCCTGGCACCGTAAATGGCCTGGGCAGCAGCATCTTTTAGAATTTCTATGCCAGCAATGTCGTTTGGATTGAGATCATTAATAGATCCAATTCTTACGCCGTCGGCAATTACAATAGGGGCAGTATTTCCGTCAATGGAACCTTGACCCCTGATCAGGATATTAGAGGATCCGCCCGGGCCGGCATCTGCTGTTGTAACGATAACACCGGCAGCTTTACCACGCAACATTTCGCCCACATCTAAGGTGGCGTTGCGGGTTGCTTTTTCCGGCTTAATAGAAGCCACAGAGCTAATAATATCGCTTTTTCTTTGCGATCCGTAGCCCACAACCACCACTTCATTCTGGCCTTTCAGATCTTCGGCCATGGTTATAACTATATTGGTTTCATTACCAATCTTTACCTCTTTTGTTTCGTAACCCACGTAAGTGATCACAAGTTCACCGCTGGAGCCCGCAGGAACATTTATTGAAAAAGATCCATCTTCAGCGGTTTTGGTAAAAGTTTTGGAACTCTTTAACTGCACTGTTGCACCCGACAATGGTTTGTTTTCAGTTGCTGTAATTTTTCCTGAAATTGTTTTTGTTTGCGCCATCGGTACTAGGCTGCAAAAAAACAAAAGGACGGAAAAGATGATTTTCTTTTTTGGCATAACAATCGTTTTTGGTTGGGTTAATCTCTAAATTTGAGAACGTTAAATTGATCGAAAAAACATTATTGAAAACCTTTTAAGAGGTATTTATTCACTACAACGTTGTAGTTTGTTTTAGTAGTTTGCTGGAGAATTTGATCAGTCTTTCCAGGAATCAGATTTGGTTTATAAAAAGTTATATATTTATATATGAATCTTAAACAACTTGCCAAAGAGCTTAATTTATCATTCTCTACTGTGTCGAAAGCACTAAGGGATAGTCATGAAATAAGTAGCGGTACAAAGGAACGGGTATTGGCTAAAGCAAAGGAACTGAACTACCAGGTGAATCCGCTGGCCAGTAGTTTTCGTAAACAAAAAACTAAAACCATTGCCGTTATAATCCCTGAAGTTGTGAACGATTTTTTTGGACCGGTTATTAACGGTATCGAGTCTATTGCGCTGTTAAAAGGGTATCATGTATTAATATACCTTACACATGAGGATATGCAAAAGGAAGTGGCAGTTACCCAATTGTTGCAAAATGGAAGAGTGGATGGAATCATGATATCCCTGGCCGCACAAACCTCTGATACGGTTCACCTGGAAGTATTGAAAGACAAGGAGATACCCCTGGTTTTTTTTGATAGAATTGCCGAACATATAGATGCGCCGAAGGTGATTACGGATGATTACAGCAGTGGTGCCGAAGCAACAGAGCACCTGATAAAAAATGGCTGTAAACGAGTTGCTTTTTTGTCTATATCGCCATCGTTGTCTATTAGTAATAAACGAAAGAACGGTTACCTTGACGCTTTGAAAAGGAATAATATAGAAGCCGAAGATAGTCTCATAAAGTATTGTGATGGAAATGACCCACATGACCATGACATTATCCGCGAACTATTATCGCGGCATGATCGCCCTGACGGTATTTTTGCTTCAATTGAGCATTTGGCCATAGCTACCTATGAGGTTTGCGGGGAGCTACAATTGAAAATTCCTGAAGATATTAAAATTATATGTTTTTCTAATTTAAAGACAGCTGGATTACTATGCCCCTCAATGAGCACCATTACGCAGCCGGCATTTGAAATCGGCCGCGAGGCGGCGGCTATACTTTTCAAACTAATCGAGAAAAAGGGTCACCATTTTTTGCTTGAAAAAACTGTTATCAACTCCAGGCTCATAGAGAGAAATTCTACAAAAAAGACAAGTAGATAAATGGATAGACAGAGCAAAGTTGTAAAGTAGCACATCCTGGCAACAGCTAATGTCGTAACTGACTGAATAAGCGGACCGCAAGCATCTTTTGTTTTTTCTAGTTCAAACGGCGTCTGTAGTATCGAAAGGCTACCCAATCCATGGTTCACCTTTGGACACATCTTCTGACAGATGTGTCCAGTCACGATAGTAAATCAAAACAATCAGATCTACATATTTGTTATAGGTTTTTTACTTTTAATGGCTTCAGAATCTATGGGATAATAGCGCCCTGGCTTTGCGCCCTGGAAAATCATTTGTTCGCCGGATATGTTCTTTTTCCGCAACGCCTTTTCCTTTTTAGCAAAAACCGATCTAATGAACAAGCTGTTTTATTTTCGCCTTTAAAACGATTTAATTAGCAAACATAGCTGGTCAGATTTTCTCTCATCAGTACTTCAACTGCACCTGGTCGTAAAAATATTTGAGGGTATAAAATGCCTTTTTCTTTTTGCCGGTTTCTGATATCAATCCTTTGCGGTTCCAGAAATCCTGGTAATATGGGTGCTGGCGGCGGGGTGAACGGAAATCAGTCAATATCCAGGGTGTCATGCCACGTAAACCACTAATAGCTGTGAGCATGATAAATTGATTTTTATACAGCAATTCCTGGTATTCTTCGCTCCACCTGGTTTCGTCATCCGCATGAAAACCACTGAGGGCATCTGCACCAAATTCTGTAATGACCACCGGCTTATTGAATTTTATGTTGAATTTGAAATTGAGCATGTCTTTGGTATTGCTCCAATACCATCCTGCATATTCATTAAAACTTACAAGGTCCAGCTTTTCCCCCAACGGATCTTCTACCACCACATCGGTACCTTTGCGGTGTATTTCCAATGCTGCTGCTACCAGTCTTGTATTATCCAGCGACCTTGCGGTGGCAGCCAGCTTGCCCATAAAAATATTTCGAGGTTCGCTGATGGGTGTTTCGTTACCTATAGACCAAACAATAACACTTGAACGGTTTCTATCCCTTACCATTAAATCAGTCAATTGCTTTTCAGCATTTTTATAGGTGTCGGGATTGAGCCACGAAATAGTCCAGTACACAGGTACTTCGGCCCACACCAGCAAGCCCATTTCATCCGCCATCCGTACCATTTCTTCACTATGCGGATAGTGAGCCAAACGCACATAATTACAATTCAGTTCTTTAGCCCATTGCAACATCATCCGCATATCTCCCTGTCCCCTTAACCGGCCTTGTATCAGCGGATTTTCATCATGCAGGGATATGCCCCGTAGGAAAATTGACTTGCCGTTCAGCAGTATATCCTGCCCCTTTGTTTCAATGGTTCTGAAACCAATTTTATCAGCTACTTTATCGGTCGTACCAGCAATTTCCACAGCATAGAGTTTTGGATTCTCAGGTGTCCAGTAGGTCATTTTCTTTACCGGAATACTAATGGCTGCACGGCCTGAAGTGTCAGTAGCTACTGATTGCCTGATACCAGCTTCAGGAATGCTTATAGTAACCATTTGTGATTTTTGGCTTCCAGCTATCTGCACAAATCCTTCAATTAAACCGAGGTTGCCTTTTGCCAGTTGAATTTTATAATCGGCAATGTATGTATCGGGCACTTCGGCCAGCATTACATCCCTGGTAATGCCGCCATAATTCCACCAGTCGGTATTTACGGTTGGTATTTCATCGGCATGTCGTGTATTATCGGCTTTTACCACCACAAAGTTTTCGCCTTTGGTCAGCTTGCCTGTTACATCAAACTGAAATGGCGTAAAACCACCCTTATGTATACCCAACTTTTTGCCGTTGAGATACACATGTGCCTCGTAGTTAACCGCACCGAAATAGAGGAAGTACTTTTTACCGGTTTCAGGATTAGCATTAAACTTTTGGCGCAGCCAGATAGTGCCTTCGTATAACTGTAATTTTTCAGCCTGCGAATTCCAATCGCCGGGAATTTTCAGGGTGGGGGAAAGGTCGAAATTGTATTCTATCAGTTCACCTTTATCCTTTTGTTTACGGTCGTCGTAAAACCCCCCTTTACCGCTTTCTGACTGATCGAAAGGCATGTGACGGTAATCGTAGTACCCCATTTCATAAGGATCAATAATATAGTTCCATCTACCATTAAGACTGGTTAAAGTGCGGCCGTAGATATTTTGTATTAGTGGTGGCTGACAAATGCCCGATGATGCTAATGCTAGCAATAAGGCAACTAACAAAATCCTGCCGGACTTCTTTTCTCTAAACATAAACCTGTTTTTAAAATGAATTTTTTATACTGAATGAAATTTTTTACATGGCAATTTCAGAGCCATTCTACATCGCTTTAAAAAGAGTCGATAAAAATTCATAAGCCTGGCTATCAGTTCGGTGATTTATTTAGCTCCGTTGATAATGCCGTAATAGGCAGGCTTTCGCAAATAAGAACCATCAAAAGGCAAAGGCCAATCGGGTGCTCCCTGCCAGCCCGGTATCCAACTATCGGCATCGCCCACATTCCAGGTAGTGATGCCAAATTTTTGACTTGCCGGAATGGCGTTATATGTTTTTACAATGTACAGGTACCTTGATGCCTGCAGCGCACCAAGAGCAGGCGTGTAAACCATACCTGGAACAGCTGCTGCGTTCAGCCTTACATCCAATTCGGAAAGATGAACCTTTAAACCCGTAGATGCGGCTGTGTTAATGGCTGCACTAATATTGGCATCGGATTGACCAGATGTGGTATGAAACTGCATGCCGATTCCATGAATGGGAATGCCACGGCTTTTAAAAGCGTTAACCATGTTAATGATGGCTGTTCTTTTGGCGCTACTGTATTCATTGCCATAATCGTTGTAAAATAAAACGGCTGTTGAATCGGCCTGGTAAGCATATTGAAAGCAACGTGCCACATAATCATTTCCGAGCTTTTGCCGCCAGATACTGTTACGGGGAATACCGCTATCTTCAAAGTCTTCGTTCACTACATCCCATGAACCTACTTTCCCTTTAAAATGTGTTACCACTGTTTGTATATGCGTCTTTAATAAATTTTCCCATGCAGCAGAATCACCTACAAAATTGGTAACCCACGATGGGAGCGAAGTGTACCACACAAGTGTATGCCCATGTATGCGTTTGCCATTGAGCCTTGCAAAGTCTACGAGATAATCAGCATCAGTCCAGTTATAGGTTGATTGAGCGGGATGCAGCGCAGCAAATTTCATAGCATTCTCTGCGGTAATACTATTGTATTCCTTTTTCACCACACCGCTATATTTAGTATTGCTCTTCATTAAGTTTACACTCAAAGCAGCCCCCATCGGAAAAGGCATCATTGAATACAACACCGTATCCATAGTTGGGGGTGGTGGTGTAATAATACCGCCACCTCCAGTACTACTTTTTTTACTACATGCGGTAAAAATTAGAAGAATTACTACTATCGAAACAGTGTGCTTTCTCATACTTTAAAAATTCAAATACATCAACAATTAATACCCGGGGTTTTGAACCACTGCGGGCTGGAGATTAATATCATTTAGAGAAAAAGGATACAAATAATTTTTAGCTATAAAACTCCTTTGCTCTACCACAATGCGCTGATAGGTTAGCGAGCCATTCGTGTTTTTAGTAATGCTTATTCCGCTTACGGGTGTATTTAGAAATTGCTCTCCCAGCTTCCAGCGGCGCACATCAAAAAAGCGATGTCCCTCAAAACATAACTCCACCCTTCTTTCGTTTTGAATACGCACTTGCATTTGCGCTTTGGTTAGGCCGGCGGGTAAGGCTGGCATCGCAACACCCGTTCTGGCCCGTACGAGATTTATGTGCTTGTAAACATCGGCCACCGGCCCTTGCGCTTCGTTTAATGCTTCGGCGTAATTGAGTAATATTTCTGCATATCTAAATACCACCCATGGGCGTCTAACTGTTGTGTTGGTAGGCTGGTTCCAGGTAGCTGCTTCACTTAAAAACTTACGCATATAATAGCCGGTACGGGTAGCATCCACATTTTTGTTTAATCCATCGGCACCGCCAATAAAAGTTTCTACCGGCCTGCCTTTAAAACTAGACCCATTAAGGATTACAGTTAATGCTAATCGGGGGTCGCGAAGTTTGTAGGGATCTGTTGCGTTATACCCGGATGTAGCATCTGTAATGGGCTTGCCGTTGGTCATTTCAAAAGCATCCACAAATTCCTGTATCGGGTTTGTGCGTCCCCTGGCACCATCGTAGCTTATAGGCGCATTATTGGTTTCAATATCATTTCTATTTTGTGCCCTGGTGGCAAAAATCACTTCATTATTATACGCAGCCGAATTAAAATTAAAAATATTAGTGTATGATGTTAGCAGGCTATGCTTATTACTATCTATAAGTGCCTTGGCAACATTGGCCGCCAGTTGCCATTTGGCTACCTCGTTTGTTGGGTTGTTTTGCGGGCTTGCAGCATATAACAACAAACGCGATTTTAACGCCAGGCAGGCAAGCTTGGTAGCCCTGCCCCTGTTTGCAGTGCTCCAGGATTGGGTCCATGTAGGCAACATAGCTATCCCCGAGTCACAATCGCTTACAATCTGATTTTTACACTCTTCAAAAGTATTTCTGGGCAGGTTTAGGTTTTCGGCTCTATCAAAAACCCTGGTGGCCAGGGTTACGCCGCCAAACCGCTTCAGCAGTTCAAAATGTAACATGCCTCTTATAAAATAGGCTTCGCCTTTTAAACGCCTGGTGTCGTCGAACTTCGTAAGTCCATCTACAGGCACTATCTCGGCCGAGTCAACATTTGCTAAAAAAAGATTTACTCTCCTTAAGCCTTCGTAGCTGGCAGCGTAAACGTTATCTACCGTACGCACCGGGCTCCAGGTGCCATTGTTAAAAATGTTTATAGATGAGTTAGGATTTGAATTAACCGCCTCGTCTGTACCTGAGGCTAGCAATGCTCCATCACCATCAAGGCTAAACCCTTCCGGGATAAAAAAGTAGGCACTGTTCAATACACCCCGTGCGTAGTTATCATTTGCCCAAACCTGGTCGTTGGTAATATTACCTTCGGTAGTAGTTCCATCGTATAAATAATTTTTCTTGCAGGCTGTAGTTGCAAATAATATAAGAGAAATAGAGACTTGTAATGCTATATGCTTTTTCATGCTCATTAATTGTAAGTGAATTAAAAATTTAGGGTCATCCCGCCTGTAAATGTGCGTAAATATGGATACGATGCATTATGCCCCGCTGTTGGAATCTCGGGGTCAATTGGCAGGTCTTTGATTTTACTAAACGTTAACAGGTTGTATCCGCTTACATAAAAACGGCATTTATTAATGTGTATTTTCTTTAACAATTTATCAGAAAAACTATACCCAATTTCAACAGATTTAAGTCTTACAAAATCGCCGGATCGTAACCAGAAAGTTGAGTTTTGGGTGTTATTGCCTCTATCGGTCAATGTCATTCGTGGGTAGATAGCAGATGTACCTTTTTGAGGCGTCCAGCTATCGGGGCTAAATTGATTGATATACCCATTATTTGCTGAACCGGAATTTATAAGATCGTTAATTTGAATGGTTCTGCCTTTAACCCCCATAAACGTGACATTTAAATCAATGTTTTTATAGTATAAACCAGTCCCGAAGCCAAAATAATCGGTTGGCACATCTGAATATTCAGTCGTAATAAAATCGAGATTGTCTATTACACGATCACCGTTGATATCTTTATACTTGATATCACCGGGTTTGGTAATGCCAGAAAACCGTTGAACAGGCGATGCTTCTATTTCAGCCTGTGTTTGGAATATACCTTCGGCCGTTAAAAAGTTTTTTATAAAAGAAGCTCCTTGTATTACGCTGCCAATAGCAACACCAATTTGGCTTTGGTACGGTGGCAAACCCGCTACCTGGTTTAGCGCTACTATTTTACTTTCCTGGTGGGTATAATTACCAAACACATCTACCCTGAATTTTCCAAATGATTTATTATACGTTACACCAATTTCATATCCTTTCAGTTTCGCTTCGCCATCATTTACCGGCACAGAAGCCTGGCCAAGAATGTTTGGTAATAATGCTGTTGTAAGTAAATTAGTTCTTCGTTCGGCAAATGCATCAAAAGAAACCGACAGCGATTGTTTAAACAATTTAGCATCGAAACCAATGCTTGATTTAAGTGCTTTTTCCCATGTTAGATCGGGGTTTGCCAAATCTACAAAATCTGTATTCGGTACATTGTTGTAACCGGTTCCGAAGAAGTATTGTGTGCCTCCTCTTGAATAATAATCTTTATAAGCAAACCTTCTGGCACTAACACCATCATTGCCCACAATACCTACCGATCCCCTTAATTTTAAATAATCTATCGCTTTAATACCCTTAAAAAATTTCTCATCAGATGCGATCCAGCCAGCAGAAACTGCCGGGAAAAAGCCATACCTCTTGCCCGGTGCAAAATTCTGTGAGCCGGAATAGGTTCCAATTACATCTACGAGGTAGCGTTGCTTGAAATTATAAGAAAGCCTGTTAGACACGCCTTGCTTTCTATTATCTAACCGGCCTGGCGCTGCGCTAACAGTTTGCTGAAAACGGGTAGAAAAATTAATCTGGTGGTTCTTAAAGGTTCGGTCATAATCGAAACCACCCCAAAACTCATTGTTTCTAAGACTACCGCTAAAGACCGATGGCTTGTAGGTAAGTGGCGTTTTATTTCCGAAACGCGTGTAAGTACCTGCATTTAGTGCATATACTTCGTACTGCTGTTCGTAACCAGATTGGTATAAACCTGTAATGTCATATGTATAGAATACTGAAGCCGAAAGGCCTTTTAATACATTGTCTAACTTTTGCCTTACGTTAAGTGTCGCCAAAAGTGTTCTATACAAATCAGTAAAATTTCCGTTGGCATTAAGCATCGCCAAAGGGTTGTTTCTAAACTGGGAGGTACCGCCGTAGGTGCCATCTGCATTAATAAGTGGAAATGCATTGGCAGGCGTTGTAAGTATGGTACTTAAAAAAGTACCGGTACCCGAAGATGGATAACGAATACTTTCGACACGGCCACCGACATCTATAGTTACATCGAGATTTTTGTTCAAATGCATATCCAGGTTGGTCCTGAAATTATATCGCTGGTAGTTAGCATTGGAATTGTATTTTGGATTATTCGCCTCATTATACAAACCTGCCTGGTTATAAAAGCTCAATAAGGTAAAATATTTTACAAAAGAATTACCACCGCTAACAGTGGCTACATAACGTTGCACCGGCGATGCTGGTTTTAAAAATTGATCTGAAAAATTATTGTCAGGATAGGTTAACAAATCGGAACGATTCTGGTAAGCATCTAAAGCAGCCTGGTTATACAACGGGGCGGCACCACTATTGGCCAAAGCCTGGTTATACATTAAAGCATAGTTATAGGAACTAAGGGGCTTTGCAATATCTACCGGGGTTTGTACGCCGCCCTGCACATCTAAAGTAACTTTTGTGGATGATGCATTACCCCGTTTAGTCGTTACATAAATTACCCCGTTGGCTGCACTCATACCATACCACGAAAGAGAAGCCGCATCTTTAAGTACACTGATGCTCTCTATTTCATTAAGATCCATATTTACAAAATCCCTGGCCACCCCATCCACCAAAACCAGTGGTTCCTGGTTGCTGTTGTATGATGATCTTCCTCTTATCAAAAAGTCGGCATCGTCAGTACCCGGCCTTGAACCTGTTTGCTTTACGTATAACCCGGGTATTCGGCCAGAGAATACGTTATTAAGAGTAGATAGGGGCAACTGGGGTAATTCGGAACCTTTTACAGTACTAACGGATGCAGATACGACCCGTTTTTTTCTAACGCCAAATGGAATAAACACATTGTCGTCATCGCCAGATTCGATGAGGCTTTGAACCATTATTATCTCTCCCCCCACAATTTCTGATGCAGCTATTGACAAATTGTTATACCCACTATTGCGAAAAATAATAACATCGGTAGAAGTACAGGTTAAGCTAAACTTGCCCAGGTTGTCTGTAGCCGCTGTGGAAAGCTTTTCCTGGATAAGGATGGATACGCCGGCCAGCGGCTGTTTCCCGTTTCCTACCACAGTACCCGATATAGTGATTGGAAAACCTGTTTTTTGGGCACTCGCTGTTAGCACACAGAGAAATGCAGTGAGACTCAAAACAATGGTATAAAGAAATCTATTCATACAGAGATCGTATTTTTGAAAATATAAACGAGTAATTACCAGTTAGGGTTTTGCAATAAAATGCCTTTGCTTTTATATACTTCGCTGCGCGGAATTGGATACCTGTGCATATAGTCGAGATATATTTTCTGCATATTAGCAGGCAGCAGAATTTTTGTGTAGGTAAATGTGCCGTTTGTATTCCTAACCACATCCATACCATACATCGGTTGGGCCACAATGGCCGGACCGGCTTTCCAGCGCATAATATCGTACCATCTAAAATCTTCGAAGGCTAGTTCTACCGCACGTTCGTTTCTAATCCGATCTCTCATCTGGCTTTGTGTAAGGCCACTTGGCAACGCGGGCATGGCTACACTGGTTCTGGCGCGTATCTGGTTAATCGCATCATACACGCTGGCATCTGGTCCCACAGCTTCGTTTTGAGCTTCGGCATAATTTAACAGCACCTCAGCATACCTAAAAAAGACGTAGTTCAATAATGCTGTTCCCGCCACATTTCTTACATACACCTCAGGCCACATTTTTCTACAGTAGTACCTTGTAATGGTGTATGTAGCGTTTCCCTCCCGGTAATCAGCGCCAAATGTTTTTGTTCCGTCGGCAGCTGTTTGGGCCCATGTTCCAATTTTTCTGCCTTGCCATGTAACATCATTATATAATATATTGGCATAAAACCTGGGATCTCTTCCTACATACGGAGTAGCTGCTACGTACCCGGATGTGGGGTCGGTTATCGGCTTTCCCGTGGCCTTCATTTCGTAAAGGTCCACATGGTTTTGTGTTGGGTTAAGCTGCCCCTGGGCGCCACCAGAACCAGGCGACATTGCAAAATCCAGTAAAAATCCATCAATGGCTCTCGGTCCTCTTGGCTTAACCATGATATATTCGGTAGAAGTGGCTACATTCAAAATGTCTGCGTAGGTTGGCTGTAATGAATACTTATTTAAATCAATGACATCTTTTGCTGCCTTTGCTGCATCTGCCCACCTGGTTAGGTTATTTGCATCGTTATTTAGTTTGCTGGCAGCGAACAGCAGCAGTCTTGCTTTTAATGCCATGGCAGCACCCGATGTAGCCCTGCCTGTATTAGATACGTTGTAGTCGGCGGGAAGCAATGTAATGGCCTCATTGAGGTCTTTTAAAATGTAGGCTACGCATTCATCATAAGTATTTCTCGGAAAATCAATATTGTCATTAACGCCGTACACTTTATCCATAATAGGTACACCCCCAAAGCGCTTAATTAACTCGAAATAGAGCAGACCCCGTACAAATAGCATCTCTCCTTTAATTCTCACCGGGGACTGTACCGCAGTCCACGGTACAGAGCTAATTTTAGATAGCATATTGGTCGTAATTCTAATGCCTCCATAAGATCTGTCCCATACATTTCTAATATCGTTCGTGCTAATTCCAGATTCATAATGATCGTGGTAGGTACCATTGGTCATGGTGCGCACTGATATCTCATTATTGCCAGATACCGCTTCGTCTGCAAACTGGCCGGTAATACCACGGTGACTATTAAAACGGGCATATTCATCCACTACGTAGTTGTACGCATTGTCAGCATACTGCGCCGCTAAAACCGGGTCAAGAAAAACCTTTGTCTCATCAATATTTACCTCTGGAGCGATGTCTAAAAAGTTCTTTTTACATGCGGTGATGAAAAGGATGCAGACAGCCGGGAGTAATAATTTTATATTGCTTGCCATTTTATACAGTTTATAGTTGAATGTTTAGCCCAAAATTGTAAGTCCTTGAAGTAGGATACACAGATCTGTTAGAGAAGTCTGTATTGGATAGATTAATATTTTCAGGATCTATATACATCTTAAACTTTGTCCACGTAACAAGATTTTGACCCGACAAATAGAACCTTAATCCATTGAGCTTCAAACGTTTTATCATTTTTTGGGGTGCCGACCATGCCAACTCTGCATTTCTTATTTTAATGTAGGAAGCATCCTGTAAAATAAAATCATTCAATCTATAGCTAATATAGCCATTACCCCTGTTGTGCAATTTAGGCCAGGTTGCTGTGGATGCGGTGGCAGGTGTCCACCTTCCTATCTGATGTTCATAAATTTGTAGTCCATTATTTTGTTCATTAAAAATAACATCAGAGCTTACATTGGTTACACCCTGGAATAATATGTTTAAAGAAATACCTTTGTATGAAAAAGATGGTGAGATGCTAAAATTGTATTCAGGGGTTCTTGAATACCCAATGGCGGTTCTATCATCGGTATTAATGATGCCGTTACCATCTAAATCCTTAAATTTTAAATCGCCGGGGGTAACTGCTCCCAATGTATTTATAGGCGATTTGTTTATGTCATCCTGAGACTGATAAAATCCATCCGTTTTATAGCCAAAAAACTGACCTACCTGTTTCCCCTCCTGCTTCAGGTTTTCTGGAGATCCCAATGGCTCATCCCTGCTAATGATTTTATTTTTAGCGTAAGAAATTTGGGCTGTTAATCCATAGCTAAATGCTTTTGTTTGCTTTAGATACCTGAGCTCAACCTCGTAGCCTTTGTTATATACCTTTCCAATGTTTAATGCCGGATACACCTGGCCATATGTACTTAAACCCGATGACCTGTTTGTTAGGATGTCGCTTCTGTTTTCATCAAAAATATCGATCGTAAATTCAAGTGATTTTTTAAAAAAACTGGCTTCCAAACCAATGTTTCTCTTGATACCTTGTTCCCATGTAACTTCTGGATTTCCTATAGACGATGGGAAAACTACATTATAGGTAACCAGCGATGTTGGCAGACCAAATTGAACGCCATTATTTGGAAGACTGGAACTTCCAAAAGCGCCACCATTAGATACGCCATAGCTATCTAAAAAGAGGAACCTGTTATTTAATTTATCGTTTCCTACTATGCCATAAGAGCCTCTTATCTTCACATTGCTTACCCAGGTTATTCTATCCATGAATTTTTCGTTACTCAAAGTCCACCCGGCTGATATAGCGGGAAAAAGACCATACTGTAAACCTGGTGCAAAACTTTCAGAACCATTATAGGCAGCATTTAATTCAACAAAATACTTTTTATTGTAATTATATGAAACCCTGCCCACTACTCCTTGAGATGCCCTGGGTGGTGCATTAAAACCAGTGCCTGCCTGCTTAATTAACTGCCTTGTAAATAGAACCAACCCGGTTACATTATGATTCGAAAAGCTCCTTTCATAATTAAATCCAGACTGTAAATTGGAATTGACATTACCACCATAAGAAACATTCAAACCTCCCAGTGGCTCGTCTCTGGTTCTATCGGTTGTTAGTCTTACTTCTTTGGTTTTTCTGTCGACAATGTAGGCTGCCCAGTTTGCATTTCTCCGTATACCTGTAGTAAAATAAGAATCGTATCCAACTACTGTTTTAAACGACAAACCTTTTGTTATAAAATCTAGTTTATAGTTTAGGTTAAAAGTACTCTCTATGGTATTAGCATCATCTATCCTTGTCCCCCACCGTGTAATGGCCGCCAGTGGATTCCAGATATTGGTACCAATATCCGGATTTTGTGCAATACGTCCATCGGGCAAAGTAATGGGATATGCAAAAGAAGGGGTTTGGATAATACGTGAAATAATACCCTCGGCATTATCGTACGAAAAGGAACCGGCTTGAAGCCCTGCCGGCTGATAGCGCTTTTGCAAACGGCCACCCAGCCTGACTGTTACCTGCAAATCTTTACTCAAATTAAAATCGAGGTTAGATCTAAAATTATATCTTGAGTTGGAGGGCACACTATTGATGCCAAACGGGGAGTAAAACTTTTTAAAAATACCATCTTCAAACAGGTAGCCTACCGATGCAAAATATTTCACCATTTTAGTACCACCGCTTACATTGATATTATGCTGTGTTTGCACGTAATTTTTACGGGTCAGGTAGTCGAACCAATTTACGTTTGGATAGCCCAGCGGATCTGATCCATCTTTAAATTTTTCAAGCTCTTCACTGGTCCATTGCGGCGCTACGTTATCATTCGTCATCGCCTCGTTCATTAACAGGGCATTGGTATAGGCGTCTACAGCTTTGGGTATACCTGTGTAACCCTGAATGGCTACATTTCCGCTGTAACTGATGGTGGGCTTGCCTTCTTTACCGCCTTTGGTGGTAATTACAATAACACCATTGGCTCCTTTAATACCGAATATTGCCGTAGAGGCAGCATCTTTTAAAACAGAAATAGTGGCTATTTCATTGGGGTCAATATCGCCAAAACCAGAACGTTCTACACCATCTATAACTACTATTGCTGCGTTATTATTATAGGTGGCAGATCCTCTGATGTTTATTAGCGCCTCGTTATTACCCGGCTGTCCGCTACGTTGTACGGCAGATAGCCCTGTGAGCCTGCCCACTAAACTATTTGTAACATTAGAGGTGGGCGATTTTAAAATTTCTGTACCCGAAACAGTGTTGATTGCGCCTGTTACAGAAGTTTTTTGCTGGGTTCCGTAGCCAATAACAACCACATCGTTTAGCGGCACATTCAGCAGATTTAATGTAACCAATATACTACCGGTAACTTTTACAGTTACATCCTTAATCTCATACCCTACATAACTAAAACGGAGTACCGAATTCGCAGGAATCTTTAGTACAAACTGACCATCAGTGCCAGTTGAAGTGCCTTTACTCTCGTCGGCTAACGCTACAGAAACGCCGGCTAGCGGTTTATTATCCGCATCTGCAACACGGCCTTTCACCTCAATTAATTCATCCGGTTCAGGTGGGGATACATTGTAATTTGTTTCAACCGTACTGGAAAAACTTGCCAGGTTGTTGGTATCATTTTCTTTTTTTGAAAGAATGATATAGTAGTCCTTCTGTACTTCGTACTTAATGTTGGTATAGTTAAATAAGTCATCGAGTATAGCGCCTAATGGCTTTTTAG
Organism: Bacteroidota bacterium; assembly: GCA_040386335.1. Lineage (GTDB taxonomy): Bacteria > Bacteroidota > Bacteroidia > Chitinophagales > Chitinophagaceae > JAZKFT01. Next base: position 189,490 of record JAZKFT010000023.1, read on the forward strand.
CCACGCTGATATTTACCTTTTTGGAAGCCGCTATAATTTCAGGGCTATATACAAACCGGGCATTTACAATACCCTCAATATCCGACAACACTTTTTTAATGCTTTCGTTTTTTGCATTATAAGAAACCTGCTTCTGAAGGATAGACTGGCCATAGAGCTGGCCTGACAATAGCAGTAGCCCGAGGAGGAAATATTTACATTTTTGTGAAATGTGCACAAGGACAACCGTTGTGGCTGAATTCGTTTTTCGCATGGCTTGCAGTTATGGTTAATTATTGATGGGTAAGGGCAAGGGATGTGAGGTACCGCCGGATGCTGTGCTACCGGGGTGTACTATTTTGAAACAATCAGGGGGTGACTGGCAATTGGCTATTTACAACCTTTACTACTGCTTATTACGATATTTCCGTCCACAAGTTCGTAGGAAGCGTTTATAGCCTTTACTATTATATTGAGCTTATCGTAAAATGATTCCTTAGCAAAACTGGCAGTGAGTGAACAATTTTTGAAAACTTCTTCATCAAACAAAATGTGGACGCCATACTCACCCTGGATCTTTTCAAAAACCTCTTTTACAGGTGTTTCATTAAAATCAAATGACGGTGACCCGGAACTGACAATGGCCAATGGCTCTTCGATCAGGGATCTTGTCAGCACATTTTTTTCAGGTTCAAAAACAATTTTCTGATTAGGGGTAAGTAATGTGCCTTCTAGTTTGTAAGGTTTGGAAGCAGCCCCGGTAAAGTCTGCCCTTTTATACACCGATACCTTACCCGTTTTTACCACTACAGACACAGCGTTGCTGGCAGGATAAGCATCTACATAAAAGCTGGTACCCAATACTTTAGTAACGACTTTGTTTGTATACACTATAAACGGCCTGGACGGATTTTTTGTAACCTGAAAAAAAGCTTTACCATCCATATAGGCCTCTCTTTTGTCTTCCGTAACAGCAAATGCTAACCTTGTTTTAGCGTATAGTATTACTGTACTTCCGTCGGCTAATGTTACTGACAGGCTGCTGTCTGCACCATTGATATATTCTTGCGAATTGGAACTGGATTTATTTGCAAAGGCTTCGTAAGTGTCGGCTGATTTTCTCTGGCTGGTATTATAGAAATATAGTCCCCCGGTTATTATGACGGCAGCTGCTGCCACAGCTTTCCAGTATCTAAAAAAGCTGGTTATTACACGTACTTTTGGTGGAGCAAACTCCTCAGCCTCTCCTTCTTTTATTTTAAGCAGAATTTTTTCGATTTCTCTTTTTACCTCATCTTCCGATATGTGCTGATTTTTCATGTAGAGGTTCTCTAAAATGTGAAAGGCCAGATTAAACAGGTCCTGCTTTTCGGGATGCTGCAAAGTCCAGGCCGACCAGTAGGCGGCTATGGAAGGCTCTTTGGTAAATACCCACTCCCTGAAAGAAGCATCAAACAGAAAGTCTTCGAGGGTTTCAATTTTTTTAGACAGTTCTTCCATATAGTTCGGCATTCAACCACCATAAAGAAGCCTCTGAAAAAAATCTACTCATGTTTTTGAAAGTATTTTTAAACTATTTTGAGTTCCCTGAATTTGAAATGTAAAAGACTACATCTTTTCTTTAAATCTTTTGAGTGCATCGTGGAGTAAATTGTAAACAGACTGCCTGTTGATGCCGATCATTTCTGCAATTTGTTCCTGCTTTAGCTCCAAATAATACCGCAGGTAAATGATTTCCTGCTGGCGTTTTGGCAAGTCCAGCATAATTTCCTGCACTTTTTTCGAAATTGCTTGTTCATCCTCGTTCCTAACGAGATTTTCGGCTGTATCCCTTTCGGTTTGTTCTGTGGTTTGTGAAAAAGTTTCGTTGTATGTACTAAACAGGGAATCTTTTTGTGCCTGCCGGTTAATTTCCCTCCGGAGCGATTTAAGCAGATAAAACTTTACGTAATCAATTTGTTTTAAAGAAGCGCGGTTTTTCCAGATAGTGAGGAACACATTTTGAATCGAATCCTTCACCACCTCCTCATTTTCGCAGAGGCTATAACCATACTTGTATAACTCTGCATAAAACTCAGTCATTAGCCCATTAAAGGCAATGGTATTCCCTGCTAATACACCGTTCCAAAACTGTATGGCTTTATCGTTTGAATTGGTTTGCAAAAACTCGGGTAGTTAGAAAATCGAAAAATCAATTTGTAAACGTAACGAATTATAACCTTTTTGGTTCACTGTTTACTTTTTATCATCTCAAATCTACTACAACGTTGTAGCTGCATCTCAAATAAAGCTGTGAAGTACATGAACCCCCAGAGAAAGGCTGAGAATTGACTAATTGGAGCTGTTTTTACAAAGGTCCGGCTGCGTTAACTATCTCTACCCTTCCTGCCATGTATTCATTTCCATAATTAATAGTCGTTTGGCTGAAGGCTGGATTTGGAAAAATGCTAACTATGTCTTTACAACATAGTCAAAATGCAATAGCCGAATATTTATACTGCCCATCTTATCGACTGTATTATGACGATAAAATTATTTCAACTGTAGGGTTTTTATCTGAAACTATAGTCAGCGTATCCCTTAGCAGCCGTATAATTCATCGTTTCAAAGTAGAATACAATCTCTGGATCGTTCGGGCTCATTGGCTTTTAATTCATTTTCAACATGTACCTGCCGCTCTCAATTGCACGCATTCTCCGGTGTCACCGAACAGCTGTGCACCACAAGCCAACAGCGGAATGCATCTTGCGGGTTGTAATGGGCTTAGATCTTTTTGTTGGCTAAATAATTTTATATGTCACCATCTACAGAAGTTCGGGATGTCATGTTTTCCTTAGATATTGGCCTGAGCCAAAAAGATTTTTTAAACTACATAGTATTGCCTGTGTTCAGGGATCAAGTAGATTTATAGAGGTTAGCCCGGCTGAAATAGTGAGTACCATAGCCCTTGAATTATTTTTATCCGGCGACCATCGGAGCGTAAATCACCACCCAGTATCGGTATCGTTTATTAAGGCGCTCATTATTTAAAGCCATTGTGTTATGCTTCATTTCGCGCCAGCGGGTAAATATTACGTATATACCGGGAATACGGATATGAGAAAGGGCTTCGACAGCCTCTGTGGCATCTTTTCATTGCAAATGGAACTGAATGCGATACAATAAAATCAGCTGGCTTTTAAAATAGCAATTAATGATTTTTTGCCCCCCTGAAGTAAAGAGCCTTAAGTATATCGTCATTTTACCTCAGCATTCTGAAACATTTGTTGGTACTCATCAATCGGGACCTATTCGGGATCTCCCGATATTCTAGCAAAATAAAAAGTTGAAAATCAATCTGTTGCAACAGAGGTTCGTCGCCTTGCAGCTCCACAAAAAAAGGGTTGGAAACGAATGGTTTGTGACGCTTTTTAATATAAGGGTTGCCAGGTCTTCAGGCTGAGAATTATATTTACTATTTATCATACTCTGCATTCCTTCTACATTATTAGAGGCCGTGGTCGGTGTCTCACCGACCACTTAATGTAGGACACACTGTAACTTATATGCAGAATCAGCCACATGCATTGACTGCCGGCTTAGAAAAAACGGATATCATTTCCAAATTCATCATCGTCAGGTGGCTCCGGCCTGCTTTTTTAGGAAGGCAAGCGCGGTGTGGGCGGATTTAATTAAACCAAACCGCATATCGCTTCGTCCTTAAAGCCAAAGCCAGTTTTTCTTCCCTGATCAAAAGCCTTTTGCCGGATCATTGCCTTATTTTACCCTTGTTCCGGTGATTGCGGGGATACCTGTGTGGATAATTTTGGTTTTCTAACACATTGGCAAGCATAATTTAGTTCAGGTTTTGTTTGGGTGTGGAAAGCCGCTGGTGATAACACCGAACGGCGGCGTGGGTGATGCTAATTCGAACACCAAACACTGATAGGAAACACCACCATGGGCAAAGGATCCCGCCCTCCGGCCGGATTTTTTGCAATACACTAAGGCAATACATAGGCTCACGCCTGATCCTAATGCGTTTCACGTCTATCGTTCCAACTCAGCCGGTTGTTTACAAGGTTATTTGATATATTTAAAATTTTAAACAGCTGGTGTGAAAAAGATATCCCTATTGTTTCCCGGTGTATTGTTAGCCTTTGCGTGCCAGGCGCAATCAATTGTTTGGTCAAAAAACTTTGGAGGTTCCGGTTCAGAAGGTACTACGACCAGCCGCCTTACGATTGATGGAGGAAGTATATCGGTGGGATCTACCCTTTCAACAGATGGCAACGTGTCTGGCAGCCATGGTGGCCAGGATGCATGGGTAGTAAAGCTAAATAGTGTGGGTACGCTTCTATGGCAAAAATGCCTCGGAGGCACCAATTCAGACTATGCTACCGGTGTTTTGCAAACCAGCGATGGCGGCTTTATGATAACTGGCTACACCAATTCCTGGAATGGCGACTTTGCAGACAATCACGGCAGCTACGATGCTTTTGCCGTTAAGTTAGATGCAACAGGTAATATAACCTGGAAAAAATGTTATGGCGATAGTTACAATCAGTTGAGTTTTGATATTGCTCCTGCTCATGACGGTGGTTTCGTACTTGCGGGCCATTGTACTTTTTCCACTTCAGGCTACGACCGGGATTGGATCACCAAAATCAGCGCAGCCGGCATCCAGGACTGGACCTTTGCACAGTTGGCTGTAAATAATGCGCAGTCCTCGGGTATACAAAATATAGAACCTACTGCGGACAGTGGTTTTATTTGTGCCGGCGATGCTGGCGTTTTCTTCGCAGGGGGCGAGGGGCAACTGTTGAAATTACGCGCTAATGGTACCATGCAATGGGTAAAGAATTACGGTAGCAGCTATAACGAGTATTTTTCCAGGGTCAATATAACGCCAGACGGAAATTATTTGATTACCGGCGCCGCCTTTAATCCCACCAATTCGCCACTACAGGTAGGTCATAATGGCCGCTACGATTATTGGGTACTAAAAACAGATACAGCAGGTACCGTTATATGGAAAAAATTTTTTGGAGGTAGCTTAAATGAGTACGGTACGGATGCTGTGCCCACTGCCGACGGAGGCTATATCGTGCTGGGCTATGCGGAATCCAATGACAGCCTTGTATCGGGCATGCGGACACCAAGAGATGCATGGATGCTAAAACTTTCAGCTACCGGCAACCTGGAATGGCAACGAACCTATGGCGGGCCGGGTTATGATGCCGGGGCCGGCATCACTGCAATTTCAGCGGACGAATTGTTGCTTTCGGGTACAGGGGGGGCCGTTGGTGACCATATCACGTCAAACAATGGTTCCAGTGATTTTTGGATCTGGAAAGTAAAACTCCATCCTTTGCCCGACCTGGTGATGAATAGCTATTCCATACCAGGCAGTATTGCTACTGGCAGCAATTTTACCGCACAATTCTCCGCGTCCAACCTTGGCCCCGGGCCGGCCGATCCAACTAAAGTCAGCTTTTATTTTTCCGCCGATAGTGTGTTTACGCCTGGCAAAAACGGAGATAGCCTGATCGGAGTGTCCCCGCTGACAACCGTGGTAACTGGAGGTGCATCATCAGTAGTCGCATCGCACACTATGTTTATGCCTTGCATGTCCGGCCCGGGCAATTATTACCTGGCCATAGTGGCAGATGGTCTGCGGGAACTTCCGGAAACAAATGACACAAATAACGCTGTACTGGTACCTTTTACGCTCACTACCGGATTGACCAACCCGGTTCCTATTATAGCATCTAACCAACCCTCTGATTCACTGTGTATATCTACTGTGGTACAATTGTCTGTTGCCAACAGTAGTGCCTGCAGTACTTGCAGCTACCAATGGAATACCGCCTCTACTGGTACGGCGATCAGTGTTAGCTCTTCCAGTAGCGGCACGTACAATTATATGGTGTATGCTACTAATGCCTGCGGCACCAGGACAGCCACTAAAACGATTTACTATGCCTCCATACCAACTGTAACCGCCACAGCTAACCCAACCGCAGTATGTGCAGGAGATTCTGTCACCCTTTCCGCTTCAGGAGCCACAACCTATAAATGGACAGGCAGGGGGCTGGCCGTCAGCATGGGAAGTATTGTAAGAGCCGGCACTATGTCTGCGGGCAATACTGTATTTACTGTATCCGGCGGTAGACAGGGTTGTATCCGTAGCAATACCGTCACCGTTCAGGTGAATACATGTACTGCTAACATGGTATATACTTTCACAGGAAATGGAAACTGGAACCAGCCTTCTAACTGGGAAAATAACCTTGTGCCGCCAAATATTATTCCTAATGGTTCTGAAGTAATTATTGATCCTGCCGGACAGGGTGAGTGCCTGGTTACCGGTAATATAACTTTTGCGCCAGGTGCTAAGTTTACGATCCGGCCGGGCAATACAATCAGGGTGGCCGCTAATATCGCTGTCCTGTAGCAACAATATGTAGTGATCCCACTCATTACTTTGGAAGGCGGTGATACCTCTAAAGGCAGGAATCAGGCGGTGGCCATTGCGGGTGGCCTTTCTGTGCCGCCGCATTACTTATCTATGCCTTATTTGCATAGCGATATTAAGGCAGCATCAGTTCTTCGCATTCAAACTTGCAATAATCACCCTGAAACTCTCCAACCCGCTTCCAGGTTCTCCAAAATCTCCGGCGCCAGCACATCCATTTTCCTGGCGCCGGACTTTTGTCTGATGCCGTTTCGCTAGTTTCAGAAAAGGCATTAATGGTTCAAACGGACGTGGCAGTTGCACAACCCTTATTTCGGAAAACAAACTTTTTTGCCTCCCATATTGGTAAGAAAGTTGACTATTAAGTCAGGTCGGTTGCGTAAGTAATGAACCGGTCGCGGCGAGGTTCTGCAGCCCAAACACGAGGCCAGGGTAGAGACCTTGTGTATTAAACCAAAGAAGAGGGCGACGGACCGATGGCTGCGAGTCCTCCGGCTCACAAGTAAAGGCACGGCACGGGAAGGCCACGCGCAAGCGCTAACGCCTCATTCCTGCAAGGGACGAGCCCTCCATCCCGGAAACCGGTGTTAATGTTCAGTAAAATCGCAGGGCATCCAATCAGGTTGTCGAAAGTAATTGGCTTCCCCAGCAATATAAGCCATCTCACCCCACCCTCATTTCCCCCTTTCCCTCCATTTATCCGAAAACCCCCAAAAAACCACTACCGCCTGCCCGCAAAACCCCATCTTTCATCCAAACATTGGTGGATGTACCTCTTAAACCCCGTTATCAAGCCGTTAAACCCACTCGGCCAGCCAACCAGCGATCCCAGCCAAATTGCCAATTCGTCCGATTTCCATTACAATCGTTCCAAAAACCCGTGAAATAGCCACAAAATCCAATGTAATGGCATCGGAGATCCGTGTATTCGGGCTTTTCATCTCAACAATCCACTTTTTCATAGGCAACAATGCATCAGTACAACGCAACATTGGCCCGGGCGAACGCAACAATGCACCGGTCAGCCGCAACAATCCTGTTTTTCATACGCAACAAAGCGTCGGTCACCCGAAGCAACGCATCAGTCAGGCACAACAATCGACCCGTCAACCCCTGCAATCGACCGTTCACCTGGCTTAGTTACATGATTCAAAAAACATTTTAACAATTCAACGATAACCCCGAAGTCAAAACCTGCATTATTAAGGATGGAGATCATTCCATTAAACAATTAAAAAAAAACATCATGAAAACAATTCAGGAATCCAGGTTGAATGCCTACCTGGCCATCACGTCATCTTTCTCATTTCTGTTCCCCGGAGAAGAAGGCGCAACAGTAAACCCAAAAGCAAGTTCGGCGGGCGGCCTAAAGCCGGCATTGGCCCAGGCACTCATCACCTTCAACGGCATGGTTACCTCCATTAAGGCCGATGCCGAAGTGCATTCAGAATCCATTAAAGGTACCGCCACCGATAAGTCGATGGCCAAAGACGCACTTGCTGTATTGGTAAATGGAACGGCAGCATCGCTCTATGCGTATTTCGCCACCATTAACAACAACGCCATGCTGGAGAAAACCAACTTCTACATCTCCAGACTGCGCCGCCTCAAAGACAACGACCTCATCGCCACCGCCGGCTCGCTGGCTGCCATCGCCACCACCTACGCCGGTGTAACCAAAGACTATGGCGTCTCTGAAGAATCCATCGCCAGCCTCAGGGCAGCCATCCTGGCCTACGAAACCGCTAAGCCCCAGCCCCGCAACATGGTGGCCGACAGGGCATCGGTCAATAAAAGACTCACCACAAAATTTAAAGAAGCGGATACCTTCCTTAAAAAAGTGGTTAACAAATTAATGCTGGCACATGCCACAACCGATCCCGATATGTATAATGTTTTCTTAACGAATCGCAGTATCGTAAGTAACCCCAGCCGCGGCACGCAGCTCAAAGGCAAAGTCATCAGCAGCAAGGCACCCAAAGGTCTGGCCAACGTACTGGTTACTATTGACGGCGGCGCTGTCACCGTTACCGGCGCTACCGGTCTCTTCGCTTTCAAAGATGTAAACCCCGGTACCGTCACCCTCACCTTCTCAGCCCCCGGCTACCAGGCCACCACCCTCAGCAACATCTCCGTAAAACAAGGCCAGCTCAACAACCAGAAACTCGAACTGGTAGCCGCCTGAACCTAACAAAAAAGCAACCCATACCGGTTGCTTTACACATCGTTCTATTACAACGCCCTCCTTCAAAAAAGGAAGGGCGTTTTTTATGTGCGTCAGGCATGTATATCAGCTATAGGGTGCAAGTCCCGAACACAGTTTACAGTAGGGGAGTGTTAGCCAGGAGCAAGCGTGTCGCGGGTAACTGCGAATCTGAAGGAAGCTGGCGGCAAAGGTCTGCAACTACGAACAGGAACTCCATATAAGGCGTGGACGGATGGGTGATGTTGCATAAGAAACAAAAACCCTTTACTGTACGGAATCTATCTGCGTAAATGTAGAGGTGACATGAACCTGAATTCCTATTAATCATTATTTGACAATTGGTTCGACACCGTTGAACCAATTGGTCGGAGCAATTTTGGTGGACTTTCTCAATTCGTTAGACGGTGTCGAACCAAATGGACGGCAACAACCTTTGCAACATTGTCTCCGGGTTTTAGAACCATTTTACAATCCTGACTAAAATGAAATACCGGGAAGCACGATCAGCATATAAACGCTGTTCCTACAACAACATTTTTTTGTTGAGACTTCAAGTGCAATGGATTGCATAATTTCACGGCAAATGACTGCGCTAAACTTTTTGTCTGATTTTATTGTCTGCGTTATGGACTGTTTTCGGATCCAGAAAAAAAGGTTTTGTACTGCTTTAATTCCAATTATTATCCTTGCCTTACTCTTCATCTTTAGCCAGCCATTGCGTGCGCAGGAACAGGAATTGAATTTTATCAATTTCAGTATCAAAGAAGGCCTTTCTGCCAGCACTGTAAATGCAATGACTAAAGACCGTTATGGCTATATGTGGTTTGGCACTGATGATGGCCTCAACAGGTTCAATGGAAGCAGTTTTACGGTATACACGCATCAGGCAGGGATTGCCGGAAGTATCGCCGGGAACCAGGTGCTTTCAATTTATGAAGATACTGAAGGCAACCTTTGGGTGGGTACAAATGTGGGGTTGTCACGCTACGACAGAAAAAAAGACTGCTTTATAAACTATGGCTTTACGGAAAACGGTGCGGCCCGAACCATTTGTTCCGATCGGAGGAGTAGTTTATGGATTGGCAGCTATGGCGCATTGTATAGGTTTGAACCGACAAGCGGGAAGGTAAAACGTTACGTTGAGAATCGGGGGAAGCCAGATCAGTTGGCCTCCAATACTATTACCTCGATTTTTTTGGATAGCAAACACCGGTTATGGATTGGCAGCAAAGGGGGGCTGCATCTTTACCAGGAAGGAACTGACAACTTCCGTCGGTTCAGTAAGTCTTTGACAGACACCAGCTCCATTTCAATTGATAACATAAAGAGTATTGCCGAGGATGTTAACGGCAATATCTGGATAGGTACCGATGGTGGTGGATTGAATATGCTTAAGGCTGATGGACAAAGTTTTAAAAACTACTTAAGCAATGAAACAGACCCCCATGCACTCACTAGTAACAGGGTCTATTGTATACAACCGGAAAATAATGGTAAACTATGGGTCGGCACCGAAGAGGGCCTCAACATATTCGACCTGAGGACAGAAACCTTTCAACGTGTAGCAGTTAACCGAAAGGAAGCATATGGTCTTAAGGGCAAATCAGTACGGAGTATTTTTATAGATAATGACAACATTTACTGGATCGGAACCTATCATGGTGGTATTAACAAGTACGACAGGAATCTTCCTTTTTTTAATCTTGTAAATAGTAATACTACTGAACCTTATGGTTTCGGTTCGCCATCAGTAACTTCTTTTACAGAAGCAGGAGATGGGGATATATATGTTGGCACAGATGGCGGGGGGGTTAACCTTTACCATAGAAAGACTGGTTTGTCTGAACGGATAGATATTGCCACGGGATCGGGTCAAAATAAAAGGCTTGCGATACTTGCCCTTGAGCGGGTAGGTCAAGAGCTGTGGATAGGAACTTTTCAGAATGGTGTGTATGTCTTTAATACCGTATCTAAGGCAGTGCGACACTATACCGCTGGTACGAAGCAGGGCGAACTCTCAGGTAATGATATTTTTTGTATAAAAAAAGACAGCAGGGGAAATGTATGGGTAGGTAATAATGGAAATGGAGTTGATATTTATAATCCGGCAACAGGCTTGTTCAACAGATTGAATGAAAAGGTCAGGAGACTTGATGAAGGTTCGTTTCCTTTCTCTGGTTTTATACGGGCGATTGAGGAAGACAAGGATGGAAATATCTGGATTGCATCAATAGGCGCAGGTATTGCTATGTACAGCCCGGTGACGAAAACGTTCCGGATATTTAATTCAGGAAACACGGGAATTGCTATTGACGGCATACATGCTCTTTTATGCGACCGTGATGGTATCATGTGGGCAGGCTCTCCGGGTCGCGGCTTTTTTAAAGTTGATTACCGGCGTAATGTATTTGTTGCTTACGCAGAAACCAACGGCCTTGCAAACGGTGTGGTTTATAAGATGCTGCAGGCTGCAGATGGTAAAATCTGGGTGAGCACCAACAAGGGGTTGAGCAGCTTTGACCCATTGCAGAAAAGCTTTAGAAACTATACTTACCACAACGGACTGCAGCACAACTCTTTTAACGTTGGTGCTGGCATGGTTTTGTCCTCCGGTGAGATGCTGTTTGGAGGGCTCGAGGGGTTTAATTATTTTCTTCCCCAGGCACTTCACTACAACGATAATGTGCCTGCTATTGTATTTTCTGATCTTAAAATATCCAACAAGAGTGTTATTCCCGGAGAAGCTGCAGCAATTAAAGAACATATTTCTATTGCGGGTGAGATAAGGCTGGAATATAAGCAGAATTTTTCTGTAGATTTTGCAGTGCTGGACTATACAGCGCCTGAGCAGGCAAGGTACATGTACAAACTGGAGGGCTTTGATAAAAACTGGAACCAGACAGGTACTTTCAGGTCAGCGGTTTTTGCCAACCTCGCCCCGGGTTCCTATAAATTGCAGGTAAAGGCTACAAACGAAGATGGTTCATGGACCACTGCACCAGCCACAATTGCCATTTACGTCAGTCCCCCCTTCTGGCTTACAACACCAGCGTTTGTTTTTTATGTTTTCGCTGCAGGCTTGTTATTATTTGGCATCCGTTACAGGGGCGTACAAAAATTAAGAGCAAAATTTGCGCTTGAACAGGAACGCATGCAGGTGAAGCAGATGATTGAACAGGAAAGGCGGGAGGCCGAGCACCAGCATGAATTTGACCAGGCACGTATTAAATTTCTCACCAACCTGAGCCACGAATTGCGCACACCCATTTCCTTAATTTCAGGGCCTGTGGATCAACTGGCGGTTACAGAATCGAATGCCGATAAGCTACGTCATATTAGCATGATCAAAAGAAATGCAAAGCGGTTAATGAACCTGGTTGACCAACTGCTTGATTTCAGAAAAATGGAAGAAAAGGAACTGAAATTAAATCCTGTTAAAGGTGATTTTGTGGCATTTGTAAAAGAGGTTGCTGAATCTTTTAAAGACATATCTGAACGTAAACAGATCAGTTTCAATTTTAGCCATCCCTCCGGCAGGTATATGGCTTTCTTCGATCATGAAAAGATTGAACGTGTGCTGTTTAACTTGCTCTCTAACGCATTAAAATTTACAGGAAAGGGTGGTTTTATATTACTTGACCTTGAATTCACGGCCCAGGGAGACGCGCGGATGGAAGTTTCAGACAGCGGTATTGGTATAACCAGCGAAGTACAGGAAAAGATTTTTGAGCGCTTTTTTCGTGCACAAGTTGATTCCAGTGTGATGAACCAGGGAAGTGGGATTGGCCTGTCAATTACGAAGGAATTTGTTAAGCTGCATGGCGGTGATATTTCCGTTAAAAGTGTGCCGCAGCAAGGCAGTGTTTTTACAGTGGCACTTCCATTAAAAGCAGAATTGTTACCTGAAGAAACAGCAGATGCATCTTTTGAAAATCCTGAACTACCATCTCCGGACACAGGCAATAATTTGTTACCAGCCCTAAAGGATAATGCTACGGACAGTCATGGAGAACAGCATACAATACTTGTTGTTGAAGACGATGATGACGTCAGGTCTTATCTTACAGAAACACTGAAAGCAGATTTTAAAGTTGTTGAGGCAGCAGATGGTAAAGAAGGCTGGCAGAAGGCACTGTTTTCGCACCCGCATGTGATTATAAGTGATATAGGTATGCCGGGTATGGATGGTGTAGAATTGTGCCGTAAACTAAAAGCGGATAAAAGAACTAGTCATATACCTGTAATACTTTTAACGGCATTAACTGCAGATTCGGACCAGTTGAAGGGCTTACAAACAGGTGCCAATGATTACCTTACCAAGCCGTTTAATTTCGGCATTTTAAATCTCAAAATAAGAAACCTGCTTGAACTGAACCAAACCTTTAAAAATACATATACACGCCAGTTGAAAGTCAATTCTCCTGAAATAAAATATGAATCGGCGGATGAAAAATTTCTTCTTAAGATATCTGCCTACATAGAAGAAAATATCAACAGTCCCCAGCTTTCTGTTGAAGATGCAAGCCGTTATATGGGCATGAGCAGGGGCTCACTGTACAATAAACTGGTTGAGATAACAGGTGAGACGCCTGTCGAATTCATAAGAACGATAAGGCTTAATAAGGCGGCAGCCATGCTTGAAAGCACCGGGATGAAAATTTCTGATATTGGATCTGCAGTTGGGTTTTCATCCCCTAACTACTTTGCACGCTCTTTCAAAATAAAGTTCAACATGCTGCCTTCAGAATATGTCGCAATGAAAAAGCTGACAAAAAGTAACCCTGCATGACTCTTCTTATGTACGCGGTATTAAAGTGCAGACAGTATCAGAATTTATTTTGAAAACCATATTGCCACGATAGTATCAAGGTATGACTGAAAGGTTTATTCAAGGGATGTGTTAATGGAGCCCTAAGTGAAAACGGAAGTTTACTAAATGCTGTCATCCTGCAAAACTTACGTCCGGATTATATTGTAGAGGATTTCAGGCTGGCACAAAAGCCGCACCAAGACCAGGCTATATTATAATGTTACAACATCGAACAACCCAAAAAACGGCAGGTGACATCGCTGTATCGTTGTTAGTTCCTGCAACAGCTATATCGCCCCGCATCTTAATTCCCTTTCTTCCGTGTCTTGATATATAAGGCAGCACAAAAATCATAGGATGCAAACATACTACCAACTGCGGGTGACATTTCCGCTATGCCTGTTAGATTCTTTGTCAGCTGATCCCCTTGCAAAATTGTCAATAATTAACCTGGTATCCTCGCTGTTCTCATCCACACGGTCAAAAAAATATCAAAATAGCAAGGTTAGGAGTATTATAAGAAAGTGAGCTGATCAGTCCATCCACATTTTGTGAAACAGGTTCACTGCACCGGATTCACCTTAAAAGGTGATAAGCCAGGTCATACCCGGCCTCAGAAATTTTTTTTCAATGCCCGCCAGTACTGAGACCAAAAAAATGTTGTTCAATTTATGAAACAGCACTTGAATTGTATTTGTCCCGTAACGCCTGGAATTCCTGGCAATGAGGTTGTAGGGAACGGTGTTTTCGGCCAGGTCAAAGATTTTCTTTTTCTTTTTTTTATTTACATAGGAATGATTGTTCAAGACCTGCGTACCGTGGGGGCTGAAATGTTCAGATTTTTTGCTGTATCGCAGACAGTGACCTCTTTTTTAGGTGTCAGTTAATGCTTTTCTGCCTGTAAGCCAATAAAAGATGCTGTTTTTTGGTACAAAATGCCTGCTCTTACATCACGGATGTGTAAAATAATGGCAAATATGTCTATTCCGGAAAATATAGGGCAATAGGTTTCGTGGTTATTTTACAGGTAACTAATTTTACACCATATTAGTTGCGAGCCTGAATGATTCTTCAAAAGAAGTACCGATTGCAGCATCTGATTAACCTGACTGTTTAACTGTTGCCATGCGGCATCGCCAGTCTGAATATGGGTGGCGGTCAACCAACAAACTTGGAATGAGAGACTTAGACTAGATTGCGTGGGGTGGAAGTTTTTCTTCTCGTCCAATAGAAAAATCCGGAATAATTGGTACTTGATGCTCAGGAATTAAAGAGTAAACTTTAATTACAGGGGATGTCATGTGGTAGGTAATTCTGACACGTTGATGTTTACAGCAAGAGTTTAGCTGATGACCTGTTTACAAGAAATGGTACGCATGTGGATTTTGTGGAGCCTGGTGTAGAAGATTTAAAGGCTTCTTCAAACACACCCACTCCGTAAATTTTTAAAAATGACCGGTATGGGTGCTTTAGCAGTAACAAATTCGTGCCGGCGGTGACTGGTTTGGACTCTGCCGGGTTACGATAAAAAAAACGGTGGAAAGTATCCGGTTTTTACCTGCTGTATGGTGGGGAAGATGATAGAGTATGGGCGAGACAGGCTTAGACAGATTTGACTCCTGATAACCTTTTTGCAGATAAAATGTAAAGCCGAGGCTTACTATAAATCAATGTTAGGTGATTGCTGGTTAAGTCTGCTGCCCATTTGATAACATTTGAGAATCGACTGAGTGTTTAACGAACAGACTACGGTTTTTATGATGCAGGGTTGTTTTGACACTTAGTTAATCCGGCATTTGCCATATGCCGGTGGACAATAACATAATAGCTGCTGTAAACTCAATTTTTAATAAAAACGATTTCGCTGTGCCAAACTAACCAACATGCTTTTGCCTGAGAATTTCCCCCGTTTTCTTTAAAGATTTATAGGTTAACTACACAGCTTTTATACTGTTAATGGTAAAAACCATTTAATACACTTAAGTATGAAGAATATTGCTTTGCTTTTATTGTCGATACTTATTGCATATGCTGGTACAGCTCAGGAAGAAATACGTGTGAAACAATTTAATCTTGACGATGGGCTGGCCGTTAAAGGATACGATCCCGTAGCTTATTTTACAGAAAATAAAGCTGTAGATGGCAAAAAAGAGTGGCGGTATTTATACGAAGGCGTCACGTATTACTTTGCTGATTCTGCCAACAGGGCATTATTTATAAAAACCCCAAAGAAATACGAACCTCAATATGGAGGCTGGTGCGCTTACTCTATGAGTAACTTAAACGAAAAAGAAGACGTTGACCCTAAAACATTTAAAATACTAAATGGGAAATTGTATCTTTTTTACCGCACAATTTCGGTGAATACGCTTAAAAAATGGGACAAAGACGAAGAACGTTTAAAACCATTAGGTGATATTAACTGGACGGCTATGTTCAGATAACACACCCACTTACCACACACCTGATTTTATCTACCGAAAACGATTGCAAAATGCTTGTGGCGCCATCAAACCAAAACGCTATTTTACCTGCGAGGGAAAAAATTGATTTTATTAGAATTCATTATTATAGCGTATTTCTCCTTTCAGGATGAAAAGCTATATCATTAAAGGATGAGTTGCTTAAGCCCTGCCCGTTGATGTATCAACCTTGCACGTAAAAACTATAATTGTTTTTTACAGTTACCCGATTACCCACGAGTTTCCCTGAACAGATTAAATACTAAATAGTATTGTACATGATGTGTGGCTTTTTGCAGTTTTTATTATTTCAATTTTAAAATAAAAGGAATGGTTAGTTTTTCAAAGTCAGTAATGTTTGCACCGCGTTCGCTGCTTCTGTTGCTTGCATTTATTATGGTTTGTATTGGGGGGTGCAAAAAGAAGTTTGATGAGTATTATGGCAACACCGGGCCTGCTGCTGCATCTGTTTATGACAAATTGCTACAAGATAGCAGCTTTTCCATTTTTGCTGAGGGATTAGATCGGGTTGGGTTGGTTAAACAAATTAACCGTGGTGGTTTATACACGGTTTTTGCCCCCGTTAACGATGCGTTTAGAGGGTATTTGTCATCCAAAGGATATGGGTCTATAAAGGATGTACCTGTTGATAGTTTGTATCCACTTTTAAACTTTCATATCACTAATAATGGATGGTATTTTTATGAGTTACAACAACGTTTTAAAAACTATAACGATAAGTTGTTTCTTACAAGGGGTGGTAAATTTCTGACAATTGATGTGACTGCACCAGATACACTTAAAGTAAATAATATACCGGTAATAAAGGCCTTAAGAGATATCAGTTCTGCAAATGCAGTAATACATGGTATCGGTACTGTATTAATACCGAATATTAACTTAGAACAGCTGCTTGCCCGTGACAGCTATTTTAAGAATAGTACTTTTTATAAATTAATGCAGGTAGTGGCAGATAGTTCTTATGATGCACTAAATAGTTTTGATAGAAATGGCGATTCTAAAATAGATTCTATTTTTAATAAAACTTACAGCTTACTTCCAAATGTGTTTACATCGATAGAGTTTAGACAAAATACAACAGCAACGGATCAGGGCGGGGATCCTGTATTTACAAATATTCTGATGCCAATCAACGATTCGCTGGATGCTTTCATCGCCCCTGCTTTAGCCAGGATTAGCGGCAGTGTAACCAATAAAATTGCAGCCCTGTCACCCACTTATGTGCAAGCTATACTTACACCCTATTTTATTGCAGATACCGCTGTCGGGTTCACTATGAACAGGTTTATTACAAAACCTGCCGGTACCAATTATTTATCCGTACTTGGTGAAGTTGTGCCTGTATTAAATACAGCAAATTTTGTTAGAAGTGATGTGCTGGCAAGTAATGGTATGGTACACCTGATAAACAGGACCTTCCCGCAGTCAGACAGATTAAAGAGTGTTATAGGACAGGCATCTGTAGATCCGGATTTGTCAATGTTCATGGAAGCCTTACAAAAATCGGGTGTATTCGGCACTTATGCTACACCTGGTAAAGCTGCCACTTTTTTTGCACCCACCAATGCCGCTTTCATAGCAGAGAAATTTGATGTTAAAAAAATGATTTTAGATGGTGCACAATTAACAACTACCCAATTTCAAAACATTATTAGAAATCACATTATTGATGGTAGCAGTTTGGCTACCAATGCTTCCATCACCGGCACTTTTAACACACTTTACGCTAATACAAATACCTTGATTTTTACCAATGGTGGCTCAACTGCTACCGTGAGAACCAATTTAGGCACCGTTGCCAATGTAACCTTACCGTTTGCCTATAAATCCTTTGGTACTAACAATGGTTACTTCTACAAAGTTGATAAACTTCTGATACCGAGGTGACACATTAAAGATTAATTATTAATAAGGTAGAATGTAGTTTTTGTGTATAAATTTTGAAACCATACTGTTATGAAGAATTTTATGTTGGGTGCTAAACGCGGTGTAGTGTTACTACTGGCTGTGCTAAGTGTTGGGTTCACGTCACAAGCACAGGCACCAAGAGTAGTAATAAAAGGTACCGTTACTGAGTTTAAAACCGGAAAGCCGCTGGCTTCGGCTTCCGTGACAGAAGTAAACAGTAGTGACCGCCAGGTAAATGGTGTTATGACTGATGAAGAGGGCAATTTCACCCTTAGAATAGCCGACACCAAAAACAAGTTGCGCATTGCTTATATTGGCTACGAAAGCAAAGTTGTTGAAATTGGAACCCGTACCAGTTTTAGTATTATGATCGAGCCAGATAAAGGGGGCAATACAGACCAGGTAATTGTATTGGCGTATAACAAAAAAAATACGGTTTCCACTGGTTTTACCGAGATTAATAAAAGAGATTTATCATCTGCTGTAAGTACCATTAAAGGCGAGGTTTTCGCAGAACAGCCAGCTACATCAATTGACCAGATGATACAGGGAAGGGCCGCTGGTGTACAAGTAGTATCCAGCAGTGGAGACCCTGGTGCCGGTATTGATATTCGTATCCGGGGTGCCAGTTCTATTGGGTCTGGTAACGATCCGCTTTTTGTAATAGATGGCATACCTATTATTTCTACGCCTTTTGATGGCAATTCTACACAAACAGGCACAGCACGTATCAATCCATTGGCAGATATAAACCCTTTGGATATTGAACGCATTGATATTTTAAAAGACGGTAGCGGGGCTGCTATATATGGTTCCAGGGCTGCCAATGGTGTGGTGATTGTAACTACTAAACGTGGTAGAAAGGCAGTTACTAATATTACTTTCAATAGTTCATTGGGCTTTCAGGAAGCCCCCGCGGCGATACCTGTATTAAATGCAGCCGAATATAAAGTAATGCGCCTGGAAGCTATGCAGAATGCCGGTACTTTGAACCCATATAGAGATGAAACAAGGGCCATGTTAAATGATCCAGCTTATTTCTCATATCAGTACTACCAGTCTGATACAAAGTGGAACGATTTAATTAGAAGAACAGCTATTACACAAAACTATAGCCTTAGCTTAAGTGGTGGAGGCGAATCGGTTAAATATAATTTTGGAACATCTTATACTGATAACATGGGCTCAAGTATTGGTACTGGTTTTCAGCGTGCAACCAGCAGGTTTAATTTAGACTATAAGGTGTCTAACAGGTTGAGTTTTTCGGCTAACATCCCTTTCACACGGAGTAAGAATCAGGGCTTAGCTAACACATCCAGTGGTGGTACTGTGTATTATACATCGCTTATTAAAGCACCAAGTATGCCAGTGTATGATGTTGATTTAACTACTGGTAAGCAGCTGCAGGATTATATGTCGCTTGGTGGTATTCAAAATAATTTAGATAACCCTGTTGCCTGGGCAAATAGTGTTACTAATTACACCGTCAGTTATAATTTACAACCCAATATTGCAGTAAGGTATGATGTTGGCAGGGGATTAAATTTTGAGAATACGACATCATTAAACTACTTAGGTGAAAATGGTTATTACTACGCACCAGCCATAGCTACAGGTTTAATCTGGAATGATGGAGGTTTTAATAGGGTTCAAACCAGGGATTTCGAAAGAACCCAGGTGGTAATTAATAATTTTTTAAAATACAACAGAACATTTAACAAGCTAAGGGTTAGTGGGTTATTAGCCAATACTATTCAAACCTTTAAACAGTTTCAATTGCAGGAAGGTGGTTATGCCAATCCATCTTCTGAAATACAAACTTTAAATGGTCCTTCCCGAATTGCTTATATCAATACAAACACGTCGTTCGAAAATTCGGTTTCGTATGTTGCCCAGGGAAATGCCTATTATAATGACAAATACGGCGTTAGTCTTACAGTAAGACGGGATGGTTCATCCAAATTCGGTGGGGCTAAAAAATATGCAACTTTCCCGGGCGTATCAGGGTTCTGGCGCATTTTAAAAGAGCCATTTATGGACAAATTAAAGTTTGTTAACGAGTTAAAATTGAAAGGGTCCTGGGGGCAAACGGGTAATAGTGGTGGTATAGGTGCATATACTTATATCAGCCAGTTTAACGCCGGTACCAACTATTTGGGTTATACAGGTATTTCACAATCCAATGCGGAGTTGAATAACCTGCAATGGGAAGTAGTGGAACAGGCGAATATAGGATTGGAAGCTACTTTTTTTGATAACCGTTTTGGATTTGATATAGATATTTATAAGAAGGAAACCAAAAAACTCATTTACAACCAGGCTTTACCAAGTTCCAGCGGTATCAGCAATATCACCAACAACCTGGGTAATATCAAAAACCAGGGAATTGAACTGGATTTACAAGCGACTATTTTGCGTCCTAAAACCAGGAACGGGCTTGGATGGGACATGTCTTTTAACATTGCACACAGTGTTAATTTAGTGACCGAGTTACCAGGTGGTACCCTCACATTTTCCAGCCGCGGTTACGGCGCCTTTGTAAACCAGGTAAAGCAGGGCGATGCACTGGGTACCTATTATGGCCTTAAGTTTTTAGGTGTGTATGCAACAGATGATGATGCTGTTGTTAAAGATGCAAAAGGCAACAAAGTGTTTGAAGCAAATGGTTTCACACCCAAGTACATGAGGATCAATTCAGCTACAGGCAATGCATTTAAGGGTGGTGATGCCATCTACCAGGATTTTAACAATGATGGTGTTATTGATGATCAGGATAGAATATTAATTGGTAACGCAAACCCACTATTTTTTGGTGGCCTTAGAAGTAATATGACTTATAAATCATTTAGCTTAACCTTGTTCTGTAATTTTCAATATGGCAACGATATCATTAATGGCATGAGATACAATTTGGAAAAAATGTATTCCCCAACAGCTTCATCATTCCCGGCAAATACTAACCAGGCGGCGTCAGTACTACGCCGCTGGCGGAAACAGGGGGATATTACAGATATGCCCAGGGCACTTGATCTGGATGATAGAAATTCAATAGCATCGAGCCGCTGGATAGAAGATGGATCTTATGCCAGGTTGTCGCAGATAACATTTGGCTATGCTTTACCAACAAAACTGGCTCAAAACTTAAGGCTCAAGGGCATATCTGCCCAGTTGATGATTAACAACCTATTTACATGGACAAATTATACTGGTGCCGATCCGGAAATAAGTATAAGTGGCAGCCCAAGTTCAATTGGAATAGATGAAGGCCAAAACCCTAGAACAAGAGGCTTCACATTCGCCATGACCGTTCGTTTCTAGAACATAAGTAATAATTACACTTCAATTATTTATTATGCGTAAAATATATAAGATGAATAGTTTGGCATACAAACGTTTTTTAACCACTCTTGGCGTCACTCTCTTGCTTGGTTTTGGTTTTAGCGGCTGTAAAAAGTTTTTAGACCAAAAGCCTGAAAATGCTATTACAAGGGAAGAATTCTTTAGAACCAAAGATGATGCCACTGCAGCAATGATTGGTTGCTACGATGCATTACAAAGCGGTGCAGGCGGTGTTGCCTTTGTAACTCAGGCGCTAAACTGGGGTGAGGTAAGGGCTGATTTGGTAAATTTTGCAGCAACGAACACCTTATACATGCAAAACTTAGACAAAACTCAGAGTTATTGCAATTGGGCCCCTTTTTACAATGTGATTGGAAGGGCTAATTTAGTAATAGAGTTTGTACCCAGGATTCCTGGGTTGGATAATAACTTTTCAGTAGATGATAGTAAAAAAATTATTGCTGAGGCCAAATTTTTAAGGGCATTAAGTTATTTCTATCTGGTAAGAACTTTTAAGGAAGTGCCCTTAGTGTTGCAGGCACCAAGCAGCGATGATGTTAAGTATTTTATACCCAAATCTTCAGCTGATTCTGTATTAAATAAAATTGAGGCGGATTTGGCAGATGCAGATGCATCTATACCTGTATCATATGGTACAAGCGTAGAAACACGTGGCAGGGCTACCAAAGCAGCTGTAAATGCTCTGCAGGCAGATGTGTATTTATGGCGTGCCAAATACCAGCTGGCTGCCGATGCTGCTCAGAAAGTACTGGCTAATAATACCTTGTACAAACTGGTGCCCGGTGCAGACTGGCTTACTATTTTTAGCCAAAAAAATAGCAGTGAGAGCATTTTTGAGGTACAATTTGACAATGGTATTAATGAAACCAATGGTTTGCGAGGTGCAATTGGTACTACTAATAGTGTACTTATTAACTATTTGACTGGTGAATCAGATTTGATGCGTGGTTTATACAACACCTATGCCCAGGGTAACAACTCATGGAAATATAGTGGCTTAACCAATAATAGTACGGCCATTTCACGTACTGGCAACGATCCCAATTTTATTGTTTACCGTTTACCTGACATAATGCTGATGAAAGCGGAAGCTTTGGTTCATTTAGGCAATGGGGAACCCAAAAAAGAAGCAGTCAAATGGTTAGATACCGTCCGCACAAGGGTAAACTTAACGCCATATGACATCAACAGGGGTGGATTCTTAGATGGAAATTCATCGTCTGCTTTAATGATGGAAATAATTATGAAGGAACGTGCTATGGAGCTGGCTCATGAAGGCAAAAGATGGTACGACCTGATGCGTGTGGCAACTAACGATTCCATGCCAGGTTTTTTAGTTGACCGTGTTGTGTTGTCCCGTTCTGTGGGTGATCGCCAATTAATTAAAAGTCGGATTATTGACCCAAGAAGTTGGTATTTACCAATAGCCCAGAGTGAGTTACAAGCCAATAATCAACTGGTGCAAAATCCGTTTTACCGTTAAATAATTTATTGCTTATCAAAGTTAAATACAGCTTTATGAAAAAAGATATATTGATTAAACTCACAAGTACACCTTCTAAGTTGATAGGTTTTGTATTGTTAGTTGCTGCAATGGTTGTAGTGCAGTCTTGCAAAAAAAAATTACCATTCTCCTACCAGGTACAGGATAGAAAACTGCTGATGTTTGACCAGATTAAGACAGATACCAATTTTAGTATTTTTGTAGAAGCGCTTGAAAAAACACAGTTGTCATCAGTTATCAACTCTTATGGCCCTTACACCGTTTTTGCACCGGATAACAGCGGTTTTAGAAAATATTTTGCCTTAAAGGGCAAAAAGAGCCTGGCAGATTTTGCTCTTGATAGTTTGAGCAATATAATACGGTATCATATTATATTGGCCAGGCAAGGTGATGGAGCGCTGTCTGCAGCCAATTTTATACAAGGACCACAAACGACAGCCTCTGCTAATGGCGATTTAATTAATATAGACATTTCTAAAGGTTATAAGAATAATGCTGTCGCAAATGCAGTGGCGTTGATTTATAATACTGATAACGAGTACTCCAATGGTTTGCTGCACAAAATGGATGGCGTGTTAGACCCACCCATACTTACCATTGGTGAATTTTTATTGGCTAATCCCTCCACTTTCAGCATTATTACTTCCGGCTTACAAAAAGCCGGCCTAATGGATACTTTAACCAAGTTGAATAATCCATTTGGTGTCAGAACAAGGTTAACCTTATTTGCAGAAACCAATGACGTTTTACGTGCTAATGGCATTAATGATTATAATGGTTATTCCACCGATAGCCTGGTCAGATATATGCGAAATCATTTAGTAGCCGGTTCAGCGAGCTCAAAAGGGTACACACGTAATAATACTGCAATAGCTGCTTTAAACGTAATTGACCGTTATGATAGCACGGTGGGTACACTCGACGGTGAAGATTGGCTTTATTTCAATTTGGCCGCCACCAATTTAATTGATGTAACCACCAACTTTACTGTAAGCGATTTAAGTATGCGCAATGGTATAATACATAATGTGAGCAAGCCATTGGTATTTACCGGCCCTACGAAAAAAAGAACGCAAATATTGCATTACTTCTATCTTAATGAAGCTTATGGATATGGTGTCACCGGCACAGCCAATGGTGCAGCACCTATTGCCAATCTTTCATCTGGAGGTACTACTTTCAGATGGTATCCGGATGGACCTGGAAATCATTTATTCTTCCCTGGTGATAGCCCCGGTGATTCTTGTGTGGTTGTTGTAAAGGGTATCAAACGAGGCAAATACCAATTTGTGGTAAGCGGTAAAGGTGGCGGCAGAGGCACTTATCAAATATGGAACGGTGCCGATTCTTTGTTCACATATAACTTCAGCTTTGTTGGCCTGCCAACATATAGACAGAACTATATTCTTGGTACATATGACTTTAAAAGCAGTGGCAATAAGCGCATCAGGTTTGTGAATACAAACGTAGGGAACGGGCAACTTAATGTGGAGTGCTTTGTTCTAAACCCTGTTGAGTAAATGTTATTCGCAATCTTGCAATCGATAGAATATTATATTAATTAGACGTATATGTTAAAGTACAAAATTTACCTGGTTGCAACCATGTTGTCAATAGGAATAGGTACGGGTACGAATGATGCAATAGCCCAGCAGAAAACACCCACCGTGTCGGCAGCCGGTAAAGCTTTTTTAGATAGCTTACAAAAAGCAAAGCAAACAAATCAACCAGGTAGCGATGCAGTTGAAACCGTTAATATTGGCTACACAACCATTGATAAGCATTATGTAACGGGCAGCAATGCAACATTTACAGCCGATAATCATTCAAGAGATTTAGTGGCTCTGTCGCCCAATAATTTATTACAGGGGCAATTAGCGGGTGTAAAAGTGGTAAACACATCTGCTGCAAGTGCATTTCTTACCATACGCGGCAATGCCTCTTTTAATGCAGGTGCTACACCTTTGTATGTTATAGATGGCATACCTGTTAAAGTTCAACGCTTTGCTAATTCTTTGGCAGTAAACGTAGATAATGATCCGTTGGCTGATATGCATCCTGAAGATATTGAAAGTATCACTGTATTGAAGGATGCTCAGGCTACGGCAATTTATGGCACAAGAGCATCTAACGGTGTGGTATTAATTACCACCAATAGTGGTACTGCTGGTAAAACCTATTTAGATGTTACTGCGTATACAGGTATTTTTACCCAGCCGGAGCAGGTTTCTGTATTAGACAGCTCACAGTACCGCAATTATATAGTAGCAAAGGAAAGAGCCAGTGGCCTTTCTGACGCAGCTATTGCCAGTGGTGTTGGTAAATATTTATTATTGTCTACACCAGCTGGCCAAAGAGAACGTTATAATAACAATACCAATTGGCAAAACGAAGTATTAAAAAGTGGCCTGTTAAGTAATTTTCACCTCACATTGCGTGGTGGTGATGCTGTGGCCAAGTATTCTTTAAATGTGGGGTATAGTAAATTGAACAGCGTCATTCAAAATACAGATTTCAGCCGCTTTAATTTGCGTTTGAATCTTGACTATAAAATTGGAGCCAAACTTACATTTCTAAATAACTTAAGTTATGCCAAGGTGGATAGAAAGCTGACAGATCAGGGTTCTGCCTATAATACCAATCAATTATTTTTAACTACATTAAAGTCGCCGGTTTTAACACCTTATCAGCAAGATGCAATGGGTGCCAATACCGTTTACCTGGATAGTTCCGATTTTAACCGTAACAATAACCCATTGGCTGTATCCAATAGAATGGTTAATAAAAATAACACCAACCGCATTTCTGTCAAAACTGTTGGCCAGTATATATTTTCACCCCATTTAGTATTACGCATGGGTATACTTTTAGATTACTACAGACTACAGGAAAACAGGTTTATGCCTTCTACAGGTTTTGCTACCACAGGATATGTGGTCAGGTCTGCATCTGCACAAAACAGCGCCGAGCTAATGTTTTTAAATGAGAACACATTAACCTACACAAAAAAAACAAAGTCAGGTAACAGCTTAACGGCCCTGGTTGGTTTGGCAGCGCAGTCTACCACCTTAGATTCTAAATATGGCAGAGCAGTTGGTGCGCTGGGTGCTAACGGTAGTGTATTTGGTATCTCTACCGATCAGCAAACAACTGTTAATACAAATGATGCCAAGTCATTGGATTCAATCGGTAGTATTTCGCCAGCCTGGAATTTGATGTCTGGTTTTGCAAGTGTAAATTATGCCGTTAAAGATAAATACATTTTTGCAGGAACATTTAGGGCAGATGGCTCCAGCAGGTTTGCCAAAGGCCAGCAGTGGGGCTATTTCCCCGCAGCCTCTTTTGCATGGAGACTTGGCCAGGAGGATTTCTTAAAAAGCAGCAAAACAATCAGCGAATTAAAGTTAAGAACCAGCTATGGCATTACAGGTAATGATAATGTAGGTGTAAGTAATTCATTTAACTCCTTCGTATCTACACCATATATCTACTCTGCTATAAGTATTGGTATATTGGGTAATTCAGCCTTTCAATGGGAGTCGACCAAACAATTTAATATTGGTGCAGATGTAGAATTAGCAAAAGGTAAATTCGCACTTACTGTGGATTTTTATAATCGCAAAACAGACCATTTGTTTAATATCATCAATTTGCCGACCGTTAGTGGATTTGAAAACTATGCAGTGAGCGAAGGGTCGGTTAGAAATACAGGTATTGAGGCTTCTTTGGGCTGGAAAGTATTAGACAATACGAAAGGTTTCTCCTGGCAAACAAGGTTCAATTTCTCCTATAATAAAAATACCATCCTGTCGTTGCCTAACAGGCTGGATAGTACCAAAAATATCGATGACTATAGCATGGCTGTACGTACCGGCATAGCAATGGGTTCCTTTTATGGCTACAATGCAATTGGTATTTACGAGCGAACCTCTGATGTAAAGCTTAAAAACGGTACTGCCAATGTTAATCCGTTTAAAGGGGGTGATGTGATTTTTGAAGATGTAAATGGCGATGGTATAATCGATGAAGGCGATAGAAAAGTAATAGGCAATGTAAATCCTGACTTTTATGGTGGCTTTACCAATCACTTCTCTTACAAGCAACTGGAACTGTCTGTATTTACTGATTTTGCCGTTGGGGGGGAAGTATACAATGGTCGTCGTGCGGCGTTGGAACGTGTATCGGATTACAGTAACCAATCGACCAGCATATTAAATTATTGGAAAAACGAGGGCGATAAAACAAGTACGCCCAGGTTGCAAAATGGCGATCCGGTAGGGAATGGCCGGTTTTCTTCAAGATGGATAGAAGATGGTTCTTATGTTCGTATTAAAACGGTAACGCTTGCTTATAGCCTACCGCTAACCGGCTTCCTGAAGAAGGCATTTAGTAATGCAAGAGTAATGGCTACCGCACAAAATTTAGTTACGTTTTCGAATTATACTGGTTATAGCCCAGAAGTAGGAAATTATGCTAATCCTAATATGTACGGCGTTGATTATGGTAATTTGCCTCCCTTGAAATCGTTTGTCTTTGGTGTTCAACTGGGTCTTTAATAAATTAATATCTCATTTTAATTGAAGCTTTATGAAAATGTATTGTCATTCTTTATATAAAATCAAGGTTGTAGTAGGTTTGTTGGCCTTGGTTACTGTTACATCATCGTGCAGTAAGTTCCTGGAGCCTAAACCAGGCGACGTGGTTTTAGAGTCAAAATTTCCGAAAGATTATTGGGATGCTGAATTCATGCTACGCGGTGCTTATGGTGCTTTAAGGCCATTGGTAAACCACCAGGTAGCAGTGGGTGAAATGAGGGCAGATTGGGTGACACCCGGTTCAGGTGCAGATGCAGACTTTAAAGAATTAGCGTACAACCAGGTATCGAATACCAACCGGTTCACTGATTGGCAATCATTTTATGAGTTAATCAATAGAGCTAACTATTGTATTGCGAACATTCCACGTGTGCCGCTTAGTGCCAACTATTTCAGTCAACCCATAAAAGACAGGTATATAGGAGAAGCCAGGTATTTAAGATGCTATGGTTATATGCAGCTAATTAAGAATTTTCATAAAGTACCTTTTATCTGGTCCACTGTTGATGATATCAGCAAGGTCGATACTTTATTTAAAATTCCACCGTCTTCAGAAGATGTAATCCTGGATTCAGTAGAGGCTGATTTAAAATTGGCTTTTGCTGCTTGTGATATTATAGGCCAGGTGCCAAATAGTTTTGACGCTGGATTTAGACAGAGCCAGGAGCAAACTGTGATGAGAACAAGGAAGCAAGCAGTCGCAGGCTTACTTGCAGAAGTGTATCTGTGGCGAAATAAATATACTCAGGCCGTTAGAGCATGTGAAGACTATTTTAATACCGGGGTTGATAACGGTCAGGGTGCAGGTGGTTCCGGCTGGTTTGACTTCTTTCGGTTAGGCGTAGACCAATCTGGAAATAGCACGGGTGCATTGTTCGGGGCTCTTTTCCGTGTAAAATTCGAATTTAATGCAAGACAAACCAGCGATTTGCTCATGTACACATCTAACGATCCTTCTTATGGTGGTAAATACATGATGGCACCTTCTTTAAGGGCGCTTAAAAATTACAATCCTTATTATCCTGATAGTTTGCCTGGTAGCCCCAATGGCACAACGATTGTTAGCAACTTGTATGGCGATGAAGTTCGTCGTGGTTTCGGGAGATCTTATGCAGGCAGCGCACCATTTTATAATATCGTTAAAACTACGCCGGTAATCTGGAAATTTATCGGCCTGGCACCAGTTCCACCAAGTACGATTGGCTTACCTCAAACATTGCGTGGTCCATACCAAAGTGATTATAATTTTCATATTATCAGGGGGGCAGATATTTATTTGATGTGGGCCGAAGCTTCTAACAGGGCCGGTGATAAAGCCACTGCTCTTGCAAGAATTAATGCTGTAAGAGGTAATGCTGAAATGCCCTCCTCATCTACGGTTAACAGGTTTAATGATACCATTTCTACAAACTCTTCCACTGAAAAAATTGAAAATTATATTTTAAGAGAGTATGGACTGGAATTAGGTTTTGAAGGCAGAAGATGGTACACTTTGATAAGAATGGCGAGACACAGAGGTACACCATCTAACCCAGATGTGAATTTTGTTATTGGCCCGGTTATCGACCGTATGGCAAAAAATGGTGAGTCTGCCGGCAAGCAAGCCGAAGTGACAGCAACATTATCTAATTCCAAAAACTGGTATTTACCTTATAATTTAGAAGAAGTAAGGTTAAATCCCAAATTGGTAAAATAGATAAAATAGCTAAGGTTTTCATTTCGAATAGCAATCGTTAAGTACAGCAGTCCGCTATTTCTATAGCGGGCTTTTTTTGTGTGCTATGCAAACCATAGCTCTTTAGGGTGGAAGTCCCGAAAGGCCCCGCCAACGGGAACCATTAGCCTAGAACAAGGGTGTACTTTGTGAGGAGGAATCTGAAGGAAGTCGGCGACATACCGATGACTTGACGGGCAGAAACACGATACTAAGGCTTACGCTGTATATTCCGGTGGATGTTGACCCACCATTCCGTTTCATGTTGACCCACCATTC
>JAZKFT010000024.1:0-118969 GCA_040386335.1 Bacteroidota bacterium
GTATTATCGGCATTCATGGGCCTTCTCACCCTTTTGCCATCAACCATCATACCTCCCGGCCACCGTTGAATGGTATCGGGCGATGTATTGTACACACCGCGGCTTTCCAGCGCCGAAGCAGTTTCGGTACCAATGAATTTTTTGCCGGGGTAATCCTTCTGGAAAGAGGCCAGTTTATCGTTATGGTAATTGTAGCCTAACAGGTCAACAGCGCCCGATTCAACAATTTTATTACCAGGGCCGGGTTCGTTATTGCCTGTCGTGATTGGCCTTGTGGTATCCAGTTTGTGGATAATACCGGCAAGCTCCCGGGCTATACGTGTGGCGCTGGTATCTCTTTGCTCAGGTATTTCATTTCCGATACTCCATATGATCACCGAGGGGTGGTTCCTGTCGCGCAGTACCTGGTCTGTCAGATCGCGTTCGTGCCATTCATTAAAGAAAAGATGAGAGTCAAACTTCGGCCTTTTATGGACCTGCCATACGTCAAATGCTTCGTCCATAATAATAAGGCCCATGCGGTCTGCAAGGTCTAAAAACTGTGGTGCGGGTGGGTTGTGCGAGGTGCGTATCGCATTTACGCCCATTTCCTTTAATATTTTAAACTGCCTTTCCAGTGCATGCACATTAAATGCTGTGCCCAGGGCGCCCAGGTCATGGTGTTGGCAAACGCCGTTTATTTTCATATAAACGCCGTTCAGGCTAAAGCCCTTATCCACATCAAAATTGAAATAACGGATACCCAGCGGTGTTTCATACTGGTCAACCACCACATTATTCACCAATATTTTAGTTTGTACCTTATACAGGAACGGTTTGTCAACCGACCATAAAACCGGGTTATTAATACCGAAATTTTGGCTTACAGTAGTAACCGTATCCTTTAAACCAACGCCTGTAAGGGTTTTGCTTGCGACTACTTTACCATTGGCATAAATGCTGCTAACAATAGTGGCAGGTTTAGTATTGCCTGCCGCGTTTTTAATGCTAACGCTCAGGTTAACATCGGCATGGCTGGCGCTTACATTGGGTGTGGTTACAAAAGTACCCCAATGGTCAACAGCAATTTTGTTGGTGCTTATCAGCCAAACATGGCGGTAAATGCCCGAACCGGAATACCAACGGGTATTTGGCTGTAAAGAATTATCAACCTTGACAGCTATTATATTTTTACCGCCATAATTCAAATACGGCGTAAGGTCATATCTAAAACTGATATAACCGTTTGGCCGGTAACCTAAATGATGGCCGTTTATCCATACATCGCTTTTTTGATAAACACCGTCAAAAGCGATATAGATCATTTTGCCTTTATCAGTTTGCTGGATGGTAAAGGTTTTACGGTACCAGCCGATACCGCCCGGTAAAGCGCCACCTTCCACGGTAGTGGGGTTTTCTTTTGCAAATTCGCCCTCTATGCCCCAGTCATGAGGTAAATCTAATTTTCGCCAGCTGGCATCACTAAAATCAATGTTTTGGCCGTCGGCTACGTCGCCCAGGTTAAACGTCCAGTTTTGATCAAAATCCAAAACCGACCGCCCGGTTTGCGCATGCACAACAGCCGGTAAACTGACCAGGATAAACGAGTAAAATAATTTTTTCATATGGGTTTAATAAAACAGTTTATTACAGTAAAAACATGGTTCGCCAAATGCTTATGGAAAATACGTGGTGAAAGGTTCATAGTCTATATCATGTGAGGAATAGATATAGATCTTTCCTTTAAACACATGGACCGAAGGGTCGGCTTTAAAAATATGTTTTACCAAAGGCTGCGAAATGGCACGCTGGTTTAAATCGTTGAAATCAATGTGCTCAATATTGTCTTCAGGCATTGCTACAGTTTTGTAAAATACTGTGATGAATTATGCTGTCCGTCTTGCCTTTAAATCATTTTCAATTTGCACTTCTTTTTTCTTATCTATTTCGTAAAAAAATAGTAGCGCCACGGCAACCAGGAACGGGATGGCCGGGAAAATACTAATGAGCATTTTGGTTCCGGTTATCGCCGTCTCTGATTGTGGTATAGTGCTGTTGGCTACATAATTGTATTTGCCTAATATAAAGGACACCAATGAGCTGCCAATGCTCAATCCGGCTTTTAAGCCCACCATCATGGCCGAGAAAATAATAGCAGTGGCCCTCCTGTTATTTTTCCACTCACTAAAATCTGCTACGTCGGCAATCATTGTCCATAAAATGGGTGTGCTGATACCGTAAAAGAAACCATGCAATACCTGCGCGCCAAAAATGATCCCGATCGATTTGGGCGGGAAAAAATAGAAGAAGATGATAAACAACGTAGAGATAAACAGCGATATCATAAACACATTACGCTTGCCATATTTATTGGCGAATGTTTGCGACAGCATAATGCCAATTAAACCAACCAGAATGCCGCCGCCATTGAATACACCAAGTCCAAGTGATGTATCGTTCTCAAATTTTGGCAGGAAACTTTTGAATGGTTCCAGGAATGAAGTAAGCTCTGCTTTGTCAACGAAGTTTTCAAAATAATACACATATGAACCACCTTTCATTGCCAGCGTGATAAATACCAAAGTGGTCACTACGAGCATGATAACCCATGGTTTATTTTTCGACAGGTCGGACAAGTCTTCCTTTAAAGTTGATTTTTGATCGGGCTTTGGTATAACGCGCTCCCTTGTCGTTAAAAAGCAAATAATGAGCATGACTGTGCCTATTATGGCAAGTACTGTCATCACTTTGGCGATGCCGATGGCTTTGGCTTCAATGCTCTCACCACCACCCGCCTTAATGATAAAATTGTACATAAATACCTGGACAAAAAACTGGGCAAACATCACCGCCACAAAACGATATGCCCCAATGCTGTTCCTTTCTTTCATGTCGCCTGTAATGACGCCGCTTAAAGCTGAGTAAGGCAGGTTGTTTGCCGCATACAACAACAACAAAAGTGCATAGGTGACAACCGCATATATCACTTTTCCCTGGTATGCAAAATCAGGGGTTCTGAAAGCTAGTAGTGAAACCACTCCAAGAGGTACAGCCGTCCATAAAATCCACGGCCGGAATTTCCCCCACCTGCTTTTTGTTCTGTCTGCGATGGCGCCCATAATGGGGTTAAATGCAAATGCGGCAACTAACCCAACAATCAGGGTTAGCATGGAAGCATGTTCAGATTTCAGACCGAAAATATTCAGGTAGTAATAAGATATCCAGGTTACTAAAGTTTGAAAAACAAGGTTGGCTGCAAGGTCGCCCAGGCTATAACCAACCTTTTCCATCACGGATAATTTCTGATTGCTGGATGTCATAGGGATGTTGTATTAAGGCTGTTTATTTTTTAAGTGAAACCACAGAATAAAATGCCGGCTTGGGTTTGTAGCTACGGTCAAATAGTAGAGGATAATTTGTTCTTCCAGGAATGGGCCATCCGTTCAGCCAGCTTTGGCCATCGTTGACACCCCAAAAGGTTACGCGGTCCACATTGTCTTTGTATTTTAAAAATAACTGGAACAAGGCCTTGTAGTCATCCGCTAACTGCTGCTGAACATTGTCCGGTAAACCTTTTACATAGGGGTTAGAAGAAGAATCAGCCCTCATTCTCTGGCCCACGTCAGCGCCCTGGAAATTACGTTGCAATACTTCGATATCCAATTCGGTGAACGCTACTTTTAACCCTAATGCTGAATATTCTTTTATGCTCTCTTCAATATCTTTCAATGGAATTTTTCCCAGGTGCCAGTGGCCCTGGATGCCCACACCATCTATACGAACGCCTGCATTTTGAATTTTTTTAATCAAAGCAATACAACCCGCCCTTTTTTTAGGTTGTTCGTTATTATAGTCGTTATAGTACAATTGGGTGTTAGGTGCTGCAGCGTCCGCAATCCTGAATGCATCTGTCACAAAATCACCACCCAGTTTTTGCAGGAAAACACTGTTACGCATCGTGCCATCTTCATTCAAAGCTTCATTCACCACATCCCAGGAAAATACTTTTTTATCATACCTGGATGCGACTGTCTGGATATGCGTGTTGAAAAACGTTTTAAAAGAATCGACATCTTTGATTCTTCTTGCAAATGCAGGCAACTGGCTAT
Source organism: Bacteroidota bacterium (assembly GCA_040386335.1). Classification (GTDB taxonomy): domain Bacteria; phylum Bacteroidota; class Bacteroidia; order Chitinophagales; family Chitinophagaceae; genus JAZKFT01. The sequence continues at coordinate 4,089 of JAZKFT010000024.1, forward strand.
GCCAGATAAGGGTATGTGCATTTATCTGGATGTCGTTTTTCTTGCAATATTCTACCATTTTATCTGCCAGGGTGAAATTATAGGTTTCCCATTGCGGGTGAATAATCTCCGCCTTCATAATGTTTTCCGGGGTAGCAGTGTTAAACTGTTGTGCAATGAGGGTAGCGGCCTGCGGGTCTCTTTCCTCAATTTGCCCGTTGTTAAGTGCCGTACCAATGGTGAAATCTTTTTTGAAGAGTTTCTTTAATGACGCTGGCTCATCAGGGCCTGATGCATTTTTCGTCTGCGAACAAGACAGGGAAGCAAGTAACATTACAGCAACACAGGCTTTTGGGGTAAATGGATTCTTGTTAAGCATTTTGTTTGTTTTTTTATGTTATTATTTCAAGGGATCCGGAAACCTAACCAGGTATTCCCGAAATCCATATGTTATATTTATAATGCAACTCCTGGAGCTGCAGTTCCAGATGTTAGTTTGTGATGGTGTACTTTTTAAAATATAGGCGCCAGGGTGCTTATACTATTTTTCTTGTAGCCTTTATTTGGTGAAAGAGTGCGCCGGGAAAGTGTAGTTAAGCTTATTGGTTTTATTACAACTGTAGTTTCAACAGGTGGATATTCAGAATTATTACATCAAGGTTGCCGACTTAATTTTGAAACGTAAATTGGTAACATGTTTAGCATGAATTTATTCATGACGATCATTAAAAAACTATTCAAAACGAATCCAGTCTATCGAAGATTTGCTACCCGTTCTGCTCTTAATGAAAAGATGTTGAATGCCCTTTACCGTTGTTAGTAATGGTAATGTAATGAGTTGGAATGTGCCGGTTATACCCACATTTATTTCAGAAATGATTTTTCCGGTAGCGCTACCAACTCTCACTTCCAGCGTCCCGCCAGTTTCGGAGGATGCGCTAACAATGATTTTTTTAGGTGAAATTTTACTAAAATCCACTGTATTGTATTGAACCCAGGCACCAGGTTCATTAAAGATGGTTTTCCAACCTTTAAATCTATCCAACGTATCCAGGAATTCGACAGATACACCGGTTTTGCTAATTTGGGAATACCGATCAATTTGAATTTCGTTTGCAGCTTTTGTGATGCCGATACCCCTTAAAGTTGGCAGTACTTTTGCGATCGTTCCATCTTCGTTAAAGGATAGGCTGTCGGCCCTGACAGAGCGGGCTTTATCAAAACTGGGCGAATAGTCTTTATTGTGGTAAAATAAATACCATTGGTTTTTAAATTGTACCAATGAATGATGATTGGTCCAGCAACCGGATTCAGATTCGTCCATGATCACACCTGTCATTTTAAATGGGCCCATAGGGTTATCGCCCATGGCATATTCCAGTCTTTCAATTTTGTTTTCAACATGTGGAAAGGTTAGATAATACTTACCCATTCTTTCAAAGACGTAGGGGCCTTCCTTTAATCCTTTAGTGGGCAAATTTTCCAGTGTTTTCACTTCAGAATCCAGTTCCAGCATGTTGGCTTTGAGCTTTGCTGCGAAAATATTTCCGGCCGACCAGTAGAGATATGCCTGCCCGTCTTTATCAATAAACACATTGGGGTCGATGCCACGAACGCCTTTGATAGGCAACGGTTCGGCTATGTAAGGGCCTTCTGGTTTGTCTGCCACTGCTACACCTATCGTAAATCCCCTGCCATTGGTCACCGTATCTTTTGGTGAAGTGGGGTAATAGAAATAATATTTCCCGTTTCTCTCAATGCAATCTGGTGCCCACATACTATAGCTATTGGGACGGACCCATGGAATTTCATTTTGCGTTACGATCACACCATGGTCCGCCCAGTCGGTAAGATTTGTGGAAGAGAACACATGATAGTCTTCCATGCAAAACCACCCTACACGTCCCTTGCCTTCTGTAGCAAGGATATCATGGGAAGGGAATAAAAAAACTTTATCTCCGAATACCCTGGCTGTAGGGTCAGCAGAGTACTGGTTTCGTATAATTGGATTTTGCGCAAACAGAACTGGATCTGCGGTTGTAAACAACAGCGATGTATAAAAAAATAAATACCGCAGCTTAGAAACAAGAGGCTTTTTCACAGGCAATCTTTTTTCAAATGTAATCGATTGCACAACCTGAACCAAAAAAGAATCAACAAACATCCGGGCTTGCAGTGTCACTCAATATTTATTTTATGTACCACCTGCGGGTATTAGAAATGACCATGGATTTTGATTCGGAAAAATGCTTCAGTTTTCAAGGTACTCCCTGTAGTATATCCGGGTGAGTTTGAAGCTTCTGCAAAGTAAAACAGCCGGCTTTTTAGCGGCTATTTTACTTTAACGTACAATACTTATTCCTTTATGCCCCTTATTTTATTTGCAGTTGTATGATACTTACTGAATAAGGTGGCAGTGTTTGTTCAAAACTTTTCTTCACCCCATTTATTGCACTGCTGGCAGGAACAATCTTTTCTGGTTCTGTAATACTGTTGGTGTCTTCCGGTTTATTACCTTTTAATACAATTAGTGTTGCATTATCTGCCACAGATTTAATACCCTGCAAATCAATTTGTACCTGTTGCGATTTGCTTGTTGTATTTATTAGTTTTAAATAAGTGATACCGGTTTTTGCGTCTTTAGTTGCAGCGTAAAATAACGTGGGTACCGGTTTTGGTTTAGTATTTTCTGTGCTGTCTCTCCTCGACATTGGCCGATCCTGCATGGGAACGTTTTCGGCTGTTACCGGCACAATTTTGTTACCCAGATTTTGACTAAACAGTGTTTGAACATAGTATGCCGGTGAGCCGTAGCTTGTTAACGCATTGTATCCTATTAAGTCAGAATCCCATTGCCATGCTTTAGGGGCGGTACTTGTTGCAGTATTTACATTTACAAACAATGGTGCATAGCACGACATAATAATATGATCTGAATTTCTTTCCATGCCTGCCATCCAGGCTGCATCGCCCAGGGCGGCGATTAGGTTGGTGGTGGGTGCTCCTTCCCTTGTTGCCCATTCTCCCACAAAAATTTTAGGTCCGTTCCGGTCGTATTTATCATACTGCGAAGCATTGGCCCACATTTCCCAGGTATTGCGATAGTAATGTTCGTCCAGCACCGCTGGTTTCTTGCCGGAGGTTACTTTCAGGTTTGGATATTGTGCATCAGCAATGCTGGAAATACAGGTTATTTTCGGGTATTTTTTTTCAATGGTTTCGCGAAACTGGGTGAACCTGCCATCGTAACTGCCAGACCGGTCAAACCAGTCTTCGTTCCCAACCTCAACATAGGTCATTTTAAAGGGAGCAGGGTGACCATCGGCTGCACGTTTTGCACCCCAGTAGGTTTTTGTGTCACCGATTATATATTCTATTTCATCAAGTGCATCGTCTATATAAGGTTGTAATAAAGGGCCGGCATCTACATGGTCTCCGTTAAGGGCATAGCCTGCAAATACCCCCAGTAATGGTTCGGCTCCAATCTCTTCACACCACAACAGAAATTCGAGTAAACCCATGCCGTCTGTCGGGCGATAACCCCAGGACCCTTTATGCCCTGGCCGGTGTTCCAAAGGCCCTAGTGTTTCCTTCCATGGAAAAGCATCTGTGAGCAAGGGCCCTTCCAGGAAATTGCCACCCGGGAAACGTAAAAAAGTCGGTTTCATATCAATCATCATTTTCGTTAGATCGGGGCGGTTTCCATTGACACGATTGTTATGTGTTGGAGGGAATAAAGAAACAAGATTGAAATAGTACAAGCCTACCCTGTTAGTTGAGATGACAAAGCGTGCATCTGTGGTTGGTTTAACATTAGCACCAGTTCTTAGTGTAAGTTCATACTTTTTCCAAAAGGCACTTTTAACCAGGTTGACGGTGCCGGAAGCATATACAATTTTTCCATCATTGCTTTCAATACTTACAGTTATGGGACCCGCGGTACTATCGCCGATAACCGGAGGGGCAGGCTGTGTGGGCGCAGGAGCACCTGGTCTCCGCGGAAATTGCATGCTGCCAGCCCCTTTGATATAAAAAGATGCATTGTAAGCAGTATTTGGTTGTACAGGAATGCCCCAATAACCCTCATTGGCAATGCCAACACGGGTTCCCGCCTTTTCCACCATTAATCGAAGGCATGTTTGTAAAGCACCGGTAATGGCATGCCGGCGTTCATCAAAAGGAACATTGTCCTGCGAAGCAGCCATCAATTTAATGGATGCTTTTGTGTTTAGGGTATCATCCTGTACAAGGCTCCATCCTTCAGGTTTAGTAGTATTGTCTTTAAATATCCGGTTGCGAATCAGTTCGGCATACAGCCCACCGTCGTAGGAGTGATTGATTTCTTCTGTCATTAACCCATATAGCATGGGACTTACACCCTTATTGGCGTTAGTAAAATCCAGGGTTAACTTCGGGGTTTGGGCGCCGGCATTTACTGCACACAATATGACGATCGCAATGATGCCCAGGCAGTTGTGTACAAGACGGGTTGAAAAATGGGTTCTCATGCTTTTTTCTTTTAAATGTGACCGTTGTTTTCGCCAGGGAAACTGGCGTTTTGGTGGTGATTTTATTTGTTTGTATCACTAATTCTGAAATAATCAAAATCTGCTGAGCCGCCGGTTTCTTTTGTTGCGTAATTAAACAGCGCAAAACGATACCCGATAAATTGCGGAATCGTGTAAGCCATCTTTAATGGTGTTCCAATTGGTATCCAGGCTTTACCATCAAGGCAGTAATAGAAATCTGCCATATCTTTTCTATTGGTAAAATCACAAGCGGCTTTAAAGTAAACGAGCTTTTGCGTCAGGGGTATCGATTGAACTTCTTCGGGCTTTCCAGTACTTGCATTAATCATAACAATAGCCTTTTTATCCCCATTAATTTTCACCCCAACCAGTCCATAATTTTTTTGCAACAATCCCAGTCCTGCAAAATCACCGTCTTTCATATTAGAAATATCCAATGCAAGTTCGCCGCTGCAAGCCGGCCCGATGGTGCGCTGTGTTAATGAATTTCTTGCCAGTAAAAAGCTGGTATCTAACCGGCCCGTGGTAAGCCGTAAATACCCGGTTTTAGCGGTAACAGACCATAAACTATTGTCAGGATTGTGATTCCATTGCCAGGCCAATGGCAGTGCAGCATCCTTTTTTTTGCGGGTAAATTCATCCGATGCCACAATGCCGGGAATTAAGCTTTTGTTCGCCGGCAAGTCGAGCATATCCGGTACTTTGCCATCAACGCCCAGTACCGGCCAACCGTTTTCCCATTTTACCGGTACCAGGTAGGGGATACGACCCACTGCCCCGTTATCGCGAAAGAGGTAGGCATACCATTGGCCATCCGGCATGTCAATTAAACCGCCTTGTGCCACGCCCTTATCCTGTAATGCTACCTTACCCTCCCATGGTCCGGTAATTTTGTCGGCACGATGTATGATAACGGTACGCATACCGCCCCGTGGCCAGCTGATATTGAAGAGATAATACTTTCCGCTAACCTTATAAAGCTGCGAACCTTCAGCCGCTAATCCGCCACCCGTTCCTGAAGGCGTACTGGCGTTTTCGATAAGCACCCGTTCAGTGCCGGGTTGCACATCCGTGAGATCATTGTTCAGTTCAAGGATCCGTAATTTCCCCGCACCGTAAATCATATAGATTTTGCCATCATCATCAAAAAAGATCGTATGGTCATGATAGGATGGTTTGAAAGAGACGGCTTTCCACGGACCTTTTTCAATATTCTTTGTGGAATAGATATGGGTTCTGCCCGTAGTTTGGGCAAAAGTAGAAACATAGAATATACCATTATGATTACGGATGCAACTGGCCCAGGAGCCCCGGCCATAGGTACTTTTTCCGTTGGTAAGATTCAGTTCATCAATACTGGCCAATGTATCGTAGGCGTAGCCTATAAGGTTCCAATTCACTAAATCTTTCGATTTCATAATAGGCACACCAGGGCTCATGTGCATGGTAGTGCTGCTCATGTAATAAGTGTCGCCTACGCGTACCATCGACATATCCGGCACATCGGCATGAATGATGGGGTTATGGGCCTTAGCTGGTTGGGCATGGGCCGGGGTAGCCAATAAGCAGGCGAGGAGTGCAGCAAAGCCTGTAATCATACTTTTGTTCATATGGTAAATTATTTAGAATTTTTCAGTGCCGTGAATGTGTAAGTTTTGCCTGATACCGTGGATATATCATACAACCATGTTTTCTTTATTTCGGGAACTGTAGCAGCTGCTTTTGGGGAGATGATTGGGTCCGGCGTGGCTACGATCTGGAAGAATGGATTTTTATTGTCACCTGTTGCTGTTTTTATGACACCACCAGTTGATGTAAGCGCATTGGAAACCCTTAACCGAAGATTACCGCCGAGGTTGGATTTGATGACTACTTTAACGATTTTCGCATTTTCCCATTGCATCTGAACAATTTCAAAACCGCCAATGGTTTTGATGCCAGTTATACCCCCTTGCTTTTCCCATACACCGGGCAAGGCAGGTAATAAATGAACAGCCCCATCTGCACTCTGCACCAGCATTTCTGTAATACCAGAAGTACAACCAAAATTGCCATCAATCTGAAAGGGAGGATGCGCATCAAACAGGTTGTTGTAAGTGCCGCCACCACCCCTGTTCACACCAAGAGGCGTCAATTGGGTTTGAATGAGTTTATATGCGTGATTGCCATCCAGCATTCTTGCCCACCAGTTTACTTTCCACCCCATGCTCCAGCCGGTTGAAACATCTCCCCGGTGGAGCAATGTGTTTTTTGCCGCAGTAAATAATTGGGGTGTCCGGTAAGCGGAAATCTGGTTGGAAGGGAACAAACCATACAGATGGGATATATGACGGTGGTTGTCTTTCGGATCATCGATATCATCCAGCCATTCCTGTAGTTGGTTATGCTGACCAATATGCATAGGGGAGAGGCGGTTGCGTAGCTGTTTCAGGCTGTCCAGGAATATGGCATCCTTTTTTAATAATTCTGCTGCCCTTATTGTTGTGTTGAATACATCAAAAATAATCTGGTTGGTCATGGTTACCCCTGCATCTAAAGACGAACCCTGGTGTGCGGCGGGTGCATTTTCAGGTGATTCATCGGGGTTTACAACCAGGTACTTAAGTGTGGGATGCTCTACCAGGAAATCCATATAAAATAATGCCGCACCTTTTAAAATGGGATAGACAGATTGAAGGAAAATTTTATCTCCTGTGTACAAATAATGTTCCCACAAATGCTGGCTGCCCCATCCGCCGCCGTTGCTCCATGCACCCCAGAAAGCCCCGTCTACAGCACCTGTAGCCCGCCATATGTCGGTATTATGGTGCGCCATCCAACCTCTGGCGCCATACATATCTTTTGCTGTTTTTTCTCCTGTAACCGCCATCTCTTTTACCATCTTCAAAAACGGTTCATGCAATTCTGAGAGATTTGTTTTCTCCGCCGGCCAGTAATTCATTTGGGCATTGATGTTGATGGTGTATTTGCTATCCCAGGCGGGGCGAAGCTTGTTATTCCATATACCCTGCAGGTTCGCTGGCTGCCCGCCTGGCTGTGACGAGGAGATTAACAGGTACCGGCCAAACTGGTAATAGATAGAAACAAATTGGGGATCGTCTGTTGCATTGAAATTTTTTAAACGCTCGTCAGTGGGGAATTTAGCTGCATCGGTTATACCTAAATCCAACTTTACCCGGTTAAAATATTTTTGGTAGGCTGCCACATGCGCTTTCTCAATGGCAGCGTATTTTTTATTGACAGCCTTCACAAGGTATGCTCTTGCACGTTCATTTTCATTGCCACTTATATCTTCATAATTATTGAAATTGGTTGCGATAGAAATGTAAATGGTTACTTCGTTTGCGTCTTTAATTATTATAGAAGTATCTGTTGATGCCAGCGTTCCTCCTTCCGTTTTAAATTCAGCAATACCCTTATAACGAACCAGGCCCTTTACGCTTTCATGGTCCATGGTGGTAGCGGCAAAAGTTAACTGTTTCGACGCAACCATTTTTACTGCCACCTTTTGCTGGGGAGTAGAATAGTAGGCTGTGAAAGAAATACTATTTGCTTTGCTGGCGGTTAAATGCACCACCACTACGCGGTCCGGAAATGAAGCCAGTACTTCTCTTGTATAAGTTAGATCGCCAACTGAATAAGTGGTTTTGGCAATTGCCTTTTCGATATCAAGTTCGCGGCGATAATTGGTATAGTTTTCATGACCGGGGAAGGATAACTGAAGCTCTCCGGCCGGCTCAAACATTTGTCCATGCGATTTTTTGCTGATAATTACTTTGTTGGCTAATTGTTCGGCCTGCTTTTGTTTTCCTTCAAAAATCAGTTTGCGCATGGCTGCCAGTGAATCCAGCGCTAACGGATTGTCGTTCCTGTTGGGGCTTCCGGTCCATAAAGTATGTTCGTTCAGTTGAATCGTTTCTGTCTCCACATTTCCGTAAACCATAGCGCCTAATCTTCCATTGCCGATGGGTAATGCGTTCTCCCAAACTTTTCCGGAAGGCTTGTTGTACCATAGTTTTAACCCGGAATTATTTTGCGCAGCAGCACTTGATATGGCAAATAGTACGAAAATGCCTGCGATTATTTTTTTGAACATATGGTTGTCACTTTTAAATGATTTTTTGTAAGATTTGTTACCAGGCTTTTCACGATCTTATTAGTAAGCCAGCCTGTATTAATCTTGGTTTTTAAACATCCAGTAATCGAAATTGAAGAGCACACGGCCGGCAGTAATATTTTGACCTTTAAATGCCAAAAACACATCATGAACGCCTGTAACCTGGGCCGTTAATTTTTCGGTGATCGCTTTCCATTTATCCCAACCGCCTGTGCGGGGAATATTGATGGTGACCAGCTTCGTGCCAGCCAAACTATCAATATGCACTTCAAGAATGCCGCCATCTAAGCCAGCGGCAACACTGGCAGTAAATGATGACGGAGTAGTAGCGCCAAAATCCACTGACCGCAGTTTGATATAACCTCCTGTCCGGATATTGTTCACGAAGACACCAGTTTTTTCATCCTGGTCAATACTACATTTTTCCGACCATGCGATGGTTTCAGCTTCAGTGCGCTTATACGGATCAAGGGTGCCGGCTGGTTGCACACCTTCTTTGGTCATGGTTATAGCCGGGATCGTGCCATCCGCGTTGTAATTAAATGTTTCTATAGCGCTGGCCCGCCCGTAGCCACCACCGCCCGGCAATAGCCCGGTGTGATAAAACAGGTAAGATTTGCCTTTGAAATCAATAATACCGCCATGGTTGGTGAAACTGTTGGTAGGTTGTTCGGTCATGATTTTACCCTGGTATTTCCACGGGCCTATTGCACTGTCACTCATCGAATAAGACAGGCATTCACCGCCTTTACTCATGCCGGCAAACATTTGATAATACTTTCCATTTCGTTTGTAAAACCATGGGCCTTCTACAAATACATCTTTGTTGGGGGTAGCTTCCGGGGCAGGCGGAGCATTCCCGTTTCCTGGGCGCCTAACACCGCCAAATGTTTCCACCGTTTGAGGTACCGTAACAATTTCCCCGGTATAGGAAATCATATCCTTATTTAGCTTTACATAAAATAAGGCGCCGTTGCCCCAATACATATATGCTTGTCCGTCGTCATCGATGGCTACAGTCGGGTCAATATTGGCCCAGGTGCCGGTAGTGATCAGCGGTTTGCCCAGTGCATCTTTAAATGGGCCTTCGGGCTTATCCGCTACCGCTACGCCAACTGCCATTTTGTTTTGCGTGGTTTGGGCACATATATACCAGTAGAATTTTCCGTTACGCTCAATACATTGGCTGGCCCAGGCACGGTCTCTTGCCCAGGAAAATGACTCTAAAGAAATAGGCGCACCATGATCAGTCCAGTTTACCATGTCGGCTGAAGAATGCACCCGCCACTTGGTCATATAATAAAAATTGTAACCTGGAATGTCGTCGCCTGTGTACATATACACTTTGCCATTGTAAACCATTGGGGCGGGATCCGGGGAGTAATGCGTCTGAACAACGGGATTTTGTGCAAATGATAAATTTGTTACTGCACAGAAAATGGATGTAAACAAGCTTGCTTTTAATTTCATCAGATGTTTAAGTTTCTCATAAAAAAGAAATAGTGTTAATTGCCTGGGATCTGGCAGGCGTTACTGTTTTAATACAAACCCGCCGCTGGGTTGGATCTCCAGTTCATACGATCCGTTAGACCCGATCTTCACTTCATTTGAGTAAGGTGCTTTTGCAGCATCATCGTTGTACAGAATGGCATTTTTACCCGCCAGCATTGGTAAGTTTAAATTCAATTTTAATGGCTCTTTACCGGCATTGGCGCCTGCTACATACCAATTTTTTCCCTGCCTCCTGGCTATAACAACATGCTTGCCGGGATACCCGTCAATGTAAATTGTTTCATCCCAGGTGGTGGGTACTTTTCGCATAAAATCAATTTCAAAAGCGGGCACATCTGTCAGGTTATTCGGTGTCAATCCAAACATTTGTACCGGGTTTTGAAAAAGCACGGATGTCGCTAATTGAAAGGCGTCCGTGGTAAGCCGCTTATTCCTGGTATCATTGCTTTTAACGAGAAATTTGTTGAGCAGAACGCCACCAAATTCCATGCTGCCAACAGCGTTGCGGATAAATGGATGTAACGTCGCATTGAAAGCTTCTGCATCCCTTACTCCCTGGGAGAATATCAGCATTTCTGAGGCTAATATTGCTTCACTGCCAACAAAATTGGGATACATGCGTTCCCATCCTCTTGGCAATGTGGCACCATGAAAATCTATGAACAGGCCATAATCATTGGCATCGGAGAGAATGTCTTCATACAACTTCATCGTTTCCTGCTTGTCGCCGCCGAAAAAATCAACTTTCAATCCTTTTACCCCTGCATCACGCAGCCATTTCATTTCTTTTTTTCTTTCTATGGACGTATTCATTTTATTTCTGGGCCCCTGTGGTGCATCATTTTCAGCTCCATTGGAATTATACCACAGCAAGACTTCTACTTTTTTAGATTTGGCATATTTGATCAGTTCTTTCATCTTCTCTTTGCCAATATTGGAATCCCACAATGCATCGATCAGTATGTATTCCCATTTTAATGCAGCTGCGAGGTCGATGTACTTTGCCTGGTCATCGTAGTTCATGCTTTGGTCCTGCCAAACGATCCAACTCCAGGTGGCCTTGCCAAATTTGTATGGTCGCGATGGTTCATATAAGGGTTCCACTACATCAAAGGGTATCGTGGTTTCAACAATCGGCTTCAGGTTTTCACCGACCGTGATGGTACGCCATGGGGTCACTCCTGGTAAGGAAAGCGCTGCCCCGGTGCTGCCAAAGCCATTGTTCTGTTTTATGTTAGGATATTCGACGGTGTACACCCCTGTTTCCTTTGAACAGTCGCTGAGATGAGACCCACAATAGAGGCTGCTCACGCCCGTTTCGGAGAGTAATACCCACCCACTGTTACCCACATGAAACAGACCAGGAAATACAAATCCTTCGCTGCGGAAATTGGTGCCAACCATAGGTGCATCCGCCTGGTAGCCACTTTCATAACTGGGAGCCGTACGTGCGAAACCGGTCATGGGTGCCATCATGGGAGATAAAAAGGTGGTAGTTGCGGCGGGAAATTTATAACCGGTGGCTTCTTTTTCTACCACGCAGGCAAACCGTTGCCCCATCGTAGCCAGTTCGTACCTGAAAGCAATATCATTATCGCTCACACGGAACACAATTTTCAACTTGCGTTGTTGTGCATTTTCAAAACTGCAGGTAACCTGGTTTGCCACATAGTGTACCTCAGCCTTTTTTATTTTGGCCTGGGTGTAGGTTTTGTCGATGCTGCTGTCTTCGCTCCCAATGTATTTCATTCCTAAGCTAAAGTCCCCTTCATTGGTTTTAAGACCCAGGGGCGAGTTGTCGAGCATTAATTTATTGTTATACATCACTGAGTAGACCGGTTTTCCATCGATCGTATTAACCGTTACAACCAATAGCTTATTGGGGCTGACAACTTTGATATCCTGGGAATATCCACTGCCTGCAAGCAATGCGAAGCCGACAGCTAACATTGACCGCACTTTGATTTTCATAATCATTTTAAGTTTTCTAACTGGGTTTTGCATAATGTATCGCTATCGGATTTGTGTGAATTGCCTTTTTTGATATTTTGTTTTAGTATAATGACCGTTGTTTTATCAGTCCTATTTCTTTGCCGTTGAGTACATCGGATAACCTTTTGCGGGCAAGGCTGCCATGTATTGCTTTAACCATACCATTGATGGATTTTCGACTCCCTCCCTGCTTACAATACCAGTACCGCTCATCCAGGTGCTGCCAGTTATATAACCCCAGAGTGTAATGCCTGCTACGGCAGGGTGTTCGTAAAAAACCGGGATGGCTTTTTTGTAGCTGATCAACTGCAGTGAGTCATTTGTCTGCCTGCCCCTGATACCACCATTCATATCCAGTTCAGTTACATAAATGGGCAAACCTGAGGTTGCCATCAGGTCGAGTGACGCTTTAATAGTATCTGCAACAGGCCTGTCTACATTAAAGGCATGGGCTTGTGTGCCAAAGCCATCTACCAAACCATGATCTCTTAAAACTTTAAATAACTCCAACTGTGCCCTGATGGCTTTGGTATCGCCTTCCAGCCCGTAGTCATTCAGTACCAGTTTTGTATTGGGGAATATCCTGCGGCCTTGTTCAAATAACCATATTTGCCATTGGTAGTCATCTATTTTTGTACCGGGTCCGCCCAGTAAATCCCTGAATTTTTGATTGTCTTTCTGGTGCTGAGACAGTTGCTCGTTCAGAAGATCAATTTGATCGGCCAGCGGAAACCGTTGCGCAATGGCGGTTAGATGTTTTACAATTTCTTCCTTTGCTTCCTCAGTGCTAAGTGTAAGCAACCATTGTGGATACTGACTGGCCCATACGCCGGCATGATAGCGGAATATCATGTTGCGATCTTTGGCATAGTTATATGCATCGTCTGCACCACCCCAGGTATATTGACCCCGAACCGCAGCCACTGAACCCCATTTGCAGGCATTTTCGGCTGTTACCCCGTTCCAATACATATCATAGTTAGCAGATGCCATCCCCTGGCGGATATTGGCCAGGTACTTCCCTTTGCCTGCACTTAAACCTTTTGGCGTTACTTCAGCAGCGCCCGCCGTTATGATGACACCTGTTGAGGTGAAAGAAACGTCGTTGTTATTTGTTGCTTTTGCTTTAATGGTAAATGTACCGGCTGGCACCTTTTTCCAAAGGAAAGTGTATACATTATCAACCTGTTTACTGGCTTTTCCCAATAGCTTGTTGCCGTTGTAGAACTCCACCTGCGATACAGTTCCATTGTTAGAGGTCTTGCCGAAGTCGGTAGCATACACACGGATCTCTACATCTGAACCCGCTTTGTAATACGCATTGCTAAATGGGGTTATCACGACACAGGAAGGCGGAAAAGTCTGGGCACTAAGCACTATAGAGCCTGACATTATAAACAACATCGCGATTATTTGTACGCCAACTCGTAGCCATAGCATTTTTTTACTGAGTGTTGCTTTCATATAGGAATAAATTTGGTTTTTATGAATAGACTTTTAATGCCAGGAAATGAGGATCACTACAAGTCTTTTTTTCTCACCAGTCGTAAGTAGTAAACTGCCCCGGCAGTGTTGCCTGGCAAAGCCTGGAATTTAATACGAACATTGGTTTTACCCTTAATCATTGCATCTGGTATGCTATACTCTATTTCCTGGAACTTCGATTGATTCCATCTCCCGGTATTGTCTTCGGTAATTAGTTTTTCGCCGTCGATATAGATTTCAAATTTTCTGTTTCCCCATTCTGCTCCCCAATATTTTACAAGCAGCGACAAGCCGGTTTCGTTGTTTGTAGCAAGCTGGTAGCTGAAGTAGCCATCGCCACGGGCATCGCGCCAGAATGCGTCCATGGAATTGCCGGAGTTTGAGTTTTGCTTTTGAATTAAATGGTCGGCCTCAGGCTGTTGTTCCCCGGGTGCGACAAAATCAACAGTTCGTTTTTGTAATGCCAATTGCTGTTTTTCAACGACGGCAATGGAGTCCAGGTAACTGCGATAGCCGGCATTGCTTAACGTCATCCAATACATCATATACCTCGCATCATGAATTTTATAGAAGGGCTCAAAAACAGTGGTAACCGGGTTTACCATCTTTATATCCGAAACAGAATAGGTTAATGGCTTTCCTGCTACCGGTTTTAACCTGTAAGCAACCGATGCTATATCATCTTCAATTACAATAGGTGCTTTATCCAATGGAAGTCTTGGGCCGCCGGCAATATGCGCCCACCTGCCATCGCCGGCCACAAGCCCCTTCATATCTTCTGTCCCTGTTTTTGCAGCGAGTAAAATGGGCCCATGCATCAAAGCCACATAATTGGCTACGTTGGGCATGGGTTCAACTGTGTTATGCATGGGGAGTTTGACAGTAACCACATCACCTTTTTTCCATAATCGCGTAATTGCTACATAAGATGAAGGGTGATTGGTATATGAAATAGTTTTGCCATTCACCAATATTTTCAATGAGCCTTGTTTTACCCAGGAGGGATAACGGATCATTAAAGCAAACCGTGAAGTACCTTCCGTAACTGTTAATTTGGTTTGTTCTTCGTAAGGAAAAAGGGTTTTCTGTTTAATTTTTATTTTCTTGTCTTTCCAGGTTAGTTCAGAGGCAATAAAAAGATTTAGAAATAGTGAATCTTTTGACCTTGTATAAATAAACTGGTTGTATTTGCCATGATTTTCCATGCCACTGCCCACGCAGCACCACATGCCTTCGTTAGGGGAGGAGTAAACCCTGTAATGCCGTGGACGAGCGGGTGTGAAATACACGTAGCCACCATGCTCAGGGTGTTGGGTGGACAGGATATGGTTGTATAATGTTCTTTCGTAATAGTCCGCATATTTTGCCAGAGGATTGGCCCTGAATAGCTCTTCGGTAAGCTTTAGCATATTGTAAGAGTTACAGGATTCCGGCCCTTCCACATCATTCACAAAATCAGTTGAAGCAGTTACCGACGGAAACGATTCCCGCCTGCTGTTACCTCCAAAGGCGAGGCTGCGTTTGGTGGTCACTGTTTCCCAGAAAAAATCGCCTGCTGCCTTGTAAGTATTGTCATTCGTCAGGTTGCCAATGCGTTCAAAGCCTACCACTTTGGGCACCTGTGTGTTAGCGTGTTTATTATCGAGGTTGTCTTTTTTTGCGGCCATCGGGGCCAGAAGCATGTTATGTGAAAATCTTTTTGCGGCAGTTAAATATTTTATATCACCGGTCATTTCGTAAGCATCGGCAAAAACTTCATTCATGCCGCCATGTTCCATATCCAGCATGGATTGCATTTGGGCATCCGTTAATGAAGCAGTGATATTCATGCCCCAGTCGCATAATTTCAAAAAGATATCTTTTGCATCTGCATTGCCAGTGTACATCCAGGCATCCCGAAGACCTGCGTACATTTTATGCACGTTGTACCAGGGCACCCATGCACCTTTATAAGCGCCAAAATCGCCCTGTTGTAAATTGCTCCATATTTTTTTTCCATTGGGAACTGCGCCCAGGTAGCCTTTTGCCCAACTGGGGTTGTTTGCCCCATTTGCATCCTGGAAGGCTTTTAATTCTGCAAGCATATAATCCATCCGGGTTTTGCACTCAGCATTTTTTGTAGCAGCATAGTTCATGGCAAGTGCCGACAGGTAATGTCCGGCCACATGTCCGTCCAACCCCTCCCAGTTCGGAAATATTTTTGCTTTTTCCGTTAAAATGGCTTCCTTTCTGTAACCGGCCAATAAGCGGTCAACATCATATTTTAAAAGCACTTTGATGTTGAGTTCACGGGCATGCAGAAATGGCCCATCGAGCAGTTTTACATCTGCCAATGGAAATTCATTTTTGTACAATTGATCCTGTGCATAAGTAGCATTACCAGCCAGCAGAAGGCAAGAAGCTATATACAGGATTGAATTTATTTTTTTCATCGGTTTCTATTTAATCACACCCATTGCATCATGGTATGAATCGTATTTGATTAATTGTTTTTTAGTGCGATGCTGTTTCCGGTATATGTGACCGTTTTTTTTATGGCAGCATTCGCAATGCCTATACCGTTTCCTTCACTTACAAAAACGATGTTGAAAATTCTTTTATTTAGATAGCCAGGGTACGCGCCTTGTAATTTGCCAATATTTAATGTTTGTGATTTCTCATTCCAGGTAAATGGAATGGTAGTGTTGGCGCCTTTTTCGTAGTTATAATTATCGCCTTCGTCTTCGTATAAACTGAACGTGCCATCAGACCCTTTATAAATTCGTATTTCAAGTGTATCGTTTGATTTTTCGTTGGTGTGCTGCATCAATTTTCCCATAGGTAATATCGAACCTGCTTTTACATAAACGGGGATTTTATCAGCGGGTGCGGCAGCTTTAACGGTTTGTGCACCGGTATAGCTTTTGCCTGTCCAGAAATCGTACCAGCCTGGTGCTTTTGGAAGGTATACATTCCAAGTGGTGGCGGGTTCGGTAACCGGCGCTATCAGCAAGGCTTTACCAAACATGTATTGGTAAGCCTGGTCAATGGCCTTGGTATCATTGCTAAAATCCATCACCATTGGCCGCATCATCGTCGAACCATTTTTGGAAACCTGCCAGGCCATTGAATAGATATAAGGCATCAGGCGGTACCGCAGGTTCATCATGCTGCGCATATTATTTTCAACCGTATCACCGTATTTCCAGGGCTCTGTTTCTGTTTGATAACCATGGATGCGGAATATGGGATTAAAAACACCCCATTGAAACCAGCGGGTAAGAATATCGTGGTATTTTGTATCGGTATATTGTCCACGACCCGGACGGAAAAAACCGCCGATATCTGTTGTCCAGTAAGGCATACCAGTTAAGTTGTAATTCAAACCGGCAACAATTTGTCTTTTATAGGTATCCCAGCTCCAGCCAATATCACCCGACCAGTTAATGGTTCCAAATCGTTGCTGCCCTGGAAATGTCGAACGGGTAAGCGTGACCACTCTTTTTGAAGGATCTGTTGCCCGCTGACCGTCATACACTGCTTTGCTTACCAACAAAGGATAAGTAAGACGATAGAAATCTCCTAATCCAAAAGAAGTTTGCTTTCCAACCAACGCATCGTTTTCCGGTTCTGTCGCATCCATCCACCAGGAATCTACACCAAGGCTAAATAGATTTTTATTGAGGGCATTCCAATGTGTTTTTTGTGTTTCAGGGTTGTAGATATCAATCCAAGGGCTGTTAGGTATGTACAGATTTTTGGCGATATACTCCTTCGCCACGTCTGATTTCTTGTCTAAATTTTCCCAGACGGAAATGGAAAAACGGGTATTCAAATCATGGAGTTCTTTTATGAATTTTGCAGGGTTGGGATAATTGCTGGTATCAAATTGCGGAACACCCCAGCCATGTTTGCCCCAATATTGCCAGTCCTGCACGATAACATCCACAGGGAGGTTTCTTTTTCTAAATTCCTGGATCGTTGACACTAAATGTTTACCTGAAGTGTAACGTTCACGACACTGCCAGAAACCATAAGCCCACAAGGGTAACATGGGCACATTCCCCGAAAGATTTCTGTAGTTGGCAATTACCTCGTCGGCTGTACTGCCCGCAAATACGATGTAGTCCATTGACTTGGCATTGATGGAGCGAAACGTTGTTTCGTTAGCACATAACTTCCAGGACAAGGCAGGCTTGTTTGTGGCTTTACAAACCACTTGCACGGTATGCTTTCCGGCGGTTAGATGAACCAGTTTACTGGCGGCGGGCGGCAGCCATTGATTTGCCTGTTCTATGACTGGCTTGCCATCCACAACCAATAAATGACGGCTTTCCATATTACCAAGATCCAGCATCAGGGAGTAGTCACCATCGGTGTCAACGGCAAATTCCCCGGTATAAAGGGATTCCCGCTGGGAGACTCTTTGAGTACCGGATGTGGTTGTTACTTCTGCATCTCCTTTTTGCCCCGCTGCGGTATCTCTCTTAGTAAGTGCTACATAGTTATCCGCCGGGTTAAATTCCGTCAATCCATACTGATGCCATAAAATACCGTACCCTTTATTAGAGTATAAAAAGGGAATGGCTATTTGCGAGTTCACCTGTGTCAATTTACGGGTAACATTCCTCAGGTTATAATGCCCATCCTGGAATTGGCCCAAACCAAAAAGGTATTCATCTGCAGGCGATTGAAAGCTTTGCTCCGCCAGGAAGCAAGGTTGCCCCGAAACAGAACCAGGCACCAGCTTCCTGCTTCCCGGTTTTTCGCTTAGGAAAACCTTACCAGAATTATCAATGTAATCGATTGCGCAACTAGCTTTAGAAAATTGCACTGTTACGGATGTAGTACGCAATTGTAGCTTACCCGGTGTTTCAGTAAACTTTACCAGGAGTGCTTTTTGTGTGTTGATGAGTACCAATTCACGTTCCTCGTGCATGCCTTTTTCCCACTGTACGCGTATCGTTTTGTCATTTAGCGCAATGATATTGAGCGTGCCCTCGGATAAGGAAATTGTTAGCTGATTTTTATCCAAACGGTGATTTTGATAGGTTTGCGCCAATAACATGAATGGCGCTAATAAAGCCACCAACAGTACACATCTATTTGGTAAACAAGTGTCTGATTGGCGGGCAAAAGAATTGATACGGTACATGGGTGCTAATTTATCTTAAAACTATTTATTGTTCAGGTTTATGGTGTAGCTAAATTTGGTATTGTCCGACCAAACAAGGTATTTTTCGAGTGGTTTCGGACCGCAGCTTGCCGAGCCTACCCCCAGGGTTTTTGCTGAAAGACAAAACACCGTTGCGGTACTTTCGGGTAAATCAATTTTATATTCAACCGGACTCATTTGTTCGTCTGTATGCGGCAGGGCCGAAAACTGCATCAGGCTGTCATTTGATTGTACAGAAACCGAAGGCATATTGTTTCCACCCAGTTTTGCCCACCTTACATCCTCATGGTTGCCTCTCTCCATTGGCTTTTCGTATTCGTACTGCTGGTTTACTTTCAAGGTGTACAATCCAATATCAGCAGCTGTCTTTCTATCGGAATAGTTTTCAAATGGCCCGCGGCCAAAATAGGTTACCTGGTCTACCCGCTTATCAAACAAAAACCTTACCCCGATACGTGCCAGGTTAATTCTCCATCCTGAAAATTGTATGCTGTTTTCAACCTTTACAGAACCATTTCCCTGCACAAGATACACCGCAGTATGATAGGCACTAAAACCTTCTTTACCTTCTGCTTTTATAGTCGTTGTAATTTTTACAGCGGTAGTGCCCAGCGCTTCTGATTTAATATCAACCAGCGAATATTTTAATGCGGCTATACCGAATCTTTGCCAGGCCCTGTTTACCCATATATCATCAGTTTGATGGGGCGCCCGGGCTAAATAGAGTACAGGGCCACCATTTTGGGTCAGCAGATTTACGCCTTTACTTTCCAGTTGGGTAAGCACCCCGCTTTTTTTATCTACAGCGACGGCAAAACCATTTCCGGTGACTTTAATAAACTGGTTATCCTGGCTCAATTTAACCGGCTGTGATACTTTGGCTTGTATTTCGGTGATGCTGCTAATCGGTAGTTTGAATTGCGCTGAAGCGACTTCAAAACCTTTATTTGCCCAAAGTGATGGATTTTTTTGGGTGTACGAAATGAGTAGAAAATACTCAGCGCCTGCCTTTATAGAATCTAGCTTTAGTGGAATATTCGCCGTTCGTTCTCTTCGTGCCTCTATGCGGGGCAGCTGGAAGACCCCATTTTTTATAGCAATTCCATTTTCTGTAAGGCTCCATGATGCTTCGAAACCCTCCAGAGAAATAAACTGGTATTTATTTTTGATACGTATCGTGCCATTTACAGCGTCCAGCAGGTCGGTAGCTATCCATTGAAATGCTTTTTTTACCTCTGGATAATGCGGTTTTACCTGTGCTGCATCAACGGCACGGTCGTAGCCAATGACTCCTTTATGAATAAAATAGCGGTCATTGGGCACTTCCCCAAAACCGCCGCCAAAAGCCAGGATGGGATGCGAAGGGTTCCGTTTGTTGATCAATGCCTGATCCTGGAATTCCCAGATGGCGCCACCTAATATTTCCGGGTTTCTGTCAAACACTTCCGAATATTCTGCCAGCGAACCCATGGAGTTGAACATGGCATGAACGAACTCGCAGATATAAAATGGTTTTGTGAATTCCTTGCTTTGTGCCACCTTTTCATAATCCTCCGCGGTGCCATACATTCTGCCGTCCAGGTCAGCCGGGTTATTCTTACCGGAGCCAAAACGTTCGTAATGAACCGGACGTGATGGGTCGATGGCTTTCACAGCTTTTAAAGCGGCAACAAAGTTGGGTGTTGGCCCCCATCCGCATTCATTTCCCAGCGACCAGATAATAACAGAAGGGTGATTTTTGAAGTTTTCGATATTCGCCAGGTTTCGGTCGATAATGGCGGCTTTTATAGTGGGCTCATTATCAAAACGTGAATCGTAACCATGGCATTCTACATTGGCTTCGCCAACCAGCCAGATTCCCCATTCATCGCATAGTTCGTACCAGCGGGGATCGTCGCAATAATGGCTGGTGCGGATATGGTTGGAGTTTGACTGTTTGATGACTTCCAGATCACGTATCATCTGTGCTTCGGTAACGGCATGACCTACATCGGACCAGTGCTCGTGACGGTTTACACCCTTCAGTTTGATGGGCACCCCGTTTACCATAAAAACCCTGCCGGCGATTGCTATTTTTCTGAAACCTACTTTGGACGACAGTATTTCACCTTCGGAACTGGTCATTACCAGGGTATATAAGTAAGGCGTTTCTGCTGTCCATTTCGCCGGGCTTTTCACCGCAAATGATACTGATACCTGTTCTTCGTTTTTTGACCCGAGCGCGGAACCGGCCGCGTTAGATTTCGCTATTTCGTTGCCATCCTTATCGTACAACACGGCAGTAATTGTTTGGGCTTTGCCCGTTTTGTCGCCGTAGTTTTTGATTTTGGTAACTACCTCTACCGTAGCATTCCTGTAGTTGCTGTCTAACTCCTGTTTCACAAAAAAATCGCGGATATGAACATTGGGGCTGCTCCAGATGGTCACATTCCGAAATATACCATGCAAGCGCCACATATCCATGTCTTCCAGCCAGGTGCCGGAACTATACTGGTATACCTCAACCGCAATCGAATTTGAACCCGCCTTAACATGACTGGTGATGTCAAATTCTGCAGCATTCCTGCTGTTAACACTAAAGCCAACTTTCTCACCGTTTATCCATACAAAAAAGGCACAGTCTACGCCGTCGAATTTTAGAAAAATCTGGCGCCCGTTCCATCCTGCCGGCACTTCGAAATTACGACGGTAGCTTCCTACGGGATTTCGCTCTTTATATGCCGTGTACCGTTTATCAGGCTCGCTCATTACGCGTGGATAGTCTTTCTGAATAGTATAACCGAGATTCCTGTAAAAGGGCGTGCCATAACCATGAATCTCCCAGTTCGACGGTACCGGGATTTCAGCCCATCCCGAAACATCGTAGCTGGTCTTGTAAAAATCGACGGGTCTTTTTTCCGGGCTTGGCACCCAATTAAATTTCCAGTTGCCATTAAGAGTTCTGCAATATGATGATAACTGCCGTTTTGCTGCAAGGGCTTCCTGCAGGTTGCCATAAGGCATTAATGTTGCGTGGTAAGGTTCCTTATTAATTCCTAACAGTTCCGGATTTTCAATTTCAGCCGGGTAATCAATTCCTGCCCTAAGTGGCGCAGCTGGTTGGCCGGAAACAGCGTTTACCAACAAACCAACTGCCGCCATAATGGAGAATAACGCCTTCCTGATTTTTGCCATGACAATTTGTATATTATAATTCAACGACACAATACTTTTTTTGTATAACCATTGTAATAAACCTTAACACAAGGAGCAGTTTAATAAGTCATGGAACGTGCAAAATAGTGAAATACATAAAACCACATCTACTCAGCCTACAATCCAGATGAACTGTATACATGCCTGAAGCTGCATGATCACTTACTTTAAAACTCCACCTGTTGTATCTGCCCTTTCTCGCTCAATAATCTTTAAGAGTAATTCAAAAGAGATTTTTAACCGGTAGTTAGTTGCCAGCTTTTGCGCAAAAGGCTCCAATCCAATAGTCAGAAAACGATGACCGTAATATAAATTCGCATTATGATCTAATGTTTATGCGTAATGGATGAACTAAAATTTGACAACCAGTTCTTTTCCTGAATACGATAATTCTTTGTCAGGTTGTGCAACATTATTTTCTCCGCCACTTTTGATTGCACTCACTATAACAATATTAAATTTCCTGCTTTGCAGCATTCCCGGGAAACTGCCGTTTCTATCATTTATTGTAAGCGATTTCTTTTTATCATCCCAGCTAAATGTAATGGTCGAGTAAACTCCTTTTTCATAATTGTAATTGTCGTTCTCATCCTCATACAAAACAAATTTTCCATCGGCACCGGGGTAGATACGTATTTCCAGTTCATCCCATTTTTGTTGTCCGGAGTATTGCACGGCTGGCCCGATCGGAATGATGGAACCTGCTTTTACATAAAGCGGAATAATATCGAGCGGCGTTTGTTTGCTTACTTTATTTCCGCCCGTTAGTTTTTCACCGGTCCAGAAATCGTACCAGCTGTTACCGGCAGGCAGGTACGTTTCTTTTGTTTTTATGCCGCTGTAATCTTCGGCAAAGGATGTATCCCGGCCGTTAATAACGGGCCTTATGTACATGGCATTTGTAACCGGGCTTACCATGAGAGATTTACCAAACATAAACTGATCATTAATATCCAGTGCATTTTTATCAGCAGCAAAATCCATCACCAGTGCACGCATCATGCTGGAATGGTTGGCGGTAACATCCCACGAAGTGGCGTAGATATATGGTAAAAAGCGGTAACGTAAATTGATATATTTTTCAATGGCATCGTAGTACCTGGTGCCTTTTGTACCAAACTGGTAAATTTCTCTCGGAGCCCCCTCACCATGCGAACGCATCATGGGGCAGAAGGTACCAAACTCCAGCCAGCGCACATATAGCTCACGGTATTCCGGATCTTCCAACTTCTTTTTAAAATCCCACAAAAAGAAACCGCCGATATCACTATTCCAGTACGGTATACCGGTAAGTGAAAAATTTAAGCCTGCAGAAATCTGGTTTCTTAGTGCCTTCCAGGATGAGTTGACATCACCCGACCAGGTATTGGCACCGTAGCGTTGCTGGCCCGCAAATGCAGACCGGGTAAGGATAAAAACCCTTTTGCTATTGGAGACGGCACGCTGATGATCGTATATCCCACCTACCGTCATTAAAGGGAAAGCGTTACGAACTTTGCGGAAAGAACCTAAGTAGGTTTTGTTGTTCAATTCGGATGGTTTAGCATCCAGGTGATCGGGTTCAGAGGAATCCAGCCACCAGCCGTCCATACCAAGGCTGAATAGTCCTTTGTTTAAATGCTTCCAGAAAATATTACGGGCTTCGGGATTGTAAGGATCATACACCCTTACGCCCGAAGGATAATCACGGTTGGGTGGCCATTTTTCTGAGCCGGATTGGGGCCATGTATTAAAATTCATCAGTGCTCCAATGCTGTCCAGTTCACGGTACTGTTTAGTCCTGGGACCAAAAGAATTCCAGATGGAAATGGTAAGGTGGGCATTTAATTTATGTACATCGTCTACGAACTTTTGGGGATTGGGAAAATCTACATTCAAAAACTCCATTGCATTCCACAAATAATTATTACCCCAATATTGCCAGTCCTGTATAATGCCGTCAATCGGTACTTTTAACTCACGGTATTTCTTTATTACATCTACTGCTTCCTCCTGGCTTTTATAACGTTCTTTACTCTGAAAATAACCAAAGGTCCATAATGGAAGCATGGGTGCCTGTCCTGTGAGGTCACGCATTTTTGCAATTACGCCGTCGGCATTTCCGCCGTTCATAAAATAATAATCTATGCAGTCACCTACATCAGATTTAAATGAAGTACCGTCAGCCTTATCTGTAAAAATGGTTGGCGAATAATTATCCCAGAATAATCCATATCCTTTTACTGATTGAAAGAATGGGACATAATCACTGGTATTATTCTGTACCATATTTAGTGTAAGGTTTCGTTGTGCCATTTTGCCCGCTTGTTGCTGTCCCAGCCCATAAATGGATTCGTCTATATCCAATAGATAAGCTTGCTCAATAGTGTATGTACTGCTTCCTGCATCATTAAATGGTTTGAATGATGTGCTGTTTTCTTTTTCATTTAAAAGTGCCGTGCCTGTCTTGTTGAAAAAACTAAACATGCCTGAGCTGAGGTTGAGTTTCACAGTAAGATTGTCGCTTTGCAGGATAACTACGGCAGCCTGTTGTTTTATCTCCAGCGTTGTTTTTTCAGGCGTTTTAATAACCGAAAGACTTTTTTTATCAAATGGAATTCCTTCAGGAGATTTGATGATTCTTACTATTGAGGCGGAATAAAATTGAACTTCAACATCCACTTTATTAATGGTCGTTTTTATCCCGGCATTTGTTTTTTGCCAGGTTTGTGCATAGCTGCTAACTGTTGCAAAAAGAAGCAATGAAAGTAGATATAGTCGCATAGTACTTGTTTAAATGATTATTCGAATTACCTAGTAAATTTCCACCAATCAAAATAGAAAAGCTCTTTCTCCCCTTTAAAAACAAAGAACAAATCATCATTGCCTTTTGCGTTTTTCTTCATATAAAAAATAAATGATTCATCCTCGCCGTGGCTTGTATAATAAATACGGTGTTATTGTACACGACGGGAGCAGGATCTGCCGTAATTTTTGTTTAGATGAAGGGTTTTGTGCCGTAGAAAAAGCAGACACCAAAGGAGCCATTACAGTACATTTTATTTTTCATGTGGTTCTTGAAGTTTCTTTCTCTATTTTAATCAATCTTAAAAACAATTGCAGTTTCAAAAGGCATTTTTGCCGGGCAAATAACTGTAAGCCCATCAGCTTCCTGTTTCCATTTTAATTTTCCTTTGTGACCGAGCAGTGATACATTTTTAATTGTTTTGCCGAAATAGGTTGAATCAGTGCCAAGCGATTTTATTTTTATGGTTGCTCCTGCTGTAGGTACAGTCATGCAGAATGCATACAGGGCATCGTTCTTACCGGTCGTAAATCGAAAGTCTTGAGCACCGAATTTAAATTCCGCATGCTTTTTGCCGAGTTTACCGCCTGGCAGCATTTTCAATTTGCCATTTACTATCTCGCCTTCACCCGGAACAGACCATGCACGACTTCCGTACACTGCTTCCCCGTTGCGGCGCATCCACACCCCAACTTCCTTTAGCATTTTGAGACTGCCTTCGTCCAGTGAGCCATCCGGTGAAATGGATATGCAGATCGCCGCATTTCCGTCACGGGCAATGGCTTCAATAATATACCTGATCATCATGCCTGAATTGTAGGTAAAACCGGGTCCATAAAACCAGTCACCGACCGGTACTTCTGCAATCCATGGCTGATCGGTTTTTATTTTTTCAGGAACCCCAAACTCCTCGGTATTGACCGTGCCATTTGTTTTATCCCGAAATTTTACAATGCTAAATGTGTTCACGACTCCACGACGTTGGAGGGTGCGGTTGTAGAAATCAGCCATTACCCGTTGCATGGCATCTGCTTTTATGCCAGTACCGGTTCCATTGCCGGTGAAAGGTCCCTGCACGGTACCATCGGTATAAATAAAGTCCGGATCGTAATGTTCCACCACATCCATCATCCGTAAGGCCCAGTTGGTCGTGTACCACTTTGAATACGCAAGGTGGTTGGCGAAAATACCCGCAGGTGGCGGTGACCAATCTGTATGGGCATTCTTATCCACACCCTTGTACTCGCGGAGATCAATGCCGTACAGCATCCATGGGTCGTAGCCTTCCCACCATTTTCCTTTTCCATCGGCCAGGGTTAGATGGCCATCATAGGGTACGCCTTTCTTTGCACCGGTAGAGTCGGCACCAAATGCTGTTTGCCACCACCACCAGCTGTATTCATGGTGAAAGGTTACGCCAAAGCGTATACCGTCTGCACGGCAGGCTTTTGCCCATTCGCTGATCAAATCTCTTTTAGGACCGATGTTAACCGAATTCCACGGTTGGTATTTAGAATTCCAGAGATCATAATTATCGTGATGCACTCCTTGTATCATCAGGTATTTGGCGCCGGCATCCCGGTATATTTTGGTGAGCCCGGCTGGATCGAGTTTAACTGGATTCCAGTCACGCAGAACTTCTTTGTAACCAACCTCTGAAGGGTGTCCGTATTTTTTAAGATGGTTATCATAAGCTTTTTTGCCTGGCTTATAAAGATTTCTTGCATACCAATCACCGCTTTCGCCGGCTGATTGCGGACCGAAGTGCACCCAAATTCCAAACTTAGCTTCGCGAAGCCAGGCAGGCGAACCCGGGTAGTTTTTTTCAATGGACTCCCATGTTGGTTCAAACGGGCCCGGTGTGATTGGTATATCAAGTTTCGTCTCGGGAAATGACTTCCATTCGCCCATGCCTACCGTATTATTAGCTTTAGAAACCGGTATCGCAGGCATCGGGTTTTGAAGCTGGGCATGTACGCATACCTGCGTTACTAAAGCCACGGCTGTTAAAAATAGATTTTTCATAGGCTTTGTAGATTTTACTATTAATTCCCTGTTGCTGATTTAATCGGGGAAGTTACCTGAAATGGAGAAGCAACAGCCTTGTAGTTTCCAAAGCATTAATTAATAGTAACCGCTACCATTTTCAAATCTTTCGTTGCCGAACTATTGCCATACCATAGTTCATATTCACCCGGTGTTACATCCATTTTTAAAGTCTTATCATCATAAAATTCAAAAGCAGATGGAAGTAACGCAATAATCGCATTCACGGTTTTACCGGCATTTACTTCTGTTCTTTTATAACCTCGTAATGTTTTTATAGTACCGGTTTTGTCGTTTACTTTTTTAACGTATATCTGTACTATTTCTGTTCCGTTTCTTTTACCCGTATTGGTAACAGGGATTGTCACGGTGAGGCTTTCATCATTTTTGATTTGTGTTTTATTCAACTGTGCATTGCCGATTGTAAAATGGGTATAGCTTAATCCATAACCGAATTGAAACAGCGGCGCGGTGGTCATGTAACGATATGTTCTTTCTTTCATGGAGTAATCTTCAAAATCTGCCAACTGCGTCGTGTCTTTGTAAAATGTAACAGGCAATTTTCCTGAAGGATTGTAATCCCCAAACAGCACATCGGCAACTGCCTGCCCGCCGGATTCGCCGCCATACCATGCCTGCAGGATGGCATCACAACTTTGAGTTTCCGGCACCATTCCAATGGCAGAGCCGGAGCAGTTTACAAATATTACTTTTTTGCCTGCTGCTTTCAATGCCTTTAAACAGTTGCGTTGCACCAATGGTAATTCAATATCGGTGCGGTCGCCACCTTTGAAACCTGGAAAGTTTACTGGCATCTCTTCGCCTTCCAGTAATGTGGATAGCCCCCCAACGAAAACCACTTCGTCAATTCCCTTTAGTTTGTTAATCAGACCGGAGAAATCAATATCAAGTTCTTTGCCAAAATCAAATTCAAGATTAGCCTGCCAGTTATTTAATTGTGCATACCTGATTGCTATTTGGTACTTCTTTCCTTTTTCTACATTGAAAGCAATTCGTGAAGGAAGGGTACGCCAGTTGTTGTAACGTGCAAGGGATTTACCATTTACAAATAATTCGAAATAACCGGTGGCACCGGCTTTAAAAACGATTTCCTCTGTTTCGGGTGCAGTAAATTCAGTTTCGTATGTAGCAGAGAAGCCAACTAATTTTACACCGGAAGCAAATTCATGGTCTCCGGCAGTAGTAATTTTAAAAGGATTGACAACCTGGTCTGTGGTAACAATATCACCAGTTCGTTCACGGTTGTTCCAATAGGTGGCTTTGAAACCTTGTTTGCCGGCTATGGCTGTTTTTGCAAAATAGCTTTGTGTGACTTTATTTTCTACGGCATCGCAGGCTTTATCATACACAACACTATTTGCAGCAAGTTTTGATTTGATGCCATTAAGAATGCTGATCGTTCTAACCGGTTTGCCATTATAATTACCCCATAGCATAGGTTCGTTATCGGCATTGGGGCCAATAACCGCTATTTGTTTAGTTGATTTGTTTAGGGGTAATACATTGTTTTTATTCTGCAACAGGGTCATCGATTCAAGTGCCATGTCTAATGCAAGCTTCCTGTGATCTGCATTGTTTACAATTGACATGGGAATATTTGCCCAGGGCACAATTGCATTATCATCAAAATCGCCTAAGTCGAAACGGCCAATTAGTACTTTCATCAAATGGCGGTCCACTTCTTTTTCTGTAATTAAACCTTTGGCTACTGCTTCGGGCAACTTTTCATACGCATATCCCTGCCACACACATTCAACATCTGTCCCAGCCAGCACCGCTTTTGCAGAAGCATGTGTGGCATCGGATGACGTCTTATGACTGGTAAAAAAATCGGTAACAGCACCGCAGTCAGCTACCACAATATGTTTATAACCCCATTTTTCCCGGAGGATGGTTTGCAGCAACCGGGTGTTGCCGCAGCATGGTTCGTCATCCAGCCTTTGATAGGCACACATTACCTGGCGGACATCTGCATCCTGTACCAATGATTTAAATGCAGGTAAATAGGTTTCCCATAAATCTCTTGGGTCTACCTGGTTCAGGTTTAAAGTATGCCGGCTCCATTCTGGTCCCGAATGGACGGCGTAATGCTTGGCGCAGGCTAATAATTTTCTATATTTTGAATTCGCAGGTCCTTGCAGCCCTTTCACCACTGACACGCCCATTCGTGAGGTTAAATATGGATCCTCACCATAAGTTTCCTGGCCACGGCCCCATCGTGGATCCCGGAATATGTTAACATTGGGTGTCCACACAGACAAACTTAAAAATCTCCTGTTTTCTTTTCCACTTCTCAGAGCGTCGTGGTATTTCGCCCTTACTTCATCGGATGTGGCATTGAATATTTTATATACCAAAGAATCGTCAAATGAAGCTGCCATCCCAACAGGTTCAGGAAACACCGTAACATTATCATTATTTGCCAACCCATGCAATGCTTCGCTCCACCAGTTAAATTTGTTGATATGTAGTCGTGGTATTGCCGGCGACTGGTCAAACATCAGTGATGCTTTTTCTTCAAGCGTTAAGCGTGTCATTAAATCCCTGGCTCTTTCTTCGGAACTTAAAGACGCGTTTTGGAAGGGAAGTTGCTGGGCCATTCCGCTCCTGCAGAATAAGGCCCCGGTAGAAAGTATCAATATCGTATTTCGCAATAGCTGTCTCATAGAACCCGAATGGTTTAGTCTGTTGGTTTTACATAAATTAAATAATGTCTTTGTTCGACCTTTCACTATTTACCAGGCGGTAAATATGTAGGATGTTTTTGTCTTGTAGTTCAACAGGCAATAGAGATTGGGGCATGTTTTGGTAACAAACCGGTCTTGTAAAACGATAAATAGCTGCTGTCCCGATAGAGGTTGTTTTGCTATCAGTAGTCGCAGGAAACGGACCGCCATGTACCATTGCACTACAGACTTCCACACCGGTAGGAAAGCCGTTGATGATCACTCTTCCTGCCTTTTGCTCCAAAATGTCAAGCAGGTCTTTGTACGCTATCAATTCTTCGCTACTGCCATGAACTGTAGCAGTTAGCTGGCCGGAAAGATTTTCGGCTATTTCAAGCATTTCTTTTTTCGAGTTTACAGGAACAATCATTCCGGTCGGGCCAAAAATCTCTTCACTTAATTGGGGATTATTGTTGAATACATTACCATCGGCCTGCAGCAATACTGGTATCGCCTTGTTGCTGGCAGTTTCCGTTTGGAAACCGGATAGTACCAATTGTTCAACCCCGGCAACAGCAAGGTGTTGCTTCACCCCGGTTTCATATGCATTTAAAATATTTGATGAGAGCATCACGCCTCCGACAGTTTTTTCAAATGCGGTTTTGAGTGCTTCATTAAAATTATTGTCTGTATTTTGAAAAATCATCAAGCCCGGATTCGTACAAAATTGACCTACCCCTAAGGTTACCGCTGCTGAATGGCCAACGGCTATTTCTTGTCCACGTTCTTTCATAGCCTCCGGTAATATAAACACAGGATTGGAACTCCCCATTTCTGCATATACCGGAATTGGTTCCGGTCTGCTTACTGCAGCATCATACAGGGCCCTACCGGCTTTATAAGATCCCGTAAATCCAACAGCTTTTACCAGGGGATTTTTTACGAGTTGTAATCCTACTTCAATTCCATTATCAAACAGCAGCGAAAAGACACCATCGGGCATATTGCATTTACGTGCGGCATTTGCTATCGCCCGCCCGGTTATAGCCGACGTGGCGGGATGGGCAGGGTGTGCTTTTACTACTACTGTGCAGCCTGCTGCCAGGGCGGAAGCAGTATCGCCGCCGGCTACTGAAAAAGCCAGGGGAAAGTTGCTGGCACCAAAAACTACAACCGGACCAATGGGAATATGCATAAAGCGTACATCCGGTTTTGGAACTGGTGTTCTTTCGGGAATAGCAGTATCAATTCTTGCATCTACCCAGGAGCCTTCAGTTAATAATGCTGCAAACATTTTTAACTGGTTAACAGTCCGCATTCTTTCTCCTTCAATTCTTGCAGCAGGCAGGCCGGTTTCATTGCAACAAACAGTTACCAGTTCGTCGCCCGCGTTCAATAGTTCCTCACCAATAGCAGCTAAAAAATTTGCTTTTTCGACTCCACTCTTTTTTCTATACAACTGGAAGGCCGCTGCAGCTTTTTCAACTGCAAGGTTTACTTCGTCGGGGGTGGCTTTTAAAAACTGGTACCCATTATCATTTTGTTGTACAGGGTTATAAGAATAAAAGGTTTCGTTCCCCGCGCCAGACTGCCCAAACCCTATAATCTGCAATTCTTGTTTCATGAAATATTCCTTTAATTGTGTTTAATATCCTTGTTTAAAAAAAGACCTTATGTAGATACAAAAGGTCTTGATTGCTTATCAAAAAAAACTGCTGCTCATCGTGTTTATTAGTTATTTCATCAAATCAATTTTACCTGGTTAATATTTTCCAATGGCCAGTACCATATTGCTGCAATATTTTTTAAGGGGTATCCCAAAATACCCTTGAAGATAATTTATCGCCTCCGATAGCTGTTGCAGCGGCGGTATAATTCGCCGTATTTGCAGATGCTTCTATATTGGGATAAGAAAGCCTTCTCACAAAACCAGCACTGCCAAGGTCTGCGGTAACAGGATTTGGTGTTAATGCAGGAATCCCGGTTCTTCTAAAGTTGGCAAATGCTTCTGTCCCGTTCCGGATATTTACAACCCAGTATTGCGTGTTGATCAGCTTCAGGGCATCTGCGTTACTATAAGCTACATTCGGATTGGCTATATAGGCCGCAACGTCGGCTGGTGTAATCGTGGTAGTGCCTGTGTATAGAGCGTAGGTTGCCATATCTGCTGCAATAGCATTTTCATAATATGTTTTGGCCTGCGCATCGCCCCCTGTGATCCAACCTCTCTTAGCTGCTTCTGCCAGCAATAAGGATGTTTGTGCATAAGTTACCCAGAATTCAGGAACCCCGGGAGCAGCAACAATATTTACGTTGAATTGTGAATAATTAAGCCCCGATCCCCTGGCGCCCCTGTAGGGACTACCAGCCGCTAAAATCTGGTCGCTGGTAACGCCAATGGGAGCTCCGAATTGATTAGCTAAAACGACATCTGGATTGAGATTTGCCTGAATAGCACCCGGATCTGCATATTGTGCTATCATAAACTTGGCACGGGGATCAACAGTTGATTTTAGATGATTTACAAATGGTTCAGCAGCATAGTTAAACTGTGAGAAGTTTCGCAATACAGCATTGTCCGCTTGCGAAAAGACTGTGCCATCATTCTTAACAAACGCATTATCCGCATTTGATGCCATCACGCCACCGCCAAAGGCTTCTGCGACAATAGCGGCAGCCTTTGTGGGATTAGCTTTGGAGTACCGCATTCCCAACCGTAACATTAATGAATTTCCTAACTTTTTCCATTTGGCCACCTGTTCTGTAGCATTGGCAGTTTTGGTGGATGCCTGGGCATTTGTTCCGTAAAAAAGATCAGCTGATATAAATTCACCACCGGCGCTCAATGCGGCTATTGATTCTTTAAGCTCTTTATACAAGTCATCATATATGGCTGCATCGTCGTCATATTTCGGGAAAAATGCGCCATCTGAAACTGCTTTTCCAGCTTCAAAGTAAGGAACGTCTCCATAGTTATCAACCAGGCCCATAAATACCTGTGCTTTCCAGATCCGGATCATGCTTCTAAGATTCACACGGGTTGTGGCTGGACCTAACAGGTTCAGTGCCTGGATCAGATTTTTAACCGGTGGTGAATTACCATTGGAGCCATTTGAATATGATTGATCCCATTTTGGAGTGCTGTTTCCATCAATGTCCGCATTGAAGCTAAAACCAAGATTAGCACCTGTATTGTAGGGAACCACAAATTGCTGGACAATAATATGCTCTGCATTCCATGTTCCAATATGGCTTCGCTGAGATCCTGCAAGCAGCAGAGCTGGATCAATTGCAGTTACTGCATAAGGGTTGGTGTTTATTTTCACAAAATCCTTGTCGCATGATGCAAAAAAACAGACGCAGCTTATTAGGATTAGCTGTTTAATTGTTTTTATCATATAGTTAGAATTTGACGTTTAAAGTTAGATTGTAATTGCGTGTAGTGGGTAAGGATGAATTCTCATAACCAGCCCGGGTGTCGCCGGATGACTGGATGGCTTCCGGATCAAGTCCCGGCAAATCTTTGTGCAGAATGGCCACATTACGACAAGATGCGGACAATGATAATCCTTTGACAAATTTTAGTACAGGTACTTTTTTTATAAGGTCTGAAAAATTATATGCCAATGAAACATTTCTAAGCTTGACGAAATCTGATTTAAACGTAAAAGGATCCCCAATTTGATAGTTTCTGTAATCTGTCCAGTAACCTTGCAGGCCACCACCGGCAACAGTGATGGTAGTGGTGTTGGGCGAGCCCGCATTCGGTACGCCTGCATCATAAACGGCTGGCACCAATATCCCCGATTCACGACCCTGCAACGACAATTTAGAATGTCCCTGTCTTGTCATATTCAACAGCGTAGAAGTTAATACGGTGCCGCCAAATTTATAGTCAATATGTATCCCAAGGCTCAGATTCTTATAGCTAATATTGTTATTCCAACCGCCGGTAAACTTAGGGATGGAACTGCCGACGGGATAGTAACCGGTGCCTAAAGGACCGGAAGTCCTGTCTTCAACCAGCCGGCCATTACTGCCTACCACAAGTTCGCCTTTCGCACTTCTCTTGGCACGTTTTGTATACAATTGATTCATGCCCAGCCCTTCAGTGTACCTTATTTCGCCAAGAAACTCATTACCAGTGCCATTAAAATACAGCAACAGAATTGTTCCACTTGGATTGCCCACATTCAGAACTTTTGTTTTTAAATATGCATTATTCCAGGAAGTTGTCCAGCTTACATTTTTGTTTTGTATGGCTTTAAATTCAACAAGGGTTTCCAAACCGCTGTTCTTTAAAGAGGCTTTATTCTGTTTTGAAGTAGCATAACCGGATGCAGTGGAAAGATTGACATCTATTATCTGGTCTGTGGTTAATTTATCAAATACAGCAATATCCAGTAACAACCTGTTTTTAAACAATCTCGTTTCAAGGCCTATTTCTTTTTCCGTTACGGTAAATGGTTGCAACAATGGATTAGGTGCATTTGTGCCGTTGACACTCGCAGTAGTTTGGTTGTTAAATAAATTGGCACCAAGTCCATAAGTAAGCAGGCCATCATAAGGATTTACCAAAGCTACACTGCCAACCTGTGCCCAGGAAGCTCTTAACTTTCCGAACGAAAGCCATTTCACTGTTTTTAATACTTCGGAGAAAACAAAACTGCCGGATACAGATGAATAGAACTTACTGTTATATTCAGGATTTAGTATCGAAAACCAATCATTTCTTCCCGTAGCACTAATGTATAAAAGCCCGTTGTAGCCTAATTCAGCAGTGCCATAAAGTGAATTGACACGTTGCTGACTATAGTTAAAACCATCTCCTGCACCCTTTACTGTGCCATTTCTGTAAGAATAGAGATTTGGAACGGTAAAGTTGGTGGCACTCTGGGTCATGTTCTTGAACTCCGATCTTAAAGTGTTTCCACCAAAACTGGCGTCAAAAGATAATTTTCCAAACTGATTGCTGGTACCCAACAGGAAATCCGCATTAATATCGGTTGTAGTAGTTTTACTGAGATTATAGCTTCCCCTGTAGGTAACTGTGGGAGTACTGGTGGCAATTACAGTGTTGGACCCTGTACCATTCAGCGCAAACCATTCTGTGAAATTGTCACCACGATCATAGTTGAACCTACCCTGCGCGTAGAGCCATTTTGTAATATCATAACGTAGTGTAGCTGTTCCGAGAAGACGGTTTCTGTCTTCTTTATATTTTTGGCCGTTTTGCAAAGCAAAGTATGGGTTATTAACTGTACCCTGGAATCCGCTGGTTTTCCATTCCGCACCTGTTGCTGGATCGGTAGCGTGATCTCTATAAGCTTCAATCGGAGTGGAAATAGGCATCCTGTTAAAGAAATTTACAGCGCCATCACCCTGCGTACCTATTTGCGGAGGATTGATATAGTCTTCATCAGCGTAGTTAACATTCAACTGGAACTTGAGTTTTTTGGCAATGGTTTGATTGACTCCTACATTGAAAATCGTCCTTTTGTATTCGTTGCTTGGTACAATACCGTCAGCACTGGTAGTAGAAACGGACGCCCTGAATCCTCCATTAGGTCCACCGCCCGATAATCCTAGTGTGTTGGTTAAATTGGTTCCGGTTTGAAGAAAGTCAAATAGTTGGTGAGGATAGGCAGAGTAGGGTCTCATTACGGCATCAAAATTTATTGTCGGCACGCCATCCAGCCTTGCTCCCCATCCAAACTGGCCATTGCCCTGTATCTGGGCGGCAGTTGTAAATTTGGCACCATTCTGCCCCTGGCCATATTCAGTCTGAACTATTTCATCCATGAAATTGAGGGCTTCTGATCTCGTGTAGCTGGACGTAAAATCAACACCGATTCCCTGATTTTTTTGACCTGATTTAGTAGTAATGATGATGGCACCCCGGGCAGCCCTGGAACCATAAATCGCAGCAGCCGCAGCTCCTTTCAACACAGTCATGCTTTCGATATCATCCGGGTTTATGTTCGCCAGGTTATCTCCGCGGTCACGTTGCTGGCCACCACCTTCGGCATTCCTGGCTCCCTGATCTAAGGGCAGCCCATTAATAACCAAAAGGGGCGAGTTATCTGCTCCGGCAAAGCCAACCTGGCCGCGAATACGGATCTGGTTACTGGCTCCTGCACCCGCTGCAGGTGGCGTAATATTCAGGCCGGCAACCCGTCCTTCAAGGGATTCACCTACGTTCAAAGTTCTGTTCTTTACCAGTTCATCTGCGTTAACAGAAGTGGTGGAGTAGCCTAGTTTTTTGGATTCCTTTTTTTGGCCTAAACCGATTACTATTACTGCATCAAGATCAGATCCATCCCCTTTCATCAGGCTGACAGAAATATTTTCTCTGCGGTTAACGGGCACTTCAGCAGTAACAAACCCAATAAAGCTTATAACAATGATATCATTGCCGCCAGCATTAATGCTGAAGTTTCCTGCAGCATTTGTTAAGGTAGCTTTGGTCGTACCTTTTACTGAAACTGTTGCGCCCGCAACAGGTTTGCTTTCCCCATCTGATACAGTTCCTTTTACCGTTTGGCCAAATCCGCAAACAGTCATAAGAAAGAAGGACAAGAACAACAAATAAAAACGGGATTTACCTGGCGAAAATGCCAGCAACATTTTTTTCTTCATAAAGCAAGTTGTTTGGGGTTAATTTTAAAACATTAGCGGCAAAAATAATAAGTGTCATTTTTACCCTTATGCAAGGTTTCACAATTTCTGATAAAAAACTTCCAATAAAACACATTGGTGGATTTTGTACAAAATGTTACGCGTTTTCCTTGATATTTATTTTTTAAATCACCCCCAATGCTCATTTGCTAAACGATTGCCTGATGATCCAGTTTCTAATGCGATGTGAGAATTTACATGAATTGCGACAACTTTTACAAAATACTACAATTGGGAGAAGTGTGGATATTTTAAGCAGATCTGTCAGCATCAGCCAGCACAATTGTAGTGGTAGTGCAAGTAAAATCGAAATGAATACTTATCGTGTTGCAGTGTCAGAGACATTGCATTGCCGGAGCGCTTACGTGGAAAAGTCCAAATGTTACGTATATAAACGTTGCGAAATTTTCAGAAAACCTGGAGCCAAACTCAAAGACGATTTCAAGTCTGTAGTTCAATCGCACCAGGGTTTTAAAAATGAACATGTAAATAAATAATATTATTTGATTATTACCAAAGAAGCGGGAAGTGAATTAAATGGCGCCGGTGACTTGACAATTCTGTTTTTCTCTTGGAAGCATTAGGGCAAAATGCTCCGGTTCCGAACATCAAAACACTGATACGATACATTCCTGTTTTAAAAATCGCATTTAAAACCAATACTACTTATGGCCATTTCTAAAAAACCACTTTTTACGTTCTGTTACATTGCAGCAATCTGTATGTTATTGGCCTTTGCCTTTGCCAGCTACCAGAAACAAAATGATTGGGCGGGATGTTGCCTGGCTTTATTTTTTGTATTTCTGGCAATCGCATTCAGGGGAAGTAAGTTATTTAAAGGCTACTGGTACAGCGTTGTGATTCTCGCAGTGGCTACTATAGCAATGTATTTTCCGCAATACTTTAAGACAGTTGGTGGGAGGGAAGCATCATTTTTTATTCCAATTCTTTTGCAGGTGATTATGTTTGGAATGGGAACGGAATTAAGCCTTAAAGATTTTGCACAAGTGATGCGAATGCCCAAAGGCGTAATTGTTGGTATAGTATGTCATTATACTATTATGCCATTGGTAGGTTTTGCAGTAGCCCATCTTTTTAATTTTCCGGGCGAAATTGCAGCTGGAATTATTTTGATTGGCTGTTGTCCCAGTGGCCTGGCCTCAAATGTTATGTGCTACCTGGCCAGGGCCAATCTTGCCTTGTCGGTTTCGGTTACAACTGTTTCAACATTATTGGCCCCTTTTTTAACACCATTCCTGATGCGATTACTTGGTGGTAGTTATGTATCAATAGATTTATGGGCTATGGTTTGGGATATAACAAAAATCGTGATCATACCAATTGCTGCAGGGCTTGCATTTCATTATATCGTACGTGGAAAATTAAAATGGCTGGATAAAGCAATGCCTGTTATTTCAATGGTTGGGATTGCATTGGTATTACTTGTAATTACTGCAGCAGGGCGGGACAATTTATTAAAAGTAGGCTGCCTGTTAATAGTAGCCACATTTATTCACAACATGGCTGGTTATTTTCTGGGGTATTGGTCCGCCCGTCTCTTAAAGTTTCCGGAAAGGGACTGCCGTACAATTGCTTTGGAAGTAGGTATGCAGAACGCAGGGCTTGCTGCAGCGCTTGCCAGGGGTATGGGTAAAATAGCTACTGTAGGGTTGGCCTCTGTAATATTTGGAACGATGATGAATGTAACAGGTTCATCGTTGGCCACATGGTGGCACAACCGGCCACCGGATGATGATAAAAAAGCAGAAATAGAGGAAGACATACCAAACTAAAACCATTTTTCACTTTAAATATTGAAACTATGATCAGGCGTTTATTGTTTTTTTTAATCATGGGTAGCACAGGCCTGCAATCCAATAGTCAGCAGGTGCAAATAAGCAAGGATGAATTAATAGCGCTTACGCCCGAATGGAAAGGTGACCGGTTTCCTGACGGGCGCCCTAAAGTTCCGGATGGTATTATCCGCAGAATGAAATCGGTAAGTGTGGAAGAGGCATGGGCAACAATGAGCAATGCCGGCTTCCGGTACCAGATTGCAGAAGGGTGGGAAGTAATCAATCCCGATAGTGTACTAGTCGGACGTGCTGTAACAACAACATTCATGCCCGGGCGTCCCGATGTATGGAAGGCGATTGATTCGTTAGGAAAAAAGGAAGGAAGAAGGGCCCAGAATGTTTGGGCTGTAGAAATGCTGGTAAAAGGAGATGTGTATGTTGCTGATCAGTTTGGAGCTAAAAGAAACGGACCTACCATTGGCGATAATGTTGGAAATGCCATATATGCGAAAACAGGAAATGGAATTGTGTATGATGGTGCATTGAGAGACGTGGAGGGCCTAAAAGAAATAGGTGGCTTTACGTCTTACTATACCAGCTATGATCCCTCTTACCATAATCCCGGCGGAGGAGCAAACAGAGATTTGACTACCATGATTGTAGGGATTAATAAACCTACGCGTATCCGCACAGTAACGGTAATGCCGGGCGATGTGGTATTAGGCAAAATGGGGGTGGTAGTATTTATTCCACCCCAATTGGCAGAGAAAGTCGTAACCACTTCTGAAATCGTGCGCTTGAGAGATATGTTTGGGCATCTGCGATTGAGAGAAGGGAAATACACAGCCGGACAAATTGATACCCGTTGGTCAGATGAAATTGAGAAAGATTTTTCGAAGTGGCTCAATGATCACATCAATGAGTTGCCGGTTGGTAAGGAGCAGATACAGGAATTTTTGAAAGACCGTACCTGGTAAATTAGACAACATTTCAAGTAACTAATAAAATTAATACTATGTCAAACTCAAGAAGAAATTTTCTAAGTAAAGCAGCCATCGCTGCTGCAATGACACCATTTGCATCTCTGTCAACCTTTGGTCAACCAATGGTGACCGCTATTGACAGAGCCCCTAAATCATCAGCTCCATCTGATTTGAAGATAGAAAGTGTCACGCCGGCGTTTATCAGGGGCGTCAATAGTCTGTACATTAAAATAACAACTAATCAGGGTATTGTGGGGTATGGAGAAGGAGTTGATGCTGTACCGGGAACTTATTTTCTGGTTAAGAGGATGGGCAGCCGGCTCAGAAACAGAAATCCATTGGATGTCCATTCGATATTCAACGACATACGTAAAGGCGGCATTTTTGAGGGCGCCCAGGGAGGCATGTATATTGCCGTATTATCTGCTATAGAAATTGCACTGTGGGATATCGCTGGTAAAGCATTAGGTGTACCAGTGTACCGGTTATTAGGCGGAAAATTTCGGGATAAGATCAGGGTATATTACGATACCGTTTTTTATGCCATAAGGAACCCGCCCATTAAAGAGTACCAGGATGCAGGGAAAAAAGGGGTAAGCATGGGTTTCAACGCTATTAAATACGATATCGATGAGGCATCCGATCCCAATAAATACGACCGCGCTAACTGGACAATGAGTCCTGGTGAGTTAATAAGGATGGAAGAACAGGTAGCGGCGGCAAGGGAAGCAGTAGGTCCTAAAATTGATATTTGTATTGACATGCATGGAAGGTATGATTATGTAACGGCACAGGCTGTCGCTCATCGTTTAGAGAAATATAATTTGATGTGGCTTGAAGAGCCAATGCCTACAGAGAATGTGGATATCTATAAATCGCTTACAGAATCGACCAGCATACCCATCTGTTATGGTGAAAACAATTACATGGCTTACGGTTTTAGAAGGGCACTCGAAATTGGAGCTATTGATATTGTCATGCCGGATTTACAGAAAACCGGTGGTTTGGGAGAAGGACAACGTATTGCCAACCTTGCTAATTTATATTACAAGCCGTTTTCTCCACACATGGTGGCCTCATTCCTGGGCTGCATGGCTTCCTGTCACGTTTGCGCATCAGTACCCAACTTTATGATACTGGAATGGCAGGCATATTTTCATACAAACCAAATGTGGAAGGACATTGTAACATATGATGGAGAATGGGTAAAGGATGGCTTTATTACGCTTTCCGAGAAACCAGGCATTGGTGTAGATTTGAACGAGGAGGGAATGAAAAAGTATGCATTGCCGGACGTGCCTTTTTTTGTGTAATGACTGAAAGTTGAATTCAAGTAACAATCCATATTGTATGAGTACACGGCATGCTTTTTCTAATAAGATAACGCCACCGCTTCTGGCTATTTTTCCGGTCAAAGTTGGTTGGCAGCGACGAGCAAATAATATTTGCCAAAGTTTCTTTAGAGCCTCAGAATTTGGTAAGAAAGAAAGATTATTTGCAGTCCTGCTGTTATCGTTGGTCACATTTTCGCTTGCAGCACAGGTAGAAAGTAGCGAATGGACGGGACGAATGGCAAAGAAATGGTTTAAGAAGAAGGAATACCTTGGCGGCCTGGCAGTCAAACCGCATGATGCGATTGATAAGATTCAATTTGCGAAGCAATATCATTTAAACAAAACCTATTGGGATAAGGCTTTTGCCTTTCTAAAGGAGACGAATTTGCAAACACTGACCACCGGTCGTCACATTATTGATGTCGACAATGTGTATGCATTTGTTAGCGAGGCCCCTTCTAAAGATTATGATAAAACTGCTTTTGAGTCGCACGAAAATTATATCGATTTGCAGTATGTAATTACAGGCGAGGAAAATATGGGTAGGGCACCAGTGGCTTCTGTGAAAGTGGATAAGCCTTACAACGAGAAAACGGATATCGCCTTTTACACAGGAGATGGTATTATTTATACTGTGAAGCAGAACTGTTTTCTGCTGTTCTTTCCCGGGGAGGCGCACCGCCCCAACATAAGTCCGGGTGGAAATAAAGTGGTGAAAAAAGTGGTGATCAAAATAAAGCTGTCCAGGGAGTAATATGCTTTGTCCTTGCGTCTAGAGAACTACACCCATTGGAAGCCTGTCAGCCAGTAATCTTTCGATGTTTGACGCTCATTTTTTATAAGGCGAATGTTTTTTTGCCTTCTTGACTTTTAGATAGGATGTAACTGACCAGCGACTGGTTAATTTTTAAATGGTTAATACATGAAACTAAATCGGAGTAATC
This sequence comes from Bacteroidota bacterium, assembly GCA_040386335.1. Taxonomy (GTDB): domain Bacteria; phylum Bacteroidota; class Bacteroidia; order Chitinophagales; family Chitinophagaceae; genus JAZKFT01. The sequence continues at coordinate 45,306 of JAZKFT010000024.1, forward strand.
TTTTAGGCTTATTGGGAATTTTTTTCAGCGCCAGCCTATCTGCACAAACTATTTCTAAAGAAGAGATAATTTTTCTTACTTCGGAATGGAAAGGGGCACGTTTTTCCGATGGAAGGCCGAAAATTGGCGACAGTCTTTTGGACAGGGCAAAATATATTATGATCGATGATGCGTGGACTGTATTAAAAAATGAGGGGTACCTAAATCAATTTGAAGGCAATTGGAAAACAGTTAACGACACACCGATGACAGGCCGGGCATTAACGGCCATGTATTTTCCAAGCCGGCCAGACGTAGAGAAAAGTATTAAAGCCAGGGGAGCCTTGCAAGGAAGAAAAGGCAACACCAACTCCTGGCCCATTGATATTCTTACAAAAGGGGATATTTATATTGCTGATGCATTTGGAAAAATTAGTAGTGGCCCAATAATGGTTGCTACTCTGGCAAATTCTATTTATAGCAAATCGGGTAACGGTGTGGTTTTTAATGGCGCCGCCAGGGATTTACAGGAACTAAAAATGCTGAAAGGTTTTAATGCCTTTGTTCGTGACTTTCACCCTTCATTTACAGAGGAGATGGTATTGATGGGATTGAATACTCCCATTCGGATAGGAAATGCGATTGTACTTCCTGGTGACCTGGTGATTGCACAAAAAGAGGGTGTACTTTTTGTTCCGGCACATTTAGCAGAACAGGTAGTGAGCACTGCAGAATTTGTAATACGTAAAGATAAATTTGGTTTCGAAATGGTACGTACCGGCAAATATAGCACCGGAGAAATAGATAGTCAATGGACAGACGAGATAAAAATCAACTTTTTAAGTTGGCTGGAGAAACATCCGGAATTGGGTAAAATGACCCGCGCCGAACTGGATAAATTAATGAGCAAACGAACCTGGTAATAATAAGGCACCCGAACGGCATCAAAAAAAGAACATACGCTCCCCGATTTGCCAATTGACCAAAGCTCATGCTCATCATTTTATTCCAACACGAAAGTGCTTTTCCCACTATTACTATTAAATATTTCCTTATATCAGTCAATTATCCGGTGAGTTAAAATGATGATCACTTGAGCAAACACATATTTTACACGGTCCATGGCGTATTATTCCGAAAATGACAAAATTCCATTTCAAACCGTCACGGTGGAAAAATGCGGTGTAGCCCAGCCTGTCAAGTGCGCCAGAACGTGTCGGATTAATTTATTGGTACAAATAATTTAAACAATCTCTATGAAAACGAAAATGATTTTATATTTTTTATTTTCCAGCGGTTTTTTCGGGTATGCGCAGGAAAATAAGCCTGGAACAGGAACTATTGAATTTGTGTCAAAGGAACTTTCAAAACTCATAAAACGGGACGCAAAGGTTGAAATAATTGCAGACGGCTTTCAGTTTACAGAAGGCCCATTGTGGCTCGAGAAGGAGCAAATGCTTTTATTGTCCGATATTCCCGCCAATATTATTTATAAATGGACAGAAGCCAATGGTAAAGAAGTGTATGTGAAACCTGGTGGCTATACAGATACCGCAAAAAGAGGAGGGTTTATGGGGCCCAATGGGCTTGCTCTTTCAAAGGATGGAAAATTAATGGTTTGCCAGCATGGCGACAGAAGGATTGCAATAATGGATGCGCCACTCCACGCACCGCAAGCCAAATTCGTTACTGTTGCAGGTGCTTACAATGGAAAGAGATTAAATAGTCCGAACGATCTTTTTCTTACAAAGAACGGTGATCTCTATTTTACTGATCCATCCTATGGCTTTGAAAAAGGCGCAGAAGATCCCAAAAAGGAAATTGCTTTCCAGGGAGTATACAAAGTGGATAAGGCGGGTAAAGTTACCCTGCTAATCGATTCAATAGAAGCACCGAATGGTATCGCCATTTTCCCGGATGGAAAAACTTTGCTTGTATCCAATTCAGACAATCGAAAAAAAATGTGGTATGCTTATGATATAACTTCAAATGGTTTATTGAACAACAGCAGGATATTTTATGATGTGAGCAGTGAGAAGGGCGCAGGAGGATGCGATGGATTGAAAATAGATAACAAGGGAAATGTTTTTGCAACAGGACCAGGCGGTGTATGGATATTTACCAAAAAGGGAAAGCTGATAGGGAAGATAAAAGTGAACGGAGCAAGCGTTGCCAATTGTGCTTTAAGCCCGGATGGCAAAACAATTTATCTTACTGCTACAAATTATTTGCTGAGGTTGAAGATGCGATAAAATGCATACTACAGGCGGGGATGAAGACATATAGCAATCAAACGACTTTTCATCCAGGAGGATTTTAAAGTCAGTAAAAAATATGAGTATTATTTCATTTACTTATCGCTGATCATCATCACCCATTACATCATATCCCCGCCATTTAAAGGCTGTTGCCAAACCAGATGCACTGGGCCATGCAATTTTATGTTGTGCACTCGCCACCCATTTTCTTCTGTTTTCTTCTGTATCGAATGAAATCTGAACCTGGTAATTATAGGTAGTTGGCTCTGCTTCGATTGATTTAGCCATATCCCCAGGGAAAAGACGCAACAATTTTGAACTGAGATAACCTTGCTGAACAGTCATAGCAGGTACATAAATAGAATAATACATTTTTTCAAAAGCCGGTCCATTTTCTTTTGGAACAATAAAATCCATCTGCAATGCCATTGCTTTTGGTTTTAAAACTGGCTTTGAAATGGTTACACTTTTTTCTTTAGACGCGGCTACGCCGATTACTAATAGCTCAAGCCCGTCTTTGTTGTCGCTAGCCATCGTGATATTTTCCCCCAACTTTCCATAAAAGGCATCGCCGGTTTTAACGATGGCTCTTTCATTATTAATTGAAACGGTACCACCACCTTTAAGAACATAGTATACTTCTTCAATGCCTTCCAGCACACGGGGCCCGGTTGTACTGTCACTGGGTATTACAAGGTGATCCACATGATTCCAGTCTGTATTGAAGATATCAGCGCCAAACACACGACGCTGTAAAATATTATTGCCTGAAGCAGAGGATTTTAGGGGTTTAAGTTTATTTTGCTCTAACCGGCTTGCAACAAATACAGGCACAGCATCCATTGCTGCACCTGCACGGGTATCATCAAGGTCAAAATTGTCACCACGACCTTTTGTTGTACTAACAGCGAAGTTTAACCAACGAACAGGTTCATTGGAGGAATTATATATGGCATGTGCATCTCCCATCTTGCACGGGACAATGGCGGGGGCTTTTATTTTTGATGTTCTTCCGTTGATCGTAAATTCCGCTTCCCCATTTAAAAGAACATACATTTCTTCAATGGTATGATGAAAGTGATGGCCGATGCCTGATTTGGCATTAATGACTCCTGAATGCAAATACAGAAAATTGGTGGCCAGTTCAGTTCGCCCGATTAATTGTGTAAATGCCATTTGGCCTGCTCCTGCATGTACAGCGCTTAAGGTGCGGTATGTAGCAGGGTTATTGAATACAATGCGATCCTTAACAGGTTGTGCAGTAGTAACGACTACCTGAAACATTAGCACAATTGCAGATATTAATTTCATGCGGATCCCTGGTTTATTTGTTTAAAAAAAGAATTATTTCCAAGTTTCTCTTCGGTTATTTTTTATCCGGAAGTGCATAAACAACATAACCTTTTTTCAATGCACCCGGTTTCAAAGAATGATTATAGCTATCAGGAGCAAAGTTTGCACTGGCATTCACTACCAGGAATTGTTTACCCTTGTAGGTGTACATGCTGGGTTGCCCCTGCACTTCATTACTCAATGTAGTTTCCCATAAAACTTTTCCATTGTCAGCATCAAATGCATATATCTTCCCTCCTTTAGCCGTTGCAAACACAACCCCTGTAGAAGTAACAACCATACCTTTTCTCAATACACCTGCAGGAGCGCCTTTAGATTTATCGCCTTTGGCATAGGCAGAGTCTTCACCAACCGGCATCCGCCATTTAATGGTTCCACTGTTCAGGTCGTATGCCAGTATAGATGCCCAGGGTGGTGAACCCAACCCCATCCACTCAGTACCATAGTCCGTTGTGTAGCGGTCTTCAGGATGAACTACTCCTTCGGGATAGTCTGACATGGCAGTACCCTTTGTTGCATCGGGGTTAATTCGGGCGCCACCAGAATCTACGATTGGACCTGTCGCCTTTTTATTATCGCCTCCTCTTCCCGGGAAATTGAAACTTCTGGGAATACCACCCATAAACCGGAACAATGAAGCCATTGTTTGTTCATCTACATGCGGAATGCCTGGCATACGGCCCCGGCCATTAATAATAATATTTTTAAATTCATCATAAAATATGCGTTGTCCAATATTCACCAGGGACGGACCGGCTAACCCCTGCATATTATCACCATGGCAACTTTGACAATTGGCAGTATAAAACCCTTTTACTTTTTTCAGGTCATTTTCCGAAAGGTCAATTTTAGGCGGTAATACTTTGTTCAATCTGTAAATAGAAGCGTACTCATGTGCAAGAATATACATGATCCCTTTTTTCGGGTCGCAAGCCGAATTGCCGTAATTAGCACCCCCTAATGCGCCAGGCATCATTATGGTTTCATATTTATCAGACGGCGGTACAAACAGACCGGACTTGGCGGCAGCCAACCTTATTAACCATTTTTTTCTTATACTATCCGGAAAAAATGGGTTCAAGGTTTCCTTTGTTACTTCATGGCTGGTAAAACTTGGTAGGGATGAAATCGGCTGTGTAGGCCACGCCTTTTCACCGGGCATTTCACTGGCAGGAAAAGGTTTTTCTTCAATTGGGAAAAGTGGTACCCCAGTCTTACGATTAAACACAAAAACGAAACCATGTTTGGTAGCTACGGAAACAGCATCAATTTTTTTTCCATCCCTGGTTATAGTTAATAATTGCGGAGCAGAAGAAAGGTCATAGTCCCAAATGTCGTGGTGAACTGTTTGATAATGCCAGATACGTTTGCCGGTGTTTGCATCCAGCGCTACCAGGCAATTGCCGTAGAGATCACTTCCCAGCCGGTCAGCTCCGTAATAATCATATGTTGGAGAACCCAGCGGTAAAAATACAATTCCATTGTCCTGGTCAACCGACATTTCACTCCAAACATTTACACCCCCAACGTACTTATACGCATCTTTGGGCCAGGTATCGTATCCAAATTCACCAGGGTGTGGCACGGTATGAAATGTCCATTCCAATTTGCCGGTAACATTATTATATGCTCTAATATAACCAGGCGGAGAAAAGTAGCCTTCGCCGGGTGCAGAACCCATTATGATTAAATCATTATAAATAACACCTGGCATCATTGCCTGCATTCTCCGGATAGAAGTAGGATCCCGATCCAGCCCTGCCCGCATATCGATAGCACCACTGTCACCAAAACTTTTAATTGTTTTTCCTGTTGTGGCATCAATTTCCTGGAGCGAATTATTTAAAGTAAATACCAGACGTTTGTCCTTTCTATTTTTGCTTTCCCAATAGTTCAGGCCTCTTCTTGTAAGACCCTGCAAATTCGTGTGAATCCAGATTTCTTTCCTGGTGACGATGTTCAGTGCAACCAGGGATGAGTTTTTTCCCAATACATACATCATCGTATCTACTACAATGGGTTGAAACATGTAAGGAATATTATCCTCCGTAGAATAGGTCCATGCAACCTGCATTTGGCTAACATTTTCCCTCGTAATTTCTGCAGCGTCAAAATATTTTGACTGATCAGGCCCGCCGCCATATTGCGACCAGGTAGTATGATTGTAAGGCGATGAATGTGTATTACAGCTTACATATGCAAACAAACCGGGCAATACCAAAATTGCGTAGGCAAGTTTGGTTGGCATTTTCCTTAGATTCATATAGCAAGAATTTTGAGTAAACCTTTTTTTTAATTGTAACGTTCAGCCGGCAATTCGTGAGAATATTTTATCATTAATAGTTTATCAAAAGCCAGGATGTTTATTTAAAAAGTAATTGGGCAAAATTGTAAAGATTATTTCTCCAGACCGGCCATGTGTGTCCTCCCGGGTATTCGCTATAGTTGTATTTGATGCCCATCTCATCAAACTTAGAAAGCATGATTTTACAATTGGCATGTGCTATGTCTTCTTTGCCACCCATTGCAATCCAAAAGCTTTTCAGATTGCGATTTATTGTTGACAGATTGTTTTTCATAAAATCATACTGTGGAGTGGAAAGAGCCGGTTGGTTAGCCCACCAGCCAGAACTGAATACACCGAGGTAAGCAAACATGTCTGTATTTTTAACCCCGGCATGCAGTGTTTGTAACCCTCCCATTGATAAACCGGCCAATGCTGTGTTGCCATTTCCTTTTGCGATGCGATAGTTTTTTTCTACAACCGGCATTACAGCTTCTTTTAGTTCCCTTTCAAAAAGTTGTAATGACTTTTCACCAAAGCCGGCTAAGCCGCCACCACTGAGATTGCCATCCATCATGACCACCAACATAGGTTTGGCTTTTTGGGCTGCAATAAGATTATCAAGAATCAGATCTGTCTTTCCTTGCGTGGCCCACCCTCTCTCATCTTCGCCACCGCCATGTAAAATGTATAAAACAGGATAGCTGGTATTAACAGCAGAATCATAGGCAGGCGGCGTATAGATGTAAAACTGCCTCCATGAATTGGTTACCCTGGAAAAATATTTTTTTATCCGGATATCACCGTGCGGCACATTTCGCAAGGCGTAATATGCACCACCACTAAAAGGGATTTCAATTCCGCTGGCCATCCTGCCCATGCCATAGAAAGATTCACTTGCAGGGTCTGCTACAGCCACACCGTCTATTAATAATGAATAGTAATGAAAACCTTCGCTGATAGAGTCGGTGGTTACTTTCCAAAAGCCAGCTGTGTCTTTAATAAGATCATATTTTTTGCCTAAATCTATTTGTACTTTTTTTGCTTCGGGGGCTTTGATGTTGAAGATTACACGGCTGTCGGGAAGTATTTGAGGATACAAGCCATTCCTGATGTTAGTGGCAGCAGGAGCGCCAGCTACCGGGTATTTGGAAAAGGAGGAACCATCAACAGGTTTAAAAATTAATTGGGAAAACATGAACAACCCATTCTTCCATACCTTGAAATCATGCACGCCCGGCTCTATAAAATAAATATGCGGCACATTATTTTGCTGCAGGTAATCGTGGGTTCTTTTGCTAAAAGAAATCAGGCCATCACTTGCGCCACAGCAAATGAAAAGCAGCTTGATTTTTTCTCTTGCCATCGTCGGATTTGGAGCCAACTCCTGCGGTATTTTCGTGTTGGGTGCAGAAGAAAAACCACCTATCCAGGCAAACTTATCAAGGTTACCTAAACCAAAGTTGAGTGACTGTCCGCCACCCATTGATAAACCTGCAATGGCCCGATGCTCCCTGTCGGTAAATACAGGATACTTTTTTTCAATAAAAGGAATTAAATCGTTCAGCAAATCTTTTTCAAAGGTTGCAAATGCCTGTACTTTATCAGGGGCCATCATATTTCCACCAGCACGGTCGTTTTTAAGAGCCCTGCCATTAGGCATTACCACTATCATGGGTTCTATTTTACCCTGGGCATAGAGATTATCCAATATTAGCTGCGGTTGACCGCCATTCAGCCATTCTTTTTCATCGCCGCCAATGCCATGCAACAGGTACAGTACCGGGTATTTATTCTTTTTTGAATATCCGGGAGGGGTATAAATCAATGTACGCCGGATGGTATCAACCGTGTTGGATTGATAGCTTATAGTATCAATTTTACCATGGGGAATGCTGTCACGAAGTATATCAAAACCAGGGTGCGCAGATTTTACAGGTTCCTGTGAATAGACAGATATATTTAGCAGCAATACATTTGCCAAAGCAAACAGCAATTTTTTCATTGTTGACGATTTATTTGCAATGGTGATTTATCACTTAAAAAGGAGTGGAGCCATTTGATAAAGGCTGCGACGCCATGTTTGAAACTCATGGGCGGTATTCGGAGAAACATAAGTACCGACATTGTAGCCGGCTGCCTTCAAGTCAGATTCAACTTTAGGAAGCGCATCAGCCCCACGGGTTTCTTTACTACCATAGGTTATAAATATAAACTTCGGCTTCATTTTGCCTTCAAGGTCTGCCGGAGTATAGTTGCCACCACTTAATAATCCCCAGTAACCAAAAACTTCCGGTTTGGCTAAGGTGACCATTTTTGTTTCCGCACCACCCATTGAAAGGCCTGCCATAGCACGTCCATCTCTTTTGTCTATTGTCCGGAAATGTGCATCAACATAAGGTATCAACTCATCTAACAATACGGTTTGAAAGCCATTATTAGCAAGTATGCTCGCCATGCCACCGCCAGGAGGAGCAGACCGGTTGATGCTATCCGGACGCGTACTGCCAGGAGTTGTATTGGCGGCTGTCGGACGAGGGCCGCCAGGTCTGGCACCGGTATTAGTCATACCATAAGTCATTACAACGATAAAAGGTTTTATTCTGCCATCTGCAATCATATTATCCATAATCAGGTTTGCTTTGCCTTGGATACCCCATGATGTCTCGTTTTCACCCCATCCATGTTGCAGGTATAGAACCGGGTATTTGCCCTTGCCTGTTTCGTAACCCGGGGGAGTATAAACAAATGCAACACGGGATGTGTTAGTGCTTTTTGAAGGGAATAACACCTGTTGCATGTGTCCGTTCGGAACATCTTTAAGTGCATAAATATCCTGGTCCGCCGCAGGTATTTCAATGCCGCTTTCCCAACGTTGTGATCCATAGAAAAATCCTGTTCCCGGATCATTAAAGGTTGCGCCGTCTACGTTAATGCGGTAATAGTGAAATCCTTCATCCATTGGTCCGGCGGTAGTACCTATAAAATAACCACTATCCGCCTTGACTAGTTTTGTACCTCCCTGCCCACCAAGGCCAAGACTTACCCGAACACTATCAGCATTTGGCGCATGAATTCTAAACCTCGCATACCCCTGTGAATTCACCTGGGGATATTGCTGAAACGGCTGGTTAAAAATTGAAGGTTTGAAGTCTTCAATAATCGCAGATTGCGAGCCTTGTGCAGCACATATATTGTTTGCCAGGGCGATTGCGACAACAATCGTTAAAGATTTGATTTTCATTTCTATTTTTTAATTGGTTAAAAAACTATTTGAATATTTCCTGCAGGGTAGTAGCCAGGTATTGTTTGCAATTCATCCATGTATGTCCACCCGGTACGATATAAGGCTTAACATGGATCTTTTTGTCGTTGAACATGGCCAGGTTTTTCTTTACGCTTTCATACAGGAAGTCTTCTGTACCAACGCTAATGGTAAACAGCTTTAATTGTTGATTGACTTTATCTGCATCGGGTGACCAGTTGCTAAAGTTCTTTTGGAATTCTTCCGTGGCGGTATAGGGAGCATAGGAACAGATGTATGCGAACTTGTCCGTGTTCGTTAAACCAATGTTCAATGTTTGTCCCCCACCAACAGAAAAGCCAGCTACAGCCCGGTTTTTACTATCTGTTAGTACCGGGTAGTTTGACTCTATAAATGGAATGATATCATTGATTACATCCCTGGTAAAATCGGGCATTGGCTTTGGGCGGACATTACCATAAGGCATTACAATGATCATAGGCACTGCCTTGTGATCAGCAATTAAATTGTCTGCAATAAAATTGGCATGGCCCACTTTTGTCCATGTTTCTTCTGTGTCAGAACCTCCATGAATCAGGTATAAAACCGGGTACTTTTTTTTGTTGTTGAAGCCGGGAGGTGTATAAACCAATAGTTGGCGGGTGCTGCCTAATGTTGTTGAATGGTAGTTGCGATAAGTTATTTTTCCATGTGGCACATCCTGCAAAGAATGAACCAGTGGAACATCGCCAGGAATGTCGACGATGCTTCTTTTGAAACGTTCATTGGCGAAGATGTAGGTATTGTTGGGGTCTGCAAGTTCAACACTGTCCACCATAAAACTGTAAGGATAAATATCTGGTTTTACAGGGGGCGCTGTAACAGTCCAGATACCTGAAGTGTCTTTTGTGAAAGGCAATGGCGAAGACAAAAATTCACCTTTAAGGATTACTTTTTGGGCAGTTCTTGAATAAAATCTAAAAGTAATGCTATGGTCAGGATGAACATCAGGTGAACTGATAGCCGGGGGACGTTGCGCAATAGCGGCAACAGCTACGAAAAGAAGTGTGGCAGTGATGCAATATGGCAATTTCATGATGGATTAGTTAAAAAGTAATTGGGTGGTTGTAGCTACATAATTCTTTACGTTCATCCAGGTATGGCCTCCCGGGGTAACCATACTTTTATAATTGATGTTTTTTGATTTGAGGAAATCCATGAACTCAACAGCTGGCTTATATAAAAAATCGTCGGTGCCAACACTTACCCAAAGCAGTTTCATTTCCTTATTTGTCTTTGCAGGGTTTTCATATACGTTTTTAAAACTGCTTTCCATTTCAGGTGTGGAGAGGTACGCACTGTAGCAGCATATCCATGAGAATTTGTCCATGTTACCGAAACCTGTACGTAGTGTTTGCCCGCCACCTCTTGAAAAACCACCAATGGCGCGGCTATTACGGTTGTTAATGGTGCGGTATTCCTTTTCGATGTAGGGAATAATATTGGCTACCAGGTCGGTTTCAAAAAGCCTGGCTCTTTTCACAGCATCTTCACCATCCCTTGACATGATGTCTTCTGGCTTGGGTTTGCCTGTTTGTTCAGCAATTCTGGCCATGGGGTTGCCATACGGCATCACTATAATCATCGGCGTTGCCTTGCCTTCAGCTATCAAATTATCCAGGATGAGGTTTGTTTTGCCTACTTTAAAAAAAGTCTCTTCAGTATCTGTCGTGCCGCTGATAAGATAAAAGACCGGGTACTTTTTTTCAGGTGATTTATCATAGCCTGGAGGAGTATATACCACTACCGATCCAGTGGAATTTTCAACAGATGGATAATACTCATAAGTAACAGCACCATGTGGCACATTCTTCATGGAGTGAATCAATGGGGTATCGCCCTGCACATCGACAAGACTTGCCTTAAATCTTTCATTTGGAAAAAAAGCCACATTTGCCGGGTCCATTACGTTTACTCCATCCACAATAAAACTATAGGGGTAGATATCCGGCTTTATAGATTCAACCGTTGCGCTCCAGATGCCAATAGTGTCTTTGGTCATTGGCATTTGTGAAGCTCCAAATTGGCCGCCTCCCAGTTTAACCTCTTTAGCGCCAGGTGCCAGGTAGCGGAATGTCACCGATTTATTTGCATTGACCTCCGGTGATACAATAAATGGTCCCCGGGGTGGCTGGGCGTGGGAAAACCCGGCAATGAGTATGGCAACCATAATATGTTGCAACAAGAAAAGGCTTGATTTCTTTATTCTCATATGGATTGGGTTGTTTTAATTTATGATGTATAGTAATGACGCATGCTATCCTCATCTGTAATATGGAATGTCCGTTTTTGGGCTTAGACAACAACAATATCAATTAGTGCATCAAATAGCAAGTGTCGATGGCCGGATGGTTTGCATGAACAAACGAAAGTGCGTGGAAGCAAGCATCATAGCAATTTTATAGCAAGAAAGTCTAAACGGGAAAGGTCCCAATCGGGCAAACAGATCGCTGTCACTGAGCTACGCAATAAAAGCCCACGAGCCGGCCGTTTTCAAGAACTACCTTTCCATGTCACGAACTTAACAAAATAAGTGCAATCGATTGCGCCATGTTAAAAAAATCTTCGGTTTCGACGTTAAAAAATGTTAGCAACAATTGGGGAAAGCACAGTCCGTCTGCTATGTTTAACAATGTTTCCTTAGAAAGAGCAAGCGAATAACCTAGGTGTGATATGCAGATTTTATGACAGGTATACGCCAATTATATGGGTTGATAGCAAGCAACATGTATAGGTGTGATCCGGAGATTTAGTTTAATTCCGGTGGATATGGTATGATATTTACCCTTTCAGTTTACTATGAATTTAAGCCTCTGAGCCTCTGAGGTACTAACTCATTTAAGTTCAATCACAACAACACTGTACGGGGGTAATTTTACCTGGAGTTTATTCTTTTCAAGTTTTGCATCCGTAAATGGCGTTGGCACGATATTATCAGGTTTGTCGAAGCTATTATAGTTTTGCAATTTGTCAGACTTTAGAATACGCCCCGAAACAGCTTGATAAAGTCCTCCCTGCAGGTCAATACTGACATCCTGTGGCTTGTTTGCATCAATATTCACCAATGAAATATGTGTGCGCCCGGCATTGTCCCTGGACGCTGACGCCCATACAGCCTGTAATTTTTCAGTACCCAAAACATAGTCATTGCTAATGATCGACAGCGGAAGCATAGTGGATCCCTGGTGTACATTATACATTTCCATGACATGGTAGGTTGGGGTCAGAATCATTCTTTGCTCATCAGTAAGAATTACCGCCTGCAATACATTGATTATTTGAGCAAGGTTGGCCATTTTCACCCTATCACAATGGTTGTTGAATATATTCAGGTTACAGCCGGCAATCATTGCATCCCGCATGGTATTTTGCTGGAAAAGGAACGCACTATTGGTGCCCGGTTCAACTTCATACCACCCTCCCCACTCATCAACTGCAAGTGCTTTTGTTTTACCAGGATCATACTTATCCATGATAGCACTATGTTTTGTAACCAGTTCTTCCATAAGAAGAGACCGTTGCATAGTTGTAAAATATTCTTTTTCGGTAAAGGCCGTTGCTGAACCTTTTTTGCTCCAGTCAATAACGCTGTAATGATGCAGTCCTAAGGCATCAAACATTTTAGCAGGAAGCTCTTTCATTAAGACTTCTGTCCAGTGATAATCATCATCTGAAGCACCGCTGGCAATGCGATACAGTTTATCACTGTTACTCCAATCTGTCATGAATGTTGCGTATTGTTTATAAACGTTGGCATACCATTCAGCAGTCATGTTGCCGCCGCATCCCCAGGCTTCATTACCCAACCCCCAAAATCCAACCTTCCACGGAACCTGTCGCCCATTTCCCTGCCGGAGGTCGGTCATAGGACTGCTGCCATTGGGATGAGATGTGTACTTCACCCAGTCTGTAAGTTCATGTGGTGTGCCGCTACCAACATTACCGCTGAGATATGCTTCGGCACCAATTTCTTCACACATATTTAGAAACTCATTGGTGCCGAAACTATTATCCTCCTTCACATTACCCCACCAAACATTTAGCATAGCGGGGCGATTCTTCTTGGGCCCGATGCCATCTTTCCAATGATAAGTGTCTGCAAAGCATCCACCCGGCCAACGCAACACCGGAACTTTTAGTTTTTTTAAAGCATTAATTACATCCAACCTGACACCATCCTTATTCGGAATTGTTTTATTGTTTTCACCAACGTACAATCCTCCGTAAATACAACGGCCAAGGTGCTCTGAAAAGTGACCATAAATATTTTTATTGATGGTGTCTTTTCCTTTATCGGATCTTAAAACGATATGGTTTTGAGCGTCTGCAGCGATAGAAATAACAGATATGGCAAGGCCGGAAATTATTTTTTTCATATGAAGTGAGTTTGCAATCAATAGTCGGAAAGCCTGTTTTATTGAATGTTGAAAAAATTTACAAGTGGTGAAACCTGCGTGTTTTGTGACCAGATTGCAGGGGTGGCTTTTGCTTCCTGGATTCTTGTAATATGTCATGGCAATTAACGAAACGCTTTCAATCGGAAACTTCGGGTCTTGACAAAACCAGGACTGGATTAGTCTTCCTGGAGGAGTTACGCACAATGAGTTCCGATTTAACGACAATTCTACTTTTTGCACCGATGTCATCCATTCCTTTTAAATGATCAATCAGATTGCGTGCACTAATCTCGCCCATTTCTTTACCGGGATAGTTTATAGTTGTTAGTTGAGGTTCAATAATCTTACTGATAGCATCATTATTAAAACCAACTATCGCAATATCTTCCGGAACCCGCACGCCATGCCGCCTTAATTCCTGCATACACACTGACGCCATAAAGTCGTTGGTAACAAAAAGCCCATCCGGGAATGGGACCATATTTAAAATTTCATGTGCCGCGTTCAAGGCGCTCTCTTCCTGCAGATCTTTCACCAGTACCCATTTTTTATTGTAGGCTATTTTGGCCTCACATAAGGCATCAGCGTATCCGCGGTGCCGTTGCGCATACACATTCCTTTTTAGGTTTGCGGTAAGTATTACTATTCGTTTGCAGCCCTGGTCGATTAGATGCTTTGTTGCGATGAAGCCACATTTATAATTATCTATTATTACATGTATTCTTTCACTGTCCTCATCCACCCGATCAAAAAATATAACCGGTATGTTTTTTTCAAAGAAGACTTTAAAATGATCAAGATTGTTTGTATTCGAAGACAATGATGCTATGACCCCATCTACGCGTTTATGGTATAGATTAAAGGCATTCGCTACTTCCTTTTCATAACTTTCACTTGAGTGTGCAATAATAATATCATAGCCGGCCTGGGTGGTTATATTTTCTATACCTGCTAAGACTGAGGTGATGAAATTACTATTCAACTCATGTAGTAATACGCCGATCGTGTGAGATTTTTGTTTTCGCAGGTTGCTGGCGAAGCTGTTATGTCGGTAACCCATTTCTTCTGCCTTTTCCAGAATTCTTTTTGTTGTGCGTTTACTTATTAATTTATTGTTTTTCAAAGCTCTGCTGACAGTGGCGGCTGAGAAACCCAATTCCTTGGCAATATCATAAATGGTAACATCTTTTTCCATATGTAGTTATAATTTGCAGCCGTTCGTTTGCTAAAGTAGGTTTTTTTTTTAAAAATGTGTAATCGATTACATAATGATGCTTTTATTTCTACTTCAAGGGATAATTCCCATTTAGAAGTTAAGTTCCAAGCATTTTAAGTAGTTTATGTTTTCAAAATTGCAATCGTTTCCTTCATTCTGAGTAGTTATGACTGTGAAGATGTTTCACTAAGGAGAATTAACCGCAAATCCCTTTAATTGCCAACCAGTATTTTTATGGGCAGTATCAACGAAATAACGTTGCCTTTGTTAAAGGTTACGGAAGTGAAGGGAGATCGGTTATTTATGTTTGTATCGAAAAAGTATACAGGAGACTAGAAGAAAATGTTGTGAACGGCATTTTGCAGATGACACGTAATATTAAATAGGGAGCCTGGCGAAATGGCTTGCTTCGCCGTAAATTGTTCAAGTACAAATCATTTAAATTAATTTGGTCATTTCGTCCTGTTAGTATTGTTACATTTGAAAACCCTCATGGAATCATTATTCACTGCAATCAGAATTAGTTTTTCTTTTTTTTGATTAATAATCATCTTCATGTCTTTTACATCGCCGTTAGTAACAAAGCCACTTTTGTTGGCTGCTATAAAGTCAAATCCTTTTCTACCATTTCCTTTTAACAGGGTACCATAGGAAGCGTCGTATCTACCAGTGGATATTTCAGTTTGATATTCGTTTCCTGCAAGTAGCAAATCGTTTATTCCATCGCCGTCAATATCTGTGCAAAGAATTGCGTTCACGGGGGCAAATTGTGCCTCAGGCGGCAGAATATGTTTAACATATTTGCCGTTTGCGATATTCTCTATCCAGCAGGTACGAGACTCATTACAGGTAAATATTTGCAGGTTTTTCGTCCCGCCTGGAAAAATAGATGGCATGTTGGCCACTGCAAAGTCTTTGTGTAGCAGGAAGGATTTTTTGATAGATGGTACCTGTTCTGCAAACTGGTCGCGGTTAATAGACGGAAACATTTGTCGTTTTCCGTTTTCATCTTTTATGTAATAAAACATCACCGGGTCAATACTTCCATTGCCGTCAATATCCTTCGCGAACAATTGCATAGGATATTCGGACGTAATACGATACCGACAGTTTTGCCCTAGATTTCCTGCCACTAAATCTATGTCGCCGTCGTTGTCTACATCTGAGGCAACCAGGCTGCGCCACATGCCGTTCATATTTTGCAGGCCCATAGTAGCGGTAATATCGCTCAACAAAACACCGTTATTTTTGAAAAACATGATCGGCATATATTCGCCTGCAATAACCAGGTCTTTCCGCCCATCTCCGTCGATATCAACCCAAACGGCACCTGTGGTCATACCAGGTGTTTTGAGGGACGGACAAACTTTTCCGGTAACATCACTGAAAACTCCCTTAGTATTTTGCAAAAGATAGCTTCTGGGTGGTAATGGATATGTTTTAGACACCCTTCCTCCGATAAAAATATCCTCGTCGCCATCGCCGTCATAATCGCAGATAGCCACACAGCCGGCAATCGTCTTTACAGAACCTGGGATAGCCTGGCTATTAACAGTGAAATTTCCATTACCGTCGTTTAAATAGAGCCGTGGATGATAGAATGCGGATGTATCATCATACCGCGTGTCGCCACAAGCCACCAGCAAATCAACATTTCCATCACCATTAGCGTCAAAAAATATGGCGTTCTGGTCTTCCTCCATTTTTACGCCTTTAGATAGGGTGCTGCCACGAAAGGCCCCGTTTGGTTGCTGGCTGAAAACCTGGCCCCAAAAATTGAAACCGCCTCCAATGTAAAAATCAGTATTGCCATCGTTATTAATATCTCCCGTTGAAATAAAAGGGCCCAACTGCGAAAATTTTTGTGGTAGTAGCCGCTGGTCTCCATAATCGTAAAAGGGTACATCTGTATGCTTATAGTTCGCGACAAGCGTCGAAGTAATGTCAGTTAAAAAAGTGTTTGGCGTATTTGGCGCGGTTTGCCAGCTTTCATTGGCATTTTTTTCGTGCAGAACGTAAACGGAATCTGTTTTTAGCTGGTATAGGGTTTGTTTTTTCAAATTCGGCCAAACAATGATTGCTGAATCCAGCATTTTATCAGATCCTGTCCCAAAAATTATTTTGGTGTCTACACAACTTAAATATCCACGAACAGGGGATTGCTCCTGCATTTGACCTTGCCCTTTTGTATATAAATATATTTTAGCACCAAATCCATCTTTATTTTGTCTTTCTCCTTTTAATATAAAACCAATGTTGTGATTGGCTGGAGCAATGTTTTTTTTAATCGTATTATTTATAAAAAGAAAAGCTTCCTGATTTACATTATTCACTATTAAATCAAGATCCCCATCGTTGTCCAAATCGGCATAAGCAGCCCCGTTCGAGATAGATCGGTCATTTATGCCCGCTGAGTCGGATGCATCCAGAAACGTATAGTCGCCCCTGTTTATAAAAAGGTAGTTGGGCAGATTTAATGGTTCTAGCGATAATAGTTTTTCTTTTAATCGTTTTTTCGCATCCATTTCTGCAGGAGTATTTGGGCTTATCGTTTGGCTGAATTGGATAAAATCGGCGTTAATAAAATCGCGGCCAATACCATTAGTTATATGCATGTCTTTCAGGCCGTCATTGTTAAAATCGGCCATTAATACACTCCAGCTCCAATCTGTCTCGCTAATACCCGCCATTTGACCAATTTCGCTGAAAAACGGTATGGCAGTATCGCCGTGCTGGTAGGTGCCGTTGTTTAACTGCAGCATATTGCGGGAAAACTCCGGCGAATAACCCAGGCGTCGTTCTGCTTCATACCGGTCGTAATTCATAAAAGAGAACGACAGCTTTTTCCGGAGGTTATTTTCCGGCATCATGTCAAGTGTAGCAAAGTCAATCTTGCCGTCGTTGTTGATGTCAGCGGCGTCAAGGCCCATGCTGCTGTAGCTTTGATGCCTGGTTGAAAGGTCAAGTACATTAGTAAAAGTGCCCTTTTTATTGTTCAGCCAAAGCTCATCGTTTGATACAAAATCGTTTGATACATAAATGTCGGGCCACCCATCGTTGTTGAAGTCGCTTATCGCTACGCCTAGCCCAAATCCATCTTCTTTTATACCCGCTTCCTTTGATACATCGGTAAAAACCGGGTGTCCCGAACCATTGCCATCACCATCATTTCTATATAGTTTGTCGTTGGCAGCGTAGTAGCCACTCAGGTCTTTAGGGTAAATGGTATTTGCGGAGTAGGAGGCATTTAATAAGTAATTCACTAAAAACAGGTCAAGATCGCCGTCCTTATCAAAATCAAAAAAAGCCGCCTGCGAGCTATAGGTCGAATCTGCGATACCATATAATGCTGCTTCATCCTTAAAGGTATTGTCGGTTTGGTTTATCAGCAATTTGTTTCTTGATCGGGTTGCCAGGCCCTTGCCATAGGTACACAAAAAGAGATCATCATAACCATCGGCATTGATGTCGGCAACGCTTACCCCCGTTATCCAATCGGTTGTTGTCACACCAGCTTCTTGTGAAATATCCCTGAAATGATTGTCACCCAGGTTAAGATAAAGCTTACTGCTTACCTGGTTACCACAAAAGAAAATATCTTTCAATCCATCATTATTTACATCAAGTATGCCAACACCTCCTCCCATATATGAAAATTCGTTTAGCGCATCGCCTGGCATTTTAGTCTCGTCGATAATATTGTTGAAATTAATACCGCTTTGCGCAGCATTTAACTTGCTGAAGAGTGGCGCTACCCGATGGGTATTACAAGCAATGGCTGCCATTGCGCAAGTAAGGATAAAGAATACTAATTTCATATAATAAGCTTCTACTACGTATTTAATATAAGGTTATGAATAATTATGTTCTGCAGTTTTTGGTGATTAACTAACCCCAGGCTGTGGTTGATTTTTATCAAGAGGGTGCCTTTTTTTAAGCAGTAAGGTAAAATTTTACAGGTGAAAGGTAGTTGAAAAATATTTTTTTGAAAAAATAGTGCAATCGATAACGCAGAATTTGAATTATTACTACCTTAGCTGAGAATTAGATGTGATTTGCTTGTCTAATAGAATAAATAATTACTGATAGATTGTTTGTTGCTTTCGATGATAAAAGGCTTTAATTAAAGCTTGAGGTTTGTTGTTGTTAAATGGCAAGGTAGAAATAGACTACCTCATCATTTTTAATGACTTTTCTCACGCTTAAAGTACAAATTATTCTCTTCCTAACTGACCGGAATTACTGTCGCTGTGTTTGCATTTGTCACATTCTAAACAGATAAAGAAACTTAAATGCAAATCCTCCTAATTGGTTACTCCAGCGACTTTTTTAAAAATGTAATCGATTGCACAAGAGTAAGGCATTTCTATTCATTAAAAAAATCTAGCCGTATGAATGAATTTTCAGTAAAAATGAAGGCCTTACAAGGCTTTTTGAAGCATAGCACTGCAATTATTGCCTATCTGCTTGTCACTGTTTCAAGCCTGTTTGCCCAAACTTCAAAAAAAATTACCGGTAAAATAAGTGGCGAGGGTGGAAAGCCACTAAGCGGCGTATTTATTACTATTAAAGGTAGTGACCGGGGGACCACTTCTGTAACCGATGGAAGTTTTAGCATTGAGGTCTCTCCAAAGGACATACTTGTAATCTCTTATGTGGGCTATGAGCTAAAGGAATTTGCCGTTGAGAATGCCATTGATTACAATATATCACTGACCTTGGGCACTCAAAATCTTAACGAAGTAATTGTAGTAGGATACGGAACCCAAAAACGAACTTTAGTTACTGGTGCCGTTTCAAGTGTAACTAGCAAAACATTAAACGAATTACCCGCAGTTACAGTAACACAAGCATTGCAAGGTCGCCTTGCCGGCGTTCAGGTCACCAACAACGGAAGCCCTGGGTCTGATCCCATAATCCGTATAAGGGGAATAAGCTCTATCAGTTTTGCGTCCGACCCTTTGTACGTAGTTGACGGCTTCCCCACAGGCGATTTAGGAACTCTGGACGCAAGGGATATCGAATCGGTCGACGTGTTGAAAGACGCGTCAGCTGCAGCTATCTACGGCTCCCGTGCAACTACTGGCGTAGTAATGATAACGACTAAAAAGGGCAGGAGAGATGGAAAGCTTACGATTAATACTGATTCGTATATTGGCTTTCAAAAAGTCACCCAACGGTTGGATTTATTAAATACTGAGCAATTCAAGCAGTATGCTCTTGCCTACAGAGGCAGTCAAATTCCTCGTCTCACGGCGCCGGACATCAATCAGCCAATCTATGCCGGTGCTACACAAACTTATGGTCAAACCAATACGGACTGGCAAGATGCCTATTTTAAGTCGGGTGTAATGACGCAACACAATATAGGCCTAGGTGGTGGAAATGAAATATCTCGATTTTATGCATCCGCAGGCTATACCGACCAGCAGGGAACCACGCCCACCGTTGGGTACCGGAGGTATAACTTTCGTATCAATTCCGATCATATCATAAGCAAGGTATTCACATTCGGCCAGAATTTATTTGTGGCCACCACTGAACAAAATTACGATAACAACGAAACCGGTGCACGATCAAACCTTGTAAACGTAATCCGGATGATGCCGCATATACCAGTATACGACCCAACGTCTAACGGCGGATACCGGGGCGTAGATGCTACCAAGGATGGTGGCGACCCCACCAATCCTGTAGAAGATGCTGCGTTAAAAAATCCGGGAAACAGAAAGCGGGTGAAGGTTTTTGGCATCGCATACCTCGACATAAACTTCACCAAATGGTTGAAGTTCAGATCTACTTTTGGCGTTGATTATGCGAACGGCCTTGATTACCGTTTTTCGCCGATTTTTAACGACAACGGCGCTATTGCAGGTTCAAGTGCTTCACTGGCTACTATTACAAACAACCGCAATCTATCTACAGTACTCTTATACACGCAGCAGCTTACGTTCGAAAAAACTTTTGGCAGCCACCACTTGAATGCGGTAGCCGTGTTTGAACAACAGAATCAAACTGGAAAACAAGAAAACGGAAGCGGGAACCAGGCTTCAAATGAGTTAAGAACATTGAATAATGCAACAAACGTATCGGTTCAAACGCTGATTGGTAAAAACAGCCTGATTTCTTACCTGGGTCGCGTGAATTATGATTTTAAGAGTAAATATTTGATAAGCGTGGCTGTTCGCCGGGATGGACTATCTGTTTGGGCTCCGGGTAAAAAATGGGCAACTTTCCCCTCTGGTTCAGTTGGCTGGAGAGTGGATCAGGAAGAGTTTATGAAAAATGCGCCAAAAATTTCAGAGTTGAAAGTAAGGGCTGGATATGGTGTTACCGGGTTGAATGGCGTTTTACTGGGTAACACGCCGTGGTTGGTAAATGTTTCATCAAACAGTGCTGTTTATCCTTTTAATAATTCAATCACAGGTGGCCCGGCTTCTTCTATTCAGGGGTTAGGCAATAAGGATTTAGAGTGGGAAATTTTCAAACAATTTAATGTCGGCCTGGACCTTGGTTTATTCAAAAACAAGGTTACATTATCTGCTGAGTATTATCAACGGACAACGGACAACCTGATTTTGAATGTGCCACTACCTCCTTCTTTTGGATATATAGCAACTTCTGTACCTCAAAACGTTGGAGGAATGGATGTAAACGGTTTTGAATTTCAGTTAGGATATAATAAAAGAGAAGGTCCACTTAGATGGAATGTAAACGCCAACATGAGTTTTGTTACAAACGAAGTTAAAAGGCTGGCAGAGGGCGTATCCAATATAGAAGCTGGTTCGGACGCAGACTATGGTGGTTATAGTATTACCAATACTGCGGTTGGACAGCCAGTCCAATCCTTTTTTGGGTGGGAAGTAGAAGGTATTTTCCAAAACGCCGGAGAAGTTACCAAGCATGCGATCCAAAACGCAGCCACGGCTCCCGGCGATCTGAAGTTTAAAGACCAAAACGGTGATGGTGTAATTGATCTTAAAGACAGGGTATTCATTGGAAATTTTATTCCAAAAATGACCTACGCGTTTAACCTGGGTGCAAACTATAAAAATTTTGATGCTTCAGTGTTTTTCCAGGGTGTTCAGGGAAATAAAATATACAATGCAACCCGTGTTATTTCAGAGGGTATGATTCGTTTCTTTAATGCTGGTACCCAGGTCTTAAATGCCTGGACACCCACCAACACCAACACGAACATTCCCCGGGCCATTTCTGCTGATCCAAATCAAAATGCACGCACATCCACCCGATTCCTGGAGGATGGTTCATTTCTGCGTATGAAAAACATCATGTTAGGATATAATGTTTCGGGTTCGGCATTACAATCGCTCACTAAAGGAACAGTGAAAAACATACGGATTTATGTTTCAGCGCAGAATATACTGACGTTTACCAAATACACCGGTTATGATCCTGAAGTGGGAAACAGGACACCTAATTCAAATTTGACGAGCGGCATAGACTTCGCTGTATATCCTCAGCCTAAGGCGTTCCAGGTAGGTATTCAGGCAGGTTTTTAGGCATTTTTTTATCAATTAGATTAAAGTATAAAAAATGAAAAAGAGAATTAATAAACTAATGTTGGGAATAATGCTGGCGACATTCAGCTTTTTTGGCTGTAATAAAAAGCTAAACGTTCTTGATGAAAATAATCCAACAAACGAAAGCTATTTTAAAACAGCAGCTGAGTTGCAAAATGGTGTGAACGCGATTTATTCCTCCCTTCGCTCTGCGCAATTAGTTGGACGTGAATGGTTTTTTACCCACGATATGCGGGGTGGTGAATGCGCAAGTGGTGGTGCACAGTTAGAGACTCCACGGGCAGAACTTTTAGCCCAACCTTCACCTGCTCCGTCTAACTCCGTAATGTCAGACGTTTGGACTGGTTCTTACCGAATGATAAACAGGGCCAACCTCGTTATAAATAAAGCACCCGGTGTAACCGATAACATCGCATTGAGAGACCGCCTGGTTGGAGAAGCTAAATTTTTGAGAGCCTGGGCATATTTCGAGATCGTATCTCAATGGGGCGATGTGCCATTATACACTGAACCTATTACTTCAGCATCCGGGTTTAAAGGTAAATCGCCCGCTGCCGAAATATACACTGTTATCATAAGTGATTTGACGGATGCAGCTTCTAAACTACCGGCAACTTATGGCGCTTCTGACAATGGGCGTGCTACTTCAGGAGCCGCTAATGCCTTGCTTGGCCGTGTACAAATGCAAAAAGGCGATTACACTGCCGCTAAAACGGCCCTGTTAAAGGTTTTTGGAAAATATGCTTTGGTCGATAACTATCGGTGGAACTTCGACGGTGATGTAAGAGATGATGCAGGGGCAACGATCATTTCCGGTCATGAGTTTAATGCAGAGTCTATTTTTGAAATTGTGTTTGTGGATAAAGGGGATAATAATTTCAACTGGGGTTATAATGGGGAAGGGTCAACCAGTCCTCTCAGCACAGTGCGCAACCAGGAGTATGGCATTACCTGGGGAAACGTAATCCCTTCTAACCTTTTGCTAAATGAGTTTGAGGATAATGATCCCCGTTATAAGTTTACAGTTTTTGAGGAAGGCGATCAAATTTTGACTGAATCACCTTTAGGAGCAAAAACGCTTGTTGCCGCCGATATCAACATGGGTGCTTCTACCAGGAATGGTGTAACCAAAAAAAGGTTTTTCAGGAAGTACAATATTTACGATTGGGTAAATTCCGGCTTCCATCCGGGCGGTATCAATCAGCGTGTTATTCGCTATGCAGACGTGCTGCTAATGCTTGCCGAGTGTGAAGCAGAAGTAGGTTCACCGACGCAGGCTGCCACTTACATTAACCTGGTTCGCAAAAGACCAAGCGTTAATATGCCCGCCGTTACATTAGCAACTAAAAATGAGGCATTAAAAGCTGTGATGCACGAAAGAGCTGTGGAACTCGGCGGTGAGGAGCTTGCAAGTGTCGACATTTTACGCTGGAGGAAGAAGGCATATTTCCCCTTAATTAAGGCAGATCCAAAGCCTGGACAGGTCGATCTCTTTCCGATACCTGCAATTGAAACATCCACTAATCCACTCATAAAATAATAAAACGTTAGAATTTCAAGATAAGGGATATGTCAGTGGTTGGAAATAGCCTTTATGAAAACATGCATGCTATTGACGGTAGCAAGTTGAATAGAACGCACGTAATTTTTAGTGCCAATGGGAAAAAGGTTGTTCACCTGGCAAAAATTTGGTTTGCCTGATGAAAAACCTTACGAGGAGACATGTTTACGAATTTGGTGCATTATGGTGTCTCCTGATCATCCGGACTTAGCCATTGCCAGGTTTTGCAAAAAAATCTGAATTAAATAACTGCAGTCGATTACACCAAATTAATTTGTTTTACACTTAGAGTATTGTATGGCAGTATATGGGTTTACATTACTCCTGATAGCACAGTACATATCTCTGACAGTAATTGTTTAATATAAAACTTTCATATGGCAGGCAGTTATTAAACATTGCTAACCTCCGAAGAGTGATTTTTATCACTTTTCCTTATTTAAATTTTATTGTAACCGCCTTTAATTAGTCTTTGAGACGCCTGTTTTTATCACTAAATAAGCACCGTTGGGATGAAAATGAGAAGAAGATTGACACATCCCGTATTGCGGCGTTAAGGAGAAATGGAAAATCCAATGCTGCACTGCAATTCTTCATCGCCACCAGTACAATGGGCTCAACCACATTTTTGGCTGCCCCCCCTATTCTAATGTATCATTCGTATCATCTGTGGGAACAGTTTCTAAAAAAGTAATGTACGGTAACAACAGGGCCAATTTCAGTTTTACTGCAGGTGGCATTGTACCGGGTATACTCATATTAAAACCGGATTTTCCAGAGAATAAGCAAGACTGGCCCTTTTTCTGGTGAGAGAAATGAAGTATCAGTAGGGGGCTGTGGTGACTATATATTTTTGGCTGCTGCAGGAAGCCCGGTTTACTAAAAAAATAACAGGATTCAATAGCAGACTGCGTTTTAAGTTAAGATTTGAACATTTGTTTCATCCTTTTAATCATTTTTACCCACATCGTGGAGATAACAGCATATTAACTTTACGATTGTTAAACACACGATGCCTGCCAGCAGACGATAGTTACCAACTTGTGAAGAAACCTGTGCACTATACAGCCAAAAAACAACTGCCATATGAAATTATTCAATCAAAGCAATGCCAGGCGCCCTGGTGTACCAGAATCATGTAAACACCAATTTATACAATCACCCTAAGCGGGTTCGGTGAAATAATCTTGACAGTTTTAGAGACGCATATCGGGGATTTGGGTGTGTTTTACAGCCGACCCTAGTAACATAAGAAGCCATTTCAGACTGAAGCCTGTTTAAATGAACTGTACGCTTCAGATGTAGTCAACAAGTTAGGGATTGAGCTACCTGGACGGGGTGCCCTGATTTCCGTAATTGTTATCGAATGAGTGAAGCGCTTATTGGGAGCAAAACAGATCTACCAAACTATCCTGTAATCATTTTAATACTTAAACCAAATACATATGGTAAAGCTTGCCATGAAAACTGCAACTAAGCGTAATCGTTTGCGCAGCCTGTTTTTTGTACGCCTCATTTATGCAATCGGGTGCATAATTTTTATCGCAACGGCGGCCCACGCACAGCCAAAAACTATCAAAGGAAGGGTTACAACTGAAAAGGGGGACCCTATCAGTGGCGCCTCTATTGTAGTTAAAGGCTCATCTATAGGTACTTCCACCAACGAGGCCGGAGTATTTACCATTTCAGCCGCAAAAGGGGCCACGCTTACTTTTTCGAGTGTTGGTTACCTATCCAAAGACATAGTGGTGGGAAATTCCGATCAGGTCAATATGCAGCTCACTTCAACGGCGGACGTTTCCGGCGAAGTAATTGTCGTGGGATATGGTCGCCAGAAAAAAGAAAGTGTAGTAGGGGCCATCAGCCAAACCAGCGGAAAAGTGCTCCAGCGTGCGGGTGGTGTGTCAAATATTGGCGCTGCCCTCACTGGAAATGTGCCGGGTGTCATTACCGTACAGGGTACGGGCCTTCCTGGTGGAGAAGATCCTACTATTTATATCCGTGGCCAGGGAACCTGGAATTTCAGTGCACCGCTTGTGTTGGTGGATGGAATCGAACGCCCTATGAATGGTGTAGATATCGGTTCAGTAGAAAGTATTTCGGTATTGAAAGATGCCTCCGCTACCGCCGTGTTTGGCGTAAAAGGCGCTAATGGGGTTATTTTGATTACCACCAAGAGGGGCGTAGAAGGCAAAGCAAACATCAATGCAACTGTCAATTCAACGCTTAAGATCGCTTCCCGGCTTCCGGAAAAATATGACGCCTATGAGGCGCTAGGCATCAGGAACCTGGCTATCGAGCGGGAACTTGCTATCAGCCCGGCATCCTGGGCAGACTATACACCCCTGACTATCAGGGAAAAATACCGGTACCCGGCTAATGCCCAGGAGGCACAGCAATATCCCAATGTGGACTGGCAGTCAGAATCCCTGAAGAAAGTGGCCATGGCACAAAATGCAAATGTGAATATTTCCGGCGGTTCGGGTTTTGTACGATATTTTACTTCGGTCGATTATCTTCATGAAGGAGACATTATGAAGGTTCGGGATAATGGTAAAGGCTATAACCCTGGATTTTTTTATGATCGGTTGAATATCAGGGCGAACCTGGATATGAAAATAACGCCCACTACAACCCTCACTGCCAATATTTCCGGGTTACAAGGTGATAAACAGGATTCATGGAGCGGGTTCGAGTACTCCTGGTATCAATCTATCTATAACCTGGCCCCCGACCTGTTTTCTCCGCAATATGCAGATGGTTCATGGGGATATTACCCGCTCGATCCTGTATCTACGAATAATTCGGCGCAGATACTTGCCAACAGTGGTATCCGCCATACTAAAACCACCCAGTTTACAACTGATTTTGTGCTGAACCAGGATTTGGGTAAGCTGGTAAAGAACCTCAGCTTCCGGGGGTCTTATTCATTGGATAACACTTTCGTTTCACAGGGCGGACAGTTTGATGATGGTAGCGCCATCGTGAAATATATCTACCAGGATGGACGGGTGCAATTCCGGAACACGACCGGGGCTAACCAATTCGATTATGTGGTGCCACAATGGTCCACGCGATCAGATGCCTTTCAAAACGGGTCTACTTACCGTAGAAGGGTTTATCAAATGCAGTTGAACCATTTTGCCAAAATCGGCCAGCATAATATCACTGCCATGGGTATGTTTATGCGCAACGAAAGTGCCAGGGGCAGCGCCTTCCCAGAATATCGTGAAGACTGGGTATTCCGGACAACCTATAATTACGCCAGCCGGTACTTTGCAGAATTTAATGGGGCTTATAATGGATCGCAAAAATTTGGTCCCAATTACCGGTTCGAATTCTTCCCTTCGGCAGCTGCGGGCTGGACAGTGACGAACGAGAAATTCATGAAAAATATCAACTGGCTTACACAACTGAAACTTCGTGGATCATATGGCCTGGTGGGAAATGATGCCAGCAACGGAAATTACCTCTACGCCACTCAATGGAGTTATGGCGGGCAAACCCGTATGGGCGACAACAACGCCAATAGCCCCTATGTGTGGTATCGGGAATCCAGTATAGGAAATCCGGAGATACATTGGGAGACCGCTTCCAAAATTAACCTGGGTCTTGACTTTTCCATCAAACGGGGCTTATTGGAAGGAAGCATAGAAGTGTTCAAAGACAACAGGAAGAATATCCTGATCGCAGGTGGAAGCCGGGCGGTTCCGGTATACTTCGGGGGTACACCGCCAGCAGCGAACCTGGGTAAAACGGTGGTGAAAGGTTATGAGATCGAATTAAAACTCAATAAGAATATGGGTAAAAACATGCGTTTATGGGGTAATGTAGCCATGACACATGCGGAAGACAAGGTGTTGGATGCAGATGATCCCCAGCTATTGGATGCTTACCTGAAACAGGCTGGCTTCCAGATAGGGCAAACCAGGACACATGTACGCAGCGGTTACTATAATACCTGGGACGATGTATACGGTAGCACTCCAGTAGATCAGAACGACAACAATAAGATGCCGGGCCACTTCAACCTGATTGACTATAACGGTGACGGTGTCATTAACTCCTTCGATGCTGTTCCATTTGCTTACCCGTCACGGCCACAAAATACCTATAACGCCACTTTCGGTGTGGATTTCAAACGGCTGTCATTCATGGTGCAGTTTTATGCAGTGAACAACGTTACGCGTGAACTTACCCAAACCAATTTTAATGCAAAGCTCAATGCCGTATTCAAGCAAGGGGATTACTGGACAAAAGACAATACTGATGCAGAGTCCTACCTGCCACGTTGGAAATCACTTTCTTACGGCAACTTCTTCGGCGATTTCTACAGGTATGACGGATCTTATGTGCGATTGAAGACCGCAGAAATCTCCTACACTTTGAATCCCACCTGGCTTAAAAGAGCAGGTGTACAATCCATGCGCGCATACGTTAATGGCAATAACCTGGTTATCTGGAGCAAAATGCCTGATGACCGGGAGGATAATATCGGCTCCAGCAATTACTCTGGCCAGGGTGCCTATCCTACGGTTCGCCGTATCAATTTTGGGTTTAATCTAAGTTTCTAATTCCTCTAACACTTATAATAAAAAATACATACCATGAAAACAACCGTCAAAATAATGCTGACCGTAGGGATCCTGGCCGTTGCCTGGAACCTGCAATCCTGCAAGAAATATCTTGACAGACCGGCGGAATCCGTTATCACAGAAAATGATGTGTTTGTAAGCTTTCGCAATTTTCAGGGCTACACAGAAGAATTATACAATTGTTTGCCAGATATGTCGAGATCTACCTGGAATTCTGAATGGAACACGGGTGATGACGTACTATCTACGACCAACGCCAACTACCGCCTGAATGCGGAATTTGATAATGGCAACTACTGGGCCTGGAGAACAAACGGTGGCGGCTGGGACAATAGCTGGCTGGATGATAACGGGCCGAATACCACGCCTAATAGCCCACGGACCAAGGGTCTTTGGCCTTTAAGCTGGTACGGTATCCGCAAAGCCAATCTTGGGTTGGCAAATATGAGCAGGTTGGTAAATGCCACGCAGGAGGAAAAAGATATCATTAAAGGCCAACTATTGTTTTTCAGGGGATTTTTCCATTTCCAGCTGATGAGTTTTTGGGGTGGACTGCCTTATATCGACACGGTTCTCTCAAGCTCGGCGAAGCTGGAACTGCCAAGGCTGAATTACCGCGCCACTGCCCTGAGAGCCGCGGAAGACTTTGAAGCAGCCGCTGCTTTGTTGCCTACCAACTGGGACAATACAACGGTAGGCCAGGCAACCTTGGGAAATAACCAACAGCGCATTTCCAGGTCAGCCGCGCTGGCTATGAAAGGACGTGATCTATTATATGCCGCGAGCCCGATGATGAATAAGGAATCAACTGGTAATGCCAGTTATGACGCAGAGTTGTGCAAGCAGGCTGCTGACGCATTCACCCGCCTTTTAAAAATGTCGGATAATGGAGAGGCTGTTTATAAACTCCTGACATGGGACAAATACAGCGAAAACTGGTTTACCATCTCCTCTTATGGAAAATACCCTGGCTATCCTGAAGTACTACTTGGTCCACCCAGTTTTGATCCGGGAAGTTCAAGGTGGTCATTGGTGAATATGTTTATACCGCCATCATTGGGTGGCGAAGCAGGCATATCGTCACCGGCGGCAAACTATGTGAATAATTTTGGTATGGCTAATGGCCTTCCACTAGATGCAGCCGGGTCTGGTTATACAATAGCAGATCCCTGGTCCGGGCGTGATCCGAGGTTCTATAAATGTATTACATACGACGGCGTAAGAATGTTCAGGGGTGCGGGTGCGGCCAACACCATACCTTTTAAATTCGCCGAACTTTTCAATGGTGGTAACCTTCGCCTGGAAGGTACTGCAAGCCGCACTGGCTACCTGATGCGCAAATTCGTTACCGATGGCTGTAACAGCGTGGACAACGAGTGGAACAACATCAATATCGTGATACCCTATATGCGGCTTGCAGATGTGTATCTCATGTATGCAGAGGCAGTGCTCCAGGGTTATGGAACGCCACAAAGCAGCCACCAGGGTTATATGACCGCACTTGCTGCAGTAAACAAAATCAGGGAACGTGCCGGCGTACCGGGAGTTGACCCCCGCTTTACAGGATCCAAAGATATTTTCATGGAGGAACTGATCCGGGAAAGAGCGGTAGAACTGGCTTTTGAAGGTCTCCGCTGGCACGATCTGCGCAGGTGGAACGTGGCTGGTTTGGCCAAGTACAAGAATAAGACGGTCATCGATTTCGCACGTGGAACTGATGGCAAGCCAATCAATTTAACTGAAAGGACTGTTGTAACAAGGGTGTTTGAATCAAAACACAATTGGTTGCCACTGCCAACAAACCAGGTGAACCTGTATCCCACATTTGGTCAAAATCCCGGATGGTAAGGTAACCACATACGAAAATATATAGCAATAAAAGTAAACTCCCGATGGAGCATCAAATTGTTTTGCCTAAAATATGAAATTAATGAACTATATAAAAAAATGGATCGTATTATGCGTGGCATTTGTGGGCATCTGCTCACTGTCATTCGCACAGAAGGATGGAGCGGTTTCTATCACTTCAATGATACAGAACGAACAAGGTAAACCGATAGCAGGTGCGCTCGTTTCTGCAAATGATGGTAAAACGACAACGGTGACCAATGGCCAGGGTCAGTTTAGCATATTTGCGATGCCGAACTCCAACATCATCGTCGAGGCTAAAGGTTATAAAACGAAAACGTTCCAGGCACTGGATATCCCGGCAAGTATCCGGCTTGAGAGTGATAACTCAGGCGGAGAAGTATATGTTGCGTTCGATAAGGTCACCCGGAAGAGTTTGCCTGGTGCTATAAGTGTTATCAATCCTGAAGATTTTATCGACTATGATTACAATCTGTCAGTTGATGGTGGTATGAATGGCAGGCTTGCAGGTTTGCTGTGGAGCAATAATGTGTGGGGTATGGAAAACGCCATGGTGCTGATAGATGGCATTTCCCGTGAGTATAGCGACATTACATTGAACGAAGTGCAACAGATCACCGTTTTAAAAGGTGTGAATGCTGTAGCCTTATACGGCAGCCAGGCAGCGAAAGGCGCTATACTGATCACCACTAAAAAGGGCGAAGCCAACAAAAGGAAAATTGCAGTCCGAGTAAATTCAGGAATATCGCTGCCACGTGCATTACCAAAATACCTGAACTCGGCAGACTATATGGAATTATACAACGAAGGCCGCCGCAATGATGGTCTTACCGACTTGTATTCTGCAGCTACCATCCAGAACTATCGTACCGGTAACCCTTACCGCTATCCAAGTGTAGACTTCTTCTCCTCCGAGTATCTTAAAAAGCATCTGAACGCTACTGATGCGAATGCCGAATTTTCCGGGGGTAACGCAAATGCAAGGTTTTATTCAAACATCGGATACTATAACAGCTCCACATTAATGAAAGTAGGGGAGGGCAATAATGAGGGCGACAACCGTTTGAGCGTAAGAGGTAATATCGATTTGAAGCTAAACGAGAAGATCACAAGTTCTATTTATGTGTCGGCAATATTCAGCGATAGCCGCAGAGCTAGAAGCAGTGCTGCCAATACCAATTTCTGGAGCAACGCAGCCACTTTGTTGCCCAACAGGGTTACGCCATTGATTCCCGTCAATTTGATATCGCCTACCAATAAGACAGTCTTGTCCATAGTAGATGCAAGCCGCAATGTGATTGGCGGAAAATATTTGTTGGGCGGCGCACAACAATTTCTGAGTAATGCTGCTGCCGACCTGTATTCTGCAGGTTATGATGTCAATATCAGGCGGGTATTCCAGGTAACCAATCAAATAAATGCAGACCTCGGGTCGGTGTTGAAGGGCCTATCCTTCCATACCCTCTTTAACCTGGATTATTCCAATTCTTACCTGCAATCCAGTAATAATACGTATGCAGTGTATGCACCCACCTGGAGCGCCACCGGTGACACAATAACCGGGCTGCAAAAATTCGGTGATGATAGCCGCCCGGGTACACAAAATATCAATACCACTACGCAACGGCAAAACCTGGGTTTTTCAACCTGGCTGGGATATAATGGAAGCTTTGGTAAGGATCATTTGATTTCCGCCAAACTTTTGGGGTACACCATGGGGGTTGCAGTAAATGATGTGTACCAGCGCATTACCAATTCGCATCTTGGGTTACAATTGGCTTATAGTTTCAAACAGAAGTTTAGTGCAGATTTCAGCAGTGCTTATGTAAACTCTACCAAACTGCCGACAGGTAACCGCACTGCTTTTTCGCCCACCCTGAGCCTGGGCTGGCTTATAAGTAACGAAGCATTCCTGGCCCGGACAAAAGCCATCAATTATCTTAAGTTATCGGCCTCTGCAGGTATCCTGAACACTGATCTTGATATATCGCAGTACTATTTATACGACAATATTTATACCAGGCAGGGATCCTTTACATGGAACGATGGCGTGCAGGGACAGAACCAGGCTACAACCTCCTCCTTTGGCGCAAGTCCAAATCTTACTTTCCCTAAAAGAAAAGAAATCAATGTAGGTCTCGAAGGAGCATTCTTCAATAACCTGCTTACTGTACAGGCTACTTTTTTCAAACAAAAGATGGAAGGCTTAGCCACCCAAAGATTCTCCCTTTACCCCAATTATTTCAGCACTTTCATCCCTTATACTAATTACAATTCCCAACAGCGTAGCGGTTTCGATTTGATGCTGAATGTGAACAAGAATTTTGGTGATTTACAAGTAAGCCTGGGTACCACTGCCACTTATTCCACTTCTAAAGTGACCCAAAGGGATGAACTATTTGTTGATGCTTATCAAAATCGGGCCGGCAAACCTGTCGATGCCATTTTTGGATTGGTGAGTAGCGGTTTATTTCAAAGTGCAGCTGATATTACCAATAGTCCAAGACAATTATTTAGTGAGGTTCGTCCGGGCGATGTAAAATATGTGGATCAAAACAAGGATAATGTAATTGACAGCAGGGATGAAGTAATGATTGGTCGCTTCGTGGCTCCGTTTACCTACGGCCTCAATCTTCGTCTCACTTACAAACGTATCGATTTGTTCATATTGGGTACGGGTACACAGGGCGGTTATGGTATTACCAACAATAATTATTACTGGGTAAGCGGTGACCTAAAGTATTCTGAAGTAGTGCGCAACCGCTGGACTCCAACTACCGCAGCTACAGCCACTTATCCCCGTTTAAGTTCACAGCAAAGTGCAAACAACTTCCGGAGTTCCAGTTTTTGGCTTTTCAAATCTGACCGGTTTAATTTGAATAAAGTGCAGTTGTCTTATAGCCTGTCACCATCTGTAGTGCGTAAAACCTTGTTTAAAGATCTGGGTATCTATATTGCTGGATCCAACCTGTTTACATTTTCAGAAAATAGAGACATTCTGGATCTTTCAATTGCCAGTACACCACAGTTCAGGAATTATATCGCCGGCATACGTGCCAGGTTCTAAAAAAGAGTCTTATACTATTAAATTATTAATGATGCTAATAAGAAATTTATTACTTATTCTGACAATGGGCGTTGTTCTTGCCGCATGCAGGAAGAACCTTGAGCCTCTTGACGACAACCATCGGAACCTGGACGAAATTTATGGTGATCCCTATTTTGCAGAGGGATTGCTGATGAATGCCTACACGAGGATTCCTACAAATAATGCCACAAATAATGGATACAGTTTCAGCGATGTGGCAACAGATGATGCGGTAACGAATGATAAATTCAATCCCCTGCTAAATATGGCAACAGGATCCTGGTCAGCTGTAAATAATCCAATGGATACCTGGAACGGTTCTTTTACTGCCATCCTCTACATCAATTTATTTTTAAGGGAGGTAGATAGTGTCAACTGGTCGTACCTTAATCCAAATGTCCGGATTCTTTTTAGAGATCGTCTTAAAGGAGAATGCTATGGATTACGCGGTTATTTTATGATGAACCTGCTTCAGGGACATGCCGGATACACAGCAGGTGGAACCGAATTATTGGGGGTACCTATTATTACCCAACCACTGGATCCTAATTCTGACTTTTCAAAACCGCGGAACACTTTCGACGAATGCGTACAGCAAATTTATGCGGACTTCGCGGAGTCTGATAAGTATTTGCCGCTCGACTACAAAGATATTACTGCGGCAAATCAGCTTCCTGCCAAATACAGCAGTATGGCAATAGCAGACTACAACCGGGTGTTTGGTAACGCTAACAGGCAGCGGATGGTAGGACGTGTCGTTAAAGCCCTAAGGGCGAAGACCGCACTCCTTGCAGCCAGCCCTGCTTATAATGCACAACCAGTAACCACTAAATGGGAGTTGGCTGCAAATTATGCCGGCGAAGTCCTCACCCTCAACGGAGGTATTGGGGGGCTGGATCCCCAGGGAGGTTTATTCTACGTTGCAGCCAATATCAATGCTGTAAATCTCGCCAATAGCATCGATCAGAAAGAGATGTTGTGGAGGGGAAATATAGTAACCAATAACGCCATCGAACAAACCAATTTTCCACCCACATTGTTTGGTAATGGAAGGGTTAATCCAACCCAAAACCTGGTGGATGCATTTCCAATGCTGAATGGTTACCCAATCGACAACCCTGCAAGCAATTATGCAGCAGCCACACCATATGCCAATCGTGATCCAAGACTTAGAAACTATATTGTGACCAATGGCAGTACGTTCAGGAATGGCACCACGTTTGTTTATACAAAATCGGATAACCCCACCAACGACGCCGTCAACGTTCTTCCCACATCCACCCGTACCGGCTACTATTTAAGAAAGCTATTGAGGGAAGATGTAAACCTGAACCCAGCTTCTACATCCACCCAAAAACATTACCCGGTGCATATCAGGTATACAGAGATGTTCCTGCTCTATGCAGAAGCAGCCAACGAAGCCTGGGGCCCCGACGGCAAAGGAACATTTGCATTTTCGGCCAGGGAAGTGATAGCTGCCATCCGAAAGAGAGCTGGTCTGGCGCAACCCGATAATTACCTGTCTGCAGTTACAAGCAAGGAAGATATGCGTAAGCTGATCCGTAATGAAAGGCGCCTGGAACTAAGCTTTGAGGGCTTCCGTTTTTGGGACCTCCGCCGCTGGAAGGAAAACCTTACCGAGGCAGCCAAAGGTGTACAGATCAACAGTAACGTCTTTACTATTCAAACGGTGGAAATCAGGCCCTATGCCGATTATATGAATTTCGGTCCGATTCCGTTTACTGAAGCGTTAAAGGCCAATTTGAAACAAAACAGGGGATGGTAATCAGATCAAATTATTAATGTAAAATTCATGAAAAAAAGTTTTTTTGTGCTATCATCGTCAGTGCTCTTATTGCTTGGCGGATGTAATAAGAAAAGAGAGTTTCCGGATTATAAGTATTCTACGGTCTACTTTGCTTACCAGGCACCGGTGCGAACCCTGGTGTTGGGCGAAGATATTTATGACAACACGCTGGACAACCAACATAAGTTTAAAATCATTGCCTCCATCGGGGGCGTGTATGAAAACAAAAAGGATGTCACGCTGGACTTGTCGATCGATAATACGCTGGCCTTGGGTGCCAAATTCAACTCTGCTACCGGAGCCGACCTTGTTGCCCTACCCGATAATTACTACGTGTCTCCTCCTTCAAAAAACATGAAGATTGTAATACCATCTGGCAGTTTAACAGGAGGTGTAGAGATACAATTGACAGATGCATTTTTTGCCGATCCGCGTTCGATAAGGAACACGTTTGTCCTGCCCGTTAAAATTAATGCTGTTTCCGGCGCAGATTCAGTTTTGAGAGGTTCCAGTACAAAGACTTCACCCGATAGGCGGAAGGCTGCTGACTGGGCCACAGTACCTAAGGACTATGTGTTGTATGCCGTAAAATATATCAATCCATACCATGGAACCTATTTGAGGAGAGGTGTGGATCAAGTAAAAGGAAATGGTGGCAACAATGCTTTAGATACTACACTGATCTATCGTAAAACCTTTGTAGAACAAGACGAACTGCGAACGATGTATACAAAGTCATTGACTTTGGACACCATGGCACTCACCACCAGGGAAAAGGGCAATGCCACTAACGTACCGTTTCAGCTGGCAATGACTTTTGCTCCAAGTGGTGATATTACCGTGGCTGCACCTGCATCCGCTTCTTATACTGTAACAGGTACCGGTAAATTTGTGAAAAAAGGTGATATGTGGGGCAATGAAAAAAGAGATGTTGTGTACCTGAAATACCAGGTAGGATTTGCGAATACCACCCACAACTTTACCGATACCCTGGTACTTCGGGATCGCGGCGTTGCATTCGAAACATTCACCCCTTTTGTCAATTGATCGCTTTCGGTTAATGTTTCCGGAAAGTGGAATATTGCCCCGGTCTTAGACTTTCAATGCGTCTAATGTTGAATGCCGGAATGCTACGAACTCCAGGGGCTTTGGTAATAAGGAAATTCAACAGTCAAGGCTTGTGATTTTTGTAAAGCATAAATCATAAGCCTTGATTGTTTAAGTAAGCCTTTTGTATTGTAGGAGTAGTTATTACCAATCATAAAAGCCCTGACCTCAATGGCTCTATTTTTCTGATACGCTGCACCATAATCAGCAGTGAATCGCTGTATGCGGCCAGGATCCGAATGAACCTATCTATACATGTTTTATCTGAGGCTGTCCTTTACAGCCCGCTTATTTTATTCACCTAACATAGTCAAAATGAAATTTTTTGTCGACACGGCAAACCTCGTCCAGATTAAAGAGGCAGCCGACCTGGGAATCCTTGATGGGGTTACCACTAATCCCTCCCTTATGGCCAAAGAAGGTATCCGGGGAGAGGAGGCCATTGCGCAACATTATAAAACCATTTGTGAAATGGTAGATGGGGATATTTCCGCTGAAGTGCTAACAACAGAATTTGCCACCATCGTTGCGGAAGGCAAAAAGCTAGCCGCCATACACCCAAATATCGTAGTGAAGGTTCCGATGATTAAAGAAGGTATTAAGGCGATCAAATGGTTCACAGACAATGGGATCAGAACCAATTGCACCTTAGTGTTTTCCGCAGGCCAGGCCATCCTTGCAGCCAAGGCCGGTGCCACCTATATATCTCCTTTCCTCGGAAGGATTGATGACAGTGGTTGGGATGGTATGATTTTAATAGAACAGATAGCCAGGATCTTTAAAGTGCAGGATTATCAAACACAGATTTTAGCTGCATCGATCAGAAATGCCAACCACATTATAAATGCTGCAGAAGCAGGCGCCCATGTGTGTACCTGTCCATTGGAGTCGATATTGGCGTTGTTGAAACATCCGCTGACCGACATCGGGCTCGCAAAATTCCTCGAGGATGCCAAAAAGATGGGCTGATAAATGCAAATCATAAACAGATACCCGGGCAAATCCGCCCGGGTATCATCTAAAATCCACATAGGAAGTAGTGCTGTTCAGATCATTGTTCGTATTCAGTTTTTAGCAACAAGCATGCGCCATTGTTTGGCGCTACTAACCGTTGTGCCAACAACATCAACACTGGTGATTGCGGTCAATCGTAGCGGATGGTTTTCCGGATACAATTATGCTAATGATGATGGTTGGAAAAGGGATCATTATTTTTTGTATCATTCAATTTAGTGGATTCATTGTGCTTAAAAATGGGATATCGCTGATCAAATACAACCGGGTGCAGCCTTTTTCCGAAAATATTTGCAACAATTGCTGCGATCCCGGCTGGCTTGAATGGTATTAATCTGAAAAATCGGTTTCTTTGAGTATGAGCACTATTAAGAGAGCAACCATTTATGATATTGCCGCAGTATTAAACAAGACACCTGCGACGGTTTCCAGGGCTCTTAATAACAACAGCCGGATTAGTGAGAAAACTAAAAAGCTGGTGGCCGACATGGCCAAAAAGATGAACTACCAACCCAATACGGTTGCCTATAATCTAAGAACCGGAGGTTCAAAGTCCATTGGGATCATAGTACCTGATATCACGATCAATTTTTTTGCAAAAGTTATTGCCGGCATTGAGGAAGTGGCTAGCGAAAAGAAATATACCACCATCATCTGTCAGTCGAAAGAGCAATTGGCCACAGAAGAAGAGGCTGTATCAGCACTTATTAACCAACACGTTGCCTGTATTATGATTTCGATAGCAACCGGAACGGCCCAGGGTAATTATAGCGAACATTTAAAAAAAGCCATCAGTCACAATATCAAGGTGGTGCAATTCGACAGAACTTTCGATGGTTTGAAAACCGACCGGGTAATTAATGAGGTTGAAAAGGTAACTGAGAAGATCATTGAACATTTCGTTGACCAGGGGTATAAAAATATAGCATTCTTAGCTGGTCCGCAGGATCTGGATATTTTTAGAAACCGGAAAGCGGCATTCGAGAAATGTATTCAGAAATTTAAACTTCCAAATCCTAAGCAAAACATTGCAACCTACGAGCTTACCCGTGAGTCTGCCCGCACAGCAGCAAGAAAATTATTATCACAAAAAAAACGTCCGGATGCCATTCTTGCGTCAACCGATATGGGAGCGCTGGGCGTTTGGGATGTAGCCAAGGAGATGGAACTGCATATTCCCAACCAAATCGCCATGTGTG
Organism: Bacteroidota bacterium; assembly: GCA_040386335.1. Classification (GTDB taxonomy): domain Bacteria; phylum Bacteroidota; class Bacteroidia; order Chitinophagales; family Chitinophagaceae; genus JAZKFT01. Next base: position 83,881 of record JAZKFT010000024.1, read on the forward strand.
GCTTTTCCAATGATTTTTATACCCAGCTGGTTTCACCTAACATCAGCAGCGTTAATCAAATGAGTTTGGAAATGGGCCGGGCGGCGGCAAATATTTTTTTTGACTCGCTGAACGATGCCAATCAGAAGACGAAAAAACCGCGTACCGTTATCCTGGAATCCGAAGTAATTGTCCGGGCATCAACTTTGCGTCATCCTTAAATATTTATTGCAGCTGGCGTAATGTCAGGAGCAGATGATGTTCCCGACAGCCAACCTGTGTCCGGCTCATCCACATTTCTCAAAGGTCTCAATCAGGAACATTTGTGTGGTTTAAAATCAAACTCCGGACGCCGGTATATCTACAATTTTACCCGTAATTTTTAAATTAATTGAGCAATCCGGGCTTTTTTGGTTAGCGATTTTGAAACATCCTGGTATGTTTAACGGCCAGGCAGGCTTAAAAACGGATGTATTCAGAAACATTTGTCTGATTTACGCAGTAAAAATGTTTAGAGGGTTTCTGAGCGATGGGTATAGGGCTTTTTTGATATTACATTAGCTAACACAAAATTTGAAGGGTTCAATTTATTGCCAAACAACACCACTCTTCAAACTGCCTGGATTGCTGCCCAATGACGAAGTCCTTTTTTACATATAAGGTTGTTGGTCATGAAATCCCGGCGCCCGATTGCAATTTTTCATACTTAAATTATAGCCAGTGATTTTCGAAACCAAGTTCCGTGGCTCAACCCGCCAATTACAGGATGACTCTAAGTTATTTACCGGACATCCTTCTATTGTAACAGCAAGGGTTAGCACTGCACGAACCGTCAGTAAGATTGCCAGGAATGGCCAGGCGACTAAAGTGGAAACAGCGGTTCGACCGAATCAAAAAGAGGGAGCGGGGTATGCCAACGGGTTCATACAAGAAAGTGGCGGTAATAAGGTGATAGGTATCGTTGTGCCACAAATCACCAATAATTTTTTCGCCGGGGTAATCGCTGGTGTCGAGGAAATGGCCGGTAAGGAAAAATACACGACGATCATTTGTCAATCAGGCGAACACATAGACAAAGAGAAAGCGGCTGTAAAAATGCTCATTGATCAAAATGTAAGTTGTATCATCATCTCACTTTCTGCAGAAACGGCAGCCACCCGTAAAACCAGTCATTTAAAAAAAGCAATTAGTCACAACATTAAAGTCATCCAGTTTGACAGGGTCGATGAAAGCCTTGAGACAGATTGTGTGGTGAATGAAGTAGATAACGTTACGGCATCCATTGTGGGGCACCTCGTAAAAGAAGGGTATAAAAAAATTGCCTGCCTGGCAGGACCACAAGAGATCGATATATTCAGGCAACGGAAAGAAGCCTTCGAAAAATATATGACAAAGAGGGGCGTGTCTTTGACTAACCGGCCTATTGCGTTTTACGATTTAACCCGCGAATCGGCAAAGGACGCCGCAACCAGATTGCTTTCACTACGGGACAGGCCGGATGCGATAGTAGCAGCGACAGACCTTGGCGCTTTGGGCGTTTGGGATGTAGCCAACGACCTGGGATTGGAAATGCCGGCTGATCTTGGGCTCTGTGGCTTTTCCAATGAATATTATACTGAACTTGTTTCGCCTAACATAACAAGTGCTGATCAACTGAGTTTTGAAATGGGCCGGGAAGCTGCCACCATTTTCTTTGACTCGATCAGTGATGGTGGAAACAAGCAACAAAAACCGCGAACCATCACCCTTCACCCAAAACTTATTGTAAGGGCTTCCTCCAGGAGGCTGCTGTAGCATTAGTAAAAGCGTTGTGGCTTTTAGCCGGTTGTTAATCCTATAACCTTCCGGGATAACTGCTACAACCATCAAAGCACCCTGGTTGGTTTAAAAAACTGACTGTTGCCTGAAACCATATTAGACGAATGCCTGATATCCAGATGTTATTAATGCGCCGCAGAAGATTGTTGCTATTAACTTTTTAGTGTCCGCATGAGCTGCCTTTTGTGAGGCAGTTATTGCGGACACTGTTTTTTATGTCGTGTGTGCTAATTCAAAACGTATAAATGCCAGCGGTATGATTTGCTGGTAGCGGCCATGGTTAGTTTAGCCGCCAAGGAAATAATGGTTCCAAAAATCTGTATGTCAATGAAAAGAAAATTGGGTTTGATATGTGTTGTCGCTGCCTTACCGATCTTTTTGAAAGCGCAGGTAGCGCAAAATGCTATTACTGAACCGCAAAAAAATAAGTCGGCCACGCAAGCAAGCTTATTTAAAGAAGCAGGATATAGCCAGCAGGCTATTGACGATAAGGTAACCAAGGCCTACTATGACATTTTCGAAGGACCTGGCCGTGTGTATTTTGAGGTAGGAGATTCGATGGGGTATGTATCGGATATCAAAAACAAGGATGCGCGGACTGAGGGACTTTCCTATGGGATGATGATCGCTGTGCAACTCAGCAAAAAAGATGTTTTTGACCGTGTCTGGCGCTGGTCTAAAAAATACCTGCAGCACCAGGACGGACCCCGCAAGGGTTACTTTGCCTGGAGCATCAACCCCCAGACGATGAAGAAAAATTCAGAAGGTTCCGCTTCGGATGGAGAGTTGTATTACGTCACCAGTTTGCTGTTTGCTGCCAACCGTTGGGGGAACAATACCGGCATACATTATTACAACGAGGCACGTTTTATTTTAGATGAAATGTGGAAAAAGGACGGTACAGGAAATGTGTTCAACCTGATCAATACCGAACATAAGCAAATCACCTTTGTACCCGAGGGGGGCAATTACAATTGGACTGATCCTTCTTATCACCTGCCAGCTTTTTACGAAGTATGGGCCATGTATGCCAAAGACGGCCACGAACAATTCTATAAAGATTGTGCTGATACCTCCCGGGTATTTTTACACCGCGCATGCGATCCGGTAACAGGTCTTAACTACGATTATGCAGAATTCAGCGGGGCATCGCACCCGGCGAGGTGGATGCCCGCCGGCTTTCGTTACGATTCCTGGCGTGTGCCCATGAACATCAGTATGGATTACGTCTGGTTTGGTAAGGATAAGGCCTGGCAAGAGGCCTATGCAAAAAAGTTCCAGGGCTTTTTAAGGTCAGAAGGAATGGATGTGTATGAGGATCAGTTCAATGTGGATGGTTCCCGCCCGGAAATTATTCTCCAGGCAGGTCCGGTAAAAAAGCTCCGACATTCCCTGGGCCTGGTATCCACGGCGGCCACAGCTTCCCGCATTAATAAGGAACCCAATAGCATCGACTTTGTACATGCGTTGTGGAATGCCAGATTAGAACCTTATGACGATGGCTATTTTGATCCTTATTACGATGGATTGCTGTACTTATTCAGCCTGATGCACCTGAGTGGCAAATACCAGATCATAAAGCCTTAAGGCCGGGAAAACGAAGCAAATAATTATTTAAACAGTTACAACCTATATGACAAGGATCGCTTTTTGCCTCGCATTGTTTTCAAATATAGCCTTGGCCGGTATTGCTCAGAATGTGGTAAAGCAGGCACCGGCCGGGTTTGACGCAGCACGTTCCAATATTGCCCACGGAAGCATTGATACAATTACCTACGAATCAAAAACCGTCGGCACTAACCGAAGGGCGCTTGTCTATACGCCCCCGGGATTTGAAAAAAGCAAAAAATACCCCGTATTGTACCTGCTGCATGGTATCGGTGGCGATGAGAAAGAATGGCTTAATGGGGGCCACCCACAGGTAGTGCTGGACAACCTGTATGCGGATAAAAAAGCGACACCAATGATCGTGGTGATGCCAAATGGCCGGGCAATGAAAGATGACCGGGCAACCGGCAACGTAATGGCACCGGACAAAGTGCAGGCTTTTGGCAATTTTGAGCCGGATTTATTGACAGACCTCATCCCTTATATTGAAAAATACTTTCCTGCCAAAACCGATCGTGAAAGCAGGGCTGTTGCGGGTTTGTCGATGGGTGGTGGCCAATCACTCAATTTTGGATTGGGCAACCTGGATAAATTTGCCTGGGTGGGTGGTTTTTCTTCAGCACCAAATACCAAAATGCCGGCACAATTGGTGCCTGACCCCGACCAGGCCCGAGACAAATTGAAACTGCTTTTTATTTCCTGTGGCGCCAGCGATGGGCTGATCAGCTTTAGCAAGAGAACCCACGCTTATCTTGCTGAGAAAAATGTGCCTCATATCTATTATATTGAGCCGGGCTTCCACGATTTTAAGGTTTGGAAAAATGGCTTATATATGTTCTCGCAACTCATTTTCAAACCGGTGGATGTGGCTAGTTTTCCGGAGTACTTAAAAATGTCGGTGGAGCCTGCAGTGAATACGACCGGCTTTGGGGGCCAGGGTGGACGCGGACAGGCTTTGCCGCCAGGCAATAATGATTATAAGACGACCATTACCACGCAACCGGGTAAGCAATACCCCCAGGTGAACTCAGAGGGTAGGGTGCGCGTAAGTGTTACCGCACCCGGAGCCAGGCTGGTGCAGCTGGACATTGGCGCAAAAAAATATGATCTCGTTAAAGACACCGCCGGCGTTTGGACGGGCGAATCAGCTCCCCAGGATGAAGGGTTCCATTACTACCAGCTGAATGTGGACGGCGCCTCGGTGCCTGATCCGGGAAGCCTCTACTACTACGGTGCCAGCAGGTGGGGTAGCGGTATTGAAGTGCCGGCCAAAGACCAGGAAAAATATGCCCTTCGCGATGTTCCGCATGGACAGTTGGTGAAGCAACATTATTTCTCAAAAGCCAGCAACAAAATACGGCCCGTTTTTATTTACACACCACCGGGCTACGAAAAGGAGACTTCTAAAAAATATCCTGTTTTATACCTGCAGCATGGGATGGGTGAAAACGAAACCGGATGGGGCAACCAGGGATTTGCCAACCTGATTATGGACAACCTGATTGCAGACGGAAAGTCATTGCCATTTATCATTGTAATGGAAAACAGCAGTATCAACATGGCCAACTTTAGAAGGCCGGCGGCTCCTGCGCAGGGCAGTGATACCACAAGGAATGCAGCAAATCGTCAGCCTGGCGGGCCGGGATCAGGGGTGAATTTTGCCGCCGAATTTGAGCAGGTATTGTTTAATGATCTTGTGCCATATATAGAAACGAATTACAGGGTACGGGCCGACCCTACTCACAGGGCAATGGCGGGCTTATCAATGGGCGGTATGCAAACCCGTTCTCTAGTAATCAGCAATCCTGAAAAATTTGCATATGTCGGCATGTTTAGCAGCGGCACTTTTGTTCCAACTGAAATCAAAGACTTTGAGGCTTTTAAAAAGAAAGGCAAACTCGTATTTATGAGTTTTGGAGGCAAGGAGGGCGGTGCTGCCAGGATTCCTGCGGCTGCAGAAGCGTGGAACAAGGCAGGTATTAAAGCTGTATCCTATGTGTCGCCGGAAACAGGGCATGAATGGCAGTCATGGCGGCGCAGCTTGTATGAGTTTGCTCCATTGCTGTTCAGGTAATTTTCTGGTTCCCAACGTTCAAGTTTATCGCGGTCATGTAACCGGTACTTTTGATGTCGACCTTGAGAAACAATCATTTTAATAAAGAATAAAACTATATGAAACTTAGATTACTGGCCGCTTCTGTGTTTGTTATGTGCTACGTTGTAGGTCATTCGCAGGATCCGGATTTCCATATTTACTTAAGCCTGGGTCAGTCGAATATGGAGGGCGCCGCAAGGTTTCAGCCACAGGATACGGTAGGTGTCAGCAAACGTTTCCAGGTGCTGGAGGCAGTGGATTGCCCGAATCTTGGCCGCGTTAAAGGTCAATGGTACACTGCATTACCGCCGCTTTGCCGTTGCCGGACCGGCCTCGGACCAACCGATTATTTTGGCCGTACGATGGTGCAAAATCTGCCGGAAAATATTAAGGTAGGCGTAGTGAATGTTGCCATTGGAGGTTGCAAAATCGAACTGTTTGATAAGGATAATTTTAGTTCATATGTTTCAACGGCGCCCGGCTGGCTGAAAAATATGGTAAAGGAATACGACGGAAATCCATATCAACGCCTGGTGGAAATGGCAAAGCTGGCTCAAAAAGCGGGTGTGATCAAGGGCATATTACTGCACCAGGGTGAATCCAATACCGGCGATACCCTTTGGCCGGCCAAGGTGAAAGGCGTTTATGATAATTTATTAAAAGATCTTGGCCTCGAAGCCGGCTCCGTGCCGCTACTGGCTGGGGAGATGGTGCCCGCAGACCAAAAAGGTGCATGTGCCAGCATGAACAAAATCATCGCAACACTGCCGCAGGTAATTTCAAAAGCATTTGTAATACCTTCAGCAGGATGCGAGGGCGTCGCAGACCATTTGCATTTTAGCCCGGCCGGCTACCGCGAACTGGGCAGGCGCTATGCTGCAAAAATGCTGGCGATAGAAGGTTATTAATAGCAATTACTTATAATTTTTAAAAAAGAAAAGAACACTTACAAAATGGTGAAAAAACAACTTTATTCAATTCGGTTGATGATACTACTGGTAGCCGGAATATCAGGATCAGCAATGGTTGCCAGCGGGCAAAAAAAGGGGAAAAATAAGGGAGAAGATCTGGCAACTGCAACACCCGTTTTTTCCCAATTCAGTTATAAAGGCAATGACAAGGTGTATAACGATAATCCTTTAAAGCCAGGCGAGTTTTATACACCCATACTGCAGGGTTGCTACCCCGATCCCAGCGTGGTGCGGCGGGGGGATGATTATTTTCTTGTCAACTCGTCCTTCTCCATGTTTCCGGGCGTGCCCATTTTCCACTCGACCGACCTGGTGAACTGGAAGCAGATCGGGCATGTGCTCGACAGGCCGTCACAGTTGAAAGTGGAAAAGGCAGGTGTGTCGGCGGGTATTTATGCACCCTGTATCAAGTACAATAAAACCAATGAAACTTTCTACATGATTACCACCCAAATTGCCAGTGGCATTGGTAATATGGTGGTGAAAACGAAAGACCCGTTCAAAGGCTGGGGCGAGGTAATTAAATTGAAATTTGACGGCATCGACCCCTCCATGTTTTTTGATGATGATGGAAAGGCCTATGTGGTTCACAACGATGCGCCCGACAGGGGCAAAGAATTGTATAACGGGCACCGGGTCATTAAAATATGGGAATATGATTTGCAGACCGACCAGATCATACCCGGAAGCGATAAAATCATAGTAGATGGCGGTGTGGACATTAGCCAAAAGCCAATTTGGATAGAAGGGCCACATATCTACAAAAAAAACGGTAAGTATTACCTGATGTGTGCAGAAGGCGGAACAGGCGGCTGGCATAGTGAGGTGATTTTTATGGCGGATAGTCCCAAAGGCCCGTTCATTCCCGCACCCAGCAATCCCATTCTTACACAAAGGCATTTTCCTGCCGACAGGAAAAACAAAATTGACTGGACAGGGCACGCCGATTTGGTAGAAGGGAAAGATGGAAAATATTATGCTGTGTTCCTCGGTATCCGGCCCAACGCAAAGGATCGCGTAAACACCGGGCGGGAAACATTTCTGCTGCCGGTAGATTGGAGTGGCACTTATCCTGTATTTGAAAATGGTTTGATTCCTATGAAACCCAAGTCGAAAGTGCCGATAGGTGTCACCAACCAAACCGGGCAGAATGGCTACTTTCCAAATGGCAATTTCGAATTTGCTGATAATTTTACTGCCGCCAATCTTGATTACCGATGGATTGCCATGAGGGGTACACGTGATTCTTTTGTTATAAAACATTCAGGTGGAGGTGTGAGCATCAAACCTTTTCAAACAAATATTAAAGCACAGGCGCCGGTTGCTGCTTTATTCCACCGGCAACAGCATTCCAGCTTTGAGGCGGCGATAACCCTTAAGTATCTTCCGGGGTCGGAAAAAGACCTTGCCGGTATCACCTGTTACCAGGGCGAATCATTCAATTATGTATTCGGAGTTACCAAAAAGGAAAATGATTATTATTTGATTTTGGCGAAAACTTCTAGAGCGGCTGGTCCGCCACGCCAGGGCGTCCCTGCGCAAACAACTATCATAGCCAGTACAAAAATTGATATCACAAAACCACTTAGGTTACAGGTATCTGCGTCGCAGGATGATGCATACAGTTTCAATTATTCGACCGATGGCGTTTCGTTTCAAAACCTGGGCGGGCCGGTATCGGGAGACATTCTATCCACGAACGTGGCAGGAGGATTTACAGGAGCTTTGGTTGGTTTATACGCCACATCAGGTAATGATATTCAGCCGTAAGCATCACCTTTTACCTGGGTGGTGTTTATTTGCCGCCATGGAAACAACCATGGATGATAAATTTACCTGTTTAACTTAAATTGCTGCAACTTTATCGCCCTTTAGCTTTTTTGGAAAAGCACTACTTATCTCTTAATATTAAAAACGATCCCAAAATGAAAAATTTGTTTTCCCGTAAGTATCTGTCTGCAATGATGGCTTTCGGTATGGTTGTATTCAGCTCTTTTACACTTAGTGCACAACGCGCCAATTTCTCAGGCGAGTGGAAATTGAATGAATCAAAAAGTGAGCTGGGCGAGTTCGGCGGAAGGGTGGCAAGAACCGTCAAAGCGGAACAGAAAGATGAAGCCATCGTTGTAAGCAGGACAACTCCTGGATTTAATGGGGGTGATCCTGTAACAACTACAGTTACACTAACATTTGATGGAAAGGAAGTGGAGTCTGAAGGATTTGGCGGTTCTAAGAGAAAATCAACCGCAAAATGGAGTGATGATGGAAAAACACTTACCATCAGCAGTGTCACCAAGTTTGAAAGGGATGGACAGACTTTCGAGTTCAAGGCAACCGAAAACTGGACGGTTACAAGCGATGGATTGCTTTCAATAGCGACCAATTCAACGTCGCCACGTGGCGATATGTCCACAAAGGCGATTTACGGAAAATAGTTGTAGTCAAAAAGAATTGGCTGAACGATCACCTACTGGTTGTTCTATAAAAATGATAAGGATAGCGGTAGTCAAAGCAACGGGTTTTGACAGCCGCTATCCTTTTTAGGTTCAATCATTTGCTTTAGAATGAAATAGCTTACGGAGTAGCTATTATCAGAATTTTGCCGTTACTTTTTTCTTTTCTCTTCCTGGTAATCAGAAGGAGTGACATTATATTTTGTTTTGAAGACTTTTGTAAAATAGTTGGAGTTCGCGAAGCCGGTTTCAGTCGCTATCGCCGATACGGTCATGTCACTTTTTTCCAACAGTTCTTTTGCTTTGTCCAGCTTGACCGACCGTATAAATTCAACAGGAGTCATTCCTGTAAATTCAAGAAGCTTACTATATAACGAGGCCCTGCTGACGGACATGTGCGCACTTAATAGTTCAACAGAAAGTTGCGGGTTGTTCAGGTTTTCATAAATAAAAGAAAGGGTCTTTTGTAAAAACCGATCCTTTTCCGACAAGATCTCGGTTTCAGGAAGACTTACTGTTACCTGTTTCGAATAAGTGTCTTTCAGAGACTGGTTCAACAACAATATATTATTGATTTTTGCCTGCAATACCGCGAAGTCGAAAGGCTTCGTCATGTAATCAATAGCGCCGGACTCCAGCCCGTCGAGCATTCCGTGTGGTGTATTGGCCGCAGTAAGTAACAATAATGGTATATGCTTTGTCCGCTTATCTGCTTTGAGTTTTTGTACCAATTCCAAACCATTCATTACAGGCATTTGCACATCGCAAACAATGATATCCGGGTGATGAAAAAGGGCCCGTTGCCAACCATCTCTGCCGTTTGGTGCTTCATAGATACGGTACACGTTCTTTAAGTTTTCCTTTAGGTAGAATCTAAAATCATCATCATCTTCAACAATGAGCAGTGCGGGCGGAAGGCTATCCCCGGTTGTGGTGTTACTATTTTCAGGCTGTTCATCGGTGGTGATTAGCTCGCGGGGTCTTTCCTGGTTTATGTCGGCAATTCGTTTCATTGACAGGCTGCATATAAAAGCACTACCCTTACCCACTTCACTTTCCACGGTGATGCTGCCACCATGCAGGTGCACAAATTCCCTGGTAATTGAAAGTCCAATGCCTGTACCGTGGTTCAAAATTTCTGACCCGGTTTCGTGTTGAAAAAAGCTTTCGAAAATATGTGGCTGAACTTCTGCCGGTATTCCAATGCCGGAATCTTTTACTACCAGGCTTACAGCGTATGAGTCAGGAAATGCAATATCCTCAGATGCCTGTAACGAAACGGAGATATTACCATGCTCTGGTGTAAATTTAAAAGCATTGGACAATAAATTAAACAAGATCCGCTCTACTTTATCGTGGTCGAATAATCCACGTAATGCAGAGACTTTTGTATAGAATCCAAAATCGATTTTTTTACGCCGGGCAAGGTCATTAAAGGAATCGCAAATGTCTTTGGTAAATGACACAATGTCGCCATCGGTACATTGCAGTTTCAATTCCCGTTCTTCCATTTTTCTAAAATCAAGCAATTGATTTACCAGGTTGAGTAGCCTTCTTGAGTTTCGCTTGATTAAGTTCAACTGGTTTAACAGGCTTTCACCTTTTATATGTCCCATCAGGTTGTCTACCGGTCCCATGATCAGGGATATGGGCGTTCTAAATTCATGACTCAGATTAGTGAGAAACTTTATTTTTACCTGGTCGAGTTTATGCAGGTATTCTGCCTCCTGCCGCTGGCGTTCGATCAGCATTTTGGCTTCTTTCCGCTCCTGGTCGATGACATACTTCAATCGTATTTTTTGAATGCCCCTGCGCCGGATAAAATACAGCGCAGCTGCTGCGAGCAAAAAATAGAGGATATAAGCATAAGTAGTACGCCATAGGGGCGGTGCAACTACCACCCTTATTGATTTGCCTTCTTTATTCCAGACGCCGTCGTTGTTACTTGCCCTCACAATAAAGGTGTAGCTGCCTGGTGGGATATTCGCATAATAGGCACTATGTTCTTTGCCGGCACTGATCCAGTTTTTATCAAACCCTTTGAGCATATACTCATATTGATTTGCTGCTGGTACGGTAAAATCCAGAGCCTCAAATGCAATAGAGAACGCCTGCTTGTAGCTGAGCCGCAGCTCTTCGGCCAATTGAATGGGCTTGTCGATGGGACCGTCATTTTGTGGCTGTGCCACCTGGTTGTCAATAGTTAGGTTCGTAAGAACAACCGGTGGAATGTTTTTATTGGTAGTAAAACTGGTTGGGTTAAAATGATTGAAGCCGTTCTGCCCACCAAAAAAGAGCTCACCATCCGTTAGTCTCAGCCCCGACAATGGAACAAAAGCTCCTGTCTGCAACCCATTATGAGCAGTATAGTTCTTGAATATTTTTGTACGAGGGTCATAGCAACTTAATCCGCTATTCGTACTTATCCAGAGTTTGCCGCTGGCATCTTCTATTATTTTTTGTACGTTTCCATTAATAAGGCCCTCTTTTTCGCCAATAGCCTCAAAGCGTTTACTGCCTTTTTCTAAAAGTCCCATGCCATTTCCACTGGTGCCAATCCATATATTTCCTGCCTTGTCTTGCTTAATAGTAGAAACATAATCGCTTGGTAAACCACTGTTTAATTTATTATAAAAAGTAAATTGTTGACTACCGGGGTCAAAAACTGAAACACCGGATCCAAAAGTACCAACCCACATGTGGCCATCCGTGTCTTCTTCAAAACAACGGATATAATTACTGGACGGCCGCCCCTGGTCGTTGGGTCTTGAAGGATCATTGACATATTTGTCTATTAGGGTATTGTCTGTTCTGATTACGTTGATGCCGGCACCGTTTGTTGCTACCCACATATTTCCCTTTGTATCCTCCTTCAGGCAAAAGATGTCGTTGTTGTTGAGATCCGTTGGCGCAGCGCCCTTTGTATACCGCCGGACATTTTTGCTAGACGGATCATAACAATAAAGGCCATTGATGAAAGTACCTATCCACAGTTTATCATTTCTATCCATCTCAAGTGCCAGGATCGTAAGGTCATGTTTACTATCCAATGAGGGTATCGGTAAATTCACATGCTCCAGCAAGCCCGTTTGGCGATCGTACAGTTGCAAACCGCCTCCATCAGTTCCTACAAATACTTTAGCCTGGTGTGCGGCAAACGCCGTTACTATCGGCGACCGCAAGCCGAATGGATCAAAGGCGTTATAGTCTTTTAGGTTGAAGTAGTTAAAGTTTTCATCGTACTTGTGCAGGCCACCTCTAAAAGTGCCAACCCAGTAAATCCCGCCCGGATCGAAAAAAAGGGAGCGGATAGACCGGCTGCTAAGGCTGCTGGAACTTCGGTTGTCGGGTACGTAAACGGTAACCGTTTTTGTGGATATATCCAGGATATTTAACCCTTCATCGGTGCCTATCCACAGCCGGTTGCGGGTGTCTGCGGCCATCGCAAATACTGTGTTGCTACTAAGTTGACCGGTAGTTGAGGTGTGGGTATATTTTTGAAAGTTTTTTCCATCTGCCATCATCATGCTTACACCATGCTCGCCCCCAACCCAAATATTTCCTGCACTGTCTTCTGCTATCCTGTTGATATCGTCGCCGGGCAGGCTTAAAGGATTCCCTTCCACATGTTTATAAACGGTCAGGTTGTCATTTGCTTTGTCATATAAATACAAACCAACATTTGTACCCACCCATTTCCTGTGCCTGCTATCTTCCATTAATGAAAGTATTATTACCCCACTCAACGCCTTTGTGAGTTTACTATCCTTGCCATTGATCACCAGCGCATAAGAGCTTCCGTCAATCTTAAATAATCCCCCATAGCACGACACAAAAATATTGCCTTCCCTGTCGCCATCCAGGCTGTTTACGGCAGCAGCAATTTGATTGATTCCGTCTGGCAGGTAATTAAAGATGGAATCTTTGTTTCTGTCATAGTAGCTTAACCCACCACCATTGGTGCCGATCCACAACCGTCCTTTTTTGTCTTCAAACAACGCAGTAATATGATTCACCCTGAGGCCAACCGGGTTTGAGGGATTGTGGCGATACACTTTAAAGTTGCTTCCGTCGAAGCGGTTAAGGCCATCTTCCGTCGCCAGCCAAAGAAAACCAAAACTGTCTTTAATGATATCGTACACTGTGCCCGAAGAAAGGCCATCTTTTGACGAGTAATTCGTAAAATTCAACAGGGATTCCTGGGCATCAATTTTTTGTTGAAACAAAAAGGAGAAGAAAAGCAACCAACTATATACAGGGAAATATTTTTTCATAAGTCAACAAAATTCACGCTCAAATTAACACAAGTTTCTATACCATGGCTACCATAATTATTACACTGTATTCGCAGTAGCAGACAGGCATTTAAATGCGAAGAAATTATTTGATGGAACCCATTAAGCAGCAAAGCCAATCGCAGGGCTTTTACTTTTTTTAATGCAAAGCGATCGGCTGCAATTTCATGTTTAGTCACCAATCAATCAACCCGAAAATGCGCTTTATTTGTGGAGTTCACTTTTGCCGACCACAACAAGCAACATGCATCGTATGAGTAACAATTTCGTGAAGTTCTTCTGAATTCCTGAACAACCGCCGGAAAGCAAACGATCAAATTTTATTTTGAAATTCTTATTTCATCCAAACGTAAATAATTGCCCACAATCAGGTGGACAGGTTGATTTCTTTTCGCAGATAACAATTATAGAATCGGCAATATTCCGATCGCTATCGGGTCTTCGAGTCAGAACGGAGTCAGCAGAAAAAGCTGGCGTTTTTGTGCTCAAACTTTTTTTGCGCATTCCCGCCTTGAATGGTGCGGTTCGCCCGATTGCCATCGGGTTCTTCCCGAAATACATGGAGTCAAAACTCCTAATCTCACTTAAAAAATATAAATTGACTATAAGTGTGTAAATTGAATTGGCCGTTTTGAATGGGTTCCTGTGCCTATTCGACTAAGTGCCTGTGAATCAGTGACGGTAATGGCCAACTAATCCCGAATCAATTTTTGACAAACACTAAATGATGTAGGAATGAATCAAAATAGACAATTTTTTGCTTTTGCAAATCCTTATTCTTGTTATTGATAGCGGGAAAAACAAAGTAAAAACAGAAATCAGCAGCCCGGTCGTAATGATACTCAAAACCTTTTAATAAAATTATTCTATGGACAGTTCCGTTTTTTTAGCAGACCTGCATAAAGTGGGTTTGAGTGATATTGACCAGGTAGGTGGCAAGAATGCATCGCTTGGTGAAATGCTGCAGCACCTGGCACAGCTGGGCATCCAGATACCCGGTGGCTTTATTATTACCGTAGCAGCCTACCGCGAGTTTATCCGGTTTAACAACCTCGATGAAGCCATTCACAAGGTGATCAACCAAATCGACCTCGACGATATTGAATCGCTGCGTCGCGGCGGTATGCAGGCCCGCCAGCTACTGCGCAATGGCAAGTTCCCCAAAGAAATGAGCGAGGCTATCATCCAGAAGTATTTTGAACTGAGCAAGATTTATCATCATGAAAATACCGATGTGGCGGTGCGCTCCTCCGCTACTGCTGAAGATCTACCTGATGCTTCTTTTGCCGGCCAGCAGGAAACCTACCTCAATATCTGCGGACCCGCCGCACTGATCAATGCGGTGCGCAACTGCTTCGCCTCTGTGTTTACTGACCGGGCTATCAGCTATCGTCAGAGTTTTGGTTACGACCACTTTAGTATTGGCCTGTCCTGTTGTATCCAGAAAATGGTGCGCAGCGATCTAGGCGCTTCCGGTGTAGCTTTTTCATTGGACACCGAGAGCGGCTTTAAGGATGTGGTGGTGATCAATGCCTCCTATGGCCTGGGGGAAATGATCGTGCAGGGCTCAGTGTCACCAGATGAGTATATTGTTTTCAAACCAACACTGGGAGAAGGTTTCAAAAGCATCATCGAAAAAAAGATGGGGGTGAAAGATAAAATGATGGTGTATGGCGACGAACACAACGAACGCGTAAAGGTCATTCCTGTGGAAAAACTATTGCAACAACGATATTGCCTCACCGACGAAAGGATTATCCAGCTGGCGCAATGGGTGACGTCGATAGAAAAATATTATACGGATCTCAAAGGTCATTGGTGCCCAATGGACGTGGAATGGTGTGTGGATGGCAAGAGCAAAGAGTTGTTTATTGTGCAGGCCCGGCCCGAAACGATTCATTCCCAAAAAGATCATTCGAAGATCACCGAATATATTATGGATGCATCATCGCCCCGCACCACCTTATTCAAAGGCATCGCGGTAGGTGATAAAATTGGCGCCGGCAAAGTTTCCATTTTATATTCCCTGGATAAAAGGGTAACAGAAGGTCATGTGTTCGAAGATGGTGATGTGCTGGTGACCGATATGACCGACCCTGACTGGGAACCCATTATGAAAAAGGCGTCTGCGATCATCACCAACAAAGGCGGCCGTACCTGCCATGCTGCTATTGTGGCAAGGGAATTGGGGGTGCCGGCAATTGTGGGCTGTGGCAATGCGACTGACCTGGTGGTGAACGGCCAGGTAGTTACCGCTTCCTGTGCCGAAGGTGATGAAGGCATTATCTATGAAGGAAATATTCCATTCACCAAACTGGAGACTGACCTCAACGATTTGCCGACGGTGAAAACGCCTATCATGCTAAACGTGGCTTCACCCAATATGGCTTTCCGTTTTTCTCATTTCCCCAATGCCGGCGTGGGTTTGGCCAGGGAAGAGTTCATTATTAATAATTATATCCAGGTACATCCGATGGCCTTGCTGAAGCATACCGAACTGGGCGATGCTGAACTGACGGCCGCCATCAAAAAGATGATCAGGGGCTTTGACAATGAAGAGGATTTCTTTATCCAGAAACTGAGTTATGGCATCGCCAGAATAGCGTCGGCATTTTTTCCCAACAAAGTAATTGTCCGCTTCAGTGATTTTAAGAGCAATGAATACTATAATTTGTTAGGCGGCAAATATTTTGAGCCCCACGAAGAAAACCCAATGATCGGCTGGCGTGGCGCCAGCAGGTACTATTCGGACAAATACAAAGTGGCTTTTGGTATGGAATGTAAAGCCATCCGTCGGGTGAGGGAAGAAATGGGATTGAAGAATGTAGTAGTAATGATCCCTTTCTGCCGTACGGTGGGCGAATTGCTGAATGTGCAGGAAGTTATGAAAGAATATGGTCTGGAGCGTGGCAAAGACGGCCTGGAAATTTTCCTGATGGCGGAGCTGCCTTCCAATATTATCATGTGCCGCGAATTTGGAAAACATATCGATGGCTTTTCCATTGGCTCGAACGACCTGACCCAATTGACCCTTGGGCTGGACCGCGATTCATCGCTGGTGGCCCACCTTTACGACGAACGGGATCCCGCAGTAAAAGAATTACTTCGAATGTTGATCACTGCTGCTAAAGAAATGGGGGTAAAAGTGGGCATCTGCGGCCAGGGACCTTCAGATTTTCCGGATTTTGCGCAGTTCCTCGTTGGTCTCGGTATAAACAGCATTTCTGTAACACCTGATTCATTGGTTAAAACGGTGAAAGCAATAGCAGCGGTAGAGAAAGAATTAGGTTAGGGCTATTTGCCCCCGAAATATGGATAGGAGCTAAGGTCGACATGTGTACGCTTTTTGTTTTTCCATTGTATTGTTGATTATTTTCTATATTCCGGCCGTAAATAACCCGATATGTCGCTGACCCTTAAGTGCCTGTTTCTCACAGCTTTTACATTGTGTGTTTTCGCAGGTATTGCTCAGAAACCTACTGTTCGATCCTTTTTTCCTATTAACGGTCCAGTGGGTACCGGTGTAACGATAAAGGGAACTAATTTTAGTCCTCTTACTGCCAATAATACCGTTTATTTCGGGGCAGTAAGGGCCTCTGTTGTAGTGGCAACGGATACGACCCTTCTCGTTGTCGTTCCGGCGGGATCCACCTACTTGCCGGTGAGCGTTACTACAAATAATCTAACTGGGTATGCACAGCATCCGTTTGTAGTTACTTTTCCCGGGGGAGGCGGCACTTTTACCAGTGCTTCTTTTATGCCAAAGATGGATGTGGTAACCGGTATGTATCCACATTGGGTTGGCCTGGCTGATTTTAATGGAAATGGTAAAGCTGACATTATAGTGTCGAGGGGTAGTTCCTCTACGGTGTCTGTTTTTCCCAATAACAGTACTCCGGGTTCTATTATTTTGGGAGCCAAGCAGGATTTTAATGCAACTGGTTCCAATCACGAAGGCGGTGCAATCGCTGATTTCGATGGGGATGGGAAACTCGATTTCGTACTTACCAATTCAATCAATGCTAATTCTGTTTCTGTTTACCGGAATACCAGTGCAACCGGTGGTACCATTTTATTTACAAACAGGGTAACTTTTGCAGTTGATAATGCACCGTATGGCGTAGCAGTAGGCGATATAGATGGAGATGGAAAGCCTGATATGGCAGTTCCGGTTAACGGGTCACTCAACTTGTGTATTTTCAGAAACACGAGTACACCTGGTAGTATCACATTTGCTCCGAGGATTGATTATTCAGGCGGAACTTTTCCGTATGAAGTCGCTATTTCAGATCTGGATGGTGATGGTAAACCCGATGTGGCGATCACCACCCAGGGTGGTTCGCCCGCATTATCTGTAATGAAAAATAATTCTACTTCCGGCAACATTGTATTGGAAACACCAGTAAGCTTTGCCTCGGGTGTCCCGTTTACCGTATTTGCGGGCGACCTTAATAATGACGGAAAGCCCGATCTGGCTGGTGCAACGGGTGCAGCGAGTACTGCAGTTGTATTGACCAACACCAGCACACCAGGAACAATTGACTTTGGTTCGTCGCCCAGTTTTGTTACGGGTAGTTATGTAAAATGTGTAGCCATTACCGACTTAGATGGAGACAGTAAGCCGGATCTTTTTACCGCTAACAATAGCTCACATAATGTGTCAGCACTGAGAAATACTACCACCGGTGGCAATATTACATTTGAGGGAAAAGTTGACTACGCTACCAATCTGAACCCACAATACGTAGCTGCGGGCGACCTGGATGGCGACGGAAAGCCCGAAATACTTTGCGCTAATTCCTCCTCAGACGGTATCACCATTCTTAGAAATATAATTGGGGCTAACGTGGTGCCGGTAATCAATTCTTTTACACCCACCAACGCCGTCAACGGAACAGTAGTTACTATCAAAGGGTCTAACTTTTCTAATGTGACGTCAGTCACTTTTGGAGGAGTTGCCCCCAGTTCTTTCACCATAGATTCAGCTACTGGCATTACAGCAGTTGTGGGAGATGGTGCCAGTGGTAGTGTAAGTGCCACTAACTTATACGGGACTGGCAGCCTGGCCGGCTTTAACTTTATTGGGCCACTTATTAACGCTTTCAACCCAACTATAGGTGAGAATGGAACATTGGTTACTATCACTGGCGCAAACTTCACCGGGGCCACCAGTGTTAGTTTTGGGGGGATACCTGCTGCAACTTTTACTGTCAATTCTCCAACGAGTATCACTGCAACCGTGGGCACAGGTGCTTCAGGTAATGTCTCAGTCACGACGGCCACTGGTACTGTGGTCAAAGCGGGATTTAGCTATGGCCTTCCGGTCATCACCTCATTTTCGCCGGTAAAGGGTGCTATTGGTACCACGGTAATTATTACCGGAACCAACTTTAGCCCTTTAGCTGCTGACAATTTTGTTTTCTTTGGCGGTGTAAAAACGGCTGTAATAGCTGCTACCACTACACAATTGACCGTAACAGTTCCACCCGGCGCTACATACAAACCTATTACAGTTACACGCAGTAATTTAACGGCATACTCTAAGATACCTTTCCACGTTACGTATCCGCTTGGGGCATCAATAGTAGACAGCTCTTTTGTAAACAGTTATACGTTAGCCACCGGCAATTATCCCGTAGACCTAACAGCCTGCGATCTAAATAATGATGGAAAACCAGACGTAATTGTTGTGAATAGTGTTGGTAATAGTATATCTGTGTTTAAAAACAATAGTGCAGCAGGCAACATGTCTTTTAGTTCCAAAACAGATTATTCGACCGGACCCAGCCCCAAAAGAGTGGCAACAGGCGATCTTGATGGTGATGGCAGACTGGATATCATTATTACGAATATGAACTCTGGCCTTGCCGGTAGTATATCCATTTTCCGAAACACGAGTATTGGACCCTCTATCAGCTTTGCTACCAAAGTAGATTTGGCAACCGGTAATGGGAGTATTGGTATATCCATTGGAGATTTGAATATTGATGGAAAGCCGGATGTAATTGTTGCCAGTGGCAATTCCGGGTACTATTCCATTTTTACCAATACCACGCTGCCAGGTGGGGCTATTATGTTTACCAAGCAGGATAAGACCTTTCTCGACAGGCCGGATGTTTTAACCATTGCAGATATTGACAATGACGGGAAGCCAGACCTGGTGACAGCAAATGCAACCGTTTCCTCTATTTCGGTATTGAGAAATATCAGCACAGGCAATGAAGTAATACTGGCTTCAAGGGTTGATTTTCCCACTGGGTCATATCCATACTATTTAGCAACGACAGATTTTGATAGTGATGGGAAACTCGATTTAATGGTGTCTAACTATACTTCAGCTAACATGTCAATGTATAAAAATGAAAGTACTCCAGGCACACTGGCTTTAGGTATAAAACAAGATTATGCATTAGAAGCCAGTGCATTGGCAATTACTGACATCAACGGAGATGGCAAACTGGATTTTTGTGCGGGCAAAGGGGGTACGGGTACCATATCAGTGCTTGAGAATGCCTATATGATTCCCGGCAATTTTAGTTTTAACTCGCCGGTTGTATACACTAGCGGCAACTTCGATACTTACGTTTCAACCTGCGACCTGGATGGTGATGGCAGACCAGAAATAATGGCTGCAAATACCATTCAGAACAATGTTGTTATTTATCGGAATAAAATAGGAACATCCCCGCTGGTGCCAAACCCGGAATTATGTAACGGCGGCAGTGTTTCTTTTTCGTCTGGCATTGCCGGGGCTAATTATCAGTGGCAGGTAAATTCCGGAAATGGATTTTCTGACATTGGAAACGACAGCAATTATAACGGGGCAAATTCAGCTATTCTCCAGGTAAATAACGCACCATCATCCTGGTATGGATACCAATATCGAAGTGTTGTTCAGGGAAGTTTCAGCAATGTAGTTACTTTACGATTTTCCAGCACCTGGACAGGGGCTGTAGATAATGTTTGGGAAAACCCGGCTAACTGGAAATGTGGTGTAGTACCAGATGGTAATACCGATGTAATAATAAATGCAGGCACGGTACTACTCACCAGTAATCTTTCATGCAGAAGCCTGACAGTAAAGCCTGGCGCAACAGTTAATATTGCTACAGGTTATAATCTGACGATAACTCATTAGCCGATTGAGAGGAAAATAGTAATCAAATGAAGGGTTTGACCATCATTGAGTATCGGTGTGCGGTGGCTACAGCTGGTGCATTCCAAACTGTTCGTAATTCTCCCGATTGGTTATCGTTTGGGTCAACTGATTTTACAAGCCTGGTACCAGTATAGTAGCGGCTCAAAGCCTTTGTTCATCCTAAATTCCGCAAAAGAACCCCCTCCCCATTTCACAGCGATCAGTTGTCAACACAATAAACGGGGCCGAAATCCTGTCCAGGAATACCATTTTGGGCAACCAGCCTCCAAAGAGGTAATTGGGAAATATACCCCGCATTTTGGTACCCATCACCCGTCATTTACCCTGTGGGTACTGTGTAGTGAGGCTAGTTTTGCGTTGCTAAGCGGCCATAATCAGAAAAAACCGCCGCCAATCAACATTGCTTAAAAACGATTCCTTATGAAAAAAGTCCCCAGTCGCTTCCATTTATTTTGGAGTGTATTCATTTCCATGCTCGCCATCCCGGCGTTTATAAATGCCCAGTCGTACACCTACAGCCCGGAAAGCTTTGAAGAAAATATCTGGGCAATCGCCCCCGCTTCCTTTAACGATATTCCCACTGCAACGGGTACCTGGGTGGCCGCAAAAGAAAATGTGCAAAGCACGGCCGTGACGGCGTACGACGGCACCTACTCATTTTTAATAAAGAATAAAACTGCCGCTTTACTGATGCCGCGCCTGGATAATGGTGCCGGGGTTTTGACTTATTACACCATCAGAACAAGCAGCAGAACGGTCATTGTCGAAACTTCTGTTGACAAGGTGACATGGGTTACGGCAGACAGCTATCCATCTACCGCATCCTGGACGCAGCGGACGGTGACCATCAATAATCCTGCAGTAAGATGGATCAGGTTCTCCTCCAATTCTAACAGCGGCCTCTACCTTGATAAGGTATTGGTGACCAGCGCAGGCGCCCCGGGGGTGATGGCGGTTACCGACATTCCGGTGAATATCACCCAGACATCAGCTGTAGTTGGAGGAAATATCAGTTCAACAAACATAACGACCATTACGAGCCGCGGTGTTTGTTACAACGAAACCGGTTTTCCCGACATCAATTCAACCAAACTGGCTGTGGCAGGCACTACCGGTGCGTTTTCCGGTACGCTCTCCGGCCTTACGATCGGCAAAACCTATTATGCCAAAGCGTATGCAGAAACACCCCAGGGGATCAGCTACGGACTGGTGGTACCATTTACCACCCGGGCTGCCGATGCTGCCATTGCATATTGGACGCAGCCTTTTAATGACAACACACATATGCCCACTACCCAGCCAACCAGCCCGGTAACGATCAATGTTCCGGGGCAGGGCAATTGGATCTACTTTAATGCATACCGGTCTACCAACGCACTTTATATTACAGATGGTTCAATAAGTGCACTACGGATTCTTAAAAGCGGTGCTTATGTAACCACCCCGGTTTTGGACGATGGTATTTCATCGCTGTCATTTTCCGAAGGCCGCGGGGGAAGAACGCTTACCGTCTATACTTCTACCAATGGTGGCACCAGCTGGAGTTTGTTCCAGGATGTGCAGACTGTGAGGGGAGAAGTAATTCGCCTGAATATCAACAGCGGAACCATTAACCGTATTAAAATTGGAAATAACAGCGGTGGGGATGCTGATATCGATAATATCAGTGTCAGGGTATTTCCTTCCGGCACTGTTCCCGCATTAACCACTAATGCGGTAACAAATATTGGAAAAAACACAGCCACCACGGGCGGTGATGTAACTGCAGCAGGTAGCAAGCCGGTGGAAGAACGAGGAATTGTCTGGAACACGAATCCGGGCCCCATCCTGGCAGACAATAAAGTGCCGAATGGATCAGGAACCGGCTCATTTAATGTTTTGCTGGCTGGCCTGCCTGCCGGTACCCTTATATCTGTTCGGGCCTACGCCATCAGCCGGTCAGGAACCGGTTATGGAAATGAAGTAGTATTTACTACTGAGGCACCTACCATACCAGTGCTTTCCACTAATACAGCCACCGATGTTAAAGGAGAATTGGCCACAAGCGGTGGAAGCATCACCGATACCGGCGGTGCCCCCATTACGCAGCGTGGCGTTTGCTGGAATACTACCGGCAATCCTACTACGGCTAATAGTAAATCAACAGATGGAACCGGATCCGGCACCTTCGCAAGTACACTAGTTAACCTGACACCCAATACAACCTACTACTACCGCGCTTATGCTGTAAACATCTCCGGCACTGCCTACGGTGAAATGAAGCAACTCACCACAGGTGCAGTGTCGCTCCCTGCAGTCACCACCGAAGCAGTCACCTCCATTTTTTCTTACAAAGCAATAGGTGGTGGAACAATGACAAACGATGGCAATGCCATGACCGTGTTGGGATTATGCTGGAACACCACCGGCAATCCAACGATCGCTGACGGTAAAACCGTTTGTGGTACAGGGCTTGGTTTCCATGCCGGCACGATGCCTAACCTGGTTGAAAATTTTCAATATTTTGTTCGGGCCTATGCAACGAACAGTGTGGGCACAGTGTACGGGCAACAGATTGTGTTCGCCACACCATTTTCTACTAAATTATCGAAACCAATAGGCTTTGCAGAAGGCACAACCGGTGGTGGCACTCCTACTACGGGTAATACCATTACTGTTACGACAGCAGCAGAGCTTGCAGCAGCCATAACAGGACCTAAATCTGTAATCCTGGTTTCTGGTGTCATATCGACCAATCGCATATCGGGGGTATTTACCAATAAAACCATCATTGGCTTACCCGGTGCAAGGCTTATCAACCTTGACCAAACCAAATCGGGTTCAGGCATATTTTTCCTTACCGAAGGCTCCCGGAACGTGATCATTCAAAACCTGGTTTTTGAAGGTCCGGGTGCTTACGATGTTGATGGCTATGACTTGTTGTCCAATAAAGGTGGTTATAAACTCTGGGTAGATCATTGCGAGTTCCAGGATGGTACCGATGGAAACTTTGACAACACAGGTGAATCTGATAGCATCACTGCTTCATGGTGCAAGTTTACCTACCTCAAACCGCCAAGAGCCGGCGGGCCTGGTGGTTCTGATGATCATCGTTTTTCAAACCTTATTGGCGGTTCCGATTCGGATGCACCCCAGGACGGACATTATAGCACTACCTGGCAAAACTGCTGGTGGGCACAAGGTGTAAAAGCAAGAATGGTACGCGCCAGGAACGGCGAGATCCATATGCTGAACTGTTATTGGAACAGCCCGGAAACAGCAGATGCCATCGGCATCACAGCAGGTACTTTTGGAACGACCGTATATGTAGAAGGTGGGGTCTTTAATTTGCCGCCTGCGGCGAAAATATCCGACCTGGGTCCTGGCGATATATCCATCAAATTCCAGGATTGTGTAGGCGGAGCAGCCAATTATGGTACCGTTAACCCGCCACCGTATGAATATATACCCATGCATTCCGGCGAAGTGGTGGCTGCGGTTACCAACCCGGTTTGCGGTGCGGGTGCAACCTTGTATGTTACCAGTACCGGCGAAGTTTATTCAGGATGTCCTTCTGTCCCCATCCTTGCGGTAAAAGGTAAGCTGGAGCAGGAAGTATTTACAGGTAATCCAATAGATACCATTGTATTTACATGGAGCGGCACTGCAACGGATGTTTCATTGACATCATTGCCGGCCGGCCTGGTAAGCCAAAAAGATGTTCCGGCAAAAACCCTGACGGTTACTGGAATCCCAACTGTCCCGGGTGCTTTCACCGTGTCAACTATTGGTGGTGTGGGTCTTGCGGCATCCAAACAGGCTACTATTACTATCACCAATATTGCCCCGGCAGCCCTGTCTCATTCTGGTAATCTTAACCAGGTCGTTAATCGTGGTACGCCTGTTGCCAACATTGTTTTTACCTGGAGTGGTGGTACTACCGATGTATCGATATCTGGCTTGCCGGCAGGTCTTTCAATAGCTAAAGATGCGGTGGCCAAAACACTCACCATTAGCGGCAACCCGACATTATTTGGCATGTACACCGTTAGTACTGTTGGCGGCAGCGGGAATGCCATTACCTACCAGGGCACCATCCATGTGCTTTTTACCAATACACCTTATAAAATAGCCTATGTAACCAACAGCGGGCTGGCCACATATACCAACGACACCAAAATACTGACCGGTCTTAAAGCCGACCCTAACCTGGTAATCAGGGAAGTAAATTCTGGTATGGCAGGAAATGATTACAGCAGCTATGATGTGGTATTATTGAGCGAAGTAGCGGGTTCTGAAGATCCGGGCATACTGGAACTGAAGGGACTGAACAAACCCTTTGTGATGATGAAAGTACATTCCTATAAAAACGCTTCAGCGGCATGGAACTGGTCAAATTCTGAAACTGCATACGATCAAAGCCCTACGGAAACCAGGCTGACAGTATCAGATAAAACACACCCTGTATTTAGTGGTGTTAACTGGATCAATGGAAATGAAGTGCAGGTGGTATCATCTGTGGCCGGTCTTAAAGGCATCACCTATATGGATCCCTCACAATTTAAAAATGTGATCGGGGGACCCGTTAAAGCACTGGCAACAATACCGGGACAAGCCAGCCAGGTAAGTATTTTGGAAATCCCGGTAGGCACCATGGTTGCAGGTACTCCCATCAATCACAAATTCATACAGATCGGCATCAACAGTGCCTCTTATGCCCAGGTAACCGCAGATGGTGTAACGATTGTTAGAAATGCGTTGTTGTATTTAATGGGCAATGACCTCTCCCTGCCTATCCAGTTGCTTTCTTTCTCTGGCCACCGCAACAGTAGCGCTTATACAAACCTCGTTTGGCAAACCGCTAACCAGCGAAATTTCAAACAGTTCGAAATCGAAAGGAGTTACGATGGAGTCAGTTTCAGCAGGGTAGGGCAAGTGCATGCGACTGCTAATGTTACCGGCCAGCAGGAATATCGTTTCACAGATTCTTCAAAAGCAACGGGTACACTGTTTTACAGACTGAAGATGATAGACCTCGATGGTCGTTTCTCTTATAGTCAGGTGGTGAAAATCCAGGGAATGCAAGGTGTCCATTTTGCGAAGCTCATGCAAAACCCTGTTACCGACCATATCGCTCTCCAGGTGAGCAATCCCGGCAGGAGTCAATTGTCGGTCAGCTTGTACAGCAGTGCAGGCCAATTGATCAAACAATGGAATCCCGGGGCGGTAGAAGGCAATATTGTATTGCCCCTTAACCTAACCCTTACCAATGGCTTGTATCACCTTCGGGTAACAGGAGGAACCAATACCACCACACTTAAAGTAAGTAAGCAATAAAGCAGCCTATAAAACCAGGAGCCCTGTACGATTTATTTGTACAGGGCTTTCTTTGATTAAATGATCAGTTAGTTGCCGACATGGTATGTCTTTTACGAATATCCTTTTGCCCTACCCGCAATACCAGACCAGACTTAGTTCTAAATTTGTTTGCTCATGAACCATGCTTGCCGGACCATTTTCTTTTTTATCGCCCTGGTGGCCACAAGCCTGCCTGTTTTCGCACAACCGGACCGGGTAGTATTTGAGAACTATACACTGGAAAATGGATTGTCGAATAACATTGTTCACCAGGCATTCCAGGATAGCCGCGGTTATATGTGGTTTGCCACCAACCATGGCGTTAGCCGCTACGACGGTTATAAGTTCACCTCCTTTCGCAATGATCCCACAGATTCGGCAAGCCTGTCCGGCCTGCTTACCAGGGTGATATTCGAAGATAAAAAGGGAACGCTCTGGATAGGCACAGAATCGGGAGGACTCAACCGATTCAACCGGGATCAGGAGACCTTTGAGCATATACTTTCCACAGATTCTGCCAGGGGAATTGGCACTTCGGTGAAAGCAATAGCAGAGGACAAAAATGGATGCTTGTGGCTGGGTACCAACCTCGGCATAAAAATGTATGATCCAAGATCAAAACAAGTGGAATGGTATCCCTTTGTGGCTAACAGCTCCGATTCCCCGTCTGACACATATGTAAGGGTATTGCAATTTGATGCTGTCGGAAAACTGTGGGTCGGCACCAATTCTGGTCTGGATCTGTTTGATCCGTCCACTAAGAAATTCAGCCGTGCCTATTCCAATTTTCCTGTATTAAAGGATGAAATATGGGAAATTTATAATGATCCTGGTGGCATGCTTTGGGTGGGTACTTATAATAACGGGCTATTCCTGGTCAATCCCACCTCCCTGCACATAGAAAAGATTCAACTAGATGGTAACCGGGAATGGAGCAACACCATCCGTTCGGTAGTGCGGGATGGTAATGGATTGTACTGGATCGGCAGCCGTGCCGGATTGTATGTTTATAATGCTCAAAAGAAAACAGCCAGCTGGTTTGGCAATG
Organism: Bacteroidota bacterium; assembly: GCA_040386335.1. Taxonomy (GTDB): domain Bacteria; phylum Bacteroidota; class Bacteroidia; order Chitinophagales; family Chitinophagaceae; genus JAZKFT01. The sequence goes on from JAZKFT010000024.1 coordinate 110,644, forward strand.
TTGAAAACGAACAGAAATCCCTCGTTAACAGTTCTGTTCTCCATGTATATAAAGATGCGGGACAAAACCTTTGGATATCTACCCGCGGGGGCATCAGCCTGATGGTGCCCGGGCGACAAATATTTAAGCACTACAGCGCTCTGAGAAACAATGCTAAAAATCTAAATAACAATGAAGTGTATGCCGCCTGGTCAGATAGTTCAGGCAATAATGTCTGGATAGGTACGGGGGAGGGTGGCATTAATATACTCGACCGAAAGACAGAACAATTCAGTTACATGAACCCCGTTGCCGGCGGCGCCAATTCCGTAGCGGGTAACGGTATTAAAGCGTTTATGGATGACGGCAAGGGGAATGTATGGGTTGCGACTGACCAGGATGGGATCAGTATTTTTAATATAAAAACAAAAAGATTTACCCAGCTTCGTCATGATCCGACGAATCCATCCAGTTTGTCGGACAATAGCGTATGGGCATTGCATAGGGACAAAACCGGGAACATCTGGGCTGGTACGGATGGAGGGCTCGATTTGTACAACGAACAAACCAATGGGTTTGTCCACCAGAATATTAATAACAAAAACCAACAGGTGGCCTGGATCAGCGAGGATTCTAAAGGCCATTTGTGGCTCGGATTACAAAGCGTGGTGGCTAAATTTAAACCAGGAGTGGGAACAATTACCACATTCAGAGAACAGGGCAGTTGTTTCTATGAAGATACAAAAGGCAGGTATTGGCTGGCCACCAGGAATAATGGCATTGTTTTGTTTGGTGCGGATAATGGACCATTAAAATATTACGACGAAAGAAATGGCCTGCCTAACAACCAGGTGTTTGAAATACTGGAAGACAATAGCCGAAACCTATGGCTCAGTACAGCTAACGGGCTGGCTATGTTCGACCCTGAAAAAGAAACCTTCACCAATTTTGATAAAAGGGACGGCCTGCAAAACAACCAGTTCCACTACGGGGCGGCTTATAAATTAAGCACCGGAGAACTGATTTTCGGTGGCGTGAACGGGTTCAATCTTTTCGATCCCGCCAAAGTGATAAATAATCATTACCTGCCCCCGGTAGTACTGACCGGTTTAAAGATTTTCAATAAACCGGTACATGTTAACGACCAGTTCGCCGTTCTCCACCATAGTATTTCAGAAACCAAAGAGATTGACATTCCTTACGATTACAATATTCTTACGCTGGAATTCGCCGCGCTCAATTTTGTAAGGCCGGAAAAGAACATGTATAAATTTAAGCTAATTGGATTCGACAAGGATTGGAATGAAGCCGGGTTTAAAAATTCGGCTACTTACACTAACCTCGATCCCGGGCAATATACGTTCGTGGTTACAGCTTCCAACAACGATCATGAATGGAACAATGAAGGTGTACAGCTTCGGATAAACATATTACCTCCGTTCTGGAAGACCTGGTGGTTTAATCTCCTCGTTGTTTTTGCTGTGCTTGGTTTAATTTATATGATTATTATGTTCAAGGTCAATCGTGAAAGGATAAAGCAGCAACTGGACCTGGAACGCATTAAAGTGAAGCAATTGAATGATGTAAATGCTATCAAACTCAGCTTTTTTACAAATGTCTCTCATGAGATACGCACACCGCTTACATTGATCATCGGGCCGCTCGAAAGGATCAAAAACACTGAAATGTCAAGGGAGCTCATCAAAAGCCAGGTGGACATTATGTACCGCAATGCCAATTCCCTGCTTAAACTGGTAAATCAATTGCTTGATTTCCGGAAACTCGAAACCGGTAATCTCAAACTGGAATTGACAAGAGGTGATTTGGTTCCTTTTATTCGGGAAATCGTTGACTCCTTTTCATCGATGGCCGAGGACAAAGGGATACGGCTGAATTTTAGTGCCTTTAATGAAACCATGCTGGCTTATTTTGATGCTGATAAGTTGGAGAAAATATTGAACAACCTGCTTTCCAATGCCTTCAAGTTTACCGCGAAAGATGGAACCGTATCCGTATATATGACAATAACGGTCGATAAATCCTTCGATAGTCACGATGAGTTTTTAGAAATTGTGGTCAAAGACAATGGCATTGGTATTGAAGCAAAAAACCGGGACCGGATCTTTCACCGGTTTTTCCAGGTGGCAGGGAATAAAACCGAAGGAGGAACAGGCATAGGCCTGGCACTTACCCGAGAACTGGTCAAGCTGCACAAAGGTGAAATTTTTGCAGACAGCGAGCGGGGAAAAGGAACAACTTTCACGGTTCGGTTGCCATTGACCAGGGAATATGCCCAGCCAACTGGAACCGCATTGACTACTATTGAGGCACATCCTGCCAGTACAGAAAATGATGGACTACATAAAAAAGAGCTACTCACTGAAAATATCCTCCTGGTAGTAGATGATAACGCCGATGTAAGGCAGTTTATACGGGTTAATTTTGAATCCCAGTTTTATATAGAAGAAGCAGCAGATGGGGTAGAGGGACTGCGGCTGGCGCAGAAATTGTTGCCAGATATCATCTTGTCGGATGTAATGATGCCCCTGATGGACGGGAACGAATTGTGCAGAAAGTTGAAAGCGGACGAGTACACATCGCATATACCGATCCTTTTGCTAACGGCATTGTCCTCGAAGCAACATACCATCGAAGGGCTCTCCAGCGGCGCTGACGATTATATCACCAAGCCCTTCGATATTTCGATCCTTCAAACAAAAATAGAGAACCTGCTATCGTTGCGTAATTCCATGCGTAAGAAATATGCCGGCGAATTAATTATTTCACCCACAAATGTCACGGTCAGTTCTCCTGATGAACTGTTTTTGCTCAATGCGGTTGAAGTAGTGGAAAAAAATATTTCCGATACAGATCTTGATATAGAAACGTTCTCAAAACAAATGGGCGTAAGCCGCATGCAGATGTATCGCAAATTGTCAGCCTTGACGGGTATGACAATTAAGGAATTCATTCGCGATATCCGGCTAAAACGGGCAGCCCAGCTTTTGGATCAGAAAAGTTTAAATGTTTCGGAAGTGGGGTATGCCGTAGGATTCCGGGACCTGTCGCATTTCCGCAAGTGCTTTCGTGAGAAATTCGGTATGAATGCTACAGAATACCAGAAAACAAGCGACAAGCGTTCATTAGTTGAATAATAGATGGAAGTAAGCTCAAAAACGCCCACTATTCGGTGGGCGTTTTTAATTGCTGCTGATATCCATAAAAAACAGATTTTTGCAATCCTAAAAAACAGTTCCGGATTATGTTTGAAAGTTTAAGTGAGAAACTCGAATCAGCCTTTAAAAGTATTAAAGGCCAAAGCCGTATCAACGAATTAAATATTGCCAACACGGTAAAAGATATTCGCCGTGCCCTGATAGATGCCGACGTAAACTATAAGATAGCCAAAGATTTTACCGATAAGGTAAAGGATAAGGCTACCGGTGAAAAGGTGATCAATTCCATCAGCCCGGGACAGTTGATGGTAAAGATCGTTAAAGACGAACTGGCGGAACTGATGGGTGGTGAAGCCAGTGAATTTAATGCGAATGGTAATCCTGCTATTGTGTTGGTTGCAGGCCTGCAGGGTAGTGGTAAAACCACCTTTAGCGGCAAACTGGCTAATTATCTCAAAACAAAAAGGGGAAAAAGCCCCTTGCTGGTGGCGGCCGACGTGTACCGGCCGGCGGCGATAGAGCAATTAAAGGTATTGGGCGAACAGGTGCATGTAGATGTATATAGTGAGCCCGATAATAAAGATGTTGTTTCAATTGTGCAGAATGCGATAAAAGAAGCAAGGTCTAAAAATAAGAATGTCGTTATTATAGATACGGCCGGCCGTTTGGCGGTGGATGAAGCGATGATGACGGAGGTAGCCAATATCAAGGCTGCGGTAAACCCTACTGAAATATTGTTTGTTGTAGATTCCATGACCGGGCAGGATGCAGTGAACACCGCCAAGGCGTTCAACGACCGCCTGGATTTCAGTGGCGTAGTCCTCACAAAGATGGATGGTGATACACGGGGAGGGGCAGCCCTTTCCATTAAATATACCGTTACAAAGCCTATTAAGTTTGTAAGCCAGGGCGAAAAGATGGATACGCTGGATGTTTTCTATCCTGAACGTATGGCGCAGCGTATCCTGGGAATGGGTGATATTACCAGTTTGGTAGAAAAAGCACAGGAGCAATTTGACGAAGAACAGGCAAAAAAGCTGGAGAAGAAGATCCGCAAGAACCAGTTCGATTTTGAAGACTTCCTGGTCCAGATCCAGCAGATAAAGAAAATGGGGAACCTAAAAGACCTGATGGGCATGATACCGGGCGTGGGCAAACAATTAAAGGATGTGGAAGTAAAAGATGATGCTTTTAAAGGAATTGAAGCCCTTATTCACTCCATGACACCCTACGAAAGAGCGAATCCCGACAGCATCAATCCGAGCCGGAAAACCCGTATTGCCAAAGGTGCCGGGAAAGATATGAACGAACTAAATGCTTTTCTAAAGCAATTCGAGCAAATGAAAGGCATGATGAAAATGATGAATAAAATGCCTATGGGCGGCAAGATGATGGGTAAAAGATGATGCCTGTCACAGATTCTAATCGGTCAACGGTCGATCGTAGACGGTTGACCGGCCAGCTTTTACAGAATTTTTACAATCACAATTTGGCAGTTTATGTGATTGCCTTATTTTCGCTGCTCACAATGGTTTTTTTAAACCACATTTCATAACCGCATTCAAAATTTTAATTTAAGATGCCAGTAAAAATCCGCTTACAGCGCCACGGCTCTAAGAAGCGTCCCTTCTACTTTATTGTAGTTGCAGATGCGAGAGCCCCCAGGGATGGTAAATTCATCCAAAAAATCGGAACGTACAATCCGTTAACTGTTCCCGCCACTATCCAGGTAGATCGTCAGAAAGCATTGGATTGGTTGCACAAAGGTGCTCAACCAACTGATACTGTTCGTCGTATCCTCAGCTTTAAAGGTGTTCTATACCTGAAGCACCTGTTACGTGGAGTAAAACTTGGCTTGTTTGATGATGCAACAGCCATGACCAAATTCCAGACCTGGCATGATGAGCACGAAGCTAACAGCAAGCGTCGCCAGGAAGAACATCGTAAATCAAGGGCACCAAAGAGGTATGTGCCGCCGGTTAGAAAAGTAGAAGCACCTGTTGAAGCTGCTCCTGCCAGCGAAACCAGCACACCTGCCGAAGCATAATTGATGAATGTTTCAAAAAAGCTTATCAAAAAAGTCCTGGATTCGTTTCAGGACTTTTTTGTTTTAATCACTTCCTAATCTCTAATCCCCAGTCCCTAATACCTAAATCCCAACAGTGTCAAACTATATTTCCATAGGCAAATTCGTAGCCGTTCATGGCCTCAGGGGAGAATTGATCCTGAAACACGCATTGGGTAAAAAAACGAGCCTCAAAGGCGTAAAGGCTCTTTTTATTGAAGAATCCAAAAATGTCTACATGCCATGGTTTATTGAAGAAGCCAGGGCCAGGACAGAAACGGAAATACTGATCAAACTGGAAGATATCAGCAGCCCGGAAGCTGCAAGAAAGTTCAATCAAAAAACAATTTGGCTCACAAATGAAGACTTTGGGAAGCAGGCCAGCCAATCCGCCCCCATTTCCTTTATTGGCTTTTTAGTAGTAGAAGATGAAAAGCCAATTGGTGTCATTACTGAAATAATAGAACAACCCCACCAGGTACTTTGCACTGTAGCTATTGGTAGCAAAGAAGCCCTGATACCCTTGCACCAGGACTCGCTCCTGCAGATAGATAGGGTCAAAAAGCAAATACATGTTACCCTTCCCGAAGGTCTGTTGGATCTGTATTTAGCCTAAAAATTATTTAAGGTGTCGGAACCCTTAACTGTGTCCTAACCCATCAACCGGCAGAAAAGTCTTTTTCTTTCCAATACGAGGAATTGCAGTAAATAAAAAGTGATCGCAGATATGTACCATAGGCACTACCTGTTTGTAGCATGACATCCACGTTTTGCAAAAATGCCACGTCGTGGCTACCCGGCTTCGGGTTCGTGCGTACGGGAGTAAATAACCCTGCAACTTTTTCTACTGACATGTAGTCCCACTGGATTAATAAATAAGCGACAATATGAAATGCAGCCTTTACTGCGAAGCAAACTAAAAATTATAGTAATTTGCGGAAGCACAAAAATCCGCATTTGCACCCTCTTCGGCATATAGCCCACTTTGATCTCGATTCCTTCTTCGTCAGCGTTGAACGAATTAAAGACGGCACGCTTGTGGGCAAACCTGTAATTGTTGGCGGCCACAGCGATAGGGCAGTGGTAGCAGCGTGTAGTTACGAAACCAGGAAGTTCGGTGTACAAAGTGCCATGCCCATGAAGCAGGCCCTGCGTTTATGCCCGCAGGCTATTGTGGTAAAAGGCAGTATGGCCGACTATAGTAAGTACAGTAGGATCGTAACAGAGATCATCAGGCAAAAAATGCCCGTCGTTGAAAAAGCCAGTATCGATGAGTTTTATGTTGACCTCACCGGAATGGATAAATTCTTTGGCTGTTATCAATATACCAGGGAGTTAAAGCAACAAATAATAGCAGAGACCAACCTCCCGGTTTCATTTGCTCTTGCTTCTAATAAGCTCATCAGCAAAATAGCTACCAATGAGGCCAAGCCAAATGGTGAGATAGAGATACTGCATGGTACCGAAAAAAGCTATTTGGCACCGATGAAAATCGAGAAAATGCCGATGGTTGGCCAAAATACCGCCGAAACATTGCATAAAGTGGGCATTTTTACAATTGGGCAAATGGCCGACACTCCTATGCCACAGTTGCAAAAACTGTTAGGCAAAAGTGGCCTTTCATTATGGCAAAAGGCGAATGGTATAGATAATAGTCCGATTTCCACCTTTCACGAACAAAAAAGTATCAGTAGTGAAAACACTTTTGAGAAAGATACCCATGATGTTGCTTTCCTGCTCCAGGAAACAGCAAGACTGTTAGAGAAGATCTGTCATGAATTGCGTACTGAAAAAATGCTGGCTGGCTGTCTTACCGTAAAAATCCGGTACGAAAACTTTGAAACGGTAAGCCGGCAAACGGTTATCGACTATACTTCTTCCGATCACATAGTGATCCCGCAGGCAAAATTGTTGTTTAAGCAGCTTCATACACCCGGCCGCCCTGTAAGGCTAATAGGTGTACGCTTCAGCGCCCTCATTCACGAAAATCAGCAATTGAACCTGTTCCAGGTAGCAGACCAAACGCCCAAGCTCTATAATGCCATCGATGAGCTAAAGAAAAAATTTGGAACCAGTAGCCTTCAGAGGGCTGTTTCCATGCAAGCCCTGTCAAATCCCGGCATCCGCCCTGAAAGCCCTTTATGGTTGGATAGAAGTGGTAAAAAGGAAGAATAAGGTGATAATGCATAACTATAACCTGGTGGGCTAGGTGTACAGTTCTATCTATTTAAACTTTGGTATGGTTGTTGGCTGGTTATGGGTAAAAACCCAGGGGTATCATTTTGAACCAGTGATTAGGCAGGTAATTGTAACCAGGTTACACTACATATATTTTGTATTGAGCCGGTTAGAGGTTGATTTAAAGCCTTCCTGTTCCTTATGTTCTTTTCTATTGACGCGGCACATATGGTATACCTGTTACAGAGGGTACATGCCAGGTATAATCAAAAACACATGACAATACTTCCTTCTATTTAGGTAATAATTTAGCTGTATGTTACTTCACCAGTGTTAAAGCTGTTAACGAATGGCCGGTTTTGACCCTGGATAGTGGTAGAAAACCTTGTTTACGGCCCTAAACCAAACTGTTTTAAAAATATTTTTGGCTTGAAACCCTTGTCAGTATTGAGTTTTATAAAGTGAGTGGCAAAAATTTTATAAAAAGATTTGGCAGCAATAAATCCCACCCTATATTTGCACCCCGCAACGGAAAAACACCAGGCGGTTAGTTCTTAACAAATGGCAGAAATGATAAAATTTGCATATCCGTTATAGGGTATGTATTTCTAAAATTTTAATATTATTTGATTTCTTTTCCAGAAAAAAAATAGTTGAAAAAAAAGGAAGAAAAATTTGGTCAATAAGAATCTGCCTCTATCTTTGCACTCCGCTTTTAGAAGCGCAGTTCTTAACAGACAAAAACTTGAAGTTTTCGAAAATAAAAGTAGAAAATTTTAAAAAATAAATTTGGTAGTTTGGTTGAGGTTCTTACCTTTGCACTCCGAAATAAAAAATCGGAATAACAAACAATCACAAAGATCTTTGAAAGTATGGAAAACAACAGTACTCTGAACGAAAGTTCTGGGGTAAGTTTTAAACGCAAAAA